>JBMOEW010000040.1:0-25880 GCA_049314555.1 Caulobacterales bacterium
TGGTTCGCGCACGCCATCTGGCGTCTGGACGGCCAAGTCTGATTCACCGAACGCCCGCGTGCTGATGAGCGCATCTGAAACGCCGCGGGCGATCAGCGCTTCACGCACAGTATTCGCTCTGCGGTCGCTTAAGGGGACCGCGTATCCGGGCCCTGGTTCGGTATCGCTGTGACCATCGATTTGCACGCCTGCGATAGTGCAAGAGCGCGTTTGTTCCAGTGCCGTATCGATTGTTGCCAGCGCTGAAGCGTTCAAATTCGACCTGTCCCACTCAAAGTAGATCACAAACTGGCGGAGCGGGCAGGCAGTCGGAGGTTGCGGTCGATCCACTAGAGAGCGGGCTGGTGTCGGCGTTGCTTGTGTTTGCGGTTGGGGAATGGACGCTGTGGGCGGGCCATCCCTCGACGGTGTAGTGGGGTCAGGAGCGGCCGCACTAGTCTTCGTTGCTGCCGCCTCAATGCCGGCCTCTTCTATTATCAGGTCCTCTGGGGTTTGGCCCTTCCAAGGCGACCACATGATCAGCGCCACCGCCACGGTACCAGCGATGCCGCCTGGCACAAGCCAATTTGGCGTGCCTTTAGGCGTTGGAGTCTTTTCGGAGGTGGATTGCTTGCCCGGTGGCGACGCATCGGCCGACACCGGTCTAGCGCCCGCCACCGCATCCGCTACGGCCTGCGCAGTGGACCAGCGCACCTGGTGGCGCACGCCCACATAGTACTGCAAATCGTCGCTTGGCTTGGCGTTGCGGACAATCACCGGGGTGATCTTGACCCGCGCCTGATTGGCCAGCTGCACTTCCTGCAGCACATCGGTGCTGTCGTTGGCGCTGGCTGTGACCAGCACGACCAGGCCCTTGGCCCCTTCCACGGCGCGCTTGATCTGGCCCGGATAGGGCGCGCCCGCCTCTACATCGCGCGGGGCGATCCAGCAGCGCTCGCCGCGGGCCTCAAGCGCCGCCGCCAGGGCCTGCGCTTCCTTGGCGCCGTCCTTGGTGGAATGAGAAATGAACCAGTGCGCCATACTGCCCCCACACTCTGGCCCCGCTTGCAGTCACGGCTTAGCAAGCAGGTGCCCGCGCGTCACCCCGGCGGGGGTCTGAGCATATCGCTGACGCGCATAATTTCCCGCAGCCGCGTGGTGAACGCGCTCATCGCCGCGGAGCGGCAGCCCTGGTCCCAATGGACCCGGCGTTCGGAGCCGTCGCCTGGGCGGCGGGTGATCACCACGCCGGGCGCGTGGTTTACGCACGGATACTCCGGGTTGTCCCGCGTCCATGCGGACCGGCCTGAGCCGTCCATCCACTCCGGCATCACGCCGATGCCGCTGTCGGACAAAAAGGACTCGGTGGCGGCGAACACTTCGGGAGCGAGCTGGCCATCGCGTCCGGACGCACCGTTCTGGCCCGAAACCGTGTAGGAACCGTCCGGCCGCAGGGTGACCTCGAACGTCTCACAGCTGGAATAGTAGTAGCAGCCGCCCTCAAACAGGGTGATGGAGCCCGCGGCGGTTATCGGCGGCAGCACCGGGGGCGGGAACGGATCACCGATGAGGACGTATTGCTGCGTCGGCGCTGGCTGCGCGGCAACCGCCTCTGGGGCCGCCCCAACCTGTGGACCAATGGCGCAGGCACTAAGCGAAACGGCGGCGAAGGCTGCGAGAATGAATGACTTCACATCGGTCATGCGGTCACTTTGCAGGGTCGAACCCGTCGTGTCCAGCGACTCCCTTGGCCAGGTCTTAGAAATCCGCTATGGCGCGGTCCATGAGCAACACACCCCCTGACCGACTGTCGGTCAATCCGAAGAGCCCGTACTACAACGAAGACCTGTTGGCGCGCGGGATAGGCATTCGCTTTCGCGGCGACATCAAAACCAACGTCGAAGAGTATTGCGTCTCAGAAGGTTGGATCCGCGTGCAGGCGGGCAAGACCATGGACCGCAAAGGCAATCCGCTGACCCTGATGTTGAAGGGGCCTGTGGAGCCGTTTTTCGAAGACATCACCGAACCGAGCAGCGAAGGCTGATCACAGCCACGAAAGGCCGGCTGCGCCGCGCAGGATCGCGTCTGCTTGATGGGTGTGCTTGGCGTGCGCTTCGTGCAACACAAGGGCTGGCAAGAGGCGAAGCGCGGCGCGGGAGCCTTTTGTGGCCCGCACCAAAATACGGTGGGCCGGCTGATCGGCAAAGGGTTGGATCGGGCGCACCTGAACCCCGCCCAACCGTCCCTGACAGGCCGTAAGCACATCGTGCAGGGCTTCAGCGCGGTGGATCATCACCAACGGCGCGCCGCCCTTCAAGCGATTGGCAAAGGCGTTGACCCACGCTTGCACTGTGTGGGGCGTGAGGTGGGCATGCGCGCGCTCTGGGTCTGGTGTGCGCCCCTTCGCATTGAAGGGGGGATTGCAGAACGCGCCATCAAACGACGGGCCTAGATCAAGGCTTGGATCTGCCAGAGGATCGGCGTGCAGGATGGTCACGCGGTCTTCTAGGGCGTTGAGGGCCACGTTGGTTTTGGCCAGGGCTGCGCCTTCTTCGTGCGCCTCTACCCCCACGCATTCGATATGCGGATTTAGTGTAGCGACCGCGAGCAGCGCCGCGCCGGCACCACAGCCAATTTCAAGGAGCCGCGCGCCAGGACCGGCCGTAACCGCCGCGGCCAATAGAATGCTATCCATACCCGCGCGGAAGCCGTTGGTTGGCTGACGCAGGATCACGCTGCCCCCCAAGAACCGGTCTTCGGTGGTGGCTGGTTGGCTCACAGGGGGCCATATTCCTTGGACAGCTCGGCCATGATTGCTTTGGCGCGGCCGGCTTCGTCTCCAGGAACCATCAGCCGGCGCGGGATGGCAATGACACCGCCGTCCAACGTGCTCATGCCATGGTCCAAGAGGATTGGGTTTAGCCCCTCACCTTCGAGGGCCGATTGCAGGAAGCTGAGCAGGACGAGGTCATTTGATCGTAACAGTTCATGCATGGCCTGTTCCGGTATCCGCTGGTAAGACACTTCGTCGGGCCGAAAATGGCGCGACAGGGTGCGACGCTTGGTCCTGATAGCATGGCCATAGCTTGACCCAAGGGGGGGTGACACCCATCGTCCGCCAGGTGAGACACGTAAACAAGGGGCGCAGCTTGGGACCGGCCGCAAATAGCGATGCAGCTATGCGACAGGATGATACGCCGATCGACGCCCTCGCGGCGTTGGTGGCTGAGGACATGCATGCAGTCGATGCGATCATTCACGATCGGATGGCGAGCCCCGTGGGGATGATCCCGAACCTTGCCACCTATTTGATCGACGCCGGCGGCAAGCGGATCAGGCCAATGATCACGCTGGCCAGCGCGCGGCTTTTGGGCGGTGGTGGCGATGCGCCGCGCAAGCTGGCAGCGGCAGTGGAGTTCATTCACACCGCAACGCTGCTACACGATGATGTGGTGGACGAGAGCGGGTTGCGGCGGGGCAAGGCCTCTGCCAATCGGGTTTGGGGCAATGCCGCTAGCGTGCTGGTGGGCGACTTCTTGTTTGCGCGGTCTTTCAATCTGATGGTGGAGGCCGGCGACCTGCGGGTGCTCGATATTCTAGCCCAAGCGTCCAGCGTGATCGCCGAGGGCGAAGTGATGCAGCTTGCGGCGGCCAATGACGCTGACACCACGCGCGAGCGCTACATGGACATTATCGGGGCCAAGACCGCTGCCCTTTTTGCAGCGGCCGCGCGGGTCGGGGCGGTGGTTGCGGGACGGTCTGGGGCGGAAGCGGATGCGCTTGATGCCTACGGGCGCAATCTAGGTCTTGCGTTTCAGCTGGTGGACGATGCGCTCGATTATGGCGGGCAATCGGGGGCCATGGGCAAGAATGCCGGTGACGATTTCCGGGAAGGCAAAGTCACGCTGCCTGTGGTGTTCGCGCGCGATGCGGGCGATGAGGACGAACGCGCCTTTTGGCGGCGCACGATGGGCGGCACCCAGTCGGACAAAGACTTCGCGCTGGCGCAATCGATCCTACGCCGGCGCAACGCCATCTCGCGCACGCTCGAAACCGCTGAAACCTTTGCAGATGCCGCGCGTGCTGCACTTCGCGTTTTGCCGGCCAACGCGTACCGCGACAGACTTGCAGATCTCGCGCGTTTTGTGGTCGAGCGCGTGCACTAGCCTTTGGTGGCGTTGGCTCGCATTTGCGCTTTAGTCAGCGTCGTGGCCGCGGGCTTTGGCAAAACGCCGGACGCTGGCTGATACCTGCAGCGCCACGCCCACCAACACGACAAAAGCAATGAAGGTTGTGAGGGAAGCGATGCCGGCTGCGCCCTGAACGAAGGCGCGCGTCATAGGCGCTGCTGCGCCGGCGGCATCGAGGGTGGCGGTCGATGGGGCTGCGGCCGGTGCCTGGGCCGCGACAAAGGCGATGAGCGCGCATTTGAAGCACAGGACCCAATACAGCACGCTGACTTGCCAGTGTTTCAGGCCGGCGCGGATCGCGATCTGGTAGAGGTGGTCGCGGTGACCGGCCAGCACGTTGGATCGGTAGCGCACGCGCCATGCCAAGGTGAGGAGGACATCGGCAAGCAAAGGAAAGAACAAGATCACCGGGATGAAGGGGGAAATGCCGCCTTCATCGATGGCCAGCAAGGATGTCACGGCAATCAGTGCGCCAACAAAGAGCGCGCCAGAATCCCCCGCAAAGACTTTTCCATTTGGGAAGTTCCAAACCAGAAACCCAATGAGGCCGCCGCCGGCGCAAAAACTCAAGGCAGCCGCATGCGGTGCCAATGCCGTTAGGCTGACCGCGCCCAGCCCCAAAAGGCCAACCGCGGTCGACCCCATCGCCAAGCCGTTTGCGCCATCCATGAAATTGACCGTGTTGATGATTGTAAACATCCACAACGCCGACCCCAGGATGCCGACCACCAAGCCCAGTTTCAGCGTGAAGCCGAGGCCGATGGGCAGAGCGTCCGCAGATCCCACCAGTATGGGCGCGGCCAAGGACAACAGCGCGAAGGCACCAAACTTGAAGCGCGGACCGAGGGGTTTGATGTCGTCGATCAGGCCAATCGAAAGGGCAACCAAAGCAATCGCAAGGGCCGCGGCCATGCGGGTGACATCTGCTGGGGCCAGCGTCAGCGACCAAGCCGGCAAGACCGGCACGCACAGGAGCGTTACACCACAAACTGTGCCGATGCCGATGGCGATGCCGCCGCTGGTCGGGGTTGGGATGCGATGTCCTTTGCGCACCGCGTCGGGCACATCTGAAATGCGCGCGGCGATGACAAGCATGCAGGCGAGCGCACTGGCGCACGCTGCAACTCCCATCGCTACGATTAACTCGCCGAGCGCACCCACGTTGGCGGTCTCCCTCACTGTCTTGATGGGCGGCTAGCCCTCATGGACGCTGACGTCAACAGCGCCAAGCCGTGCGGACCGCACCCACCAGCCGCGCGCTTCTGCTTGCAGGTCCTGTGCAAGGGCGCGGGCGGCGGCTGCCCCTTCCACCATCGCCACGACGGTGGCCCCACTTCCAGACAAACGGGCCAGTAGCGTTCTTGGATCCTGGGTCAGGCGACGCAACACGTCTTCGATGGCCGGGGCCACCTGGATCGCTGGGCGTGTCAGGTCGTTTGACAGGCGTGCCAGCTCGTCCAGCAAGGCCCGGGCAGATGGCCAAGGGGCCATTGGGGTTGAGTTCGCCTCGAAGCCATGCCCAAGGCCAAGGGCGTCGAAGGCGCGATAGACAGCGCCGGTTGGGGCCGGCACCAGCGGATTGACCAGAACCGCGTCCAGGTCCGGCATGTCTAGGGGCGAAAACGTCTCGCCGGTGCCGGTCATCAGCGCTGGTTTTGCGCGCACGCAGACAGGTCCATCGGCGCCGATGCCGGCTGCAAGGCGCTCCAAGTCTTCCTTAGACGCGCGAAGGCCCCAGAGCACGTTCAGGACTTTAAAGGCTGCGGCCGCATCGCTTGATCCGCCACCAAGGCCCGAGGCAATCGGCAACGCCTTATACAGGGTCAGGGCTGCGCCTCGGTTTCCAATGCCGCCATGCTCGCACAGCAAGCGAGCGGCGCTCAGCACCAAGTTTTCCGGTTCGTCGCTAAGGTTGGCTGCGAAGGGGCCATCGAGGTGGAGGGTGAGGCGGTCGCTCGCGGTCGCTGCGACCGCGTCGCCAACGTCGGCAAAGGTCACGATGCTTTGCAAGGGGTGGCGAGCGTCTGCCATAGGCGGGCCAACGGAAAGGCTCAAATTGACCTTCGCTGGCGCAAACGCGCGCGTGATCATTGAGCGGCCGCTCCCGCTGGTGGGAGCCCTGCTGCGACTTTCGCTTCAATCGCTGTGCGCAAGGCGGCGTCTTGGGTGATCTGGGCGGCGCGCTGCCACTGGTAGCGCGCTTCGGTGTGGCGACCGACGCGCCAGTAGGCGTCGCCCAAATGATCGACAATTTCGCCATTCGCCGGCTCACGCCGGATGGCCAGCTCCAGCTGGGCGACGGCTTGGGGATATTGGCCGAGTTGAAAATACCCCCAACCCAAACTGTCTATGATGTTGCCGTCGTTGGGGCGCGCGACCAACGCTCGGCGCACAAGGTCCATCCCCTCCTGCGCGCGCTCGCGGCGCACAATCAAGGCGTAGCCATACGCATTGAGCAGGTCTGGGTTTTGCGGGGCCAGCGCGATCGCCTGCTGAAAGCGCGTTTCTGCGGCCGGCCAATCGCCAGCGGCGAGATGAGCGCTGGCGAGGCCAAACAGCGAACGCCAGTCCTGCTGATTTGTGGCCAACACGGCCAGAAAAGCATCAATCGCTTCGCGATAGCGTTGATTGGAGAGCAAAACCGCAGCCAACACGCAGCGGGTTTCTGGGCCGGGGTGGTTCGCTGCAAGCCGCTGTGCGGCCTCGATCGCGCGCTGTGGATTGGGGCTTGATTGCAGCAGGTGCACGACCCGCATTTGTGCGGCCACATAGTAAGGCGAACTGTGGGGGATCTGCGCAAACATGTGCGCGGCGGCTTCAGGCTGGCCCAGGCTTTCGTTCACGTCCGCGGCGACCATCCGGGCCGCATCCGAGGCTGGATCCAGGATCAACGCCAAGGACAGCAGGCGAAGGGCTTGGGCCGGATCGCCCTGCGCGGCTGCCATCTTCGACAATGCCTGCATGCCCAAAGCGGCACTGCGGGCAGGTGTTGGAGCGGGGGCAAGGTTTGCCCCTGATGGAGACGCTTGGAAAACGCTTCCCAAGCTGGCGACTGGCAAGGCCTGTTCAGCAGCAGCTGCGCCTTGCGTGCGCATGATGAAGTTGCGGAGACGAAAGATCTCGTCCGGCAGGGGCTGAGCGCTGTTGCTTGCCAACTGATAGGCCGCAGTGGCCTGCTCGATACGGCGCGCCCCTTCGAGCATCATCGCCCGCTGATACAACAGAGACGGGGCAAAACCACTGGGCCTTGGCATCCGATCCAGCGTTTCCAGACCTGCCTCGACGTCGCCTGCTCCCGCCAGTGCCCACGCTTGAAGCAGGTTGGCGGCCAAGCGTGGGCCGGCTTCGCCCGGTGAATTCAATGCAGTGCTGGCGTTTTGAGTGGTGGTGTTCCAGCGGCGCTGGCGCAAGGCTTCAGCGGCCAGCACGAGCTGGGGGGCAATGTCTTGCGCCGCGTTCTGGGCGTTGCCCGCGCGCGCGATGCGCAGGGCTGCGGCTGGTTCCACCGCCGCCAGGCTGGCGCTGACGGCTGCATTCACATGCTCCGGATCCGCCGGTGCCTGAGATGCCAAGCGTGCATAGCGGGCCGCCGCCTCGTCGAAGTCGCCCCGGCGCTCGGCCAGGCGCGCCACGAAAAGGTCGGCAAACCCATTTTGAGACTGGGCCTGGGGGGCGGTGTCGCGTTCGTCATGGGGTTGACCCGCCGCTGTCGCCGAAAGCGAAACAGCGGCGAGGCAAATTGCCACGTAAACGGCTGACACCCTTCGGTTCATGCTTCTTCCTGCACGGTGCGGCGATCTGGCAATTGGACGGTCGGGGGCTCTCTTGTGACCGGAGCTGGTTCCAGCAATCCGTCGCGGATTTTGGCGGTAAGCGATGCGCGACGCACGGCTTCTGGCCGCGCGGCCAACGCTTCGCCCCAGGTGCGACGGGCGTCTTCAGGGCGGTTGAGGCGCCAATAGATATCCCCAAGGTGATCGAGAATTTCAGAGTTGTGGTTGTTGCCGCTTAGGGTATGGGCCCGCTCCACCAGAACGCGGGCTTCTTCGAACTTGCCATACTTGTAGTAAGCCCAGCCCAGGCTATCCACGAGGGCCTCGTTGCGGTCGTTGAGGGCGTAGCCGCGCCAGAGGAGACGAAAGCCCTCCTCTACCCCATCGGGGCGCTGGATCAGGGCATAGCCAAGGGCGTTCAGGCGTGCGACCGAATCTGGATCTTCAGACAGCAACGTCCTTGCTTCGCGGATGCCTTCTTCCCATGCGGTCGGGTGATCCATCATCATGGCGATGGCGAACATGCGCACTTCGTCGGCTTGGTCCAGGGCAATGGCTGCCCTGCCGTCTATGACGCTGTCGTCCAGGCGGCCGGCAAAGCGGTGCATTCCGGCGCGATACACCAGAATTTTAGCCCGGTCTTCGTCGGTGGTGGCCAAGGGCAAAGCCCGGTTAATGGCGCGCATGGCTTCGCGATCATCTTGCGTTTTGGACAAGATGTCTGCTGCACCTGCAAGGACTGCCCAGCGATCGCCCGCGTTGCGAACGGCGATCGCTGCTTGGCGACGGGCCTGGGCGTCGTCATCCTGCGCCAAGGCAATCTCTGCTCTGGTGAGGGCGGCGTCGGCGATGAAAAGGCTGCTCTGGTCAATCCGGGCCAGCAGACGGTCGGCCCCGTCAAATGCTTCCAAATCGCGCAGATCGTTAGCAACGGCCAGGGTCCATTCCTGGGCACTGGGATCAAACAGCATGCCGAATTGCGCATAGAGGGTGGCTGTTGGCGACGCGAGTGTGGTGAGCGGCGTGTCCGACTGCATGACGCGAGCAAACCCTTCGGTTTGCGCGGCGAGGTCGGACAAGACAAACAGCCAACGCCCAAGCGCTGTCTTCCAGGTCAATGCGGCTTGAGCGGGTGGACGCCCGCGGGACAGGCGGTCTTGTTCGGCAAGCAGCATGGCGCTTTGGGGCGCAAATTCGCGGGCGAGCGCATAGTAACGGTTGGCTTCTTGGGTTGCGCCAAGGCGATGGTTCACAAGCCCTGCGCGCATCAGGATCATGGCGTTACGGGAGGCATTCAAGAGCCGCTGAATGTCTTCAACGGACTGGGGTTCGCCCTCCAGCGGGGTGGTTTCGATCTCACGCTCGATCACGCTGTAGAGGCGCGCGGCTTCCTGCAGGCGGCCTGAGCCTTCAAGCATCAGGGCAGTGGCAAAGTCTGGCATCGGGGCTGGGAGGCGGCGCAGCGCATCTTGCATTTCGGGCAAGGCGGCGGCGAGGTCACCTTCGGCGAGGTCGATATAGGGAGCCAACAGGTTCGGCGCGCCGGCACCACGGGCGCTTGAGACCGACGCGACATGACGCGCGGCCGTGAAGTCCTCAGCCAAAATGGCATTCATCACCAGGATCGCGGCGTCGCGGGGGGTGTATTGGCCCTCATCGAACGCGGCGCGGCTATCGGTGACAATCTGATCAAGATCAGCAGACAGCAGCGCTGCATTCAGATCCGGATACTCCCGCGCGGTTCTTGCGGGGGCTGTGGCGCGGACGGACGGCGCGGTTGCCCCTGCCCCTTGCTCGGCCAATGCCGGCGAAGGCGCAACCGCCAGCCCCAATCCGAAAGCGGCCATTGCCAAAATCGCTGCGCGCATGCGCGGCCTTTCTATCGCGCGGCGGAAACTGGCGGTCGCCGCGCTTACATATTGGGGTAATTCGGCCCGCCGCCGCCTTCAGGGGTCACCCAGTCTATGTTTTGGCTGGGATCTTTGATGTCACACGTTTTGCAATGCACGCAGTTCTGGGCATTTATTTGGAAACGCGGGTTTTGACCGCGGTCGTCATACAGCACCTCATAAACACCGGCTGGGCAATAGCGTTGCGCTGGCTCAGCATAGATCGGCAAGTTGTGATCGATCGGTATGGCGGGATTGCGGAGCTTTAGGTGCACCGGCTGATCTTCTTCATGGTTGGTCGCGGACAGGAACACGGAAGACAGCTTGTCGAAGCTCAAAACGCCGTCGGGCTTGGGATAGGCGATCGGCTTGTGCTTGGAGGCGGGTTCGGTGGATGCGGCGTCCGTCTTGCGGTGCTTCATTGATCCAAAGCCTGAGAAGAACGAGAACCCGCCAAACAGCGAGGCGGTCCACATGTCCATCAGGCCCAGCGCACCGCCCAATTGGGTGCCGAATTTGGAGAGGATCGGCTTGGCGTTACGAACAAGCTTCAAGTCCTTGTAGGACCAGCTCTTTTCGAAGCTCTCTTCATAGGCATCGAGGGTGTCGAGGTGGCGGCCTTGGCTAAGTGCTTCAGCCACCGCTTCCGCCGCAAGCATGCCAGATTTCATGGCGTTGTGGGTGCCCTTGATCCTTGGCACATTCACAAAGCCGGCCGAGCACCCAATCAGCGCACCGCCGGGGAACACCAATTTCGGGATGGACTGAAGGCCGCCTTCGGTGATGGCGCGCGCGCCATACGACAGGCGCTTGCCGCCCTCGAGGTAAGGCGCGACGGCCAAATGATGCTTGAAGCGCTGGAATTCGTCGAACGGCGACAAATACGGGTTCTTGTAGTTCAGATGCAGCACAAAGCCGATGGACACGAGGTCCTCGCCAAAGTGGTACATGAATGAGCCACCGCCGGTTTTGTCATCCAGGGGCCAGCCAGTTGTGTGCACCACCAGGCCCGGCTTGTGGTTCGCCTTCGGGATTTGCCAAAGCTCTTTGAGGCCGATGCCAAACTTTTGCGGCTCTTTACCTTCGGCCAAGTTGTACTTTGCGATCAACTTCTTGGCCAAAGACCCGCGAACGCCTTCGCCGATCAGGGTGTACTTGGCGTGGATTTCGATGCCGGGGGTGAAAATGCCCGGCTTATGGTGGCCATCCTTGGCGACCCCAAGATCGCCAATTTGCACCCCTTTGACTGCGCCGTGGGCATCGTAGACGATCGCTGCGGCCGCAAAGCCCGGATAGACTTCCACACCCAACTCTTCGGCTTGTTGGGCGAGCCAGCGGCAAACCGTGCCCAGCGAGGTGATGTAGTTGCCGTGATTGTTCATCAGCGGTGGCAACAAAAAATTTGGGATTTGCGCCGCGCCGGCGGGGCCCAACAACAAAAACTGATCTTCGGTGACCTGCGTTTCAAGGGGTGCGCCCTTGGCCTTCCAGTCTGGGATCAATTCATTGAGGGCGATCGGGTCAATCACCGCACCAGACAGGATATGCGCGCCGACCTCTGAGCCCTTCTCCAGCACGGCCACGGAGATTTCAGTGCCATTGGCGGCGGCGATCTGTTTCAAACGGATCGCAGCAGACAGGCCTGACGGGCCAGCGCCTACGATAAGGACGTCGTACTCCATCACATCGCGTTCAATCGCTTCGTCGGCCATTTCGCCCTATCCTCCAGACGACCCGCAGGGACGAGTCGGTCGCTTACAGCCCTATTCTTGCGCGTTATCCGAGCTAGTGTGAGGTTTGCCAAGGCCAAGTGCGGCTAAGTGCGGCTAAGTGCGCCGCTTAAAAGCAGGAAAGATGGTTAATGGCTGATCGGGAGCAAGCGGCCCGGGCGCTCCTTGCCTTCTGGGAACAGGCGGGCGTTGACGTTGGCGAGGCCCGGGCGATTTTGCGAGCGCCGCTGCCTGTTGCCCCGGCCCCGCCCCGCGAGCGGCCGGCGGAGGTGGTGCCCGTCGCGCGGGCCCCTAAGGTTGCTGTGGGACCGGCAGCACCGGTGGTTCTGGCGCAACAAATGGCGGCAAAAGCCCAGTCTATCCCCGATCTTGCGGCGGCAATCGCTGCGTTTGATGGCTGTGCCTTGAAAAAAGGCGCGAAGAAAACCGTCGTGTACGACGGCGTTGTGGGGGCCCCGGTGTTGGTGATCGGTGAGGCGCCAGGTGCCGACGAAGATAGCGCCGGCATGCCGTTTGTGGGGCGTGCGGGACAATTGCTGGATCGCATGTTGGCCGCCGTCAATCTGTCGCGCCAATCCAATGTTCTGATTTCCAATGCTATTTTTTGGCGCCCCCCCGGCAACCGGACACCGACCACTGAGGAACTTGCGATCTGCCGGCCGTTCGTGGAGCGGATGATTGGCTTGGCGCGCCCCAAGGTGCTTGTCCTTGCTGGGGGAGCCGCGGCCAGCAGTGTTCTGGACCGCAGCGAGGGGGTTACGCGGCTACGGGGGCAGCGTTTAACGCACATGGTCGCGGGATTAACCACGCCTGTGAACGTGATGGTGATGCTGCATCCGGCATACTTATTGCGACAACCCGTGCAAAAGAGGCTGGCTTGGGCCGATCTTTTGATGCTTGACGCGTGGTTGGCTGAGCTAGGCGGCGGCTGAAACCTGGCGCAAAAGGGGAAGACACGGATCGTGAGACGCGTGATAATGGCCCTTGCCGCGCTTGGCGCATTGACGGGAATTGCGTGCATGCCGGCGGCAGCGGAAACGCGGGTTATCGCGCTTTCGGACGGCGACGAGGCCGCCTATCGCGCCGCGTTCGAGGCCCTTGAGGCGGGCGATTTTGCCGCGGCGCGGGCAGCGGCGGCGCGGGCTGAAGATTCCATCCTCGTCGATGTTGTCGACGGCGTGCGCTTTGCCTCGCCGCGGTATCGCCCCTCCTATGACGATATCTCATCCTGGTTGCGCCGGCATGGCGACCTCGCGGTGGCCGACGCCGTTTATGATCGGGCGATCGACATTCGGCCCCGTCGGGCGCGGATGGCGCAGGCCCCTTCCCCTCGGCGTGGACGCGCCTTGCCTGGGGACGTGCCAGACCCGCCGGGAGATACCGCGGCGGCGCGGGCGGCGATCGACCAAATCAGTTTAGCGGTCGGCGACGGCGACTTGGCGCGGGCCCGCGCGGTTGGCGAGCGGGCGCTATTGGGGCCACGGGATGGCGAAGCGGCCTGGTGGTTGGGGATTGTTGCCTTCCGGGAGCGCGATCACGCACGCGCCGTTCAGTTGTTTGAACAGGCGGCAACCTGGCCCTACTTCGGGGCATGGGTGCGGTCTGGCGGCTATTATTGGGCTGCGCGGTCGCGGCTGGCGCTGGGGGATGCGGCCGGGGCCCTGACCGACCTCGATTACGCCAGCCGTTTTCCGGCGACGTTTTATGGGCAGCTCGCACTGTCTCAGTTGGGCCGAGAGCCGGCATTGAATTTCGAGCGGCCAGCCTTGGAGCCTGATGTCGCGCGCAGTTTTCTGGATCGCTACCCCGCTGCACGGCGCGCTGCGGCGTTGGTGCAGGTGGGACGCCTTTCGGAGGCTGAACAGGAACTGCGCGTTCTGCATGGCCTGATGGCCGAGCAAGACGATCAAACGTACTTGGCGTTGGCGACCGCCCTGCGCTTGCCTGCGGCGCAATTGCGTGCGGCGGAATACGGCGGCCCCGAGCTTGCGGCCGGCAACTGCCCAGTTACGGCCTATGCGCCAGAGAACGGGTTTTTGGTGGATCGATCGGTGTTGTTTGCCATCATCCGCCAAGAAAGCCGCTATCACCCGCGGGCCGTTAGCCGCTCGAATGCGCGGGGTTTGATGCAGTTGCTGGCGTCCACCGCCAACGACATGGATCAGACCTACGGTTTCCAGCGAAATCCGACCCTGTTGTACGATCCTGACCTCAACATGCGGCTTGGGCAGGACTATGTGCTGTGGCTCATCCGTGAGTTTCATCACGACGGCGATCTGATGCAAATTTTCGCGGCCTACAATGGTGGGCCTGGGTGGCTGGATCGCTGGCTTGCCAGTCAGCTGGTGTTCACGGATCCGTTGGTGATGCTGGAGAGCATTCCGCGCCAAGAGTCGCGCATTTATGCCGAGCGTGTGCTTTCGCACATGGGGTTGTGCCGACGGGTTTTTGGTCAACCAACGCCAGAGCTTGACGCGCTGGCGTCCGGGCAGGCGGCGATCTACGTGCCGATCGACCCGCGCCAGGCGGATCGCTGAGCAACGAACGCGCGCCAGTCAGCAACCTCGTCGATATCGTTAAGGGTTCGCAGCGTTGCCAAGGGGGTGGGCAGCCTTGCGGCGATGTCTTTGCCCGCGCTGTTGGTTGACCACGCAACGCCGGGGAGTGCCGCGATCAGACCGGCGGGGTCGCGCGCACCGACCAGCCAAAAGCCGCCGTCTTCTGCTGCGCCAAGCACGGCCGTTGCGCGGCGCAGCGCTCTGAAGGCCATGGCCAGATCGGTTTTGCAAAGAGCGGGCGCATCGCTGCCGATCACGCAAATGGGGCCGACCAGCGTGGGCGCGCAAGCGCGCGACACGGCCGTCGCGATGCGCTCGCCCAGTGTGCCCTCGCCCTGGTCAACGCGTTCGATGTGAGCGCGGGGCGGCCAAATGCCGGGCAAGTTGAGGGTGCTGGCCGACCGCGGTGTTACCGCCAGTACCGTGCGCCAGCGGGGATCGATCGCTGCGCTTAGGGTAAGGCGATGGAGCGTTCGGTTGATCCGAAGAGCTTGGGTTTTGCCGACGCCTTCGGCCAGGCGTTGTTTGCCCCGCCCCCACAGCGGGGCCTTTGCCATTACCAAAAGCGTTGGTCTGCTAGTCATAGGCGCGGGCCAGCTTGGCGGGATCGGCTCCCATCAAAAATCGCGCGAGCAACACAAGGTTGAGCAGGCTGCGACGGCTATAGCCGTCTTTTTGAAAGCGCGCGGCACTGGTCACGGCCTTGGTTTTCAGCATCAAGATGCGGCGGGCGCCAAGACGACGCACCAAGTCTACATCTTCCATGAGCGGGATCGGTCGAAAGCCGCCTATGGTGTCGTACAGCTTGCGTGAAATGAGCAAGCCCTGGTCTCCATAGGGTAGCTTTGCCAGGCCGCAGCGCACGCCGACCCACCACTCCAGATGCCTTGCGCGCGCGCTGCCGTCGTCCAACGCGAAGCGAAATGCGGCGGCGCGTTCGCTTGACCCGGAGACTTCAATGGCTTGCTTGACCTCCCGCACCCATGGTGCATCGAGGGCGGTATCGGCGTGCAAAAACAAGATCCAATCGCCACGGGCTCGGTTTGCGCCGGCGATCAGCTGCGGGCCCCGGCCGGCGGGGCCAACGATGACCTCACAGCCGGCCGCCTCTGCGATTTGCACCGTGGCATCGGTTGAGCCGCCATCGGATACGATGACCTCGCGCACTAGACCTGCCACGACGCCGTCCACCAAAGGCGGCAAGGAGCGCGGCAAATGCGCTTGCGCGTTCAGAGTGGGGATCACAACAGAAATCATTGGAGACGAATTGGGCCGTCGCGGGAGCCTTGAGTCAAAAGCTTAGCTCAGCCGCGACGCTCTGCCGGAGGCAGCGCTGCGGCACGCGGCGGCGTGGGTGTGCCCGGTGGGGCGGGGCTTGGGGGCGCATTTGGCGCTGGCTGAGCTGGGGCCTGCGCTGTTTGCACCCCGCCTGCGGCCGCAATCCGGGTTCTGATGTCTTGCAAGAATTGGTCGAGCAGATCAGTGCGGCTAACGGCGCGGGCGAGGTTGGCGATTTCCACGCCCTCGGCATGCACATCGCCGGCTACAACCTCAAAACTGGTGGCCTGCGGGGTGCCGGCCATGCCGCCGGAAAACTGTCTGTATAAAGCGCGAACCCCTTCACGGTCTGCGGCCAAGGTCATGGCGATGGCTGCGCGCAGGACGACTTGGCGGTCTTCGTCGGACAGGGCCTCGCCTGGCGGTCTGCCTTCCACCAAACGACGCAATTCGATGCCTGCCCGGTCCCAATCGCGTTGGCGCCAGGCGGCTTCGGCGCGGATTCGTTGGGCCTGTGGACTGCGATCACGCTCGACGATTTCAAAGGCGTGGTCGTAGCGGCCCAAATCCAGGTGCGCGCGTGCTTCTAAAATCCGGCGCTCGTTCACGATGACGGCGGGCAGATTGGATTGGCGTGTTGCGTTGATCGTTTGCAGTGCCTGTTCGGGCCTACGATCCAGCAGATAGATGGCGGCCAAGTTTCCGGCAATTTCTGCCCGTGCGAAGCCTTGCAGGCGCTCGTTCACCTGGTGCTGGAGCAATTCTGCGGCCTGCTGCAGCAAATCCACCTGAACCAGGCGCCCAGTGAGCTGGCGCACCATGCGATCGCCATTGGGGCCGATGGGCGTGAGGGAGGAAAACTGATAGAACAGGCCCAGCGCCTGGATCGGTTCCAAGGCATCTGCACCGCCATCGAGGAAGAGCCGCTCGAAGGTTTCAGCCATATCGACGCGCAGGCGGCGGGCGGCTGGTTCGCGAGCAAACCGATCGGCACCGGCCTGCATCACCCCTAAACCTTCTCGCCATTGGCCCATTTGGGCGTAGACGTTGCCGAGCGTGGAAATGATGTCCAGTTCGAGGCCGTCGCCGCGCCAGCGAAACCGCAAGCCTTCCAGCGCTTCTGCAGCCTGGGGCAACGCGATCTCGCCGCTGGCGATGCGCACCTTCAGAGATTCAAGCGCTGCGCGGACGGCCACTTCTTCATCCGCACCGGCCGCAATTCGATCGAGGGCCGCAAGGCCTTCAGCTTGTGCGCCGCGGGCGAGCGCCACTTGCGCCAGAACGAGAGCTGCACGGTCTCTGATCTCGCGGCTGGTGGCCTGGGCAGAGGCCGCGCGGCCAGCGACGTTGGCGGTCTCGTAATCATCCAACGCCAGGGCAGACCGCGCCAATTCAAGCTGGAAGCGGGCGCGCCAGTCCGGTGGTTGGGTTTCCAACACACGCATGCCCACTTCAAGTTCGCGGCGGGCGTCCACCCAGTTTTCCGCACGCGCCAGGGCATAACCACGCCAAAGGGCGGCGGTGGGATCATCTTGCAGACCCGAGCCGTTGAGATCCGCCTGCGCATTGGCGGTTCGCCCCATCATCGAGTTGGCCGCGGCGCGAAGGAGCCGGAAGGATGGTTCGTATTCTAGCTGCGATTGGTTGACGGCGGCTAGACGTAGCGCGCCCAGGGCTTCCGCCGCCAGTTCGTTCGCCACCAAGAATTCCGCCAGCGCAAGACGCGCTTCGACGCGCGCGCCCGGTTCGACGCCTTCTGCCGCAGCTCTGGCTTGGAGGGCCTGAAGCCGGGTGTAAAGCTCGCTGTCCTGGGTCCCGGACGCTGCCGCCCCCGCAGGAGCCAGCGCGTCCAGATCCATTCCAGGGTCGGCGAGGGCCGCATCACCGGAAGTGGCGCGCGGGCCCGTGGCCAACAAACCGCCTGCCCTGCCTACCACCAAAGCGGTGCCGTCGAAGTCTGCCGTGATGCCCTCTGCCCGCGCTTCGATGGCTGCACCGTGGCGGCTGGGCAGAATCGCTGCCTCTGGGGTTGCCCGGCGTTCGCCCACGCCCATGATGGGGCCAGACAAAAGTGCGGCGCCCAAGCGCTCGCCAGTGACCGGATCCTCAAACCAACGCACGATGCCGGTGCGCCCGAAATCGGCAATCAGGCGGCCGCGATTGGCGAAGGAGACATCGCGGCGAAGGGTGGCGTTTGCTGCGCCTCGGCCAGGGCCTCGGGCCGAAAGAGTGAAGGTCCAGGTGTTGCCCTCGTTGGCAGCGGTGAGGGCTACGCCCGGCGGGGTCGCAATGCGGACGGCACCGACGCCCTCGCCTAAAACCGGAGTGATGTCGCGGTGGCGACGGCCTGAACGCACAATGCCTGCAAGATCGACACGATTGACGTTTTCAAACACCAGCCAAACCGCGTCGCCGCGCTGGAATGCGGCGGCACGCACAGGCTGGTTGAATGGTGCAGTAATGGTGGTTGCGCCAATCTCTTCCTGCACGCGCAGGGTTAAGGCCCCAGCCCGGGCGGGGGGAATGGAGGCAACCGCGGCACCGGGTTGTTGATCGCTGCTGGTGGCCGCGGCGGCGGTTTGCGCCTCCGGTTCTGGCGGCAGAAAGTCCACCACCGCTCGGCCGCCGTCGGTGAAGGAGCGACGCCGCACGCCAGGTTCCACGGTGATCATGACTCGCAGGTTTTGGCCCGGCGTCGATAGCCGCTGCGCGGTTCGGATCAGGGCCGGCGGCGATGTTCGTAGCCGGGCGATATCGACGTCGCCGGCGCGGTTGAACCTGAGTTCGTAGCGGTTGTCGCCCCGCGGCGTCACGCTAACGGTGCTTTGCCCTTGGGGCCAGGTGAACGATAGTCGCGTGTAGTCATCGCGCTGCGCCACGCCCAGATTGACTTCAGTTGAAGGCCCTTCAGGAGTTTCTGCCGCCGCTTGGTTCTGGACCGCGCTGAGGGCTATAACACGGGCATCGCCGTCTGTGCGCACCACCACGTCCATCGGTTGACGCAGCGCCACTCTCAGGGAGGAGCCGTCCTGGGAACGGCGGGCAAAGGCAAAGTGCTCCGGTGCCGTACTGGCAAGGGCCGACACATCGCCATCAAGGGGCGTTGCAAACCGCACCACAAGCACCCCATCAACCACCGATGCGCTGGCTTCGGGGGGAGCACCGGTGCGACCGTCAGCCCAGCGGATTGAAAGAATCGCACCGTCGCCGGTTGCGGACGCGTTGAAGCGTGCGGTGTCTGCATAGGCAGACACGGTTATGGCGGCGGTTGCTGCGCCAACCATCAACCAAGCTCCGGTACGCGGTCCTTTCCACATGGTGGGTGCGACTTCTCTGCTAAAATGAAAGCTTTAAGTAGGATTGCCTAATCACTGGTTAGCGCGCGCTTGATCCAGAAGGCCTTGCGGGTCATTGGCGAGGCGATTTTGCTCTGCCAGCCGGGTGGTGAGCTCGCGGGCCCGGGTCACATCCATCCGGCCCATGATTTCGGCCAGATTTTGCTGGCGCATGCGGCTCGCGACGCGGATCAACACGTCCATATCGAGGGCGTCAAAGACTTCAGCGGCGTCCTTGGCACGCATTCGCTGATAGACATCCACAAGGCCAGCCAGGCGTTGTTGTTCTTGCGCGTCGAGTTGACCGAGCAAGCCGGACACCTCGGCTTCCAGGGCCCGCAGTTCGGTGAGGCGCTCGGTAAGGCGTTGCTCTGCAGCGGTGAGCAACTGGGTTTGGGTGTCCATTTCGCTTGCGCGGGCATCGAGGGCTTCGCGGCGCGCGCCCAAGGCCTGCAGAACTTGGACTTCAGACTGTGAAAGGCCGGCTTGCTCGGCAAAGGAAGGCAGCTCGCATTGGCCGGCGGCATCCGCGGCGGCGGCTGGCGCATCCGGGGCTGTGGCTTGGGTTGTTGCGCCAAGATCCAGGCCTTCCGCGGCGGCGGCCACCCCTTCAGCTGCGGTTTCTGCCAAGGCGACGGCCTTTAAGCTCAGCAGGGCCGCCATGGTGATCATCAGGGTTGGCATGAGCCGAACGCTGCCACCGGACATCAGAAAACGCGTGATGCGCTGGTTAGGTTTCACCGCAGACCTCCAGCGCGGTTGACCCGCTCTGACAGGCGGCGGGCATCTTCGATGCTGGACTGGAGCTCCGCGCCCGCCTCTTGCGATGCCTGACGCAACGCGCGCACCGCAGCTTCGGCTTGTGCCGTTGCTTGGGCGAGTTCGATCGCCGCAGCGCGCACGCCGTCCTGACCCGATCGCAAGCCCCGAAGCTGCTTATCGAGCCGCCAGCAGTAATAAAGACACGCCGCCAAAAGCGCGGCCAAGATCAGTTCCAAAACAAAAGACACAGGCGTCATTTGCGCCCCTCCATTATCAAGACAGCGCGACGGGAAGCGTCGGCTACAGGTTGGTCGATGCGCAGGGCCATGGAGTGACCGACCCGCCCGGCACGACCGGAGGTCAGCGCAACAGGGCCGCACTTTAAGGTGACCGGTGCCTCTGCTGCCGCGTTTAGCATCAAGGTGTCGCCGATCTTCAGATCCAAGACGGTCTTTAGGGGGGCGGTCATTTCGTCCATGACCGCGCGCACTTCCATCTTGGTGTTCCAAAGCTCTGTGGCGAGGTGGTTTTCCCAGATGTTGTCGCGGCCGAACTTCTCGCCCATGAACTGCTGCAGCAGCAATTTGCGGATCGGTTCAAGCGTTGCATACGGCAGCAAGAGTTCAAGGCGGCCGCCGCGATCTTCCATGTCGATGCGCAGATTGACCAGGAGCGCCGCGTTCGGCGGGCGCGCGATTGCGGCGAAGCGGGGATTGGTTTCGATCCGCTCCAGATTAAAGTTCACTTTGGTCAGTGGGGCGAAGGCCGTGGTGGCGTCTTGCATCACCACTTCGATCATCCGGGTGACAAGTTCGCGTTCAATAGTGGTGTAGGGCCTGCCCTCCACTCGCATTGCCACTGTGCCACGACGCCCGCCCAAGAGGACATCCACGATGGAATAGATCAAGTTTGATTCAACCGTCACCAGACCGAAGTTGTCGAGTTGCTCGGCGCGGAACACGCCGATCATCGCAGGCAGTGGAATTGAATTGAGATAGTCGCCAAAGCGGATCGAGGCGATCTGATCGAGACTGACTTCCACGTTGTCGGACGTCAAATTGCGCAGACTCGTAGTCAGCAGGCGCACCAGCCGATCGAACACGATCTCCAGCATGGGCAGGCGTTCGTAGGACACTAATGCGGAGTTGATGATCGCGCGAACGCCGTTCTGGATCTCTTCACCGTCGTCCTGGGCCCCGAAGCCCAAGAGACTGTCGATCTCGTCTTGGTTGAGGATGCGTTCCGCAGCTGCGCCACCCGGCAGCGTTGGCACCATCACCTCGCCTTCAACCATCGCCTCCCATTCGGCGGCGAGGTTATCGCCCCCTGCAGCGGCCGCTTCAGCTTCTGCTGCCCAAGCGGCGGCGAGGGCATCCTGGTCGGCATCCTCCTCGTCCATAACGCACCCCTTACTGGATCAGCATTTCTTCAATGAGGACGGCATTGATCCGGGCCGGAGCGATCACGAGATTGACGCGCCGCATCAACTCCGCACGCACGCGGTGCGCACCGCCAGATCCCGCCATATCGTCTGTGCGCAGCTCGCGCAGGAACGACTGGAACTGGTCTTGGATGCGCGGCAATTCCGGCTCCAGGGCATGCAGCACATCTTCGTCGGCGGCTTCCAATGTCAGCTGAAGTTTGAGAAGGGCTGGCTGTCCGTCGGTGGACGCGATGTTCACCAGCATTTCAGGCAATGCGACGAAGTAGACGCCTTCGCCCTCTGTGATGACGATTGCACCCTCGCCTTCTTCACCGGCCGCGCCGCCATGGCCGCCCTTGTCCTTGCCGCCCTTTTTCGCCTTTTCCTTCTTGTCTTTGGTTTTGGCTTCCTCGCCGTGGGCATCTGCCTGCGCCTTAGGGCCAGACAGCAGCAAGGCCGCCGCACCGCCGCCCGCGCCCAAGACCAGAATCGCCGGCAAGATCACAAAGAGAACCAGCTTTTTGCCTGCCAGCTTCTTCTTTGGCGCTTCCGCGCCCTCTGCGCCCTCTGCGCCCTCTTGCGCTTCTGGCTCATTGCCCTTGGCTGGTTTTGCTTCTTTTTTCTTCGACATAACGATCGCGGCGCCTGCGTTTGAGTCGCCCCCAGGAAAGCGCCGATCTGGTTAAAGATGTGTGCAGACCCCGGCAGAACTTGCCGGGCCCATCGGCAATTCCAGCCGCATCCGAGGATGGCCCCTCAGTCCATCTCTTCGTACTTTCAATGCCTTATGTCTTGGCCCGGCCCTTGCACGGTTAATTGCCGTTAGCGTTAACAGCGCTTCAGCAAAGGACCAGTTCGCGTCATGGACAACTCCATGCTTCTTGGCTTGCAGGCCCAGCGGGTGCTGCAGCGGCGCTTGGAGATCTCTGCGAGTAACATGGCGAACGTGACCACCACGGGCTTCAAAGCGGACAGCCTGGTGCTTGCGGAATATGCTCGGGATCCGGCCCGCAGCGATGACCAGCCCAATGATATCCGGTTCGTGCGGGACATCGGTGTTGCGCGCGATATGCGCCAAGGCGAAATCCGCTTGACCGGAAACACGTTTGATCTGGCGATCGAGGGCGATGGGTTTTTCACTGTGCAGGGCGCTGCCGGGCCGGTCTACACCCGCGACGGTGCGTTCACGCTGAATGGCTCTGGGCAGCTCGTCACCAGCGATGGTCGCCCTGTGTTGAGCCAGGGTGGCACGCCGCTGGTGTTTGATCCGCAGGGGGATCAACCAACCATCGGACGCGACGGAACCGTCCGATTGGCCGGCACAGATGTTGGTCGGTTGGGGGTCGTGAGCTTTGCCAACCCCGCAGCCCTTGTGAAGCTGGGCGACAACACTTGGTCGGCGGGCGGGCAAGCTAGTGCGCCAGCGGATGGTGAAGTGATCCAAGGGGCGTTGGAGGATTCCAACGTCATCGCGGTGGTGGAACTGACCAATCTTATTCAGATTTCTCGCGCCTATGAATCGGCGGCGCGTATCGTGCGTGGGGCGGACGAACTCCGGCAGCGCGCACTTGACCGGCTTGGTCGCGCCTAAAAGCAGGCGCGGCTTTAGTTTTACCTGGGAGTTGCGCTGATGCGCTCATTGTCGATCGCAGCCACGGGCATGCAGGCTCAGCAGCTGAACGTGGAAGTCATTTCGCACAACATCGCGAACATGAATACGACGGGCTATAAGCGCCAGCGGGCTGAATTCCAGGATATGCTGTATCAGAACCTGCAGCGACCGGGGGCGTCTTCGTCGGCTGGGGGCACCACTTTGCCGCTTGGCATTCAGGTGGGTGTTGGTGTGCGGGCAGATGCGATTGGGCGCGTGACCGTTCAGGGCAACATCACACGGACCGATAACCCCACAGACCTCGCGATCAGCGGGCGCGGCTATCTGCAAGTGAGCATGCCAGACGGCACCACTGCCTATACCCGGGCGGGCAACCTGGCGATGAACCAGGACGGGCAGCTCGTGACGGCTGACGGGTTTGCGATCGAGCCTGCGATCACGGTGCCGGCGGAAGCCACTTCTGTGACGATCACGCGCGACGGCGTTGTCGAGGCCACACTCAATGGCCAGGCGGCTGCCCAACAGGTTGGGCAGATTGAACTGGCGGCGTTTGTGAATCCAGCGGGCCTTGAAGCGATCGGCGACAATCTGTTTCTGGAAACTGCTGCTTCGGGATCTGCTCAGGTTGCCACGCCAGGAAGCCCCGGTTTGGGTACCCTGATGCAGGGCTTTGTTGAGACGTCGAACGTGAACGCGGTGGAAGAAATTTCCGCGCTGATCGTGGCGCAGCGCGCCTACGAAATGAACGCCCGGATTATTACGGCATCGGATGAAATGCTGCAGACGGCGAGTCAGCTACGCTGAGTTTTCGTAGTCTGCTGGAGGAGCTACCATGGGCACACACTTTCCTTTTGCCGCAGTCGTGGTTGGCGCTGCGCTTGCCTTCGGCGCGCCAGCTTACGCGCAGGATGCGGCGGTGCGGCTGCGCGGACAGATCGTTGTAAGCGGACCCGCCGTGACGCTCGGCGACCTGTTTGAAAACGCTGGCGATGTGGCGGGACGTGCTGTTGCGCCTTCGCCTGCAGCGGGGCAGACGGCGCGGTTTTCGGCGCGGTTCGTTTCGGCCGCTGCGGCGGCAGCAGGGCTTGCTTGGGTGCCGCCTGACGGTGTTGAAGACATTGAGGTCACGCGCAATGGCGGTCGGGGTGCCGGTGCTGCTCGGGTTCCGGGCAACGATGCGCCTGTGATGATCCGCCGTGGCGAGACGATCACGCTGGTTTACGTGGCCCCTGGGCTGCAACTGACGACACGCGGTCGGGCGTTGAACGACGCGGCGGTGGGTGAGCCGGTCCGGGTGGTCAATCTACAGTCGAACATGACGGTCGAAGCGATGGCGACGGGGCCTGGGTCGGCGTCCGCGAGCCCCTCGCGCTGAACGAAATTCAAGGAACACTTGCCATGCGCCCTCACCTCGCTACCGTGCCCGTCGCTTTCCTGCTCGCCGCTGGAGGGTGTGCGTCGACCCTCGATATCGGCGAGGTGGCCGTGCGGGAAACCACGCAAGTTGCCAATGCCGCCGTCGACGCGGCCTATCGCGGCGCTGCTGTGAGTGTTGATGCAGTGCGGGAGGCTGCACGGTCGACACGCCAGGCAGCCGCGCCGCCGCAGTTTGCTCCGATCAGCGATCCGTCTGGGTTGACGGGTGGCCAGCAGCGTTCGATGCCGCAGCCGATGTCTGCATCGGCTTCGATGGGCGCGGCGAATTCGTTGTGGCAGTCAGGGGCGCGGGCGTTCTTTGACGACCAACGGGCACGTCGGATCGGTGACATTTTGACCGTCAATATTCGGATCGCTGACCGCGCTGAGGTTTCCAATTCATCCAACCGCACGCGGTCTTCTTCCACGGATGTGGGGGTTGATTCGTTTTTAGGGCTGGAGGCCGTTCCCGGCAGCGTTTTGCCAGGTGGGTATGATCCGGGCAATTTGATCGATGCCCAAGCCAGCTCAACGGCGGCGGGAACCGGGTCGATCAACCGCGAAGAAGTGGTTGAGCTGACGGTGGCGGCGGTGGTGGTGGACACGCTGCCGAACGGGAATCTGGTGATTTCTGGGCGCCAAGAGGTCCGGATCAACGGCGAGTTGCGGGAGTTGACCGTTGCCGGCGTGATCCGGCCGGAGGACGTGGCCTCCGACAATACCATTAGGCACGATCAAATGGCTGAAGCCCGGATCTCTTACGGTGGGCGCGGGCAGATTTCGGCCGTGCAGAGGCCGCGCATTGGCCAACGGGTCGCCGACGCGATCAGTCCTTGGTGAGGAGGCCTAACACGTTGCGCTTGGCGTCCAACTGAATCGTGAGATCTGCGCGGTCTGGCATTTCGGTGATGATGTTGCGCGTGATGCGCTCATAATGTTGGATAAATCGCGCGATGGCGGCGGCGTCCATGCGATGGGGTTGCGATCCCTCTGGGGCTGTTGCCCGCATCGCGTTTGTTTCTTCTTGCTCACAACGCCAGTGATGCACCACGTCAAAGCTTGGTGCCAAGAGCAAGATGAGGCCATCCAACGATGCAAAGAGATTTGCGTAGGGCCCGGCCAAAGCTGAATTTACGGCACTTCGCCATAGGCAGGTTTCATCCTCGTCTCGCTCCAAACTGTTTATGGGCTTTGTGAGCGCATTAGGTGCCTCTGACCGTGCACCGACACACCAACCTTCAAAGAGAATCACAGCTGGGTTGGCGGCGGCCGATGGCCAGGCGTCTTCAGGCAGGACATCGTCCTGAAGTTTGTCAAAGGCCCGAAGAACGCATGATTGACCCGTGCGCAACGCGGTCAAAGTCGCGTTGAGGGCTGCGAGGTCATGCGTACCGGGCGGGCCTCTTGTGGCAAAAAGGGGATGGATGTCTTTGGCGAGGGCTGCACGCGCGGCGCGGGACAGATAGTAATCGTCTAAAGCCAGGGTGAGCGTTCGATGGCTTTGTTGTTCTAGCGTCGCTGCGGCCTGCGCACAGGCAGTGGATTTGCCAGAGCCCTGCGCCCCAGCGACGCCAAAGACCAGGGGCCGGGCAGAGCGCGCTCGCAGTTCCGTGGCAATGTGGGCGGCAATTAGCGATGCGACGGCCGTGTCATGTTCTTCGCGCGCTTTCACGACTGGGTCTCCGCCGTCTCCGACCTGATGCAAGCCGGATCGTTCCCCTTCCAGCCGCTGGTTAGCCGTAGCCGCTCTGAGCACCCTCTCGGGATGGGGCTTGGTCGTCGAGCTTGGAAACGTACTGTGCCACAGCCGGCCACAAACGAAAACAGCCCCGCCAGTGACGGCGGGGCTGCTAATGTCCACGACTCCCCGTTTGAGGGGTATGGGTGCGGGGGCAGGATTTGAACCTACGACCTTCAGGTTATGAGCCTGACGAG
>JBMOEW010000041.1:0-25122 GCA_049314555.1 Caulobacterales bacterium
TCCTTGCAAATCACGCAAGAATTATCCCACGAACTTTTGATTCGGGACACTAGCGGGCGATCTCGCTTTCCAGCACGTTTGGTGGTGGCTCCCATTGTTCTGCCACGGGCGCGGGTGGAGGCGGCGGCTCCTGGCCCCAGGCGTAGAAGAAGATGAGCGCGCCCAGCGCCGCGCAGGCCACGCCCCAGCCAACGGCATAGAGATCGGTGCGGTTGCGGGCTTCTTCCTGTTCATCCTTGTGCAGATGATTGATCGGCGTTTTCTGGCGGCGAATGTCGAGCAACACATGACCCACCAGAAACACGACTGGCAGGGCCAAGCCATAGGGTGCCGCGGCCAACATCCAGGGCTGCGCGAACAGGCCGGCGGACCCCAAAGTCACGGCCCCGATGATCATGACATCGAAGATGCCCTGCATCTTCGGTCCGATGGTGGAAGCAATGCGGACGCGCCTTGCGATCGCTTCTTGCATGAAATTGTCGAGAAAGCCGCTCATGGGTTTAGGCTATAGGCGGTTTGCGGCGGGCGGTCATGTGGCGGGTGCTTTTGGGTAGACACAGTCGTCAAGGCCCTCGCCTGCCACGGCATTCATCCGCGCCATCAGCGTGCGCGTGCGGCCGCGGACATAAGGGCCGGGTTCGCTTGCGCTCCAGCGACGTGGGCTTGGCAGCACGGCGGCCAAGCGGGCGGCTTCGCGGCGGGTGAGGTCTTTGGCGGGCTTGTTGAAGTGCACGCGTGCGGCGGCTTCAACACCAAACGCACCGTCGCCGAACTCGGCCACGTTGAGATAGGCTTCCATGATGCGGCGCTTGGGCCAAAGGGTTTCAATCAGCACCGTGAAATAGGCCTCCAGGCCTTTGCGGATCCAGGAGCGCTGGGGCCAAAGGAAAACATTCTTTGCGGTTTGCTGGCTGATGGTGGAGGCACCGCGACGGCGATCCGAGCCGCGCTGTTCGGCGCGCTCGTTGAATTGCATGGCGGCCTGGATCGCTTCCAGGTCAAAGCCGTGGTGGGCGCAAAACCGGCCGTCTTCGGCGGCGATCACAGCGCGCACCATATGCGGACTGATTTGGCTGAGTGGCACGCCGCGGCGGGTGAGGTTGTCGCCGGCGATGGCGCGGTCGACCATCAGCAAGGTGCCGGGCACGCCAACAAACCGGTACAGCAAAACCCACAGGACCGGCGCTACCACGACGATCAGAATCATCCAGACCAACAGTCGCAACCATAGCGGGCGGCGTTTGCGCTTTGGTGCCTGCGGCGAGGCGGCGTCTGGTGCTAGCGGGTCACGTGCGCCCGGTTCGACGGCATCGGTCATGGCCCCTTAAGTCCTTTTGCTCCCTGGCCCCAATCGAGCAGCTTTGGGGCGGGCGTCAAGTGCGTAGCGCTGGTGTTGGCCTGCGAGTGCGGCTAGCACACTGCAAAGACTGCCAGGGAGCGCGCAATGCCCACCATGAACTACCTGACCACCTGTGTGTTTGACCACGGCGCGGTGAAGCAATTGCCGGCGGTTTTGAAGCGGTTGGGGGCAAGCCGGCCGTTGCTGGTGACCGATGCCGGGATCCGGGCGGCCGGAGTGTTGGCGCAGGCGGAGGCCGCGTTCGGCGGGCCCTTCCCTGCTGTTTATGATGGCACACCCACCAATCCGACCGAGGCCGCGACGCGCGATGCGCTGGCTGTGTATCGGGACGCGGGATGCGATAGCCTTGTGGCCTTGGGCGGTGGATCTTCGATGGATCTGGCCAAGGGGGTTGGCCTGTTTGCCACCCACGAAGGCCCGTATGAGAAGTTTGCGGCTGTTTCGGGGGGGGCGCGCCTGATTGGCAAGCTGCCGCCGCTGGTGGCTATCCCGACCACGGCGGGCACGGGCTCTGAGGTGAGCGTTGGGGCCATTTTGATCATGGACAACGGGCGCAAGGAAACGTTCGTGTCGCCCAATCTGATCCCGGCAACGGCCATTTGTGATCCGGAATTGTCTTTGGGGCTGCCGGCCCGGCTGACGGCTGCCACCGGCATGGATGCCATGACGCATTGCATCGAGGCATACCTGGCAGTGTCGGTGCACCCGCCGGCGGAAGCGATTGGACTTGATGGCGTTTGGCGCGGGATCGGCCAGGGCTGGTTAAAAATGGCGGTGGCGGACGGCTCAGACAAAGACGCGCGCTGGCAGATGATGATGGCCAGCTATCAAGGCGCGTTGGCGTTTGTGAAAGGGCTTGGCGCAGTGCACGGGCTTTCGCATGCGCTGGGGCGGTTGGCTGATTTGAAGCTGCACCACGGGACGCTTAACGCGATCATCCTGCCGCATTCGCTGGCGATGATTGAAGAGGCTGGCGTGGCGCGCGAAAAGTTTGAGCGGCTTGGTCAAGCGATGGGGCTTCAGGGCGGCGTTGCCGTGTCTGACGGGATCGCGCGCTTGATTAGCGAGATTGGCATCCCGTCTCGGCTTTCCGAGATTGGCATCGCGCAGGCGCATTGGGCCGACACGAAGGCTTATGCGGTGTCTGACCTTGCAACCGGCTCGCACACCATGCCGTTTGACGAAGCGGCTTATGAGAAGCTGTTCGCGCGCGCGCTTTAAGGCACTTTCGCCAGGAATTGGATCAGGGCTTCCCAGGCGATCGGTTCATCCAGGACCGGCGCGTGGCCGACGTTGGGCACGTCCACCGTATCCAGGTCTGGCTTGGCTTGGCGCATCGCCACCACCGCGTCTTGCAGCACAAGATCGCTGAGCGCACCGCGGACCAAAAGCGTGGGCACGGGGCCGAAGCCTTGCGTGAACAGCCCCATTAGGTCTGGCGGGGCTGCGCCTTGAGGCTGAGTGAAGACGGTGGCGATGGCGGGGTCGTAGTCCAAGCCGATGCGGCCGTCTGGCAACTGCTTCCAGGTGCGCCGGACCAGCGTTGCCCAAAAGGCGTCGTCGCGGTCTGGATACGAAGCACCGTAGGTGGATTTTGTCACGGCCGCGGCAGATGCCCAATTTGGTTGTGGGTCGATCTTTCCGACATAGCCAGCGATCCGCATCAGGGCAGCGGGGTTCAGAATTGGCCCGACGTCGTTCAGGACAACACCGGCCACGCGCGCCTTTTCCACAGCGGCCACAATCAGCGTGATCAGGCCGCCCATCGAGGTGCCAATGAATACGGCGCGGGGCACGCCCAAGCGATTAAGGGCGGCGATGACGTCTCCGGCGTAGGTGGCCGGCGTGTAGCGGAGGGGCTGCGAGTCATAATCCGAGCGGCCGCGCCCGCGCACGTCCATGGCCAAAACGCGACGGCCCAGCGCGGCGATGCGGCCGGCGATCGGTTCAAAGTCTTTGGAATTGCGGGTCAGGCCATGCAGACACAGGACTGGAAGGCCGGTGACCGGCTGGACGGGTTCGTAGTCGCGCAGGAAAATCGTTAAGCCGTCGGCGGTGGGCACGAAGCGTTCGGTGAAATCGGCCATGGGCACCCCCGGCTGGTGTGGTTGAGGTGTTTCCCTGCCAGGGTCCGGCGTCAACGACAACACCCCTCCCCTGCTGCGGGTGAGGCGGGAGGTGCGCGGTTAGTGCACGGCCTGGGCTTGGACGGCGATGCTTGGGTAGGCGTAAGTGATCCCTTCGGCCTCGTTGAGCACAGCAACCAGGCGGTCGCGCTCGCCTTGGGCGGCTTGCGCCCCATCGACCGGGGCCATCACCACTTCCGCGCCGCCAATGGTGAACCGCACGACGCACAGGCCGCGCAGGGCGGGTTCCCGCGAGACCTGGCGAATGGCGGTGCGCAGGGCCTGGTCGCGATTGCCTGCCGCAAACTGCGACTGGGCGCGATGCATGCTGTGGCCTTCGCTGAAGGCGACCAGGATCGTGAAGGGGGCCGCTGACTGGGGGCAGTAGCCGCGCTGCGGGGCAAGGGTGGTGGTGGCGGGTTCGGCCACGGGGCGGCTGGCTGTCGTTGGGGCTTGAGCCGGCGCTGTGGCAGGCAGGGGTGAAGGGGGGTTGGCTTCGGTGGTGGGTTCTGCGATCTGCGCTGCGCTTGGCGCGGGCGACATTACCTGCTCCTGCGGGGCTGTTGGCGGCGCTTCCTTCGGCGGATGGCCCAAAGCAAGCACCAACGCGCCCAAGATGGCCGCAGCCCCAACGCCGGCCCCGATCACGCGGCTGTTTGGCTTTGTGGGCGTGGGCGCGTTTGGCCCGGTGGGAGGGGGAGAGCCTTGGGGGGTGGTCATCTCCTTTCCTCCGTTTGATGAAACCAAGCTGCCGATGCCGTTTTCACGTCAACGGGCAGCGGCGGCAAGGCCCAAGTCTAGCACACCTTGGCCGCAATCGCGCATGCAGCGTCCGGCTTGGCCAGGAATTGGGGTGGCGTTGGGGTTGCGGGCGCAGTCGATTTCGCACACCGCGGCGCGGCCTTGATACCGAGCGACAGCGCGGGAGAAGAACAGCGTTTCCAGCTCCCTGCCCCTGGTGCCCGATTGCGATTGCAGCAAGGCAAGGGCTGCGGCGACGTGGGGTGCCGCCATCGAAGTGCCCTGCTCGTAGCCGTAGAAGCACTCAGGCTTGCCTTCCTGGGTTTCAGGGTCGTAGCAATCCTGGCCGGCGCGGCGGGTGGAGAGCACGCCGTCTGGTCTGCCGTCGTTGTCGCTGTCGGTGAACATGTCTCCGCCGGGGGCCATCACATCCACTTCCGGGCCGAAGTTGGAATAGAACGCCAGGGCACCTCGGGCATCGCCGGCAGCCACCACCATCACGTTGTTGCAATTGGCGGGGGCGAACAGGCGCGTTGGGTTGGATTTGTTGCCTGCAGCCACCACGATCACCGATCCGCGGGCGACGGCGGCGTCGATCGCGGCTTGCATGGGCGGCGGGCAAGTGACGCCCATTGAGAGGCTCATGTTGATGATGTCGGCTGGGGTGTCGTTGCGGAGTTCTTGACCGCTGGCGGTGATAGCGGGGCCAAGGCCTGCGGCCCAGCGAATGCCGTTGACGATGTCTTCCAGCTCGCCACCGCAGCGGCCCAAGGTGCGGACCGGAAGCACCGTGACATTCCAGGCACCGCCGGCGACGCCGCGGTGGTCGTTGGTGGTGACCGCACCGATGGTGCCGGCAACGTGGGTGCCGTGGAAGGAATCGGTGGTACGCGATCCGCAGCGATCACCGTCGTCGTTGGCGTTGGCATCGACGCCGTCGGCATCGCCGCTGCGTTCGGGGTTGCCGATCAGATCAATGCCGCGGCCGACATTGGGCGAGCCAACGATGTCGGGGTGGCGCATGTCGAGGCCCGTATCGATGACCGCGACCCGCACACGCCGGGACCCGACTTGGCGGGCCTGGGCCCAGTAGGGCTCAAAGCCCGCCCCGCCCATCGACTGGCCGGGGGCCGAGCCGCGGGCGCGGTAATGCCATTGCAGCGCCACGAGCGGATCATCGGGGTCGATCCCTGTGGCCTGTGTTTCGGCTGGCGGTGCTGCGGGGGTGGGTGTGGATGCGCCGCCGGTGGTGGGCGTGGAAGGCGTGGTTGGTTGGCCAGTGGTTGGCTGGGTTGTGGGTGTTGTGGTGGGGGTTGTTGGCGTTGGGGCCGGTGCCGGGCGCTGCGGGCTCAAGTTCGGCAGGCGATCGAAGCCAACTTCCACAATGTAGTTCGGTTCCACGAACTCAAACTGGCGCGCCGCGGTGAGGCGGGCAATGGTGCACAGGGTGCGGGTTTCGAGGCTGGCATCGAGTTGCGCATCGGAAACCCCGCGCGGGCAGCGGCCGCCTTCCCACTCCATGCCACGCAGAAGCGCTTCTTCCATGTTGTCGCCCTGGTCCACCGCGACGGCTTGTTGCGCGAGGAACTGGAGCGAGGTGGGATCGGCCCCTTCGGGCATCAGGTCGATGGTCAAAACGCCGCCCTGGCGAATGTCGATTTCGCCGGCCACGCCCAACCGATCAAGCACAACCCGGGCGCGGTCGCGGGCGCGGTCGCCGGCCAAAGCTTCCGCGGTGCCGACAAGTTCGCTCAATTGCTGGGGATCAACGGAGGCAAACGCGTCTTCGCCGGTGGAGCGCAGTCGAGAGATCAAATTGGCGGCCAAGCCCATTTCGGATGCGGTTTCTGCAAGCGCTGCCTCCAGGGGCGCGCCTACCAAAATCTCGCCAGGCACAACGCGGACGGGCTGAACCGCCAGGAGATTAGCGCGGGCTTCTTCTGGCAGGATTGAGCCGAAAACGGCGGGCATGCCGGTGTCTGCTTCTGCCACGACTTCGGGGGTGGAGCCGGTGCCGCCCAGCCAACCGCTGATTTGATCGCAGGCGCTAAGCGCCAGGATCGGCGCGATGGCCAATGCGATACGCGCTGGTGTGATGCGACGGCGGGTGCCATCAGACGCGGACTTGCGAGCCTGCGGAATACCCATAAGACATCTCCCCATCCCAATGCGTGGCCATCGGGCCAAGCCCAAGCCGCTCCCCATTTCGGGATAAGAGACTTTACCGTTAACCTGCGCTGTGACAAGCGCGATGCGTGTTCGCATAGCGAAATCCTTAATGACCGACCTTGCCATTGCCGCAACTGCCGCAAAAGCCTGGGGGGACGACTGCCCCAAGGCCCGCACACAGGCCGACGCCGCCGCCAAGGCCGGTGCGCCGGTCACGTTGGCCGTGGAGCCGCTGCCGGACGTTTTCGACAGCGCGGAGGCCGCGTTTGCGGCTGCGCCCGACAGCTACGTCCGCGGGGCGGAGGTGATCTTCATGGACGGCGTTTGGCGGGTGATGGTGCGGTTTTGGCGCCCCCTGCCCGCGCTGCCGGTGGCGGCAACCGCCTTGGCCGCCCTGAAGGCCCCGCTTGGGGCTGCGCGGACCGAAACAGAGGCGGTGGGCGTTGCCCTTGGGCCTGTGGTGGAGGTGCGGGAACCCGCCCCTTGGCGCTATGCGTCGCGCAAAAAGGCGATGGCGAAATGGGCGGCGCAGATCGAAGCTGGCCTGGCTGACCTCAGCGCTGCGGGCGACCGTTTCCAGCTGATGGTGCGGTTTTGGCAGCCCGTGATCGCGGATGGAAAGCGGGACTTGAAGGCGCGCTTGGCGGCACCGTTGCGCGCGGCGCTGCCGCAATCGCCGCTTGATATTGGGTTGTTTGAGCAGCGGGCACCGGAAAACCCCGAGGTGGTGTTGGCCGAAGAAGGCGACGGCCGGCGGCACCAGGAATAGGCTAGCGATCGCGGATGCGCACCTGAACGCTGGCGCGCGCGCCGGTGGCGTCCACCACGCTGATGGTATGAAAGCCAGGGGCGCTCGGCCGCCAGAGGGCGCGCCCGCTGGTGGGCTCGGTTTGCACGGGCTGACCTTCGGCATACCAAACCAGCCGGCCTTGACCGCCCGCAGCAGACAGCGAAAGCCCGCGGCTCGCCGGGCCGTAATCACTGACCAGAACCTCTGCGCCCTGCGGTGGGAACAGGATCGCTGGGGCCTGGGTTTGGTTGCGTTCCAAGCGCGCGATCCCAGCGGCGGGGGCGGTGGGGGCTTCAGGACTAACCGGCGCGCCCGCGGGGGCGATGGCGTCAGCCACATCGAACAACAACGGCAAGGCGTCACTGCGGCCCGTGGCACCGGCGCGGGGGCTGCCATCGGGTCGGCCCACCCAAACGCCAATGACAAAGCGACCGCTGACGCCCAAGGCCCAAGCGTCGCGGAAGCCGTAGGACGTGCCGGTTTTGAAGGCGACCTGTGGGGCGTTTTGCACCAGGTAGGCGGGCGTGCGGCCAGCGGGGCTTGGGGATGTGGCGAGGATGGCGCGCACGCGTTCTGCGGTTTCGGCGCGCACGAACCGCCTAGGCGGGCCTTGTGTGGTTTGCAAAGTGGCGCGCAGGGGGCGGGCCTGACCGTCGGCACCGAGGGCTGCGTAAAGCGTGACCAGCTCGTCCAGGGTCATGCCGACGCCGCCCAGGGCAAGGGCCAACCCGGCCTGCGTTTGCGGGCCAGGCGGCAGGCGCGGGGCGGCATAGGCCAAGCCCAAGGCCGCAGCAAAGCGCGGGGCGCCAATCCGCTCCAAGGTGGCCACCGCCGGCACATTGAGCGAGTGTTGCAGGGCCTCAGAAAGGCGCACGTCGCCATGAAAGCGCCGGTCGAAGTTTTCGGGCAGATAGCCTGCGAACCGGCGGGGCGCGTCTGCTGCCAGGGTTTCTGGGGCTGCGACGCCATCGTCAAAGGCGATCGCATAGATGAATGGCTTGAGGGTTGAGCCAGGGGAGCGGACTGCGCGGGTCATGTCGATCCAGCCGCCGGCGCGGTCGCGGCCTGCGCCGCCGACACTGGCGCGGATCTCGCCGGTGGGTGCATCGGCCACCAGAACGGCAATGGTTGCTTGTCGTTCCAGGCCAGCGGCGGCGCGGTTCACCATTGCTTCGACGGTGGCTTGCATATCGGCTTGCACGGTGGACCGGATGATCCCCTGCCCGCTCGCCTGCGCTGCCAAGCGGGCCGCGAGGTGGTCAGCCGCGATCGGGAACGGCGTGCGGCCGGGGATCGGGGCGCTGCTTGCTTCTTGCGCGCGGTCGGCCGGCAGCACGCCGATGCGCGCCATGCGGGCCAGCACGCGATCTCTGCTGGCTCTGGCGGCTTGGGGGTGGCGGTCTGGACGGCGCGCCTCGGGGGCTTGGGGCAGCGCCAACAGCAGCGCGGTTTCGGCGTCGTCGAGCCATTCGGGGTCTTTTTGGAAGTAGGCGCGGGAGGCTGCACGCACGCCTTCCAGATTGCCGCCGTAAGGGGCCATCGACAGGTACAGCGCCAGGATTTCGCGCTTGCGCAGGCGGCGCTCAATCTGCAGCGCGCGGAGGATTTCAATGGCTTTTGACCCGAAGGTGCGCGGGCGCGGTTCGATCAGCCGGGCCAGCTGCATGGTGATGGTGGAGCCGCCTTGGGTGATCCGGCCAGACCGCGCCCAGGCGAGTGCCGCGCGACCCAAAGCCAAGGGATCCACGCCGGGATGAAGCCAAAACCGCTCGTCTTCCACTGCGATAAGGGCGGTTTGGAAACGGGGGTCGATACGGTCAAGGTCTGCAGCCAAGCGCCAGCGGCCTTCAGGGGTGGCAAAGCCGCGGAGCCAAACGCCGTTGCGATCCTCCACCACCGGGGAAACCACGCGGGCGCGGTCCAGAGGCGGCGGCAAGGCGGCGTCCAGGGTGAAGACGCTGAGCATCGCCGCAAGCGCGCCGATCAGCCACGCGCGTTGGCGGCGCGTGGGTGTGATCAGGGCGGAGCGACCCCGCTTGCGCATTGGCTAGCCTTCGCGGGGCAGAATGCGCATGCGTCCGGTGCTGGTGCGCGCGAACACCCCTGGCCGGTACATGTCTTCGACGTTGGCCCCAGGCATCGCGAACGTGCCAGGCGTGACGGCGCGGGCGATGTAGGCAAAGCGGAACGGGCTGCCGGTGACATCGATCGCGGCGATGAAGCGATCATCGCGGGCTTCGGTGACGCGGCCGGTGGACAGTTCGCCCACGAACGCGAACGGGCCCGAACGGCGCGAGCCGTCCCATTGCGGGGTGCCCAAGCCATCTTCTGGGCCCAATACGGTTTCGATCTCCAGGCCGGCGGGCAAAAGATCGGCCACCAGGGCCGGGTGCGTGCGGGCCGCTTCTGGTTCACCGCCAACGACAATCACAAGCCGATCGCCTTGGCGGACGGCGTTCAAATCCACCGATCCGCCGGTGAAGCTATAGATCGACTTGAACAGAGCAAAGCCTTGGCTGGTGGCCGGCGGGGCTTGGCGTGGGGCACCGGATACCGTGAGGGTGCGCCAGATGTTGCCTTGGCCGTCATTGCGGAAGTTGAGGCCTTCGGCGATGCGGGCGGCATTAGCTACGACGCGCTGGCCGGCACCGGCCTGTCCGTTCAAGGACACATTGACCTGCCCACGGGCAAGCAGCGCATGGGCGGCCAACAGAACCTGAGCCTGTTCTTGGGTGGACATGCTGATGGGGTCTGGGGCGTCGCGCTCCAGGCGTTGTGCCAGGCGATCGACCAGTTCGGTTTGGCCGGCTTCTGCGGCCAACGCCAAGACCGCGGCCACATCGCGCACTGGGGTTTGATACCAGTCTCCTGGGTTGCGATAGCCTAGGGCTTCTTCTGCCATGCGGAAGGCGCTGCGGGCGCGGGCGGTATCGCCCATGCGCTGCAGGGCGGCGGCTATATGCGCACGGGCCAGGGGCGAGGGCTCGTTGCGCAGGCGGGCATCATGCATGTAGCGCAGGGCTGCGATATCGGCCTGTCCGGCCTTGGCCAGCACGTACAGGGCATAGGCTGCCGCGCGGGACCGCAACAGGGCTTGGGTGTCGGTGTTGCCCGGCCACTGATAGACGCTCATGTCGTAGCCGGAGGCGGCGTAGCTGTCTGGTCGGGCCACGGTTTGGAGGGCGCGATAGGCCTGGGTCATGGGCTCATCCGGCACCACTATGCCCGCGGCTTTGGCGCGCTGGAGGAAGTCTGTGACGTAGGCGCCCAGCCAAGGGCTTGCGGCGTTGTCGTTGGCGCGCCACAGGCCAAAGGCACCGTCCGTGCCCTGACGGTCCAGCAGTTGGGTGGCGGTTTCCTGGAGGCGCTGACGCACGCCGCGAGCGTCTCTCGCGCCAATTTGGGCTGCGAGTTCGCCCATATAGAGCAAGGGCGTGGCCACCGAGGTTAGTTGTTCAGAGCAGCCATAGGGATAGCGCGAGAGGCTGTCCAACAGGGGTGCGGGGTCTATCCCGCGGAGGTTTGAATAGGAAACGACGGCATTGCCTTGGCCCTGGAGGAACTGTTCCAGCACATCGCGGGGCAGCGTGTAGGACATGCCTGGTCCTTGCTGCGCGACGGTGGCGATCGCCATCGGCATGTACGGCGCACGGGTTTCGATATCGAATGTGCGCGTGATCGGGGCAAAGCCGGACGGGCCATCCAAGGTGAGCGACAGGTTCGACAGGCCCGTGGTGCTGGCGGCCAAGGGGACGAGCGCACGGGCCTGGGCGTCGCGATTGAGGGTGAACGACACCGGTGCCTGATTGAACGCGGCGGCCCCTTGCCCTGCGAAACGCGCGGTGTAGCGCCCTTCCGGGCCTTCCAAGTTATCCAAAGTCAGCGCGGCTTGGGCCTGGTCGCCCGGGGCCAGGAAGCGAGGCAGGGAAAGTTCTGCCACGACCGGGTCGCGCACGGTGACCGGCTGGGCCAGCGCGCCAACCGCGCTTGCGCTCCAGGCGACCGCCATCAAGCGCACTTCGCCGTTGAAGTCTGGCATCGCCAGGTTGATTTCTGCGCGGCCGTTGCGGACCGGAACCACATCGGAGATCAGCGCCACGGTGCGTTGCGGAACGGTGGTGAGCCCCTCGCCGCCGAGGCTATCGCCGCCAGACCTTGCTTGGGCAGGAGCGCCCAAGTTGGGGTTGAGCAAGCGACCGTAATCGTCGCGCAATTCCACGCCCAGGGCGCGACGCGCGAAGAACCATTCGATCGGATTTGGGCTTTGGTACTTTGTGATCTGCAGAATGCCTTCGTCCACGGCGGCAATGGCCACGTAGGCGGTTTCGCCGCGGGGGATATTGGTGACGTTGACCGGGACCAGCATCGGACCGCGGGGGCGAACCCGCGCGAGGTCTTGGCCAACACTCACCTGCAGTTCGCGGGCGGCCGTATCGACAGAAATGTAGCCCACGCCAACCGCGCGGCGGGGCACCGGCAGGTTGGCAGGGTCTCGAGCGGTCATGACGGTGACGAGCACATAGGCGCCGCCGCCCCAGGCCGCGCTAACGGGCACATCGATGCTGGTGCCGCCGGCGGGGACGTTGATGGTGCGGATGTCGTGGACGCGATCTGTTGCGATTACGATTTGGGCTTGCCCGGCATAGGGCGGGCGGATTTCAACGCGGGCGCGGCCACCGGGGCGCACGGGATCGGTGGGAGGCGCGACGGTGACCATATCTGGCGTGTCGCGATCGCTTTCGGCCCCGCCCCAGCCAACGCCAAACTGATAGCTGGTTTCGGCACCGCTTTGCTCATGGCGCAGCACCAGGCGGTAGGAGCCGCCGCGCAGGCGATTGGTGCCAATCGTTGCTGGCTGGCCGGGGGTGATGGAGACCTCGCCGCCATCGACGGGGATGTCGCGGCCGGTGCGCCGCCAGCGCCATTCGCCGCCATCGAGATACCAGTCGTAGCTCCAGTCTTCTTCCACCAAGGTCCAGCGCACGCCGCGTGCTGCGCCGGCTTGGCCCTGGGGATTGACGGCAATGACTTGGAATTGGGGCGAGCCGTTTTCTGGCACCGCATCGTTTTCGAAGCTCGGCCGAACGCCAAGATAGATGCCTGTGGTGCGAACGGGCACAGACAGGCTTTCGCGGACGGGGCGACCGCCCGGATCGGAAACGGTGGCGACCACTCTGGCGCGCAGCGGCAGGCTGGTTTGGGGTACCTCTGCGGCGCTCAAAACCAATTCGGCCTTGCCGGCGGCGTCTGTCACCGTGGAGGCAATCTGGATGATTTGTTCGTTGAAACTCTCATCTGCGCGGCCGAAGCGATAGTCCGTGAACTGATCGAAGGGGTTTACTTCTACTTGAAGCCGCGCTTCGGCGTCCACCGCGAGGCTTGCACCAGGCGCGCCATAGAGGAACTGCGCATCGATGGCGAGGGCTTGCGCGCCGCCGGACAAAAGCGGGCCTGGCTGGCCGGTCAAGGCTACGCGCAGGCGCTGGGGCACAAAGTCTTCGACGGAAAAGCTGACCGTGCCGGCGTTGGCCTCTTGGCCGTCCACCGCCAGGTCCACGCGCCAGACGCCGCGGGGGGCGCCGCGGGCAATCATCACGTTGCGGGCGACGGCTCCTGCCTGTTCAGCCGGCAGAAGGCGTTGGCGCATCGCTTCGGTGCCGTTCGGGCGATAGACGATCAGGGTACTGGGGCGAGTGGTGATGGCCCTGCCCGCGCCGTCTCGCAGCAGGCCGGTGACGCGGACGCGCTCGCCCGGACGATAGACGCCGCGGTCCGTATAGAGATAGGCATCGATATCGCCGGGGGTGCGGCGGCCATCGACACCGCGATCGGTGAGGTCCAAGGCGGCGCGGTCGAGGTCCAGGGCAGCAAAGTCCCCCTCACGGCCATAGGCCATCACGTAGCGGGCGCGCTGGGGGCCTTCGCCGTCCATGACCGCCTGATTGAACCGCACGCGGCCCTGGCTGTCAGTGCGCGACCGGGCGAGTTCATCGTTGTTTTCAGCAACCAGCGTGAGGGTTACGTTCGACATCGGACGGGCCGACGTTAGCGACCGGGCGACGACATCCAGCCCGGTGGCCCCGCGGAATGTTTGCAGGGCCATATCTGTATAGAGAATCCAGCGGTAGGCTGCGGCGGGGCGGGAGTCCGCATTTTCGCCTTCTACATTTACCTCAGGCGAAGCGTCGCGCACCTTGACGATGTAAGCACCTGGTTGAATCCGGCGCAGAGCCGCCCCCAAGGCAAAGACCGTGGTGATGGTTTCGTTGCGGCGATTGCCGGCATCGACCGGAATGCGGCCCTTGTAGACTTCCACGCCGACGTCCTGGCCTGCGCCGGTGAAGTCGTAATAGTCCCAGGAGCCTTCCGCGATGGTCGCGCCGGTTTCCACCACCCGCTGAGAGAGGATGCGATCGTTGACCCGCAGCACCTGAACCTCAAGTTCAGAAACATTGACCGTTTCAAAGGCGACGCCATCCGCTTCGTTGCGGGGCAAGATCACGCCGGAGCCGACGAAGCCGACATAAGCCGGGCGATCGCCAAACGACAGCTGAAAGGTTTCTTCGCTGCGGGTGACTTCGCCGTCTTGGGCAGGCAGGCCTTCCAGGATCGTGACCTTGCTATCCGTCTCGTAAGGCAGGCCCGCCAAGCAAAGGAGCGTATCGGAGACCTCAGTGGTGAAGGCAGCGGTTGGTTCCAGGCGGATAAAATCTGACAGGTTGATTGCCGGATCGATGCTGACCGGGCGGGAGAATTCCAAACAAGCGCGCGGTGCGGCACCGGCGTTGTCCAGGCGCAGCCGCATGAAGGCCATGCCAGAGGCCGTTGGCACTCCCGCGCGGGGGGCATCGGCGGAGCGGGCCGCACCATCGCCTTCGACACCGGCAAAGGGCATCAGCGGTCTTGGGCCAGCGCCAACCTGCGCCAACACCAATCCACTCCAGATGCCGACGAGAAGGGCGACTGCCGCTGCTAGGATCGCGTTGCGGTTCATATTGACCATTCCCGTTTACACATCTTTCATACAGTGCCTGAGGCCCGCCTCCCCTACAAGCCTCTCCGCAGCGCGTTGGCCTTTAATTTAATGCGCATTTCTGTCGCGGCGCTGTGCTTTGGCCCGCTGGCGCTTGGGGCCCTGGTTTTGCTAGGATGACAGAAGAACGACACAACACGCGCTGAGGGGGATCTCCGATGGGGCAGTATGGGGCGGGACCCGGCCTTCGGCTAAACGCCGAAGAGTCTGCCGCGTTGGCGCTTATCGAAGAGCGTGCACTTTGGCTGGCCTCCTGGACGATCCATAACGCCAACCATCTTCGCGAGAGCCGCGACGGGCTTAAGGTTGGAGGACACCAAGCGTCCTGCGCCTCCATGACCACCTTGATGACGGCGCTGTATTTCAAGGCGCTGCAGCCGTGGGACCGGGTGGCGGTGAAGCCGCACGCAAGCCCCGTGTTTCACGCAATCCAGCACATGTTTGGCCGCCAGACCGTACAGAAGTTGAAGGACTTTCGCGGCCTGGGTGGCGCGCAGAGCTATCCTTCGCGCACCAAGGATGTGGACGACGTTGATTTCTCCACGGGCTCTGTTGGCCTTGGGGTGGCGGTGACGGCGTTTGCCTCTTTGGTGCAGGATTTCGTGGTGGCGCGGGACTGGATCGCGCCGGAGCGGCGGGGGCGGTTTATCGCGCTGTTGGGCGATGCGGAGCTGGACGAGGGCAATGTGTATGAGGCCCTGATCGAGTGCGCGAAACACGATGTGCGCGATACCTGGTGGGTGGTGGACTACAATCGCCAAAGCCTCGATGCCACAACGCCCGAGCGGATGTTTGATCGCTATGACGACATCTTTGCCACCGCGGGCTGGAGCGTGGACACGCTGAAGTTTGGACGCCTGCAGCGCGAGGCGTTTCGCGAGCTTGGCGGGGGTGCCCTGCGCGATTGGATCGAGGCCTGCCCAAACGCGCTTTATGCAGCGCTGACTTATGAGGGGGGTGCGGCCTGGCGGGATCGCTTGAGCGCCGATCTTGGCGATGTGCGGGGGATTCCTGCGCTGTTGGCGGCCCGCAGCGATGAGGCGCTGGACACGCTGATGACCACCCTTGGCGGGCATTGCCTGGACACTGTGTTGGATGCCTATGCCCGAGCTGCGGCGGATGACCGGCCGAAGTTCATCTTGGCCTATACGATCAAGGGCCGCCGCTTGCCCTTCCAGGGCCACAAGGACAACCACTCGGGCCTGATGACGCCCACGCAAATCGCCGCGTTCCGCACCCAGTTGGGGGTGCCCGAGGGCCAAGAATGGGACGTTTGGGCCGGGCTTTCGCCGGACCAGAAAAATGCCTGTCTTACCCTTATGGCGAATGCGCCATTTGCCGATCCCGTGCAGCGCCAGCTTGAGGCCCCGGCGATCGCCACGCCCGGTTGGGACGCGTTTCCAAAGGTTGCAGACCGCACCGTTTCCACCCAGGCGGCCTTCGGCAAGATCATGCACGAACTCTCCAAGGCGGAAACTCCGTTTGCTGATCGGATCGTGACGACCTCTCCTGATGTGACGGTCTCTACCAACCTTGGGGCGTTCGTGAACCGCCGGGGGATTTTCAGCCGCGCGCGGCGAGAAGATGTGTTCAAGACGCGCAAGATCGCATCCCCTCAAAATTGGGCGCAGGGCGAAAGTGGACAACACATTGAGCTCGGCATCGCAGAGAACAATTTGTTCCTGCTGCTGGCCGCTTTGGGGTTGAGTGCGCCGCTGTTTGGGCAGCGCCTGTTTCCAGTGGGCACATTGTATGACCCGTTCATTTCGCGCGGCCTCGATGCGCTGAATTATGCCTGCTACCAGGATGCGCGGTTTGTGTTGGTGGCGACGCCTTCTGGGTTGACATTGGGCCCCGAGGGTGGCGCGCACCAATCGATCAACGGGCCGTTGATTGGCATCAGCCAACCTGGCTTGGCGGCCTATGAGCCGGCCTACGCGGATGAGCTCGCAGCGATTTTGCAGCACGGGTTTGCGCAGTTGCACGATGCGGATGGGGAGAGCCTTTATCTGCGTCTTTCCACCCGGATACTGGAACAGCCTGTGCGCGCCGATGAGCAGTGGCGCGCGGGAACCCTGGCTGGGGCGTATTGGTTGCGGCCGCCGGCTCCGGCGGCGGATCTGGCAATTGCCTACAGTGGTGCCTTGGTGCCTGAGGCATTGGCGGCATGGGAGATGGTGCAGGAAGATGCGCCGGGGGCCGGACTCTTGGCGGTCACTTCGCCGGATTTGCTGCACCGGGACTTTACCGCTCGGCCGGACAATTTGGCCGCGCGCCTGCTTGCGGATTTGTCGCCGCGGGCTGGCCTTGTGACAGTCACCGATGGATCGCCGGCGGCGCTGTCTTGGCTTGGATCGGCGCATGGTCACCGGGTGCGGCCGTTGGGGGTGGAGCGGTTTGGGCAAACCGGGGATCTGCCTGATCTGTATCGCACCTATAAACTTGACGCCGATGCCATCGTCGATGCCGCTGCGGCACTCTATTTGACCTAACCACACACAAAACACGTACCTTCGCACCACTAGGGAGACCGCCTTGACCATCGCTTCTGAGACCACTGGCTCTGACACGCCTGCGCTGCCGCCGGGTTTTCCAGCGATGTCCGTCGCCCAAGCCCACGCCATGCTGACGGCGCCCGGTTCGCCGCTGGAGCTGGAAGAGATTGAGATCCGAGGCGTGAAAACGCGGGTCTGGAAGAACGCGCCGCCGACGCTGCGGGAGATTTTTGGCATTGGCGCGATGCACGGGCAGCGCGAGCACCTTGTGTATGAAGATGAGCGGGTGACTTTTGCGGCGCACCATGCGGCCGCCTTGACGTTGGCTCACCAGCTGGTGGCGGACGGGGTGCAAAAGGGCGATCGCGTGGCGATCATTATGCGCAACGTGCCGGAGTGGCCGGTGGCGTTTTGGGCGGCGGTGTTGGCGGGGGCGATCGTGACGCCGCTGAATGCGTGGTGGACAGGCCCTGAGGTGGAGTACGGCCTGCAGGACAGCGGGGCCAAGGTGGCGATCATGGACGGCGAGCGCTGGGCCCGGGTGCGCGGCCATGTCGATGCCTGTCCTGACCTGAAGAAAATCTATGTGTCGCGGGCCGAGGGTGAGCTATCAGACCCCCGCGCCGCGCGGTTAGAAAGCGTGATCGCGACGTCGAAGTCTTGGGCCAGCTTTAACCCGGCCCCAGCGCCGGCGGTGGCGTTAGCGCCCGACGATGACGTAACGATCTTCTACACCTCGGGCACCACGGGAAAGCCCAAGGGTGCAGTGATCACGCACCGCAACATCATCTCCAACATCTTCAACGCGATCAGCGGGCAAGCGCGCTCCTTCTTGCGCCGGGGTGAAGCGCCGCCAGCGCCAGACCCAACCGCCCCGCCGAAAGCGTTCTTGCTGTCGGTGCCGTTCTTCCATGCGACCGGCTGCTTTGCCGTGCTTCTGCCCACGGTGATGCAGGGGTGGAAAGTGGTGATGCAGCGGCGGTGGGAGGTGGATGAAGCGCTCGCGCTGATGGTCAAGGAGGGTGTCACCCATTTTGGCGGCGTGCCGACGATTGCCTGGCAGGTGCTTGAGCATCCGCGTTTGTCCGAATACGACCTATCTGCGGTGGAGAGCTTGTCTTATGGCGGGGCGCCGGCGGCACCAGACCTTGTGAAGCGGATCAAGGCGGTGTTTCCAAAGATTACGCCCGGCCAAGGGTGGGGCATGACCGAAACCTCCGCCACGGCGGTGTCTAACTTTGGCGAAGACTACATGATGCGCCCGGCAAGCACCGGGTTTCCTGCGGCGTCTGGTGAGGCCAAAATTGTGGATCCCAGCGGGCAGGAACTTCCCCGCGGCGAGGTGGGCGAGCTTTGGTACAAGGGCCCGATCGTTGTGCGCGGGTATTGGAACAAGCCGGAAGCGACCGCGGAAACCTTCGTGGATGGCTGGGTGAAAACCGGCGATCTGGCCAAGATGGACGAGGAAGGCTTCCTCTACATCGTGGACCGCGCCAAGGACATGTTGATCCGCGGTGGGGAAAACATCTACTGCGTGGAAGTGGAGAACGCGCTCTATGACCACCCGGCGGTGATGGACGCTGCGGTCGTGGGCATCGAACACAAAACGCTTGGGGAAGAACCCGGAGCCATCGTATGTTTGAAGGCCGGTGCCGAAGCCAGCGAGAGCGAGTTGCGCCAGCATGTGGCGCAGCGGCTTGCCGCCTTTAAGGTGCCGGTGAAAATCCTGTTTTTGACCGAGACCCTGCCGCGCAACGCCAACGGCAAAATTGTAAAATCGCAGCTCAAGGGTTTGTTTGCCGACGGGGCGAACGCCTAACGCCGGCACGGCGCGAAAACGGGGAACGCTATGAACAAGGGCATGATTGGGTTGGTGATGCTCGGCTTGGCGGTGGGGTGTTCGCAGCCTGCCCCTCAGGCACCGCCGCCCGCCGCATCGGAGCAAACGACCTCCCCTGCCCCGGATGCCGCGCCAAGCCGCAGCGAGATAAGCTATGCCTGTACGGATGGGCTGCGGTTTGTGATCGTGCAGGATTTGGATGCCGGCTCTGGCGTGTTCCAGGTGGAAGGCGGCGGGGCTGGGGTGGCGGTGGAGAAGGCGGTGGTGGCGTCTGGCTTTGCCTATTACGCCGAAGGCATTCGCTTTCACGGTCATGGCAGCGAGGCCATCTTGAACTATCGGACAGACCCGGAACGAACCTGCCGACTGATTGCGGAGCGATGACCATGACCGTGTTGGTGGAAAAGCCGGCGGAGGGCGTTGCGCTGGTGACGCTCAATCGGCCCGAGGCCATGAATGCGCTGAGCAAAGCCATGCGGCGTGAACTTGCCGCGGTGTTTGGTGCCCTTGCCGCGGACGACGACGTGCGGGCTGTGGTGCTGACCGGGGCTGGACGGGCGTTTACAGCCGGGCTCGACCTGCGGGAGCTGGGGTCTGATCCCGAGGGCCTTGGTGCTGCCAACGCCACGAGCGCCGCCAACAATCCGGTGAAGGCGATCGAGAGCTGCGGCAAGCCGGTGATTGGGGCGATCAATGGCGCGGCCGTGACCGGGGGCTTTGAAGTGGCGCTGGCGTGCGACATCCTGCTGGCCTCCACCACTGCCAAATTCGCCGATACGCACGCCCGGGTTGGGGTGATGCCTGGGTGGGGCCTGTCGCAGAAGCTGTCGCGGCTGATTGGCATGAGCCGCGCCAAGGAGCTTTCGCTTTCGGGGAATTTTCTGGACGCGGTCACGGCCGAGCGTTGGGGCCTCGTAAACCGGGTGTATGCGCAAGAAGCGCTTTTGCCGGCGGCGCTGCAGCTGGCCAGTGACATCGCCTCGGTGCCGGCATGGGCCGTGGGCCAGTATAAGCGCATGATCGACGAGGGCTTTGCCCTGCCCTTCGGCGCGGCGATGGCCTACGAGCATAACGTCAGCTCGCAGATGAATGCGAAGGTGACGCCCGAGTCTGTGGAGGCCGCCCGAACAGGGGTGCTGGCGCGGGGTCGATCGCAAAAAGGTGCCGCAGAATAGGGCACCAGGGCTTGGCTCTGCCCAGCGGCACGGCATCCCCAGTTGGCTCTTGTGCCGCTGTAGTCATGTTGCATGAAATATGTGCAAACTGTCGCTTCTGCTTCGGGAACGATGGCCAACGTGCATGTTTGATGAAATGTATTCCAGCGAGGGCGCGGTGCGGGGGCCCTATGCGGCGGTCAAGCGCTGGCTTGATGCGACGCCTAAGGACGTGCTTGGTGCCAAGCGTGCCGAGGCGGAAGCAATGTTCCGCCGGGTTGGGATTACCTTTGCGGTTTATGGCGAGGGCGGCGACCCTGAACGGTTGATCCCTTTCGATATCGTGCCGCGGATTATCGATGCCGAAGAGTGGGCGTTTTTGGAGCGCGGCCTGGTGCAACGGGTGAAGGCGCTCAACGCGTTCTTGGCCGATGTGTATTCCAAGCAGGAGATCTTGAAAGCCGGCGTGGTGCCAACGGCGATGGCGCTGGGAAACCCCGGCTTTGAGGCGATCATGGCTGGGCTGGCGGTGCCGGGCGGCGTGTTCACCCATATCGCCGGCATCGATATCGTTCGGACCGGGCCGAACGCGTTCTTTGTGTTGGAGGACAATTGCCGGACGCCTTCCGGCGTTTCCTACATGCTGGAAAATCGCGCGGTGATGATGCGGCTGTTTCCAGACTTGTTCAGCTCCAACCAAGTGGCCCCTGTGGCGCGCTATCCGGAAAAGCTGCGGGCGACACTCGCTTCGGTGGCTCCGCGCAACTGCAATGACGAGCCAACCATCGTGCTCCTTACCCCTGGCAGCTACAACAGCGCCTATTACGAGCACACGTTTCTGGCCGACGAGATGGGTGTGGAACTGGTTGAAGGCCCGGATTTGCGCGTGGTGGATGGGCGGGTGTTTATGCGCACCACCGCGGGGCTGAAGCGGGTGGATGTGATCTATCGGCGGATCGATGACAGCTTCCTTGATCCGGAGGCGTTTTGCGAAGACTCCATGATTGGCGTGCCCGGCTTGATGCGGGCCTACGCCCAGGGGAACGTGACGATCGCCAACGCGGTGGGTGCCGGGGTTGCCGACGACAAGAACGTCTATCGCTTCGTGCCGGACATGATCCGCTTCTATCTTGGGGAAGAACCGATCTTGAACAACGTGCCGACCTGGGATTGTTCGGATCCAGCGTCGCTTTCCCACGTTTTGGCCAATCTGTCGGAACTGGTGGTGAAGGAGGCGCGGGGGTCAGGCGGTTACGGAATGCTGGTGGGACCAAAGGCCACCAAAGCGGAACGCACGGCGTTTGCGCAGAAGCTGAAGGCAGACCCGACCAACTATATTGCGCAACCGACGTTGGCGCTTTCGACCGTGCCGACGTTTGTGGAGGAAGGCGTTGCGCCGCGCCACGTTGACCTGCGGCCCTTCGTGCTTTCTGGCAAGGACGGCATTTCGATCACGCCGGGAGGGCTTACACGGGTGGCGCTGCGGCGGGGGTCTTTGGTGGTGAACTCCAGCCAAGGCGGCGGCACAAAGGACACCTGGGTGTTGCGGAAGGATGCCGGAGATGGCGCTGCCGCGGACGCCCCTGCGCCTGTGCCATCCCCACCGCAATCGCAAAGTCAGGGGTGAGGCATGCTCGCGCGCACCGCCGATAATGTGTTTTGGTTGGGCCGCTATATGGAGCGGATCGACTTTCTGGCGCGCCTGATGACGGCGGCCCAGCAAATGGCCAGCGTTTCTGGCGAAGCTGAAGAGTGGCGCTCGACGCTGATCACCGCGGGATGTGAAGAGACGTTTCCGGAAAGCGGCGCTGAATTCAGCGCTGATAACGCTGCGCGCCACTTGGCGTGTGACCGCGACAATCCTTCCAGCCTGCTCAACTGTATTGATCGGGCGCGCCAGAATGCGCGGGCGGTGCGGACGGCGCTGTCGCAAGATGTGTGGGAGGCGGTCAACCAGGTTTGGCTCGACAGCCAGCGGCTAACCGACGCCTCCTTTGCGCCGCAAAGACTGCCCGAGACTCTCGACACGATGAAGGCCGCGGCAATGCGCTTTCATGGGGCGATGTCCACCACGCTGCTTCACAACCCGTCGCGGCGGTTCATGCAATTGGGGGCATGCCTGGAACGGGCGGACAACACCGCGCGGATCCTGGACGTGAAGTACAATCTGTTGCTGCCCGCCTACTCTGGGGTTGGCGGCGCGCTCGATTACTATCAGTGGATGTCGATCCTGCAGGCGGTTTCGGCGACGCGGTCCTATCACTGGGTGTATCGGGGCCAAGTGACGCCGCTTAAGGTGGCGGAGCTGTTGCTGCTGCGGCCGGAGTTGCCGCGGTCGTTGCGGTCTTGTTTTGATGACGTGGTGGAATGTCTGGACGTGATCGCCGACAACCACGGCGGGGCGCGGGGCGAACCACACCGGATCGCTGGCATGATGGCGTCCAAGCTGCGATTTGGCCGGATTGATGATATCTTCGCGTTTGGCCTGCACGAGTATCTGACGGACGTCGTTGACCGCTGTGTGGACCTGGGGTTCGAAATCAGCGACCTTTATATGCGATGAGGCCACGCTTTGAGCGACGATGACAGCTGGGATAAGGCGCGCGACGATCGCAGTCTGCCCTTGACGGCCCTGCGTGCTTTTGAGGCCGCGGCGCGCCACATGAGCTTTGCACGGGCCGCTGACGAGTTGGGGGTGAGCCCTGCGGCGATCAGCCAGCATATCCAAACGTTGGAGATTTATGCGGGCCAGCCGCTGTTTCGGCGCCTGGGCCGGCGGATCGAGCTGACCGATGCGGGCGCTGCGGCGCGACCGATGGTGGTGGACGGCGTGTCGATGCTGATGGAAGCAGCGCGGGTGATGCGGCTGCCGCTGCGCAGTTCGCGGGTTGCGGTGGCAGCGGCGCCCAGTTTCGCAGCCAAGTGGTTGGCACCGCGGCTGTCTCGGTTTTCGGCCGAGCACCCTGATGTGGACGTTTGGCTGACGGCGGAGCCCGGGGCCACAGACTTTGCCGTGGCCGACGTAGACGTGGCCATTCGCTATGGGCGGGGCACTTACCTCGATGGCACGTCTGAGCTGTTGATGGGCGAAACCGTGGCACCGGCGTGTGCGCCCGGGTTTGCAACAAGCTTTGGGATTTCTGTGCCGGCGGACTTGGTTTCTGCTCCCCTGCTGCATGACGACACCCCAGATCAGGATGCGAGTTGCCCGAGCTGGTCGATGTGGTTTTCTGCGCACGGGCTGGATGGGGCGGCGGCGCGACGGGGCGTGCGGTTCAATCAATCGAGCCTGGCGCTGGATGCGGCGCTGTCTGGCCTGGGTGTCGTGTTGGCCAAGACTCGCCTGGCAACAGCGGATGTGGCGGCCGGCCGGTTGGTGTTTCCGTTCGGCGAGGCCGTCACGCCGGTGGACTATGCCTACACCATGGTGTGGCCGCGGGGGCGCACGCTGTCGCCGGCGGTGCGCACCTTTATGGACTGGATCCGGCGGGAAGCTGCTGTGTTTGGCGTTGCAGACCTTGGCGGTGGCATCTGACCGCAGCCGCTTGACAGGCGGGTCCGCGCAAACCCATAACATGTTATGGAAAGTGGTGAGCCCCAGGACATCCTCGCAGCGCTAGGCCCTATCGCCATGGCGAGCCGCCTCAAGCGGATGGCGGAGCGGTTGCAAGCAGATGCCAGCAGCATTCTTGAGCGCGCCGGGCTGCCGATCCAACCCAACCATGTGGGCTTACTGGCGGCTTTGGATCGCTATGGCGACCTCACTGTTGGCGAGGCAACGGCGACATTAGGGTATTCGCAGCCTGCGGTGACGCGCATCGTTACCAGCCTGCAGGACTTGGGACTGGTGGCGTGCCGGTCTGATCAGCGCGACCTTCGGGCCAAGCAAATCTCGCTGACGCCAGCCGGCCGTGCCGCGATTGAACATACGCGCTTGTATGTCTGGCCACCGCTTAGCGCTGCGGTCAGCGCGCTTTGCGATGGCAACGAGACAACGCTTTTGACCCTGATAGCGGGGATGGAGGAACGGATGGCGGAGGTGTCGATGGCGGATCGGGTGCGGTCAGATTTGACGATCCTGCCCTGGTCGCCGGAGCGGGCGCGGGCTTTCCATGACATCAATGCGGCCTGGATCGAGGAGATGTTTACGCTGGAGGATCACGACCGCGAGGTGCTGCAGAACCCGCAGCGCTGCATCATTGATCGCGGCGGCCGGATTTTGTTTGCTCATAGTGCCGGGCTGGGCGTGGTGGGGGCGTGCGCCTTGATGCCGACCGAAGATGGCGCTTTGGAGCTGACCAAGATGGGGGTGTTGGCCTCGGCACGGGGTCAGAAGGTTGGGGAATTCCTGCTGGAGGCCACGATTGCCTGCGCGCGGTCCATGCAGAACGCCTGCCTGTTTTTGCTGACCAGCACGAAGTGTGCGCCGGCGATCCATCTTTATGAGAAGCTCGGCTTTCAGCACGACAGCGAGATTATGGCCCGTTATGGGGCAAGCTATGCGCGCTGCAATGTGGCGATGCGCTATGTGCCTTCGGCCTAGAGCTGGACGACCACTTTGCCGATATTGGCACCGGTGAACAGTTTGGTGAAGGCCTCGGGGGTTGCCTCTAATCCGTGGCTGACTTCGAAGGGCAATTTCAGCGCCCCTTGCGCCTGCCAGCGCGTCAGGATCGGGTTGATTTCTGGTTCGCGGGCATAAAAGTCTGGCGAAAAGAACCCTTCGATCCGGAGGCGCTTCATCAAAACCTGGTCGAACCGGTAAGGGCCCGGCACTGGCCCTTGGGCGATATAGTTTGTAATGAGGCCGCACACCGCTACACGACCAAACAGCGCCATGTTGCCCAGCGCTGCGTCCAGAATTTCACCGCCGACATTGTCGAAATAGATGTTGACGCCACCGGGGCAAATTCGCGCGAGGGCATCGGAAACGTTTTCGGACTTGTAGTCGATCGCGGCGTCGAACCCATAGCTGGTGGTGAGTAGGTCGCATTTGGTTTTGCCGCCGGCGATGCCGATCACCCGGCAGCCGATCAGCTTGGCGATCTGGCCGGCCATGATGCCTGTGCAGCCGGCAGCGGCGGAAACAAGAAACGTCTCGCCAGCCTTAGCGGCGCCGGTTTCGACGACGCCTACATAGGCTGTCCAACCGTTGGCTCCGTAAATGCCAACGTATTGCTTGATGTCTTGGTGGGCGTTATCGAGCTTGGCGCAATACTCCGCACCCGGACTAACGAGCGAATAGTCCGCCCACTGACCATAGCATCGCACGCGGTCACCTACAGCATAGTCCGGATGATGCGATTGGGTTACCACGCCAAGTACCGTGCCGATCAGCTTTTCGCCAAGGGGTGTGCCGGGCTGGTAGCTGTCTTCGCGGTCGGTCATGTACATGCGGGTGCCGCTGTCCATCG
>JBMOEW010000042.1:0-24034 GCA_049314555.1 Caulobacterales bacterium
AGCAACCGATCACACCCGGCTAATCCCGGCGCTTTAGCGGGGCACTGGCGGGGCACGGGACTTTCACAAAGTTTTGAAGGTTCCAGAAAGTCCTTGAAACCAATGGTGGGCGCGACAGGGATTGAACCTGTGACCCCCTGCGTGTGAAGCAGGTGCTCTCCCGCTGAGCTACGCGCCCGAAGAGGCGGGACGTTTAGAGGGCGAGCGCCCACTGCGTCAAGCGAAGACAGCGGCGCTTTTGCTATTCCCGCACTGTGTGCTTGACGCGCCTGCGGCGGCAGGCGACAAGCACGCCTATTGCGAACCATTCGCACTCGCAGCTAGAGTGCGGGCGGCAAGCGTTTCTCCGAAGTTTCCCCAGAGCCCCCAATGATCCCGTTCCCGTCTGCCCGCCACCTCACCGGTGCCCTTGTGGCCGTAGCGCTTGCTGCCATCGCCGCCTGCACCCCACAGCCAGCTCCAACCCAAACCGGCGATGAAGCGCGCGTGGTCAACGTTTACAGTGGCCGCCACTACGATTCGGACAAGCAAATCTATGCTGCTTTCACCGCCGCCACGGGCATCGAAGTCCGCGTCCAGGAAAAGCGCGGCGAGGCGCTGCTGGCACTCTTGGAGGCGGAAGGCAACGAAACGCCCGCCGATCTGATCGTCACCGTCGATGCGGGAAACCTGTATCGCCTGCAGCAGGCGGGCCTATTGCAACCGGTCACCTCACCGGCCCTGGAAGCGGCCGTGCCAGCCCGCTACCGCGAGCCTACCGGCCTCTGGTGGGCCTTTTCCAAGCGCGCGCGGGTGATCGCCTACCGCAACGGCGTGGTCGATCCAGCAACCGTGGCCAGCATGAACGATCTGACCGCCCCGGCCTGGCGCGGCCGCCTGTGCGTGCGCTCGTCTGAGAACATCTACAACCTGTCGATGCTGTCGGCCCGCATCGAGCGCGAAGGCGCCCCAGCCGCGCTGGCGTGGGCGCGCGGTGTGCGTGCCAATTTCGCCCGCGACCCCCGCGGCGGCGACAGCGACCAGCTGCGCGCCATCGCCGCTGGCGAGTGCGACGCAGCGATTGTCAATCACTACTATTTGCTGCGCTTGGCGGCCTCCAATGACCCCGCCGATCAGGCCGTCGCCCAGGCGGTCTCTCAACATTTCCCAGATCAGGCCCCAACTCAGCCCGGCACCCATATCAACATCTCCGGTGCCGGCGTTTCCGCCTATGCCGCCCATAAGGATGAGGCGATTGCCCTCCTGGAGTTCTTGGTGAGCCCAGCGGCGCAGGCCCTGCTCGCCCCCCTCAACGAAGAATTCCCCATCCGCCAGGATGGCCCTGCAACGCCGGTCCTGGCAGCCCTCGGCACCCTGCGCGAAGAAAACGTGCCGCTCTCCGCCCTCGGCAGCCACCAGCAAGAAGCCGCCCGCCTGTTTGAAGAGGCCGGCTGGCGTTGACGGATATCGCCGCCGCGCCCCTGCAACCAGCCCCAGCGCCGCAACAGCGCTGGGCGGTGCCGGCCGGCGGTTTCGCCCTGACCGCCGCAGTCGCGGCACTGGCCTGCGCGATCCCGGCGGGCGTCGTTCTGCTGGCGGCGATCGGCGCGCTGCCAATCCCGGGTGCCGCACCAACCAGCACACCAAGCGCGTTCGCTACAGCCTATTTCTGGGAGTGCGTGCGCGGCACCCTCTTCCTGGTCGCAGTGGCGAGCGTTGGCTCTACGGTCTTGGGCACGCTGACGGCCTGGTTGATCAGCATGTGCGCGTTTCCGGGGCGCGGGTTTTTCGCCTGGGCGCTGGTGTTGCCGCTGGCGGCCCCCGCCTACGTGCTGGCCTACGCCTATGCCGGCCTCACTTGGGCTGGCGGGATTGTGCCCATCGGGCTGTCTGGCCTCTGGGGCACGGCTTTCGTCTACACCATCGCATTTTATCCGTACACGTACCTTTCCGCCCGCGCCGCCTTTACAAGCCAATCCGTTTGCGCGCTGGAGGCAGGCCGCACCCTTGGCACCAAACCTTTTGCCCTGATCTGGTCCATTGCCCTGCCGATGGCCTGGCCTGGGATTGCCGCCGGCGCAACGCTCGCCACCATGGAGATCGCCGCAGACTACGGCGCCGCCCAACACTTCGGTGCCCAGACCCTCTCAACCGGGGTGTTTCGGGCCTGGTACGCCCGCGGCGAGCCGCAGGCCGCCCTGCAACTCGCTGGGCTGTTGCTGATCGGCGCGTTTGTTCTGTTGACGGTGGAGCGAACCCTGCGCGGAAGACGTGGCTTTGCCGGCGGATCATCCCGTTGGCGGCCTTTGCCACGCTACCAGCTGGAAAAAGGACCAGCCCTTGCCGCCACCGCGTTTTGCGCGCTGATCGTGGGGTTGGGCGCGGTCGCACCGTTTGGCTGGCTGTTGGACAAAGGCCTGTTTCGCCCCACCGGTGATCTGTCAGCCCTGCTCACACCGCTGCGCAACTCGCTGCTGCTGGCCCTTGCAGCAAGCTTGGCGACCCTGCCGCTCGCCGCCGCAATCGCTGCCGGAGCCCGCCAAACCACCCCGCTTGCGCGCAAGGCGGGCGCTGCAGCCTTATTTGCCGCTGGCGTTGGCTATGCCGCCCCCGGCGCGGTGATCGCCCTTGGCGTGCTTGTGGTGTTTGGCCTACTGCGCCAGGCAGGGCTGGTCGGCGGCATGGCCGGCGGCTTGGCCCTCGCCCTGCTGATCTGGACTTATGCCGCCAGGTTTGCCGCGCCCGGCGCACAACCAATTGAAGCGGGCCTATCGCGGGTGGCAACGTCGGTGGGCTATGCCGCCCGCAGCTTAGGCGCGTCACCCCTGCAGCGCTTTTGGAGGGTCGATTTGCCGATCGCTGCCCCCAGCGTAGCAGCAGCCACCTTGATCGTCTTTGTCGAGGCGATGAAAGAACTGCCCGCCACCTTGATCCTTCGCCCGTTCAACTTCGACACCCTCGCGGTCAAGGCCTACCAATACGCCTCTGACGAACGCTTGGCGCAGGCCGCAGCCCCCTGCCTGATCATCGTGCTGGCGGGCCTTATCCCTGTGATCGTGCTGTCGCAGCGCATAGAGGCCGGCCGCGCCGGTGCCCGCCCATGAGCGCGGCCCTGGTAGAGATCACCGCCGCCACCAAGTGCTTCAATAGGCGCACTGCCGTCGATAACGTCAGCCTCACCGCCCCCGCGGGCGGCGTCTTAGCGCTGCTGGGCGCGTCGGGCTCTGGCAAAAGCACGCTCCTGCGTCTGATTGCGGGCCTTGAAACCCTGGACGCCGGCCAAATCACCCTGGGGAGCCAGCGCCTGTCTGCCACTGGCTTCACCGTGCCGCCGGAGCGTCGCCGCATCGGCCTGGTGTTTCAGGATTTTGCCCTCTTCCCCCATCTCACGGCGGCTCAAAACGTGGCCTTCGGCTTGGACCAGAAAGACAAGTCCGCAGCCCTGCGCCAAGCCAGCCACTGGCTGGATGAGGTGGGCCTTGGCCACCGCGCAAGCGCCTTCCCGCATGAGCTGTCTGGCGGCGAACAACAGCGTGTGGCGCTGGCCCGCGCGCTTGCCCCACGGCCCTTGGCGGTGCTGCTGGACGAGCCGTTTTCCGGCCTGGACCCCACCCTGCGCACCGAGCTGCGCGAGTTTGCCCTGAACGCCCTCAAAGCCGCCGACACCACCGCGATTTTCGTGACCCACGATGCCGATGAAGCCTTGTATGTCGCAGACCATCTGGCGATCCTAACCGCAGGCCGCTTAGAGCAAGCCGGCCCCCCGCGGGAGGTGTATGCCCGCCCCACCTCCCTCGCCGCAGCCCAAGCATTAGGGCCAGTCAACATCTGGCAAGGGATGGTCCGGCAAAACCAGCTGCAGACGCCCTTTGGTGCCGTCCAAGCCCCATCCAACCTTGATGCCACCCTAGCCACCGCCGTGGTGCGGTCCGAAGCGCTCCGCATCAGCCCCGGTGAGGGCGCAACCGTGATGGCCCGCCGCCCGCAGGGCGCAACAGACCTGATCCGGATCAGCGCAAGCGACACGATCTGGCGCGGCCAGATTGATCCAACCTCAACGCTTGCCCCTGGCCAGTCGTGCGCTGCTGCGATCGATCCGGCCGGCGCCTTTGTCTTCAAGGATTAGTCCGGACGCCGCGCAATCAGCCGCCGTCGTTGCAGCTTGCCGCTGGAAAGCAGCGCAAGCCGCTTGCCCCAGCTCTCTGCCTCCCAAGCGATTTCGCGCGCAACGCCAGCCCCCATGCCGCCTTGGGCCGCCGTGCTCAGCGCTTCCTCAAGCCGGCGAAACCCGGCTTTGGCGAGTTCAATGTGTGCGCTCGTCAGGTCTTCGTCGTCCTCAAGGGTCAAGCCCGCGCCCTTGAGCGTTTCGCGCAAGTCGGCCACGGGCATAATGTGCGGCTCGCTGAAGGCCGTTGCAAACGCGCTGCTGGCCCCAATCCGCACATCGGCCACATAGGTTTCCAAAACCGCCACACACCCAGGCTTCAAGCCCTTGGCAATTTGCACAGCCAACCGCGACGGGCTTGGCGCGTAGGTGAACTCATCAAGGCTCACCACCCCGTCCCAAACCCCAGCCGGAGCGAAAAACAGGTCAAAATCGAGCTTCACGATCTCACAGCGATCCCCAAGACCTGCCCGCTTAACCCGTCCGCCCAGTGCCGCCAGCGCCTCATCTCGCCACTCAAACACTTTGAACGGACCAGGGTGCGCCTCTGCCATTGCCGCCAGCGGGGCGCTAAGCCCAGGGCCCAGCACACACAGCGTGCCGGTTGCCGGCAGGCCGGTGCGCGTGGCGTGCAGTTTTTCGTCCAGCGCTTCGCCAGGGGTCACCCGATCATGGCCCCACAGAACTTCCAGCGCCTGGATCCGCGGCTCGGCCGGCTCCAATGGCTCGTCTGCAATCGCCCCAATGCTGCCTAACGCGTCACCCGCGCCGTCCACGGGCTTGGCTTTCGCCGCCAGCGCTGCCCGTGCTTCTTCTTCGTTGAACTCTTCGCCTTCCCACCACGCGTGCAAACGCGCCCGCGTCAGGGCGAGTTTTTCGGGCTCAAGCAGGGACTTCAAATTCGGCAGCATCAGTGACCTTGCAGAATCACAAGTCTAATTTGATAGCCGCCGTGCGTTAACGAGGTCTTCAGCCCGCGGATCGGTCAAGGCCATGACCCCAGACGGAAACGGGGCCGTCGGGTCGCGGATAAAGGCCAGCACATCGCCCAACGGTGCCGCCCGGCCCAAGTCGCGCAGCAAAAGGTGGTAGCCATCGGCATAGAGCGCGGTGCGCGAACCTGCCGGCAGGCGCACCGCAACCCCGCGCGCCGCCGCAGACGGGATGATGTCGTCGCGCGCACCATAAAAAAACGCCGTCGGCACCGAAACCAGCCCCGCCCGGTCGGACGCCTGCTCCATCAGCGAAACCAACCCATAGATCGCGTCAATACGCGTCTCAAACACCATCAAGGGATCGCGCCCCATGGCCCGCATCATCTCCAAGTTGTCGGAGGGCTGGATGCGCCGCTGCACAAAGCGCGGCGCGGTCACCGGCCGGCCCGGCAGCGTGTGCGCCCCCAACCACAGGCTTGCGGCATAGCTGCGCGGCAGGCTGGACCAGCCCCACACCGCCGGCGCAATCAACACCAGGCGATCGGCCTGCGGGGGGTTATCGTCTCCAAAAGCCGCAAGCGCTGTGGCAGCGCCCATGGACTCCCCCACCACCCCCACGATGGCACCCGGGTTTGCAGCCCGCGCCAACTGCACCGCGGTGCGCAAATCCTCCCGCAGCAACGCCTCACCGCCCCAAATCCCCCGCCGCGGCGATCGCCCGTGGCCGCGCGCGTCATAAGCATAGGTGACCACGCCCTGCTCAGCCCAGGCAGGCCCCGCAAGATGAAACGCGTTGGCATAATCACCCATGCCATGCAGCGCCACGATCGCCGCCCACGGCACTTGGCCCTCTGGAGGCGCATAGACCGTCAACCCAAGCCGCGCCCCGTCGAAGCTCACAAACGTATTGCCTTCAAACCGAGGCGGCTCAGGAAGGGTGGGTGCCAAGGCGCGCTGCACAGTGGGCACACAGGCGCTCACCACCAGCATGGCCAGCCCAATCATCGCCACCCGGACCATCCCCATCGCTTTCTTCCGCACCCGCAACATCACCTCTCCCCAAAAACCAGCCCCAGCTTTTCACACTGCGCGCCCATCGCAAATTCCTTGCCTAGCGGCTGGCTCAGCGATTTCGTGTCTTGCAGTCGACAGCCCGCCCAAAATGACCGATGCAAGCGCCTTTGCCGCAAGCGACCGCACTGTCGCGACTTTATGAGGCTAAACCCGTGCAATACGATGAAGTGGTCCTGGGACGTCGCAGCATCCGCGGATATAAACCAGACGCCGTGCCCAAAGCGGTGATCAAAGAGGTGATCGAGATGGCGATGCGCGCGCCCTCCTCCCTCAACACCCAGCCCTGGAATTTCTTCGTCGTAGCCGGCGAGCCGCTGGATCGCATCCGCGCCGGCAACACCGAACGCAACCTCGCCGGCGTGCCAGACAGCCGCGAGTTCCGCACCCACGGCGCCTATGAGGGCCCCCACCGCGACCGCCAGGTTGAAATCGCCAAACAGCTGTTTGCCGTCATGGGCATTGACCGCCACGATCAGGCCGCCCGCAAAGACTGGGTGCTGCGCGGCTTTCGCCAGTTCGACGCGCCGGTCTCGGTCGTCGTGACCTACGACCGCTCGATCCACGGCAGCGACATCGCCCCCTTCGACTGCGGCGCCGTTACCAATGCGCTGGTCAACGCTGCCTGGTCACGCGGGCTGGGCTGCGTGATCAACAGCCAAGGCATCATGCAGTCGCCGGTCGTGCGCGAACACGCCAACATCCCAGACGACCAGGTGATCATGATCTGCGTGGCGATGGGATATCCCGACGACAGCTTCCCCGCCAATGCGGTGGTGTCGCGCCGCAAAACCGTGGAGGAAGCTACCATTTTCGTGGGCTTTGACGGCGAGTAGTCTGCATAAGCCCCCCAAAGCACCCGCCCATTTAGCGCATCGCCAAACAGCGAAAACGCACAAATTCAAACAGCTACGCGGCCAAAATGGCCCCTGGGTGGTCAAATTCGTTCATAAAGGGTAAACGACCCCCTTTTGGACGCCTGCAGGATAGACCATGGTTGCCATCGCGGCCCTCTTTATGAGCGCCATCGCCATCGCGCTTGTCGGCGCGTTCGCCACTCATGCGCGCCGGCTAGAAACCGAATTGCGCTTGGTGCGGGAGGAACTCGCCGCCCAGCGCGCCTATGGGCCACCCCCCTGGATGAGCCCCGCCCCAGATTGGCTTCGCCTGCGGGATGACGACGCCACCGCATCGGCCGCCGTCGCACCGACGCCGCGCGTTTCGGCCCTCGCGGAGACGGACAATACCCCCCAACGCCCCGCAAGCCGCACTTGGCCGTTGGACCCAGACCTGCGCCCCACAGCTCTGTTTCCCCGCCCCTTCATCGTGGAACAACCGCTGCCGGTGGATGGTTCAACGCGCGAGGTCCAAGAGCCGTGGCAGCCCACGCCCCCGAGCGCACCGTCCATCCTTAAGACCCCGCCCGCGATCCCAAACGCGCCCCACCTGCACCGGCAGTTGTGGCTGAAGGCTCTGGCAGCGGCCACGCTGATCGCTGGTCTTTGTGTCGGTGCCATCGCGCTGCCGGCCCTCAGCCACCCCCTGGTCTTGACGCTTCTAGCGATTGGGCTGCTGGCAACCCTAGCGGCGCGCCTTGAGGTCGAACCGCGGGGCCATTTTACCACCGTCGGTTTGATCACCAGCGCAAGCGCAACCATCGCCCTCGTCGTCTTGGCCTATGTTTACGGCCCCATGACGTGGTCAGGCCTCGGCCTGGCGCTGATCACCACCTGCGCAGCTGTTGTGGGTGCTAGCCGCGGCCGCCTTGAACCGATGCTGATTGGGGCCTGGCTTGCCACCTGCGCTGGCCTTTGGGTGTTGAGCGGCGAGCCCGCCGCCAGCATCTGGCTGACGCCCGCCGCTGCCATCTCCGGCGCGCTTTTCCTGGCCTTGGCCGCCGCACAGCCCCATCGCTTGAGCCCCAAAGGCGTGGTGCTGGCCAGCATCGCTGCCTGCGCGCCGTTGTTTTGTGTCTATCTCCTCAGCGGCGAGGGCCAGCCCCTGGCCAACGACCCCTTGGCGTCGGGGGCAGCGTTTGCCAGCGTCGCAGTGCTTTTGGGACTATTGATCGCCGCTGCAGGACGCGCCCAAGGCGAGCTGCACGCCATGGGGCTAAGTGCCTGGGTATTGTGCCTCGGCAGCCTGGTTGCAGCCATGGCCGCCGCCGCTTTGGCTGCACCAGCCATCGCCACCGGCCCGCTTTGGGGGGCGCTTGCCGCCGGCCTTGCCTGGCGCGTCCGCCAAGATCCACACCCTGTGTTCGCCACCTTATCTGGTGCTGTAAGCTTGGCCGCCGCCATCACCGCCGCCATAACCCTGTATGATGCTGGCGCAAGCCTGACGGCGGGCCTGGCGGTCGCGGCCACGGCCTGGGTGCTGGCCGCAGCGAGCCGTTTCCCTGCCCCAAGACTGGGCGCGGTTCTTGAAGCTCCAGCCCTTGCGATGGCGGTTCTGGCCAGCATCGCCTTGATCACACCATCGGTTTTTGTGGGCGAAATCCCAAGCTTCACTGCCCTTGGGCTGCTGGCGATCACAGCGCTTACCGGGGGGCTTGCGCTGCGGTTTGGGGCACCCCGCGCCAACAGCGCGTTGCGCGAAATCTTTGCTTGGACGCTGATTACCCTCGCCATGGTGGCGCTGGCTCTGTCGCTGGGCTTTCCCCAAAACCCCTGGTGGGGCACGCGCCCAGAAAGCACGACCCCGTGGGCCCTGATTGCCACGGCGTTTGTTCCGGCTGCCCTGTTGGCCATGCACGCTGGCCTCAGCCTAAGACGCGCAGATCACATCATGAGCGTTGCAATGGGCAGCCTCACCGGATTAACCGCCGCCGCGGGCATGGTCATGACCCTACGGCTGGCCTTCCATGGCGGCACTTGGGGTCAAGGCCTTGCCCCCTTTGAGCTCTTTGCCAGCTCCGCAACGATCCTGGCAGCGGGCGGCCTGCTGTTGGCGTTCGGCTGGCGGCGCGCCCCACAAAGCGCTCTGCGCTGGGCCGGAACCACCTTGATCGCGCTGGCCTTCTTGAAGCTGATCGCCCTCGACATGGTGATGGCACACTGGCTGCCAGCCAGCGTGGCAGCCGGTGTGTGCTTGGCGGGCCTCGCCGCGGCGATCTTCTACCGCGCGCCCCTGATCGCCTACCTGCGCCAGGGCTAACCCGTCAAAGCCCAAGCACCATCTTCGCCATGATGTTGCGCTGCACCTCGTTTGAGCCCGCATAGATCGAGGCCTTGCGGTAGTTGAAATACACCGGCGCCACCGTCACCGCGTGCTCGGGTGCCGGCCAAGGCGTGTTATCCCGCGCATGCTCCAGCGGGCTTTGCACGAAAGCCATCGCGTGCGCCCCGACCGCCTCCAGCGTCAGCTCCGTGATCGCCTGCTGCACTTCAGTACCCGCGCATTTCAGCATCGAAGAACTGGCCCCGATCCGCGCCCCAGACGTCAGTGAACTGAACAACTTCAGCTCCGTTGCATCCAACGCCTGGATTTGAATATCGAGGCTCGCAAGCTTCCTGCGGAAATCCGGATCGTCGATCAGGCGGGCCCCGTTCACCCCCTCCAGGGCAGCGATCTTGCGGGTTTTGGCCAGCATGCTTTTCAAACCGGGGCCATAGGCGTTTCCGCGCTCAAACTCCAACAGATACTTGGCGTAGGTCCAGCCTTTGCCCTCCTCCCCGATCCGATTGGCGATTGGGACGCGCACGTCTTCAAAGAACACTTGGTTGATTTCCTGCTGCCCATCGGCCGGCCCATCCAGCGTCGGCAGTGCCCGCACGGTGATGCCCGGTGAGCGCATGTCCACCAGCACAAAGCTGATCCCGTCCTGTGGCTTCTTTTCTTGGCTGGTGCGCACCAGACAGAAGATCCAATCGGCCCACTGCGCGTGGGTTGTCCAAATCTTGGAGCCATTCAACACATAGTCTTGACCGTCGCGAACGGCCTTCATTTGCAGCGACGCCAGATCAGACCCCGAGCCTGGCTCCGAATACCCCTGACACCACCAGATGTCGGACGCCAAAATCGCCGGCAGATGCTGGGCTTTCTGCTCGGGCGTGCCAAAGGCCATCAGCACCGGCGCCACCATTTTCAGCCCCATCGGCGACACCACCGGGCAGCCGGCCGCCGCCATCTCCATCGCAAAGATATAGCGCTGATTAGGCGTGAACCCGGCACCGCCGTATTCCGTAGGCCAGTCCGGCGCCACCCACCCGCGGGCATTGAGCTTCTTTTGCCATTTCACCTGGCCCGCTTTGTCCAGATAGCCGTTTTTGGAAAACGCCATCCGCCGCCGCAGGTCGTCGTCAAACGCCTCGCCGATCCAGGCGCGCACCGTGTCACGAAACGCGAGATCGTCCGCACTGAACGACAGATCCATCTTGTTCTCCTGGCGATTGCCGATAAGCGGTGCGCTACGATGCGCCAATCAGACCAGCGCTGTAAAGATTTCCAGCACTGGAGTGCCATCCCAAAAGTGCGCGAAGTGCGGCAAAGCGGCTTTCATGTGCGCAGTATCGGCGTGGGCTTCAAAGTCAGCCCAGGCGCGAAAGCGTTGGAAGATCACATAGTCGCAGTCGCCGCCGATCGCGCGCTGCGGCGAATACAACAAACAGCCAGGTTCCAGGCGGGCCACATCCGCCGCAAACCCAAGCACAAAGTGCTCAAACGCCTCTTGCCGCCCCTGCTCAATCTTCAATCGGGCAAGCACACCAACAGCACCGGTAGGCACATCGCCTGGCGCCGGTGGCGTGCCAAATGCCATTACACCACCACCTCATAGCGTTTCACGATGGGCCGCCCCGCCAAACACGGCCCCATCGCCTGGGCGGCTGCACGAAACTGCTCACCTTTGCCATGCGCCGCCAAAGCCTCGTCCGAAGCGTAAAGCTCCATCACCACATAGGTGAGCTCTGGGTCTTGGGTCTTTACCAGCGTGTACAACGAACAGCCCGGTTCCTCCGACCGCACAGCGGCAGCCAGGCCCGCAAAAGCCGCTTCCAGATCCGCGCCCATCCCAGGCTTCACAGGCAAAGTGGCGATCAGTCCAATCACGCAGACCTCCAAGGGACCGTCGGGGTCCCGAGCGGTCTCACAAATGAGAATCCGCCAGTTCAGCGAACGCCCAAGTCTAGACAATAGATCGACACACCCCTGCCGCAACCGCCAGACACAGTTGCCTTAACTGCCGCGTTGGACACACGCATTGGCCACAGCGACAATTTCGCCCGCAGCCCCCTCAGCCCAGACGTGCACTTTAGTGGTGGTCAACACCTGCACCTCTTGTCCTTGGAACAACTGGCTCACCGCCGGTGCCCGCGGGTCCAGCGCAAAAGAAAGCCCCGCCCGCCCCGCCGGTGAAGCAGGGCTCGCGACGGTCACAGCCACCACGTTTTGACCAAGCCGTACGCTGGCGTTCTGCGGTCCCGCCGCAAGCTCGGTAAAGGTCCAGTCCCGCACCACCAGCGGCCCGCTCGGGCCCTCGCAATTCAGCTCGACCAGCAACGCCCCCTGGGACGAGCGCAACACCGCGCTGGCAATGCCGCTCGGCGCATCGAAGTTAAACAGCCAGGCCCCTTCGCTGCGCTGCACCGGTGGCGGCGGCGGCCCCGGCGGCACCTCTGGCGCGGATGCACAGGACGCCAAAACCAAAGCGCAAACCAAAGCGCCGCAAAAACTTGCCCGTGTCATCGTCATCCTCACACCCCTACCGTTCGTTGCAGCGCCACTTCAGTCACCTGTGAATTTGGGCGCACGCTTTTCCAAGATCGCAGCCACGCCCTCTTCATGATCTGCCGTGTGATGCATCAAGGCCTGCGCCGCTGCCGACAATTCAAGCACGGCATCGTAGGTCGCCGTCTGGCCCTGCCGCAGCAACAGCTTCGCCATCCGCAACGCCTGCGGCGGCTGCTGGGCGATTTTGCTGGCCAGCGCCTGCGCCTCCGCCATCAACTGATCCCCCGCCACCACGCGAGACACAAGCCCCCAGCTCAGCGCGGTTGGCGCATCAACAACATCGCCGGTGAATAGCAGCTCCGCTGCGCGGCTCATACCAATCGTGCGCGGCATCAGCCAGGCCCCGCCATCGCCAGGGATCAACCCAAGCTTCAAGAACGTCACGCCGAACTTGGCGGTCTCTGAGGCAATGCGGATATCGGCAAAGCACGCCACATCGCACCCAAGCCCGATCGCTGGCCCATTGACCGCCGCAATCAACGGCGTTTCCAACCCATAAAGACTGCGCGCGATCCGATGGATATTGCCCCGATACCCTTGGCGCACTTCAATCGGGCTGCCCGCAAACGCCCCCTCCCGCGCCTGCATCGCCTTGACATTTCCACCCGCAGAAAACGCCCGCCCAGCACCTGTCAGAATGGCGCAACGGATCGAGCGGTCCGCGTTGATCTCATCACAGGCGGCCTCAAATGCCGCCCCATCCCCCGGCTCGCCCAAAGCGTTCAGTGACTCCGGCCGGTTGATGGTCAACACGGCGATGGTGTCCACGCGGTCCAATGTCAAAAACGAGCTCATAATCCACTCCGCGGTCATAAAAAAACGTCAGCTCAATTCTTCGCTCACCAAGTCGAGCGCAATCAGTGGGAGAATTTTATGGGCACACACCCCAAAGTCACTTGCCAAACACCTATCAGGGAAGATCCAAAATGCTGAAGTGGTACTTGAAGGATGCCCTAGTCGCGAGAAAGATTCAGATTGATTTTGGCGTCATCGTCACAGGTGTTGCCACGCGAACTGGCTATGCCGCCCTCACGATGGAACGTCTTCAAGATTCCGTGACCGAGTAACGCGCCACCGCCCGCACCAATGTCGAAATGGGTGCCGCAGAGAACGCGGCGCTTCACATGCGGATCGAAACCCGCGACATTCAGATCGCCCGGTCTCAAGATGATGTCGCTGCGGTGGCAAACGCGCGCGCCGAACTTTCCTCCCACCTCGATCATGCCCTCGAACAGATCGAAAAAGCCACCGATATTGCCCCCAACGATAGCTGTCGTCAGGCGTTTTTGTCAGCCCCTGCGCTACTGCGCGAATATGCAGCCCTCGCCGAAAACGCCGATACCCCAGACGAAATCGCCCGACGCGGTACCATCGCCGATCAGCTGATGGACAAGTTTGCCCGTACACATGGCGAGACCCAACAGCGCCAAGACGCCATTGGTCCGCAGATGAGCGCACAGATGCAAGCCCCCCCCCCTTGCTAATGCCCTTGCCCTACTGGCGTTACTGGTGGGTGCGGGCGCAGCGATGTTGCGAGCCAAACTTATTGCCACCCCGATGCGCAAAATGACAGACAGCATGGCAACCCTGGCCGGCGGCCAACTGGATATCACTGTTGAAGGCATAGAGCGCGGCGAAGTGCGCAAATTCATCGACCAGATCCGCGCCGCTTAAGCAGCAACAAGCGCCAGTTCGCCAGTCTCGAGCGCAAGCAAGGCACGCTTGCGTTCAAGTCCCCCAACAAACCCGGTCAGGGCGCTAAGCGGGCGTGTCATACGAGCGATAGTTTACACATTGCTCACCTCTTCGCCCGCATGTTTGAGAACCGTTGCGGACATTGATGCGGTCCACTGCACCCGGTGATAGCTATCGGAGGGAAGGATGACGGCTCTAAGCGAGCGGATTCGGTTTCACGGCATAACCGAGGCAGAGCGTGCGGCCCTGCGAGAGATCAAGCCCCTGCTGCGCGCAGCGATTCCCGGGCTTCTCGAAGAGTTTTACACCCACATACAGCGATGGCCCCATGTATCGGCGGTCTTTGCCTCCACCACGCTGAACCACGTGAAAGAAAAGCAGCTCGAACATTGGATGACTATCGCGGAAGGCGAATTCGGGGCCCGCTATGAGGCATCCGTGCGCAAGATCTGGGGCATCCACTCTCGACTAGGCCTAGAGCCGACCTGGTTCGTGGGCGGCTACTCGGTCCTCTCTGCCGGCATTTCCAAGGCGATTTCCGAGGCGATCGGCAAGCCGGGCCCGTTGGGGCTCGCCTCGAAAAACGCACACAAACTTCCAGTATACATGTCGGCGATTATGCGCAGCGTGATGCTAGATCTGGACATCGCGGTGGAAGTCTACATGCAAACGGCGGAAGCTTCTAAGCGGCAGGCCCTGGCCTCGTTGGCCGCCGATTTCGAGACCAGCGTAATGCAGGTGGTGGATGCGGTAGCGGCCGCCAGCACAGAGCTGGAGGCAAGCTCTGAAAGCCTGTCGCGCACCGCCAAGGAAGCATCCCATCGCTCCGACATGGTGGCGCGTGCGGCCGATATCTCCGCCGCCAACGTGCAAACTGTGGCGTCTGCGTCTGAGGAAATGGCCGCCTCTGCCAGCGAGATCGCTAGCCAAGTGTCGCAAGCTAACGACGTTTCCCGGCAGGCCGATCAAAAAGCCCGCGACGCCGATCAAACCGTCCGTGAACTGCGCACCGCCGCGATGCGGATCGGCGAAGTGGTGGGCCTGATCACCGAGATCGCGAGCCAAACCAACTTGCTGGCGCTCAATGCCACGATCGAGGCCGCCCGCGCAGGCGAGGCTGGCCGCGGCTTCGCCGTGGTCGCTGCTGAAGTGAAACGCTTGGCCGAACAGACCGCCAAAGCTACCGACGAGATCGCAACTCAAGTCTCCGGCATCCAGGCCGCCACCGATGGCGCGGTCAATGCGCTCGGCGCGATCAGCTCCACCATCACCGAGATCAATCACATCTCGGTGGCGATCAGCGAAAGCGTCGAAGAGCAAACCGCCGCTGTCCGCGAGATCAGCCGCAACACCGCCGAAGTGGCCGAAGGCACCAAAGACGTCACCGCTGCCATCGGCGGCGTGCGTCAAGGGGCCGCCGAAACCGGCGCCGCCGCCGAACAATCGCTAGGTGCCGCAAAAGAACTCGGCGTCCAGGCCAATAGCCTGCGCGGCGAGGTGCGCAAATTCATCGACCAGATCCGCGCCGCTTAAGTAGAAAGCAGCGCGGTCTCACCGGCTTCGAGCGCAAGCAATGCACGCTTGCGCTCAACACCGCCGGCAAACCCGGTGAGCGCCCCCGCCACACCGATCACCCGGTGGCACGGAACAATGATTGAGATCGGATTGCGCCCGACAGCAGCCCCCACCGCGCGCGACGCATTGGGGTTGCCCAGCGCGTGCGCCAACGCGCCGTAGCTTTCGGTGTGGCCGTACTTTATGCCCAACAACAAAGACCACACCCGGATTTGAAACGGCGTGCCCTGCGGTCGCACGGCAATCTCGAAGTGCTCGCGCCGGCCTGCAAAATAGCTGTCCAACTCGCGCCGGGCCTGCGAGACAATCGCATCCTCGCCCGCGCGGGGCAGCCCCTTTGGCCCGCCCTTGTGGACAGGGAAATAAATGCCGGTGAGCCCCATTCCGTCCGAAACCAGCGTAAGTTGCCCCAGCGGGCTTTCGTGAACTGCACTGATCATCCCGCACTCCGTTTCATCCGCGCCGCGCGCCGCCATAACCGCATCGCCGCATAGCCACGATAGGGCCGCCACGCCTGCGACGCCCGTTCCAGCGCCCGCGCATCAAGCCCGCTTGCGGCCTGCAACGCCACATCACCCGCAGGGAAGGCATCCTGATCCCCAAGCCCCCGCAGCGCCACATAAGAAGCCGTCCACGGCCCAATGCCCTTCAGCGCCAAAAGCCCTTCGCTGGCGCGCACACCTGGGCTCAACATCAGTGTCCCCTCATGCACGGCGCTCGCGAGGACAAACACAGCCTCCGCCCGCGCCCGCGGCATCCCGAGCGCCGCGATCCCATCCACCCCAAGGCCGCTAACTTGCGCGGCTGTTGGGAACACCAGAGACAAACCAAGATCATCCGCTACCGGATCACCGCACGCCTGCGCAAGCCGCACGCATAGCCCGCGCCCCGCCGCCACGCTCACCTGCTGGCCAAGCACAGCGCGCATGGCAATTTCAAACGCGTCAAGCCCGCCCGTGAGCCGCACGCCGGGCTCGTGCTCCACATCCCCCGCCAGCAAGCCACAGCGCGCCAAATGCGCATCGATTGCCACAACGTCCGCATCCAGATCAAAGGCCCGACGCGCCGTCGCGATCATCCCGCGAACCGCCCCCAGTTGATCCGGCGCGAACGACAATTCTACGCCGCCCGCATCAAAGTCCATCCGCACCAGGAACGGCGCGCCCTTACCCATCCGAAGCGTCCGGCGATAGCGCGCGCCAGTGACGCTCTCTATGCCTTCAAGCGCGCGCCCTTCGACAAACGCGATGGCGCCTGCCACATCAAATACACCGCGTGCGGATAATCTGAGCGTAATCGCATCGCGAGCGGCCTTGGCTGCGCCTTGGCGCGCCCGAACCCGCGAGGGGGCCATGCCGTAGCGCTCCTGAAACAGCGCATTGAAGCGCCGCAGGCTGGAAAACCCGGCCGCGAACGCCACCTCCGTGATTGACAATCCGGTTTCGCTCAAAAGCCGCTTGGCCGACAACAATCGGTGCGTCTGCGCGAGCGCCACCGGGCTTGCCCCATGCGTTCTCAACAGCACCCGGCGCAAATGCCTGTCGCTAACCCCAAGCTCATGGGCAAGCGCCTCAATCCCGCGCTCCTCCAAGGCCCCTGCCTCGATCGCGCGCAACGCTCCAGCCGCAAGGCGCTCGCCCGCATCTATAGGCGCAAACCCAGGTGCCGCCTCAGGCCGACACACCAGACACGGACGAAACCCCGCCCTCTCCGCCGCCGCCGCAGACGGGAAAAACCGGCGGTTTTCGCGCTTGGGCGTGCGTGCCGGGCAAACGCACCGGCAATAAATCCCGGTGGACGTGACGCCCGTGAAGAAGGCCCCGTCAAACCGACGGTCTCGCGCTTCCAGCGCAGCGTGGCGGGCATCGTCTGTCAAAACCATGCCCCATTATGCCAAAGGCCAAGGGTTCAGTCTCGCCGTTTTCGGACATCCAAGATCACGCCCGTCAGGGCGGGTTAGAGCCGCACCCCGCCGCCAGCGCCTGACGCACCCCTTCGGCCGGAAACCGCGTCAGCAACGCCGCAGCACGCGGTGGCCGCACCACCAACCCGCCCCCGCAGTTGGGACAAACCCCCAAAAGCCGCAGGCCCGCACAATCCGCGCAATACGTGCACTCGAACGAACAGATAAAGGCCCCCGCCTGATCCGCAGGCAGATCTTTATCGCAGCACGCGCAGTTTGGACGCATGGCGAGCATCGGTCACCCCCAGGGTTTGCCTTCACGCGCCAAGGGAAAGATCAGTGTAGCGCTTCAGGTGATAGTCCACCGCCCCAAATTGGGCGTCGATCATCGTCACCCGCTTGAAATAGTGGCCCACTTTCATTTCGTCGGTCACGCCCATGCCGCCGTGGATCTGCACCGCAGACTGCCCCAGGAAGCGCCCAGCCTTGCCGATCTGCACCTTGGCGGCAGACACAGCCTTTGCCCGCTCAGTCGGTGTTTCGCCAAGCTTGATCGACGCCATGATCGCCATCGAGGCCGATTGTTCGAGCCCCATGAACATGTCCACCATGCGGTGCTGCAACACCTGGAACGAGGCAATCGCCACGCCAAACTGCTTGCGCGTCTTGGCATAGTCCACGGTGCTCTCGTGGATCACCCGCATGCAGCCCACGGCCTCTGCGCACACCGCAGCGATCGCGTGATCCACCACCTGCTCCACGGTGGCCGCGGCACCGCCCTCGGCACCGATCAGATGCTCCGCGCCCACCGCAACGTTCTCGAAATAAACCTCAGACGCCCGTTGGCCGTCGATGGTTGGATAATCGCGGGTGGTCACGCCCTTGGCGGCCTTGGGCACCAGGAACAGCGAAACCCCTTGCGCCTCGCGCTGGCCCCCGCCCGTGCGCGCCGTGACAAGCAGATGGTCTGCCCACGGCCCACCGATCACCACCGCCTTGTGCCCGTTCAACACATAGCCCGCGCCGTCCTTTTTGGCGGTGGTGGCCACGTCATTGAGGTTGTAGCGCCCCTTTGGCTCGTAAAAACCGGCAGCGATGATCCGCTCGCCCCCGGCGATTGCGGCCAGGTGTTCCTGTTTTTGCGCCTCAGAACCGGCCAGCTCCAGCGCGCCGCCCCCGATAACCACGGTCGGCAAATACGGCTCAATCACGATGCCCTTGCCAAACTCTTCCATCACCACGAGCACGTCGATCGGCCCGCCGCCAAGCCCGCCATAGGCCTCCGGCAAGGGGGCAGCCATCAAGCCAAGCTCGGCAAACGCAGCCCAGGTCGAAGGGTCACGCCCGGCCTCAGAGGCCAGCATCGCACGGCGCTTGTCGAAGTCGTACTTGTCGCCAACAAACCGCGCGATCGAGTCGCGCAGCATGGTTTGCTCTTCAGTGAAGTTGAAATCCACGGCTGCGGCTCCCTCAATGGGCGGGGACGAAGCCCCGCATCTGTCTTTATGGTCCATTTGTTTTAAGCTGCAACGCGCCGAACTCAACCGGGCGCCGCTACGTCATTGCACATCCATATCGCCAGCCCGCCGTAAGGCAATCAGATAGACGCCCCTACCCCCCAAATTCACAGGGTTTGGGCCAAGCGCGGCGCGCTCTCCAACAAAACTTACCCCCCCATAAGCCCGGCGGTAGGATCCCTCCATCCACATTGGTATCGGGGGTGAAGCGCTCTCCGTTCAAGGTGTGGAACGGTTTGGTGGAAAACTCATGGGTGAAGCGGTCCGTGAGCAGACCACATCGAGGGTAAGCCCCCGTGCGAAAGGGGTCGTTGAAGAGTCTGCCAAAACGCGCGCCAGGCAAGCAAACCGTGCGGTGGTGGTTGGGGTGATCGACCCCAAAACCATCCGGAACCAAACAGCCGGCATCGCCGGATTGCCCCGGCCACCGCCGCTCCACGATTTCCCCCGCACGGCTTGGACTGATGCGGCTATCCCCGCTTGCGCCTAAAGCCCCAGCACCATCTTCGCGATGATGTTGCGCTGGATTTCGTTTGAGCCGCCATAAATGGAGGTCTTGCGCATATTGAAATACAACGGCGCGGTGTGGTGAGCCGCATCCGAGCCGATCGGGAACTCGTTGGTATCGGCCGGTAATCCGCGGAAATACGGCATCGTGTAGTTGCCCACCGCCTCCATCGCCAACTCAGTCAGGCGTTGCTGGATCTCGGTGCCTTTGATTTTCAACAGCGAGCTTTCCGGGCCCGGTCCTTTGCCCGCTTGCTCATTGGCCAACACCCGCAGCTCGGTGAATTCCAGCGCCAGAAGATCGATCTCCAGATCGGCGATCTTGCGTTTGAAATCCCCATCCGTGATCAGCGCACGGCCATCATCTGCAAGCTCTGCCTTGGCCAGATCCTTCAGCCGCTCCACCCCGCGCTTGGACCGCGCCACCCCAGCGATGCCGCTGCGCTCATGCGCCAGCAGGAACTTCGCATAGGTCCAGCCCTGGTTTTCCAAGCCCACGAGCTGATCAGCCGGCACTTCCACATTGTCGAGATAAACCTCGTTCACCTCATGCCCGCCATCCAGCATGATGATCGGGCGCACGGTGATCCCAGGGCTTTTCATGTTGATCAGCAGGAAGGAAATCCCTTCCTGTGGTTTCTTGGCGTCCGGGTCCGTCCGGCACAGGAAGAAGCCCCAGTCCGCATACTGGGCGAGCGTTGTCCAGGTTTTCATGCCATTGACGATGTAGGTGTCGCCCTTGCGCTCCGCTTTGGTGCGCAGGTTGGCAAGGTCCGAACCAGCGCCGGGCTCCGAATAGCCCTGGCACCACCATTCTTCCCCGGCCAAAATCTTAGGCAGGAAACGTTCCTTCTGGGCCACGGAGCCAAACGTGTAGATCACCGGCCCCACCATGTTGATCCCGAACGGCAGGATCGGCACGGTTTCGGCGCGGGCAAGCTCTTCTGCAAAGATATAGCGCTGCGTTGGGCTCCACCCTGGGCCGCCATATTGCACCGGCCAAGCAGGTGCCACCCAGCCCTTTTGGCCAAGGATTTTGTGCCAAGCCAAAAAGTCTTCTCGGCTCAAATCTTCTCGCGTCGCCTTGCCCCGCAAGGACTTCGGATAGTTTTGCGCGATGAACGTGCGCACTTCTTCTTGGAACGCCACTTCGTCCGCTGAGAACTCCAGGTTCATCGCCTATCCTCCTGTGCGCCCCGCAGGCGCAGACTGTGAGGAGTATACGATTTGCCCGCCCGCCTTCAAGCATGACGCAGTGTCAAGATCTGCAGAAAAAGGCCCGCCGGGGTTTGGCGATTGGGGTGGAGGAACCACCGGCGGGCCAGCGCGCGGGAGGTTCAGCCGCGCGGTCTCTGTGTGGGCAGGAAAGCCGCCGTCGCACCAGCGGCCACAGCGTTTGCCTGGAGTTCGTATTTAACGACACGCCATATCGTTGGTCAATGTATTTTTATCGAAAAACAATACTTCTATTTCAAGGGACATTGCATGTCACCTCCGCCCAACGTTAGGGTACGGCCATGACAGTGCCCCCGATCCGAACCCCCTGCGTGCGTGAATGCTGCGTCGACGGCTCCACCGGGCTGTGCCTTGGCTGTGGCCGCACCATGAAAGAAATCACCAGCTGGACCCGCTTCACCGACACCGAACGCGACGCCATCTGCGAAGCCCTGCCTGCGCGCAAGCGGGCGGCAGGCCTTCCCGTCTATGAAACGCCGCGCTGATGCAGGCGCTTGGCCTTGTGGTCCTGGCCGCCCTCTTGATCGCGGGCGGGGCGGCATGGGGCCTGGCCAGCACGCAGGGCATGCCCTTGGGCGAGGCCTTCTTGAACGCCTTCTATATGGCGATGATCGGCGCAGCCATGGTTGCCATGATGGTGCGTCGCGACCTGACCGCCATCGGCATCGGCCAAATGCTGTTTTACCTGTTGCTGTGGCTGGGGGCGATCGCGGCGGTCATGCTGGCCTATCCGCTTTTCAACCGATAGCCTCCCGCAAAAGGTTGAGCGCCATCACCGCCAGAAACGCGGCAAACAGACGTTTAAGCAGCGAGCGATCCAGCCGGTGCGACAGCCGCGCCCCGATGGGGGCCGTGATCGCCGTCAACACAGCCAAAACACCAAACCCCAACAGGTTCACATACCCCAGAGAACCAGGCGGCAACCCCTCGCGCCCCCACCCCACCACAATGTAGGCAAGCGTCGCCGGCACAGCGATCGCCGCCCCAAAGCCAGAGGCGGTCGCCACCGCCTGATGGATCGGCCTGCCACACAACGTCATCAGCGTCACGCCGAACGCGCCCCCGCCGATCCCCATCAACGCCGAAAGCGCCCCAATCGCACCGCCCACCCCGGCCCGAACCGCCCCCGTCGGCAGCGCGCTTGCCAGCCGCCAGCTGTCGCGCCCAAACCCCATGTTGGCGGCGATCACCAATAGCCCACCCCCAAACACCATAAGCAGCACCGACGCGCTGGCCGCCCCCGCGCCAAAGCCGCCAATAGCAGCGCCCGCCGCCACCCACGGCGTCCAGGCCTTCAGCATCTCAAAATCAACCGCCCCGGCCTTCGCGTGCGTCGCCACAGAACGCCAAGACGTGGCGATGATCGTGGAAAGCGATGTGGCCACCGCCGCGTGTGCCCGCACCTCGTCGTCTACCCCCAGGAGGCCAAACACATGGTACAACACCGGCACAATCACGACCCCGCCGCCAACCCCAAACAGCCCGCCAATGAAGCCCGCCGCGAGCCCCGCGCCCCCAAGCGCCAATAGAAAGAAAATCAGCTCACTGCTCATCGCAAACCAATCCCCCGCAGTGGCGCCCCGATCTGCCCCGCCACCAATCCCGCCAACACCAGCGGCACTGGCCACACCTGCATCAGCGGCGCCGCCACGTGATCGCGAAGGGCCGCAAGACCGTCCCAATCGGATTGATAAACCGGCGTCAGCAAATAACTTGCCCACTGATAAAGCAGCACATGCGCGGCCCGCATCCGGGCGTATTCCCCAAGCGCCACCTCCAAATTGGGTTGGCGCGTCAACGCGGTGCTCAGCGCAAACGCATCGAGCAACGCCATATTGGCGCCCTGCCCCAGCTGGGGGCTGGTGCTGTGATAACTGTCGCCAATGTGCACAAGGCCGCGTCCCACCGGGTCCACCAATGTTTTGTGCGCATACCGCGCAAACACCAGATCATCGTGATCCTGGATCGCTGCCAGCAATGGTGAAACTTGCGGCCACAGGCTCAGCACCTTCGCCTTCCAAACCGCCAACGGCTGCGCGCGCCAGGCCGCGTAATCGGCCTGCTTCAAGCTCCAGAAAAACGCGGCCTGCAACGGCGCGACTGGGTCTTTGCGCCCGATCGGCAGCACGCCCACCATCCGCCGCGCCGCCTTATAGCGTTGCTCCAACGTATGCGGATCAAATCCGCTATCCTCCGGCCACGGCAAGCTGGCCCACAAGGCCCCAAAAGCCAGATCTTTGCCCATCCGCGGTGCCAGCGCCGAACGCACCCCCGTCGCGTCCACCAACAGATCAAAGGCAGCACTCGTGCGACCGTCTTTGAACACAAAGCGGCGCTCCCCCGCCCCCGTGATGGGTTTTCCGGTGTCGAACCCGCAGCCTGCGTCCTGCGCCCCCTTGAGCAACAGCGAAAACAAAGCAGCCCGGTGCACCGCAAGCCCCCGGCCCGGCGTGTTCAGGGCCTCATACCGCACGTCCAAAACCACCCGATCATCAGGTGCCGCGCGTCCAAACAGCCGGTCGATCCGCGCCCCCAAGGCGGTGAGGTCAGCCCCCAGGCCCATTGCCTCCAGCACCTTCAGCCCCACCGGCTGCAGCACGAGGCCAGACCCCACCGGCACCGGCGTCTGCCATTGGTCAAACACCACAACCCGATGGCCAGCCCTGGCCAGCAGCTGCGCCACCGCAAGCCCCGCGATGCCAGCCCCCGCAATTCCGATCGACAATTTGCCCATGGCGCGGTTGTGGCAAAACGCCCGTGCCTACACCAGCGGCCGTTGCATCCCCTCCACCGCCGCCCGCGCCGCGCGCACCACCTCAAGGCCCGCGCCCCGCTTCACCCCATCGACGGTCAGAATCCGCCGCCATATCCGCCCGCCCCGCGCCCCATGGAATAATCCAAGCATATGCCGCGTCATGGCGTGCAAGGCGCATCCCTCCCCAAGCCGGGCCGCCAAATACGGCTCGAACGCATCCAAGCCCTCAAACACATCGCCCACCGGCCCAGCTTCCCCATGAAACGCATGGTCCACCTCCAACAAAAGCGCCGGCGTGTGATAGGCTGCCCGCCCCAGCATCACCCCATCGAGCCCCACCATCTCGGCCTGCGCCTGCTGCAGGGTCTCAAGCCCGCCATTCAGATGGATCGCCAAATGCGGCCAGCGCGTCTTCACCCGGCGCACGATCTCATAGTCCAATGGCGGAATATCGCGATTTTCCTTGGGCGACAGCCCAGACAGCCAAGCCTTTCGCGCATGCACAATAAAAGTCTGGCAGCCCACCGCCGCCACGACCTCCACAAAGCCAAACAGGCTATCTTCCGGATCCTGATCGTCCACCCCCAGACGATGCTTGACCGAAACCGGGCAATCCCCCGCCCCCTCGATCATCGCCCGCACGAGCGCAGAGACCAACGCCGGCTCGCGCATCAAGCAGGCCCCAAACCGCCCCTCCTGCACCCGATCAGACGGGCACCCGACGTTCAGATTGATCCCGTCATAGCCCCATTGCGCACCGATCCGGCTGGCCTTGAACAGCTTTTCCGGATCGCTGCCGCCCAGCTGCAGGATTACAGGGTGCTGCGCATCGTCAAAGCCCAACAGCTTTTCCCGGTCGCCATGGATCACAGCGTCCGCGGTGACCATCTCGGTGTACAACACCGCCCGCCGCGACAACGCCCGGTGAAACGACCGGCAATGCCGGTCGGTCCAGTCCATCATTGG
>JBMOEW010000043.1:0-24029 GCA_049314555.1 Caulobacterales bacterium
CCACCCGCAGGGACGTGCTACGGCCCCCGCCGATGCTGGCCTTCGTAATGTGCTACGGCCCGGAGCTGACCTCGATGGCAATCCTCGGCTGGACGCAAGCAACCGACGTCGCGTGGCATTGCAGCGCGCCAGGCAAGCCGCAGCAAAACGCTTTCGCCGAGAGCTTGATCGGGAGCCTGCGCGACGAGCTTTTGAACCAAATGCTTTTCGCGACAATCAGCCAAGCTCGCACGGCGCCGGCCCCATCGAAGGAGGACGACAACGCCGACCGCCCTCAGTCGGGGCTCGGCAACATCACACCCAACGAAACCGCCAAACGCGTCGCGCTTGCCCAGAAGGCCGCGTCACGCGATCAATTCAATCCCGAATCCAAACCAATGGCTGGAGGATAAACGGGGCTCAGGTCAAAGGATCCAATGCGAAGCGAAATGTCGCTGAGTAAAGGACGCTACTCACCCCGCACAAGCCTTCGATCTCACAATAGATACCATCCGTAACCGCACGAAAGAAACTGGGCGCCCCACTATCTGACGACTCTCAAAAGCGACATCGCCGAAAATTCATCGGCCGAGACTTTGTCCGCTGACGCGTCGAGACGGTCGTGCTTGTGCGTCGGTTGTGCGCACAGTTGCGCCCACATGAGGCTTGCCCTCAGCCCCACGCAGACCTTTGCGTCTCGCTCGAAATCACGCGGTAACCACGGCTCGCCGTGGCGAAGCGGGGGAGCAAACGCAAAAAGCGCGCGGCCCCTCGCTGCAAAGAGTTTAGCGCCCCGCAGAAATTGAAACAGCAACCGTTGCGCCAGTTGCATCGATCTGAACCCAGGAGTCGCCCACGCGACGACCAGGAGGGGCGTTGACGCACGACGGCGACCCACCTTCTGGCGTTGTGCACACCTGACCGTCGACTTCTTCCCAGCGTCCCGATATGCTCGCGCCGTCTGGAAGCGCCATGCTGTAGGTTTGGTCCGCATTGAAATAGTATCGGACAGAAGAACCGTCCGGAAGCGTGACATTGACGGTATTGCCAAAGGCTCCGGTCAGACTCTCCGCAAAAGCAGGGACCATAGCGGTGAGGATGAACACGGACACCGCAGCGATAGCGTTTTTCATGATGCGCTCCCTAAAGAATACAAATGGACTTGTCTTGACAAAAAGAGATGGCCTTAGACGAACAATGATAGCACTTTGTCCGGAAGCGTCCGATCGCCTTGTCTCGACATGCGGATCGATGGCGAAGGGGCGCAGCGCGGACACTCAACGAGTCATGGAACGCCCCTTCTGCAAAAGCGCCTGCCTCGCAGGCCAGACCGCGCAGGCCCGACATCGACGATACCACATGCTCAAGTTCCGCTTCCTCTGTCGCGGAGGCGTCATAAACGCGCCGCGCTTCGGAAGCTTAGCGGCCCGCAAAAGCGCCGCTACGCGGCAAGACATGTAGAACGTTCGACCCTGGTGCGTCAAGGCTGCGACCAGGTCGCGATGGGATGGGACGGCGCGCTCCGACAGCCACACATGAACAAGCTCTCCATCCCGCTGATCCGATACCACCGTCACAGGCTACGCGAAAAAGCCAAGGGACAAAACCCTGCGTCGGGTGAGCGGCCGAGCCCGCCGTTCAAGAGTCTGCCAGCCCTCCGTTCAAGAGTCTGGGAGTGACAAGGGTCCGTCCGGCTCTGACGCGCCCAGAAGGGGAGCGAGCGTGCGCGCCTTTTTGTGCACGGGGATGAGGCGCGCACGGTAGGGTGAAAGGGCGCATCATTACGCTCGTAGAAACGGGGTTGACGGACGATCCACTGGTCCTTGTCAGAGTGGTCCCGCAGCGACGAATGGAGCATCGGTTTCGGCGCATTGGAGATGGTCCTTTCGCCAAGTCCATCAGAAGGCTCGTTGTCACGGAGAGAGAAACACAATCGGATCGCTGAGCGAAGGAGCTGACAGGGAAATATCGCTGGCGACAGCCCCCTATCACGTACTAGCATGGATGACGAAGGGGTCGCCAGGGCGGAGTCTCCGACATTCGCTTTCGCCAAACCGCATTGGAGAGAAGCATGACGTCGCTTGCAAACAAGGTTGCGCTTATTACCGGAGCTGGGCGAGGAATTGGAAAGGCGATTGCCGAACGGTATGGCCGCCTCGGCGCCGATATTGTGGTGAATTACGCCTCTGACGACAAGAGCGCGTCTGAAACGGTCGAGGCGATCCGTGCGATGGGAGCGCGCGCGATAGCCGTGAGGGCGGATGTCTCGCGTCCGGATTCGCTTGAGGGCTTATTCCAGGCCGCGCTGCACGAATTCAACCAACTCGACATCGTTGTCGCAAACGCAGGGATTGAGCTTATCAATCAAGCTATCGCAGATTTCACTGAAGAAGAATTCGATCGGCTATTCGCTGTCAACACAAAAGGCGCCTTTTTTACGCTGCAAAAAGCGGCCAAGTATGTAGTCGATAATGGTCGCATTATCTACATCGGCTCTAGCACAACCTCATATCCGCTTCCGGGGACAGCCCTCTATGGTGGAAGCAAGATGGCTCCGCGCTTCCTGATTGAAGTTCTTGCGAAAGAGATTGGTCATCGCGGCGTTGCCGTCAATTCAATCATTCCGACTGCGATCGAAGGCGCAGGCGTTTTTTCAGGCGGAGTCGATCCGGCTTTCAGGGAGTTTGTTCGTACTTTCCGTCCCATGGAGAGAATGGGAACAATGAACGATGTTGCTGATGTGGCCGAGTTCCTTGCGGGCCCCCTCGCTGGGTTTATCAGCGGCCAGCATTTGCTCATTAGTGGCGGGGCTCCGTCCTGAAAGCGGAAACCATCTGCCTCAAGGGGCAGGGCTGGATTTTCGGAGGACGGCGTGAAGAACCAGGCTTGCGATGGCCCCTCCTATGAGCGGCACTGCCGAATAACGATAGAGGTCTGGCAAAGGCAAAGCAGAAGCGATCAACACGCCGCCCAAGAGTGGGCCGCTCAATGAGCCGAGGCGTCCGATCGAGAGCGCCCAGCCAGCGCCGCCTGAACGACGATCCGATGGGTAGATTTTTGAAGATAATGCGCCGAGAGCAAATTGATTGCCGACCACCGCGGCCCCCGCTAACCCCGCCGCCGCCAGGATGAAGCCGAAATGAGCAGTGGTGACAAGGCCGATCGCGGCGACCGCCGGCGACCCCAGCGCGAACATTCCTGCAAGCGCGAGAGCGCCTCTGCGTTCCACGATGCCGGCAACCGCCACGCCACCCAGTATTCCGCTCAAGGAAAACACCGCGTTGACCAGCGCGGCGCGATCGTGAGAGACCGCCGCCGCTTCAAGGACATAAGGCGTCCAACTCACCACGAAAAAGATCGCCAGAAAATTAGTGAAGTTCATGAACCACACTAGGGGAGTAACAACGCCGAGCCTCGCTTCGAACAAGGCTGCGGGTGAAAGCGACGCCCGCGATCCCAGAGCGCCTTTTCCAGGCGGTTCCGATACGGTCGCGGGGGGGCTTGAGGTGATTTTTGCAACCATGTCGAGCGCGCGACGATGATGGCCGCGCTCCCAAAGCGAGGCCGGGGAGTCCGCCAGGCCCCAAAGGGCGAGAAGGAACACAGCCCCCCCAGCGACCCCGCCAAAAAGAAAAATGCTCTGCCAGACATAATCGGCTGGAGCGAGGATACGCACCAGCGCAGGGAGGGCGCCGCCGATAGACGTGCCGGCGAGCGTGCCGATGACGGCAATCGCCCGGTGTCGCCGCGGCATGCATTCCGAGACCAAGGCGATAATATTTGAGGTGACCCCGCCAATGCCAATGCCGTCGATGAAGCGCAGCGCCGCCAGTTGCTCCGGGCTTTCCGCAAAGGCCGAAAGTGCGGTGAAAACGGAGAAGACCGCAGTGGCGAGGAGCACCGCATCGCGTCGGCCAAACTTGTCCCCGAAAAAACCGAACAGCGGCGCCCCTAGGATCATGCCGAGGACTGAGGCGGCCAAAACAACCCCAAGCCGCGCCTCGTCGTCAATCAGCCAATCCCGGGCGATCGAGGGGGCCGCAAATCCTGGCGCAAGAAGGCAATAGCCGTCGATAATAATAAGAAGCATTGACAGCGCGAGAATGCGCCATTGAAAAACCCCAACTCTCGACTGATCTATCGCATCAGTAAACGGAAATGGGGCGATCGGAGCATTGGGGGTCATTCACCTAACATCCTCAAAGACACTGGCTGGAGGGGTGGGCTCGGCGGCTCATTCCCACCAACCCCATTATCCCATAATGAGCCCCACTGGCACAAACTCCAAGGCTCTGCATTGAATTGGCGCGCTCTGTGGCTTGCCTCGTCTGCGATTTCGTCGACCCCGACCGAGTATTCGAAAACGACATTGTCGGGACCGCGAAAATACAAAAACCGGGCGCCCGAAGTGGGGTGACGGCCTGGGCCGAAAACCAGAGGCACGCCTTGCTCGCGCAGGAAATAGGCGGCCCGAAGGATGTCGTCGGTGCTGCCCACCTGATGATTAATATGGTGCAAACCACACGATGTCGCCGGCGCAAGCGCGATCGTGTGATGGATGGCGTTGATTCGCATCAGTGGAACATCGCCGATCCTGTCACTCACGCGCGCATTACAGACACGCGTCCAAAAATACTCGTCTCGCCGCGTGTCGGTCGACCAAAGACCGACATGATTGAAGCAACGGATATCAACGTCACGCTGTGGAATAAATTGCTTTCCGGACTCGGCGTGTCGGACAACGAGTTCTATAGCGTTTCCAGAGGGATCCCGAAAGCCGACCATTGCTTTGACGTGCCGGCTGTCGCAGTCTCCCGTCGAACCATAGCGAACCTTATAGCCTTCAGCCTCCAGTGCGGCCGAAGCGGAGTCCAGGTCCGCGGTGTCGTCCACGTCAAAAGCCACGACATGATCGCCAGCGCGGCCGCCAGGAGCGGCGAGGAGCGCCAGCGAATGGCTCCGGCTGTCGGAGCGAAAATAGCGCGTACCTGAGGTGGAGCCCTCTGGTTGAAGTCCAATCACGTGCCGAGCGAACGCCGCCGCCGCGTCAAGATCGCTCACGTTGAGACGAACATAGGCGATATCGCGAAGACTGATCATGAAGGGGCCCGCCGTCTGGCGCTGGTGGTCGACTCCGAAAAAGAAAGCTCGGGCACCCCTGCGCAAATGGATCCGAGCGAACAAAGCGATGACGGATGCGCGAGAAATTGGCGCGCCGCGCCCTTCGCCGCGCCGTCCTCGCCAAATACGAGAGAGACAATCGAGCCCTCGGGGGTCCGGAACCTTAGAAAATAATGTCCAGAAACAACCTCGCGCCCTGGTCCCTGGACGATTTCGACCTGTCTCGTCTGCAGCGCGTAGTAGGCCTGCATGAGCTGATCAAATGTGGCGACGCCAACCCCAACATAGAGCGCGCCGCGCTCGACTGACGGATAAAGCACAATCCTGTGGTGCCCGTCGTCGAGAGACAGATAGAGGATTTCCCCAACGCGATCAGCCACCACGGCCCCGAACAGGGTGGTCCAGATAAGACAATCTTTCTCTATGTTCGTGCTGCGCAGCGCTATTGAGCGCAGCCGTGTCAGGCCGCCGCAGCGGTCAACAGACGGCGGAGACCCAATATGCCCCGGACGAATAATGAATTCCACGATATTGCCGCTGGCGTCGCACGTTTCGATCCCGGCCTTGCAGAAGCGGGACGCGCACGCAGCGTCGCTCATCGCGTTGGCCGGCAGGCCAGCTTGGGCCAGTTGCTCCGCAACCAGCTCAAGCATCTCGACAGAGCCCAGCTCCAGACCCACTCGATCGCCAGGCTCGGTGGAGAAGGCGAGGCTATGGGCCCGATCGCCAAAGCCGAAGACGCTTTGGTGAAGGCTCGAGACGGCCGACAATCCAAATTGTTCTGAAAAGAAGTTGCCTGACTGCGCTGGCGCCTTCGATGTCAGACGGACATGACACAAACGAGCGCCAACAGCTTCGGGCGCATGACGCCGAGCGCTGGTCATTGGCTCTCCTCGATGTGACGTTCGAGAATAGCGCGCCAAATCTTGAAGAGCCTTTTTGCCTGAGACTGATCTGGATCAATCAAGGTGCGGACCGCAAAACCTCGGACGAGGCTGAGCGTCAGAGACAGCACGTCGTCAGCGAGCGCCGACCGCATCCCAGATTTGCGCAATGACTGCGCCCAAGCCTCTTCAACCGAAGACCGAAACTCCCGCGTGCGCGCCCTCACCGCATCCTGAAGCGCGGGGTCGTCATCACTTGTGATGCCGATGGCGAGCTCGATAAAGAAATAGTCGCTGAAAAAGAATTCGCCCGCATCGGCGATGATTTCCGAGATCGCGTCGGCGTGCGCGCGCCCGGATTGCGCACGCCTCCTGCTGGCGTCAAGCAGCCCCGCATTGATATGGTCGATCGTTGCGATGACCAGATCGCGCTTTGTGGGAAAATGATGGAACTGCGCTCCTTGGGACACCCCGGCGGCCTCCGCGACCTCCAGGGTGCGAAGACCTGAATAACCGCGCTTGCGCAGCAACACAGCGCTCGCGTCCAGAATTTTGGCGCGGGTCTGGTCGCGACGCTCCGCTTGGGTCATGCGACGCCGAACTGGCGCACGCGCCTCGCCCGCAGGGGGCTTGGGCGACTTGACACGCTTTTTCTGGGGCGGAGCGTCCGATTGCTGCGCATTGCGTTCGAGCTTTGACAAAACAGCTCCCTGTGACGTCGAGACGAATTTCCTCATGCCGCAGGACTGGCCGGGGAACCCGCCCTTGTCCCGAGCGCCTAGGTTTGGCTTTCCGGGCTCGCGCCCTCAAACCGTGAATAAGCCTAACTTTTGTTCGCCGCCAAGGCAACAATTGACAGCTAAGAAAAAGAGAGTACACGGTTTGTAAGAAAACACAACTGTCGACCGGCCGCGATGAATTGGCGCGCGTTCGCGGCGGTTTGACTGGGGGGGGGGGGGCGGCTCCATTGGTTGTTGACGTCCATACCCATGTCTGCCCTCCACGCCTCGATGCGCCGGGAGATGCGAGCGCTTTTTGGCCCTGTATCGCGCCGGAAGGTCCTCATAAGGCGACGATCACAATCAATGGGGCGGTGTTCAGAGTTATCGACGAGCGATCTTGGGATGGTCAGCGTCGCCTCCAGGATATGGAGAACGAGGGGGTCTGGGCGCAGGTCCTGTCGCCGATGCCGGAGCTCCTGTCTTACTGGCTTCGTGTTGACGAAGCGCGGCGGTTGGCCGACTTGGTCAACAAGCAAATTCTCGCGACGGCTGAATGCGATCCAGCCCGCTTCAAGGCCCTAGGGATGGTGACGGCGCAGGATGCCGCCGTCGCTGTCCGTCAACTCGAGGCCTTATCCAGGCTCGGCTTTTGCGGCATTGAAATGGGCAGTCACGTCAATGGCTGTCCCTTGGGCGATCCGCGTCATTATCCGATCTATGAAGCGATGGAAGCTCTTGGATTGGCTTTATTCGTGCATCCATTGCATCCTTGCGGCTGCGAACGCATCGGGGGCGGCGGCGCATTTGGCGCAGCCGCCCTCTTTCCTGGCGAGATTGCATTGGCGGCTGTGTCCCTGATTCGCGGCGGTGTAATGGAGCGCTTTCCCAAGCTGCGCATCCTGCTCAGTCATGGCGGGGGCTCGTTGCAAATCGTATTGGCGCGCCTGTCAGTCGCCTGGAGCTTGAGTGGGGAAATCCGCAACGAGGTCGCCTGCCAGCCAGACCTCTACGCTAAGCGCTTTTACTACGACAGCAATGTCTATGATCCAAGACTCATCGCCGCGCTGGCTGAGCGGGTCGGGGCAGATCGCATCGCCGTCGGCTCAGACTACCCGTTTCTTATTCGGCAGGAACGGCCGGGGCAATTTTTGCATTCGGTTCTACCGGACGCTGGAGCAGCCGCTTCTCTATGGCTTTCGCCCACACAACAAGAGGAGAGTCTTTGATGTCTGCAGACAATCTGGAAGAGCGGCATCTCGACATCTTGGGGGTACGCACGCGCTATCACGATGTCGGAGAGGGGGAGCCGCTTTTACTGCTGCATGGGGCAGGGCCTGGTGCGTCAGGACTTAGCAATTATCGCAGGAATATAGAGGCGCTCGCGGCGGGGCATCGGGTTTTAATCCTCGATCTTCCAGGCTTTGGCGGTACCGACAATAAGCTGCCGGAGGGCGGACTTTTTGCGGCAATGGGCGTTTTTGTGCGGGCGTTTCTGGAGGCGCTTGGCATAAGGCGCGTAAGCGTGATTGGCAACTCGATGGGGGGCGGCATCGCCCTGGAGGTCGCCCTGCGCGCGCCAGGGCTCGTCCGCTGCATGGTGCTTATGGGTGGTGCGGGCAGTCTGCCGACTTTTACAGCGATGCCCACTGAGGGATTGCAGCGCATGTTTGGCTTCTACTCTGGCGAGGGGCCAACCATGCAGAAATTGCGGGCTGTGCTCAGTCTTTTGGTTTTTGACCAGTCCACCATCACCGACGCGCTTTTGGAGGAGCGGTTCGAAGCTGCGACCCGACCAGATGTCGTAGCGGAGTATATTATCACAAAGCGCCCGATCGAGCCCCTTTGGCGCGAAGACCTCGCTTCGCTGTCCCACCCGACCCTCCTCATTTGGGGACGCGAGGATCGGGTCATCCCTCTCGACGCTAGCTTCTTGTTACTCAAGCAGATTCCCAATGCGAGCCTTCATGTCATTCCACGCTGCGGCCATTGGGTCCAGTGGGAGAAAGCGGACGCGTTCAACGCGCTCGTGCTTGAATTCTTGAGCCGCAACTGAGGGAGAGGCTCTGGCGATGGCCGATGCTCAGACCACAACAACGCATGACCACGAAGTGCTGATTGCCGGCGCGGGACCCGTCGGCCTGACACTTGCACTACAATTAGCTCAATACGGGATTTCAGTACGCGTCTTTGAGCGCAATTCCGCCCCATTAAAATGGCCGAAAATGGAGCGGTGCAACGCCCGGACTATGGAGATTTTTCGCCGCATGGGGATTGCGGAAAAGATTCGTTCCGCAAGCCGATTTCGAGACGTTCCAATGGATGTTTTCGTCGTCACGCGACTACAGTCGCCGCCGCTGTTGCACCTGCGCTATCCATCGGTGACCGAGGCGCAGCGCCTGATCGCAGCATCTCGGGATGGCGCAATGCCGCGGGAGCCCTACCAGCTCATTTCGCAATACACTTTGGAGCCTTTGCTCAAGGCTGAAGCGGAGAAACTGGCTCTCATCCAGTTGTCTTATGGCTGCGCGGTTGACTCTTTTGAGCAGGACGGTCAAGGGGTCACCGTCAGGACATTGACGAGCGACGGTCGAAAGGAAAGTGTAAGGGGCTCGTTTTTGGTTGGATGCGACGGCGGCTCCAGCGCCACCCGAAAGGCCCTTGGGATTCGCTTTGAAGGCCAGGGCCAAATTCTGGCTCTGCGGCAGATCCTGTTCCGATCCCGATCGTTATTCGAAGCGATTCCGGTAGGCAAGGGACGGCACTATTATTTCCCGGACACAACGCTTGTCGTGCAGGATGATCTTGAACATTTCGCGTTCCACACCGCGCGCGTGACGCAGCAGTCCGCCGAGACGGTGGTCCGTGATCTTCTCGAACTCGATATCGACGTAGAGGTGCAGAACGATACGGTATGGAACCAGAACCTCCTGTTAGCCGAGCGCTACCGGGTCGGTCGTGTTTTTATCGCCGGCGACGCCGCGCACATCGTCATTCCAAATGGCGGCTTGGGGCTCAATACCGGAATTGGCGATGCGACCGATCTCTCCTGGAAGCTTGCGGCGGTGGCGCAAGGGTGGGGGGGCGCTCGTCTGCTGGCGAGCTACGAGGCCGAAAGACGGCCTATCGCTGTCCGCAATAGGGAGGCCTCGGGCCGAAGCGCGCGCGGCGTGCTTGCCTACCGCACTCTGATCGCTGCGGGGCCCGATCTGGATTCGAGCGACCCCGCTGCGGTAGCCTATCGGCGCGTGGTCGAGGCGTCGGTCCTCGCCGGGCAGAAGCACTCTCAAGGGCTCGATGGGGTGGAACTAGGTTATGTGTATTGTGGCTCCCCGATCATATGCGAGGAGCCCGGGACGGCGCCGCCGCCAGACGACGTGGTCTATACCCCGAGCACGGCCCCTGGGGCGCGACTACCGCACATGTGGTTGTCCAGCGGAGAAGCTGTGGGGGATGTACTCGGGGTTGGCTTTAGTCTGATCATCTTGGGGTCCTCGATTGCGGACGGTGAGGCGTTTGCCGCCGCATTCAAGGAGGCTGGAGCGTCCCTGAGCGTGCACCATTTCGATGATGCATCCTTGCTCAAGCTGTATGAGCGTCGCCTGCTTCTTATTCGACCCGATCTGCATGTGGCATGGCGAGGCGATCGCGTTCCTGACGACCTAAAAAGCCTGGTTGCACGGATCACGGGTCAGGACTGAAGCAATGACAAAAGATCAAAAGAGCCCAGATGTGATTGCGGCGCGCTCCAATTCGATCGCAGCGGCCTTTTCTCGCGCAGCGCGCAAGCACCGGGACCGCGTCGCCCTAGAGTTTGCCGGGCGCGTTTGGACGTTTCTGGAGATCGACGCCGCGGCGGGTCGGCTTGCGCACTGGTTGTCGTTAAGCGGCCTTCAGCCCGGCGATCGGCTTTTGGCCTATGGAAAAAATTCCGCCGCCTATCTTATCGCTTGGTTGGCTTGTTGCCGCGGCGGGTTTGTACATGTGCCGCTCAATTATGCACTGACCGCAACAGAGGCAGTCTATATTAAAACGGCTTGCAGCGCGAGACTTGTGCTCTTTGACGAGTCCCTCGGCAAGACAATCGCCGAGGCGCCGCCAGCATCAGATGAGCTCGGCAGATGGTCGTTCGCCCAGGCGGAGGCCGCTGCGCTATCCTCCGATCACGACCCATTGTTCCTGAATCCCAATGTCGCCGAAAGCAGTCTTGCGCAGCTTCTCTACACATCCGGCACAACCGGCGCCCCAAAGGGTGCAATGATGACCCACGGCGCATTTCTTTCGGAGTATGCAGCCTGCACGATCGCATGCGCATATGCGCCTGATGACATCGCATTGGCGGCTCTCCCGCTTTATCATTCAGCCCAGATGCATGCCTTCACAATGCCGCAAATGCTCACTGGCGCGCGGACAAGGTTGCTCGAGGCGCCTGTCGCAGAGACCGTCTTGCGGCTGGTTGAGGAACTGAAAATCTCCTCTTTTTTTGCGCCCCCGACGGTTTGGATCAATCTCCTGCGCCAGCAGGAGCGTGATCGCCGCGATTTGAGCTCTCTGCGGAAAATCTACTACGGCGCGGCCATCATGCCGGAGCCCATATTGCGAGAACTGGCTGCGACCCTGCCAGGCGCCAGGCTATATAACTGCTATGGGCAGAGCGAAATCGGACCAGTGGCTACGGTTCTCGGTCCTGATGAACATGCCGATCGGCCCACATCGGCGGGGCGCCCGCTGCCGTCCGTGGAGACGAGGGTCGTCAATCCCGATATGAGCGACGCCGCAGTGGGACAGCCCGGAGAGATCGTTCATCGCTCGCCGCAACTCATGGTCGGGTACTGGGGCTCGCCTGGAGAGACCGACGCTGCCTTCGCAGGGGGATGGTTCCATTCTGGCGATGTCGGGGTCATGGACGCTGAGGGCTTCCTTTATGTGGTGGACCGCTTGAAGGACGTCATCAATACCGGCGGCGTTTTGGTCGCGAGCCGTGAGGTGGAGGATGCGCTTTTGCGACATCCAGCTGTTTCTGAAGCCGCGGTCATCGCTCTGCCGGATCACATCTGGGGGGAAGCGATTTCGGCTGTTGTGGTTCTGCGTGACGGCAGGGCCGTTTCCAGCGAAGAGCTGATAGAGTTTGCGCGCCCGTCTCTGGCGGCGTTCAAACTGCCAAAGCGCGTCTTCTTCGCACCAAATCTCCCCAAAAATACCGCCGGCAAAGTGCTGAAGCGCGAATTGCGTAATAATCTTGCTCAGGAACAGTCCGCTCCAGCCGAGCAAAATCAATAAGGGAGATGGGCATAATGTCTACGCCACAACGATTTTCCCTTCCGGAGAAAAAGGGTCTCTATTATGGAGGCGATTGGCATCCGCCGCGAGCCGGCGGTTTTTCTCCAACCTACAGTCCCACCGATGGCCGCGAAATAGCGAATGTAGCTTCAGGCGACGCGGAGGATGTGGATTGTGCTGTCGCTGCGGCGGCGGAGGGATATGCGGTTTGGCGGCACGTGGAGCCGCTGGCGCGGGCTGCGGTGTTGCGTGACGTCGCGACCGTCATCCGTCAGCATGGGGAAGAGCTCGCATGGTTGGACGCTTATAACGGCGGAAATCCCTTGCGGGAACTCAAGGCGGACATCGCAGCTTCGGCGGCCTTGTTTGAGTTCTTCGCGGGCCTCGTGACCGAGATGAAGGGCGCTTCCTTGCCGATGGGCCCAGGGTCGGTGAATTTTTCCGTGCGTGAGCCGCGCGGCGTGATCGCGCGACTCGTTGCGTTCAATCACCCTTTCATGTTCACCGCGGCGAAGGCTGCTGCGCCGCTGGCGGCGGGCAACAGCGTGATCATGAAACCTCCCGAACAAGCGCCTTTATCGGCCCTCCGCTTCGCGGACTTGATTGGCGGGCTGTTTCCTCCTGGAGTTTTCTCCGTTCTGCCAGGGGGGGCGGCGGTTGGTGAGGCGCTTGCCCGCCATCCAGGCATTGCGATGATAGGCTTGATCGGCAGTGTTGCGACGGGAAGAGCTGTTATGCGGGCTGCTTCAGAGACGTTGAAGCCGGTGATTTTCGAACTCGGGGGTAAGAATGCGCTCATTGCTTATCCTGACGCCGATCCCGATGCTGTGGCCGACGCCATGATCGGCGGAATGAATTTCGGCTGGTGCGGACAATCGTGCGGATCGACCAGCCGTGTCTTCTTGCACGAAGCGATCCATGATAGGGTGATTGAGCGCGTACGAACTAAAATCGCGTCCATCCGCCCAGGCGTGCCAACGGACCCCGAAACCAGCATGGGCGCGATCGTAAGCAAAACGCAATTGGACAAAATTTTAGGTTTTATCCAATCCGGCCGCGCGGAGGGCGCTTCACTCCTTTGCGGCGGCGAACGGGTGCTTGAGCCTCTGCTTGCGGAGGGGTGGTTTCTTGGGCCGACTATATTTGTAGGCGTGGTTCCCAGCATGCGGATTGCGCGAGAGGAGATTTTCGGACCGGTCTTATCGGTATTGCGCTGGTCTGATCATGCCCAGATGTTACGGGACGTGAATGCAGTGGACTATGGGCTGACCTGTTCAATATGGACGAATGACTTGTCGACTGCGCATCGGACCGCGGCGGAGGTACAGGCTGGATTTGTCTGGATCAACGAGGTTTCCAGGCATTTCATAGGCGCGCCCTTTGGCGGCTATAAGCAGTCCGGAATTGGCCGCGAGGAATGTCTTGAGGAGCTCATCGCCTTTACACAGGAAAAAAATATCCATATCCGCCTCGCGCCTCCATCCACTCCTGCGACGGTTCGGTCATGAGTCGGACGGAGCGCTTCGATTATATCATCGTCGGGGCCGGATCGGCAGGCTGCGTTTTGGCCAACCGGCTGAGCGCCGATCGGACGCGCCGTGTGTTGCTGTTGGAGGCGGGCGACTGGGATCGCGATCCATTCATCCATATTCCGTTTGCATGGGGGCTCATGCATAAACAACGACGGCATGATTGGGGCTACGACACTGAGCCGGAGCCTTATCTCGATGGCCGAATTGTAGACTGCATACGTGGCAAAGTCGTTGGCGGGTCGTCGTCAATCAATGCGATGTTTTATGTGCGCGGCCACCCAAGCGACTATGATCGTTGGGCCGCCGCGGGGCTGACAGGGTGGTCCTGGAGCGAGGTTTTGCCCTATTTCCGAAAGCAAGAGACCTGGGAGCATGGCGCCGACGCCCTGCGCGGCGGAGATGGCCCCCTGCAAATCAGGACATCGCGTTATCGCGATGAATTGCTCGAAGCCTACGAAGCCGCACTGCTGGAAAAGGGGCATCGCGAGACTGCTGATTACAACGGAGCCGAACAGGAGGGCTTCTGCCGCAAACAATTTACGATCGGATCAGGGCGACGCTGCAGCGCGGCGGCGGCTTATTTGCGGCCGGTTCTTGGGCGAAGAAATCTCGTCGTCAGGGTCAAAGCGCATGCTTTGAAAATAGCGTTCGAAAAAGAGCGCGCCATTGGCGTCCTCTATGAACGCAATGGCAAAACCAGGCTCGCCCATGCCGAGGCCGAGGTGATTGTCAGCGCCGGCGTGTTCAACACGCCCAAATTGCTGAATTTGTCCGGCATCGGCGCTGCGGACATGCTGCGTTCAAAGGGGATAGCGCCTGTGGCCAATCTGCCGGGAGTGGGGCGGAATCTCGCAAACCACGTCAGCGCCGTCGTGGCCTGCGCGCGTCGCTCGGCAGGTCCATTGATCAAGACCCTCCGTGTTGACGCAGCCGCGCTGGCGATGGCCCGCGCCTACTTCTTCGGACAAGGTCCAATGACCGACCTTCCATCCGGGGCTGTGACCTTTGTCAAAACACACCACGGGGCCCCAGCGCCTGACATCCAATGGATGTTTATCGCCGCCCCGCTCGACGCGACCGCCCATTTGGCCCCCTTTGTCGCCCCCGCTCCAGATGGTTTTGGCTGCAGGGTTGCTCTGTTGCATCCCGAGAGCAGGGGGCAGGTTACCTTAAGAAGCGCCGATCCCGCCGATCCGCCTTGCATCGTGGAACGCATGCTGGCCACCGAACGCGATCGGGCGACCTTGCGCCAAGGCATAGCGCTCTGGCGCGACGTCGCCCGCGCGTCCTCGCTTGAGCCCTATGTGGCGGCGGAGGTGACGCCGGGGGAGAGCGTCAAGAGCGACGCTGACATTGACGCTTTCATTCGCAGGGAGGCGATTACCAACCATCATCCCGTCGGGACATGCAAGATGGCGGTGGACGGCGACCCGATGGGCGTTGTGAACGCAAAGCTGCAGGTGCGCGGCGTCAATGGTTTAAGGGTGGTCGATGCGTCGATTATGCCAGACCTGGTCGGCGGCCCCATTAATGCGACAGTGACCATGATCGCGGAAAGGGCCGCAGACCTGATCAGATCGGTTTAATTTCTCCTGGCTGGCGCCCAGACTTGACACATAAACAAAGCGAGTACATGGTTTTTGCAAAAAGCGCTGCAATATAGAGCGGCTCGAAGGGGAGGAGAGTGAGATGAGCAAGGACGAAAAGGGTGCTTTGGGTCGCGGTTTTTTACTGGCGGGCGGGGTGGTTACGGCGCTTGGCGGGCTTTGCATGGCGACGCCGGCCTTCGCGCAGACCGAAACGGAAAGTTTTGAGGAGATCATCGTCACGGCGCAAAAGCGGGACGAAAATCTGTCCGATGTGCCGCTTTCAGTGACGGCTGCGTCAGCGGAGACCTTAAGGGATTTTGGCGTGACGGAGGTGGCCCAGCTTGAGAGGCTGGTGCCAGGGTTCACTTATCAGCTGTCGACATTTGGCGTGCCGGTTTACACACTGCGCGGCGTTGGATTTTACGAACGTTCCGTCGGCTCCAGTCCCGCTGTGAGCATCTACAGCGATCAGGTGCCTCTGACCTATGCGGTCATGACGACAGGCGTGTCGCTCGATCTCGAGCGTGTGGAAGTCCTCAAGGGTCCGCAGGGGACGCTGTTTGGTCAAAACGCGACCGGCGGCGCGATCAACTACATTGCCGCGCGTCCAACCGAAGCGTTTGAGGCGGGTGGGGATCTGAGCCTTGGCAGCTTCGGCGCGATTGATGCGAACGGATATGTGTCAGGAGCCCTCGGGGAGAACGCCCGCGCCCGTTTGGCCCTGCGGCGCAACATACAAGACGATTGGCAAGAAAGCTTCACGAGCAACGACGAGAACGGTGCGAGGGATTTCTCAGCCGGCCGTCTCCTGATTGATTGGGAGCCCACATCATCCTTGTCACTACAATTCGGCCTAAGTTCCTGGATCGACCGGTCCGAAACGCAGGCGGGTCAATTTGTTGCGTTTCGGCCATCCAGGTCTTGCACTGCCGGCGGGCTCCCAGCGCCTTGCGCGGCTCTGAATGGCAATCCGCAGGGCTACCCAATTCCACCTCGAGAGGCGCGCTACGCCGACTGGGATCGGGGGCGCAATCTGGAGCGTGACGACGAGTTTTTGCAGTTCGCCCTAAGGGCCGACTGGCGTCTCGGCGAGACAACGACCCTGACCTCGATCACGGCGCAAACCGAATTCACGCAGCGCATGCCAGTTGATCCGGATGGGACCAACTATAAGGACTACAGCAATATTATCGACTCAGACATTGGGCTTACCTTCCAAGAGTTGCGGCTTAGCGGCGAGTTCGGAGACCGGGCGCAGTGGATGATCGGCGCTAATTACCAGGACGAACACGCCGACGAGCTGCTGAACCTCGACTTTGCGGCGACAAACGCAAGTGTTGGTCCTTTTCTTTATGAGCGCGCGATCTTTGTGAACCTGCAAAGCTCCGAGACGGCCGGCGCCTTTGCCAGCCTTGACTATAATCTCACGGATCGCCTGACAGCTCGCGCCTCGGCGCGTTACACCACTTACACGAGAGACTTTGAAGGGGGTATGCGCGATCCAGGCGACGGGGCCTTTGCAGCAGGCTTCACCTTCTTGTCTGACATCGTGCTGGGTGGACCCACCCTTGTCATTCCCCCCGGTGGCTATGTGACTCTGACAAGTCCAACCAACCCCGCTCCAGTCTCAAACGGCGTTCGCAATACTCTTGAGGAGGACAATGTCGCGTTTCGGGTGGGGCTGGACTGGCGGCCTTCGGAAGAGACCATGTTCTATGCAAATATCGCACGGGGATACAAGTCGGGCAGCTTTCCGACGATCCCTGGCGTGTTCGCGTCACAATATCGGCCTGTCACCCAGGAGTCGCTGGTGGCCTACGAAGCGGGAGTGAAAACGCTTCTTGCCGATGGTCTGGTGCGTCTCAATGCAGCTGCATTCTATTACGACTATCAAGATAAGCAGATCCTTGGAACGACGCTCTTTCCAGTATTCGGCCCCCTGCCGATCCTGGTCAATATTCCCGAGTCCCATATTCAGGGCATAGAGTTCGATGTTGCAGTCAGGCCAACGGCCGGTCTTGAGCTCTCCGCCAGTGCGACCTACGTCAACAGTGAAATCGACCAGGATCCGACCGATCCGCGCGACCCGTTCGGTGTTTCAACCACTTTTGTAGGGGAGCAGTTTCCCTCGACGCCGGAATGGCAATTTGTGCTGGCTGCAAATTACGAGTTCCCGATCGGAGAGGCCTTCTTAGGATTTGTCGGCGCAAACTACAATTATCGAACCGAGACCAATGCATCCCTGGGCGAGGAGCAATTGCATCGTATCGACGCCTATGGCTTGCTGGACTTACGAGCCGGTTTCGGTCCAGAGAGCGGCGACTGGCGCCTCAGCGTTTGGGGGCGGAATGTGGCAGACGAGTATTATTGGAACAATGTGGCGCGGGCCATCGACACGGTGACGCGTTACGCCGGGATGCCGGCGACCTATGGTGTCGCCTTGACATTTAACTATCAGTGAGCAGAGAGGGGTCGTCGATCGCTGACGGTCCCTGTCTGCGGGAAACTTGCTAAGAAACGGGCGGCGGGGGCATATATCCCCCGCCGTTCCCGTTTCGCATGACCGGGGGGGGGCCTGTTGACGAGCGCAAGTTCAAACTTTGATAAGGTTCAGCAAGAGCTCGTCCTTGCGAACCGGATTTTATACAACACTGGCGTGCTCGATGCTTATGGCCATGTCAGCGTTCGAGACCCGCGTTCGCCAGAGCGCTTTCTTCTCTCACGCAATTGCCCGCCTCGGCTCGTGAACGCGGAGGATATTCTCATCTTTGGTCTTAATGGCGAGCCCGTCACGCCGAGCAAAGAGCCCCTCTATCTCGAGCGATATATTCACTCAGAGATTTATCGCGCAAGGCCTGACGTGGCTTCGGTCGTGCACAGCCATTCGGTATCTGTGATTCCCTTCGGGGTCACGGCGGAACCGCTCCGTCCAATTTACCATATGGGCGCATTCTTGGCGGAGGGCGCCCCAATCTTCGAAATCCGCGACAAGTTCGGAGAGGACACCAATCTGCTGATCACGAACTCGGAGATGGGCGCAGCGCTTGCCGCAGCCCTTGGGGGGGGCGCGGTCGTGCTCATGCGCGGCCACGGCAATGTCATCGTTGGACCATCATTGCGGTTGGCGGTGTTTCGGGCCGTCTACACCGAAGCCAATGCGCAAATACAGCTGAGCGCCCTCCGGATGGGCCGCCGTAAAGTGAACTATCTCAGCCGCGGCGAGGCCGAGGCTGTAACAGAGGCCGCCGCTAAACTGGTCGACCGCTCCTGGGATTTGTGGGTGGAGGAAGCGGGCGAGATTTAAGCCCTCGAGCCACGATGATGCGGAGCGCGCAAACCGGACGCCTCAAGTTTCGGCACGACATGCTCGAGGAAGAGCGGCAAGCCGTCAAGAAAATTGACGAAGCCGAGCAGCGCGCCGTCGATCCCTGAGTCTGATATGGATTTGAGCTGAGCCGCAATCGTTGCGGCGTCGCCCACAAGCGGGTAGCCTGTTCCCGTGGCAAGCCGCGAACGGAGCATTTCGGCCACAGCAGGGTCAGACGGCACACCGCTCTCCGCCATGATTGTCGTCAAGAAGCCCTCCACGGCTTGGTGGTCTCGAAAGGTATCAGCGAACCGCGTGCGTTCAGCCAAGGCCGCCTCCACGCTTTCGTGCTGGATAATGTGGACATTCGTCCAAACCCTGAGGTCAACGCCGCGTTTTTCCCGGGCTAAAGCCTTGTATTCGGCAACCTGGCTTCGCCACAGATCTGGGTTGTCGCCGTTGAGCGACACGAAGGCGATATCGGAGTTCTCAGCAGCGAACGCCATTCCAGCGCTTGATAAGCCCGCGTTCATAATGGGTGGGCCGGGACGTTGAATGGGCTTGGGCTGCAGCACGGCTTTTTTCATGGTGAAATGACGAGAGGCGATGTCCATCTCGCCATCTTCAGTCCAGAGCGACCGAACGATACCGAGCCACTCCCGGAGAAAGGCATATCGTTGAGAGTGCTCGACAAGGTCGATGCCGAACATTTCAAATTCGCGCCGGTTCCAGCCGCCCACCACATTCAAGGCGAAGCGCCCGCCTGAAATATGATCGATCGTAGCGGCTTGCTTGGCGACAACCAATGGATGCATCATCGGCGCGTGCGAGGTCGCGAAGATAGAAGCGTGCGAGGTCGCCTGGGCTACCGCAGCAGCGAAGGTGAACGCCTCCTGCACTTTATGGGTCACGTGGGCGGGATCCGCATCGACATAGCCCTTCCAGCGCGCGATGGGCACGATGGCTTCAAGGCCGGCGTCGTCCGCCAGCCGCGCCGCCGCAATGATGTTTGGCCATGTGGGACTCCAGAGGTCCGGAACGGTTGTGAGACTGAGCGCGGTGTTGGTGCAAAAGGTCCCTAACTTGAGGCGGTTGGGGCCGAAAAGCGGATTCGTCGAAGACCTTTGATCCATTGCGCTCCTCCCACATTGAATATATAAACAGCCTACTTTCTTCGTAAGTTAAAGGCAATGGCTCGCCCGGTCGGATCGCGAGCGGTCTCGGGGTTTGAGCGATTGGCTGCGGGGTAGGCTTCAAATGAAAGAAAAGGCGGATTTTTTTATCTTCGGGGCAACAAGTGAGCTTGCTCGTCGTCTCTTCGCTGAAGAGCGCGAGCGGTTTGAGCCTGTTGTGCGGCGGCTGGTTTTGGTGCAGCGGGGCCCGGAAAAGAGCCCTGAATATCAAGCCTTCGACAGCGTCGTCGCCCGGGCGAACGCCGAAAACCCAGCGGTGTTCCGCGCCGATTTGAACGCCATTGTCGGCGGGTATGCGTCAGCTGAGCACCCCCAGCACGTGTTGTCGACCTATGGCGCCTTCAACGTTCATGATGGGGATTTGTCGCGTCTGCGGTTCGCTTTTACCGATGAGGGGTTTCAGATCAATCTCAACAGCCGGCTGCAGATTATCGATGCGTTTTCACGCTTCAAGAAAACAACGCGGTTCCATCTGCTCGGTTCGCTTCTCGGGAGCTTCCCCTACACGGGAGACTACGCGACCAGCATGTGGTTCGTGAACCAGTTGCCGCGCCACCCCGCCTATGCCGAGCTTGATCTTCGGGTCTATAATCTCGGAGGTCTAAAGACGCGTTTTTGGGATCACGCGTCGGGCCCGCGCAATAATCCTTTTCTGCATTCTGAGATACCCACCGCATGGCTAAGGCGGCGGATGCTTTCCGACAAACGGGGAGTGTTTGACATCTACCCGTCAGTGCCGGCTCGGATCGCAATCGCGCTTGCCCGTTGCGGCGCGAGGCTTCTTTGATGTCGGACTTGAGCATCACGCCTAACCTCGAAAAGGCGGCCAGAGACCTGCGCGAGGCTTATGCCCTAGGGGCAATACCACCTTTGCGCGACGTGCTCGCGCCGACCGACATTGAGGGCGCTTATGCGATCCAGACGCTCAATACCCGTTTCTGGGTCGAGCAGGGTCGGCGCGTGATTGGGCGCAAGGTCGGTCTCACAGCGGAGGCGGTGCAACAGCAGCTCGGCGTTGATCGGCCTGATTTCGGTATCTTGTTCGCTGATATGGAAGTTCCTGATGGCGGGCGTCTCGATGCGGCGCGCGTGATCCAGCCCAAGGCTGAAGCGGAAATCGCCTTGATCATGGCGCGCGATTTCGACGGCGCGTACGCGACGCCGGAGACCATCGCAAGCGCCATAGAATGCGCCGTCGCAGCCATTGAAATCGTCGATAGCCGCATAGCGGATTGGAAGATCACCTTCTCCGACACAGTCGCCGATAATGGCTCCTCGGCGTTTTTCGTTCTGGGCAAGGAGCGCAAACCGCTGGCGGGCCTTGATCTCTATACCTGCGGCATGGCGCTTGAGGTGAACGGCAAGATCGCTTCGATTGGGGCGGGCGCGGCATGTTTGGGGCACCCGCTCAACGCCGCGGCGTGGCTTGCGCGCACTTTGGCCGAACGCGGCGAGAGCTTGAGAAAGGGCGACCTCATCCTCACCGGAGCGCTTGGTCCCATGGTCGCGATCAAGCCCGGCGAGTCCTTGCGCGCGCAGATCGGCGGTTTGGGCGTTACGGGCTTTACTTACGGGGACGCTTGATGGCGAAGATGAAAGTAGCGATCATCGGCTCCGGCAATATCGGTACGGACCTCATGGTCAAAGTGATGCGTTTGTCCGATGTGCTGGAAATGGGCGCATTTGTCGGAGTGGATCCGGAATCGGACGGGCTGAAGCGTGCAGAACGCTTGGGCGTCCCAACCACAGCGAAGGGCATCGACGGCCTGCTCGCCATGCCGGAATTCAAGAACATCATGATCGTCTTCGACGCCACTTCTGCAGGCGCGCACAAGCACCACGACGAAGTGCTCCGCGCGCACGGCAAACGCGTGATTGATCTCACCCCGGCGGCGATCGGACCCTATACGATCCCGACCGTGAATGGCGATGCGCATCTTGATTCGCCTAACGTCAATATGGTGACGTGCGGCGGTCAAGCGACGATCCCGATCGTCCACGCCATTAATCGTGTCGCCAGGGTGCGCTATGGTGAGATCATCGCGTCGATTTCCTCGAAATCGGCCGGACCCGGAACACGTGCGAATATTGACGAATTCACTGAAACCACATCCAAGGCGATTGAGAGCGTCGGCGGCGCCCAGCGTGGCAAGGCCATTATTATCCTCAATCCAGCTGAGCCGCCATTGATGATGCGCGACACTGTGTACTGTCTCTGCGACGATGCAGACAAAAGCGCTATCGAAGCCAGCGTCGAGTTGATGGTGAACGAAGTGCAGGCGTATGTGCCTGGCTATCGTCTTAAGCAGAAAGTACAGTTCGAACGCATCGGTTCAAATCAGCCGCTGAAAATTCCGGAGATGAACGGAGAATTCACAGGGCTGAAGGTGAGCGTATTCCTCGAAGTGGCGGGAGCTGCGCATTATCTTCCGGCTTACGCAGGCAATCTTGACATCATGACCTCCGCGGCGCTCAAGACGGCGGAAAAAATCGCGCAGAGAATGGTCCGGGACAAGGCGGCATGAGGTTCGATCCGAAAATCGGCAAGCTCTATATCCAGGATGTCACGCTGCGTGACGGCATGCACGCTGTTCGCCATCAATATGGGCTCGACCATGTGCGCGCCATCGCACGCGCCCTTGATGAAGCGAAAGTTGACGCGATCGAAGTCGCGCACGGCGATGGTCTGCAGGGCTCATCCTTCAATTACGGCTTTGGCGCCCATACCGATTGGGATTGGATCGGCGCAGTAGCGGAGGTGCTGAAGCATGCTCAGCTCACGACATTGCTGCTGCCCGGCATAGGGACAGTGCATGATCTGAAACACGCCTATGAGATGGGGGTGCGGTCTGTGCGCGTCGCGACCCATTGCACCGAAGCGGATGTCTCTAAGCAGCATATTGAAGCGGCCCGAGCGCTCGATATGGATGTCGCCGGTTTTTTGATGATGAGCCATATGAGCGCGCCGGAGGTCCTAGCGGGCCAAGCCAAGCTTATGGAATCTTATGGCGCGCATTGCGTTTACGTGACCGACAGCGGTGGCCGCCTCACCATGCCGGAGGTCGCGGCGCGCTTTCAGGCCTATGACAGGGTGCTGAAGCCTGAAACTCAGCGCGGCATCCACGCGCACCATAACCTCTCCCTAGGCGTCGCCAACTCCATTGTCGCAGTGGACAATGGTGCGGTGCGCGTCGATGCGAGCCTCGCTGCCATGGGCGCAGGGGCCGGCAACGCGCCGCTCGAAGTATTCATCGCCGCAGCCGATCTTCATGGCTGGAACCATGGCTGCGATCTGTTCAAGCTGATGGACGCTGCAGAAGATTTGGTGCGCCCGCTGCAGGATCGCCCTGTGCGAGTGGATCGCGAAACCCTGACACTCGGTTATGCTGGCGTATATTCGAGTTTCCTGCGTCATGCGGAGAAGGCGGCGGCGGACCACGGCTTGGATACGCGTCAGATTCTGGTGGAGCTCGGACGGCGCAAGATGGTCGGCGGTCAAGAGGACATGATCGTGGATGTAGCCCTCGACATGTTGAAGGAGCAGACAGCCTAGGGTTTACGGATCGACAGTCGCACGCGGCCAGTCGGTTCGTTCCAGCCCAATCGGTTTGGGCTCCATCATGGTCATGGCGATGTTTGGGAATGGGTAAAGGACACAGAGGGATCCAAGCGGGCTCTTCGCGGCGGTTCTTGGTACAGCGGTCCTCAGGCGCCCCGCGCCGCAAGACGGAACCGGAGATATCCAACCGTCCGGCTCAACGACGTCGGCGTCCGTTTGGCCAGAGACCTTGAGGGTGAGAAAAAACTCCTTTAGACCGGTTGCCCGAAGGGGCGCGGAGCCCATCGGAGCAGCGCTTTTTCGCCCTTTGGGGCCCAAAATCTTACCGCTGGCCGCTAGCAGGCTGCGGAAATAGTCAAAATATCAGGTGGAATTTTCCCTGATGCCTGCGAATGTATCGATTTGATCGCGATTTTACGGCATTTTCGGAGGAAACCTGCCCATGTGGGCCGATTTTTCACGGAGTCCGGGCGTGATCATGCCGCCGCCAGCAGCTTTGGCAACCGGATCAGGTTGCATGCAGCGGCCGTCAGCGTGAACGTCCAAGCGACACGTTTGTGGCCCTTGTGGCGGGTCTTGCGCATGCCGCCGCACGTCTTCATCCAACCGAAGCATTCTTCGATCCGTTTGCGGACACGTTGGCTGATGGCATAACCTGGATGACGCGTCGTGCGGCGATCAATGGCAGAGCGCCGGTTCGTTGTGTTCTGCGCAACGTGAGGCACGCCGCCCAAGGCGCGAACTTTCGCCACGAAGTCCGCCACGTCATAGCCCTTGTCCGCTCCCAGGGTTACACGTTTGCTGCGTCGTGACCGCCGCTCAAGCATTGCAAGCGCTGCGTCGCGTTCTGCAGTCCCGGTCGCCTG
>JBMOEW010000044.1:0-23407 GCA_049314555.1 Caulobacterales bacterium
GACTCGAACCTGCAACCGTCCGCTTAGAAGGCGGATGCTCTATCCGGTTGAGCTATGGGCGCGTGATGACGACGTTTGGCGCATTGCGCGCCTCTTATCTGCGTCAGGTGTTAGTGAGACCACGGTTCTCTTCGGTTATACGCGAAGTTGTCGGAGTAGGCTTTCAAAACCGGCTTGGGTTGTTTTGGCTCCATCACCTGATGGGGGATGCTGCGCCGGCGGGCGAACTCAATCGCTTCTTCGCGGCTGTCAAAGAACATCCGAATTTGGCCGTTGGTGTCGGTTGAACTGGTCCAACCCATCAAAACGTCCGGCCCCGGAGCGGTGCCGGCCTCAAACTCCAACACCCAGCGCTTCACGCCGGCTTTGCCGGACTGCATGGCAGACTTGGTGGGGCGATAGATCTTGGCAAGCATGCGAGGCCTCTTTGTGGTCCTGCGGCGTGGTTAAGCGGGCTCGCGCGGCGATGCAAGCGTTCGTGGCGGACAAAGAAAAACGGACGACCCGTCAGGGTCGCCCGTCTTCCGGTTGGCTTGACCTTGAGGTCAATCCTTACTTCTTTTTGCCCTTGGGCGCTTCAAGCGCTTCTTTCAGAGCCTTACCGGCCTGAAAGCGCGCCCGACGACCGGCTGGAACTTTAACTTCCGCGCCGGTTTGTGGGTTGCGCGCCTTGCGGGCTGCTGTTTCCACAACCTTGAACACGCCAAAGTTAGGAATCCGGACTTCGTCGCCCTTCTTAAGAGCGGCGGTCAGGACGTCGAACACGGCGTCGATCGTGTCCCCCACTTTGGTCTTTGGTTCTGCAGTTGCGTCTGCCACGGCGGCAATCAGTTCAGCTTTATTCACGACTCAGGCCCCCTTGGAGTTGTCGATGACGCATTTGGGCGTGGACGCTTGACTTTGTCAAAGCCCAAGGCGCGCAAGCACATTACGATTTGCACACGTTTTGTGGACAAGTTCCAGGGATTCCGGCTCAGTGAGGACGAGCGTTGCCCCCCTCGTCTTCGGCGCTCAGGCGGGCATTCAATGCCTCTTCATCTTGCTCGCTCCAGGGGATCGGCGTGAGCGGTCCGGCCAAAGCGTTGTTTAGCGCCTCTTCCACCGTGCCCACCGGAATGATCTTCAGGAGCGTCTTTACGTTGTCTGGGACGTCGGCGAGATCTTTTTCGTTTTCCTTAGGAATCAACACGGTACGCACGCCACCACGGAGGGCGGCCAGGAGTTTTTCCTTCAACCCGCCAATAGGCAGGATACGGCCGCGCAGGGTGACTTCCCCCGTCATGGCCACATCACGGCGCACGGGATTTGCAGTCAGGACCGATACGATTGCCGTTACCATCGCCACGCCTGCCGATGGGCCATCTTTGGGGGTCGCGCCCTCAGGCACGTGGACGTGGATATCTCTAGTGCGGAACACCTGCGGCTTCACGCCAAATTGAACGGCGCGGGCGCGGACGAAGGAGTTTGCGGCTGAAATCGATTCCTTCATGACCTCGCGGAGGTTGCCCGTCACGATCATTGCGCCTTTGCCCGGCATCTGCACGGCCTCGATGGTGAGGAGGTCGCCGCCGGTTTCGGTCCAGGCTAGGCCTGTGACCATGCCGACCCGGTCCTCTTCTTCCGTTTCACCATAGCGGAAGCGCCACACGCCGGCGTAGTCGGCGAGGTTGGCTTCGGTGATCGAGACTTTCTTCGACTTCTTTTGTTCGATCTCACGGACGGCCTTGCGGGCCAAATTCGCGAGTTCGCGTTCCAGGTTACGCACGCCGGCTTCACGGGTGTAGCGGCGAACCAGCTCTAGAATCGCTGCGTCGTCGATAGAAAACTCGTTGCCCTTCAGGCCGTGCAGTTCAACCTGCTTTGGCAAAAGGTGCTGCCGGCTGATCTGGAGCTTTTCATCCTCGGTGTAGCCGGGGATGCGGATGATCTCCATACGATCCAGCAAGGGCTGGGGCATGTTCAGACTGTTGGCTGTAGTGATGAACAGGATGTCTGACAAATCGTAGTCCAGCTCAAGATAGTGGTCGTTGAAGGTGGCGTTTTGTTCGGGATCCAGCACCTCAAGCAGGGCGGCCGAGGGATCGCCCCTATAGTCAAAGCCCAGCTTATCGATTTCATCGAGAAGGAAGAGCGGGTTGGACGACTTTGCCTTGCGCAGAGACTGGATCACGCGGCCGGGCATGGACCCGATGTAGGTACGGCGGTGACCGCGAATCTCGGCCTCATCACGCACGCCGCCAAGTGAAACGCGCACGAAGTCCCGGCCCGTGGCCTTTGCGATGGACTTGCCGAGTGAGGTCTTGCCAACGCCCGGCGGGCCCACGAGGCACAGGATTGGGCCGCGCAGCTTGTTGGTTCGGGCTTGAACCGCGAGGTACTCAAGGATGCGCTCTTTGACTTTGTCGAGGCCGTAATGGTCCTCGTCCAGGACGGCTTGCGCCTCTGTGATGTCCTTTTTGACCTTCTTCTTGATGCCCCAAGGCAGGGACAACATGGTGTCTAGATAGTTCCGCACGACGGTCGATTCGGCCGACATCGGGCTCATTTGGCGCAGCTTCTTCAGCTCCGCCTCGGCCTTGGTGCGGGCCTCCTTTGAGAGCTTGGTGCGGGCGATGCGGCGTTCAAACTCTGCCAGGTCCTCGCGGGAATCATCGCCCTCGCCCAGCTCGCGCTGGATCGCCTTCATCTGCTCGTTCAGGTAATACTCGCGCTGCGTCTTTTCCATCTGACGCTTCACGCGGTTTCGGATCTTCTTTTCCACCTGCAGCACGCCGATCTCGCCCTCGATCATGGCGAGGACGCGTTCCAGGCGGCTTGGCACATCGGCCAATTCCAGCAGCTTTTGCTTATCGGAAATTTTGGCAGACAGGTGGGCTGCGATGGTGTCGGCCAGGCGGGTCGGCTCGCCAATCTGGCTGATGGCTTGCTGCACCTCTGGTGGGGTCTTGCGCGACAGCTTAGAGAAGCTTTCAAACTGCTCGCTCACAGCGCGGGCGATGGCTTGCGCCTCTGGCGAGTCGGCATTGACTTCTTCGACCGCCTCCACTTCCGCTTCGAAGAAGTTTTCGTTTTCCACAAAGCGCACGATCCGGGCGCGGCTCACACCCTCGACCAGGACGCGCACCGTCCCATCGGGCAGCTTCAGCAGCTGGACCACATTGGCGATGGAGCCGATCGTGTAGATCCGGTCGGCAGCGGGATCGTCTTCCGACGCTTCCATTTGCGCTGCGAGCAGGATCGGGAGGTTCTGTTTGCGCACCTCCTCCAGAGCCCGAACCGACTTTTCGCGCCCCACGAACAAGGGTGCCGCCATATGGGGAAACACGACGATGTCGCGTAGCGGAAGGACAGGTAGAATGCGCGGCTTGGGCATAGCTTAGCTCCGAGGCCGACAGGGGCGATCGTCGCACGGGCGCGACTCACACCTCGAACAGCCCATTATGGATGTGGCGCCGCCTGGGGGCGGGTTCAAGTCAACGATTGGGAACGCGCGCAGAGGAAGGGGGGTCAGCCCGCTGATTCCTGGCCATTGCGACGCTCGCTGTAAATTTGCAGCGGCGGCGCGCGGCCTTCGATCACATCGGCAGAGACAACGATTTCTTCAACCCCCCGCATGGACGGGAGATCAAACATCGTGTCCAGAAGCACCGATTCCATAATCGAGCGCAGACCCCGAGCCCCGGTTTTGCGGGCAATCGCCTTTTTTGCGATGGCGCGGAGGGCTTCCTCTGGGAACGAGAGCTTCACGTTCTCCATCTCGAACATGCGCTGGTATTGCTTCACCAGCGCGTTCTTCGGCTCCATCAGGATCTTGATCAGGGCCGGTTCGTCCAGGTCTTCCAGGGTTGCAAGCACAGGAAGCCGGCCAACGAACTCCGGGATCAGCCCAAACTTGAGCAGGTCATCAGGTTCGATTTCCCGCAGGACATGCCCGGTGCGGCGGTCTTCTTCGCTGCTGACCTTGGCACCAAAGCCGATCGAGGAGCCCTTGCCGCGCTGGGTGATGATTTTTTCGAGGCCCGCAAAGGCACCGCCGCAGATAAACAGGATGTTGGTGGTGTCGACCTGAAGGAACTCTTGCTGGGGATGCTTGCGGCCGCCTTGCGGTGGAACGCTGGCAACCGTGCCTTCCATGATTTTCAGGAGGGCCTGCTGCACGCCTTCCCCGCTCACGTCACGGGTGATCGATGGATTATCGGACTTGCGGCTGATCTTATCGACTTCGTCGATGTAGACGATCCCGCGTTGGGCGCGTTCGACGTTGTAATCAGCGGCCTGAAGCAGCTTCAGGATGATGTTTTCCACATCCTCGCCGACGTAACCGGCTTCGGTCAGGGTCGTGGCGTCGGCCATGGTGAACGGCACATCGATGATGCGGGCGAGGGTTTGCGCCAGAAGCGTCTTGCCGCAGCCGGTGGGGCCGATCAGCAGGATGTTTGACTTCGCGAGTTCCACGTCGCCGTTCTTGGCGGCGTGGTTCAGGCGCTTATAATGGTTGTGGACGGCCACCGCCAAGACGCGCTTAGCGTGATCTTGGCCGATCACATAGTCGTCCAACACGTCCTTGATGTCGCGGGGGCTTGGCACGCCCTCCTTGGACTTCACGAGCGAGGTTTTGTGTTCCTCGCGGATGATGTCCATGCACAATTCCACGCATTCATCGCAGATGAACACGGTGGGACCAGCGATGAGCTTGCGCACCTCATGCTGGCTCTTACCGCAAAAAGAGCAGTAGAGCGTGTTTTTGGACTCGCCACTCGTCGTCGTCTTGCTCATGGGCGCTCCTCAGCGGGCCCAGCCCGGTGGTTGGCGGCATCACCAAACCCACCGCGCCTATATTGGCGCGAATTCCATTACGATCCGGTTCACACGCCAGCGTTAATACGATCACACCCGACGGCGTGCTGCAACCCACTCTGATGGGGCGAGATTAACATCCCCTCCCACGCTGGGTCTTAAGATTCAGCAATTTCACGCCGTTCGTAAACGCGATCAACCAGGCCAAAGGCCTTTGCTTCTTCAGCAGTCATAAAGTTGTCTCGGTCGAGCGTGCGCTCCACAACATCATAGGTCTGCCCGGTATGCTTGACGTAAATTTCGTTGAGGCGGCGCTTGGTTGCCAAAATGTCTTCAGCATGTCGCTCGATGTCTGAAGCTTGGCCACGGAAACCGCCGGACGGCTGGTGGACCATCACGCGCGCGTTCGGCAAACAGATTCGCATGTCTTTGGCCCCTGCGGCCAAAAGCAGGGATCCCATCGAGGCGGCCTGTCCGGTGCACACGGTGGAGACCGGGCTGCGGATGTATTGCATCGTGTCGTAGATCGCGAGGCCGGACGTGACGTAGCCGCCCGGCGAGTTGATATACATGGCGATTTCGCGTTTTGGGTTTTCCGACTCCAAAAACAGGAGCTGGGCGGTCACGAGGCTCGCCATCCCGTCTTCGATCATGCCGGTGACAAAGATGATCCGCTCCTTGAGCAGGCGCGAGAAGATGTCGAACGCGCGCTCACCGCGGCTCGTTTGTTCGATCACCATCGGAACGAGGTTCATCATCTTTTCGCGGGGATCTTGCATGGGCTCAGACTCATCCTTCAGGCCGCGCCGGACCGACGCGGACGGCCTACATATTTGGCGCGTCGCGCCAATGCGCAACCCCACCGATCGCGTCAGCCTCAGTCTTCGTCTTCGGCGAAGAGCTCCTCGCGGCTCACAACGACGGTTTCCACCTTGGCCAGCTCAAAGATGAAATCGACCACCTTTTCCTCATAGATTGGCGCGCGCAGTTGCGCCATCAGCTGCGGTGTCTTGACGTACATGTCATAGACCTGCTGCTCGCGGCCGGGGTAGCGACGGACCTCTTGCAACAGGGCTTCGTTGACCTCTTCTTGGCGCAGCTCGACGTTGTTGCGACGGCCGATTTCAGCCAAAACGAGGCCAAGGCGCACCCGGCGTTCGGCAATCTTCATATAGTCCGCCCGCAGAGCCTCGTCCGTCTTTGCGGCGTCATCGGCATCAAGGCGCCCAGCGTCTTGGTCTGCGGTGATTTGGCGCCAGATCTGGTCGAACTCTGCCTGCACCATGCCTGACGGCAGCGCAAAGGAATGCGCCTCATCCAAACGGTCAAACAGGATGCGTTTGGCGCGGATACGGGCCTGGGCGATATAATCCTGGTTCAGGCGCTCTTTGACGGCCTCGCGCAGGGCATTCAGATCCTCAAGACCCAGGTTTTTGGCCAAGGTATCGTCGATGGGTTGGTCTTGTGGGCCTTTGACTGCTTTCACCTTGACGTCGAAGGCGGCGTCTTTGCCGGCGAGGCTTGGCACCGGATACTCGGCTGGGAAGGTCACATTCAGAACGCGCTCTTCGCCTGGCTTTGCGCCGACGAGCTGTTCTTCAAAGCCCGGAATGAAGCGGTTGGCACCGATTTCGACAGTGGCGTCTTCGGCGGCACCGCCGTCAAAAGCTTCGCCATCAATTTTGCCGAGGAAGTCGATCACGAGCTGATCGCCGGTTTCGGCAGCGCCGTCCTTTTCAGAGAAGCTGCGGCTCGACTTGGCGATGTTTTCCAGCGCTTCGTCGATCTGGTCGTGCGGCACTTCGGCGGTGATTTTGCGAATCGCGACGGAGCTTACGTCGATCGGCTCGAACTCTGGCATCAGCTCCACCTTGATGATGAAGGCGAGGTCTGCCTCTCCGGCAATGACGCGGTTCATGTCGGACTCAAGGTCAAAGCGCGGCTCAGCCGCAACCCGGACGTTGACTTCCGCCAGGCTGTCTTGCGCGCGTTTTTGAAGCGTGGCGTCGACCACGTCCTTCATCATTGACGCGCCATAGACTTTGCGGATGTGGGCCACGGGCACTTTGCCGGGCCGGAAGCCGTTAATGCGAACCTGGGGCCGCACTTCTTCAATCTTGGCGGCGAGCGCGGCTTGGAGATCGGCTTTTGAAACCGTCACTCGATATGTGCGGCCCAAACCGTCTGGCTGGGTTTCGATCAGCTCCATGGCCTGCCCTCAATCCTTGTCGTAGTTGCGGGAGCGCCGCGAACGCAACGCCGCGCGCGCTTCCCTGTCTGGGATCACGATGATAAGCGGCGGCTTATGGCGCCGCTGCAACCGCTTGTCCATGCCAGGACAGCTGCAACTGCATTGACTTACACTTCCATGGTGCCCGCCGTCGGACTCGAACCGACACACCTTGCGGCGCAGGAACCTAAATCCTGTGCGTCTACCAATTCCGCCAGACGGGCCTTCAAGCCGCGCGCGACCCGCGCACGTCTCCATGGAAAGTTGGCCAAGCTTGATCGATTAAGGAGCCGCGGGGGCCGGGGTCGACTGTGGCAGGGCCGGTTGAATGCCTGCGGCTTCTAAGGCACCGCGGGCCAAAGCTCCAGCGGCAATCGCGCCGCGGGCGATGTCGTTGGAGGCGTCTACGGCAAGGGCTTCCTGGGTGATGCGCACTTGGTAAACAGCGCCGTCAACCATTGGCATGAAAACCGCAGAGCCAAATTCGCGTTCCTTGACATCGACCGGCGAGAACCGGCCAAGACCTTCAGAGACCGCCAAGAAATCCAGCCCTGGGCGTTCAACCACCAGATCCTCGGCCCGGGCCGTGTTGCGGTTGGGGCCCACAATGTTGCGGCCCCAAATGCGTTGCAGCTCGTACTGGCTGTCGAGGCCAATGACATTGGCCCACGGCTTCCAGCTGATGACACGGGCATCAACCTGCCATTGGTCCCCTTCGATTTCGTAGGTGCGGGGGGCCGCTGCTGGGGTGCCGTCTTCTTTGAGTTCGGTTACGGTTGCGGTGAAGCTGCGATCGCCGTTTGAGGCCAGGGCAATGGTTGCAACGGGCCGCTCCTTGGACAAGCGATTGTAGGTTTGAACATTCATGCCGAGCAGGGTGATGATCGCGCCGATCGCGAGCAGCGCACTGCCGGAGACGACCCCGCGCCCGCCCTTAAAGGGCTTGCCCCGGAACATCCAGCCCAAGCCCGAAAGGACGAAGGCCACGCCAAACACGGCCACCGCCGCCGGCACGATCCACCACCACCATTCCATGGCCATAGCCCTACTCCACTCAAATCTCGTCTCAGCCCAAGGCGCGTTCTATACCACGCTCAGTTTACGGGACAACGCGTCTATCCAGTTTGTATGGTCGATAGGAGCGTGCGCAGAACCTCTGGGAGCGCTGTGGGGAGGTCTTCGGCGATCAAGCCAACCCCAAGGACCTCGGCGCATCTGCCATGCAGCCAAGCCGCCGCACTGGCGGCGTCAAAAGCGTCCATGCCTTGGGCCATCAGGCCGGCGATCAGGCCCGCCAGCACATCGCCAGAGCCGGCGGTGGCGAGGTAAGGGGTGCCTGTGGCGTTAACCACCACCCGCGCATCGGGGGCGGCAATAACTGTGTCTGGCCCTTTGAGCAGCAGCACACAGCCGGCCCTGCGGGCGGCCTCAATGGTTGCCTCAACCCTTGTGGGCGCGGCGCTCAAGAGGCCCGGGAACAGGCGGTTGAACTCGCCAGCATGGGGGGTGAGGACGTCTTTAGACCGCAGCGCTGCAAAGAGTTCGGTGGGTTCGTCTTGAAAGACGGTCAAGGCGTCTGCGTCCAAGACGAGGGCGGCATTTTCCTTCAAGAGCGCCTGGACAGTTTCGCGGGTCGCTGGGGTCACGCCGGCCGCGGGGCCTATTACAGTCGCCCGCGCCTGGCGGGCGGATTCTGCCATCTCTTTGGCGTCAGCGCAGGCGCGCAGCATGACGGCGGTCAAGTGTGCAGCGTTGACGATCAGGGCAGATGGCGGGGACAGGACCGTCACCAGGCCAGCGCCGACCCTGAGGGCGGCATGGGCGGCCAGGCGCGCAGCTCCGGTGTTTGCGAGGCCGCCAGACACCACCATCGCGTGGCCGCGGGCGTGCTTGTGGGCCATGGCCGCGGGCTGTGGGAACGCCGCGCCCCATAGGCGCGGGTCGTTTTCGTGGAGGTCCAGGCGCAAGCCGCTCCAAGCGCCGGTGGGCATCGCAATGTCTGCCACTATCACGTCACCACAAAAGCTGCGGGCGGGATGGAGAACGTGGGCCCGTTTTTTGGCGACGAAGGTGACCGTTAGCGCAGCCCGAAAGCCCTGCCCCGCCAAAGGCGGATCGCCGTCCCCTGGCAGGCCGGAGGGTACATCGACGGCCACCAGCTTTGCCTTTTGAGATGCAAGGGCCTGCGCGAGGCCTGCGATCTCGGGGGCCAAGGGGCGAGAGAGGCCTGCGCCAAACAGGGCGTCGACGTACAGGTCTGCGTGCGGCTCTGTCGTGTTCAGGGGGCGGACCTGCCCATTGAAGGCGGCCGCCATCACGGCGGCATCGCCACGCAACTGTGCGGTGGGGACGAGCGTTTCGACCCACACCGGCCAGCCCGCTTGTGCCAGATGCCTGGCACAGACCCACCCGTCGCCGCCGTTGTTGCCAGGCCCGCACAGGACCGCCGTTTGGCGCGGGCTGAAGCGCGCCATGATCGCCTGGGCAACGGCTGCGCCCGCGTTCTCCATCAGCTGGATTGTTGGCATCCCAAGCGCTGGCGCGGCTTCGTCCATGGCGCGCATTTGCGCCACAGAAATGATGGCACCTTGGATCACCGGGCGAGCCTAGTCGGGCGTGAAGATATTTTTGAAGCCCCCCTCGGTTGAGACGACTTTGCCAGACCGGCCGACACCTTCACGCGATTGCAGGTCAAGCAAAACCCCCTCGTCTTCTGGTGTGTTGGCCACAAACCTGCGCCCTTCGCTGTCGCGACCGATAACGATGCCCATACGCACCTTATCACGGCCCCACACCACCGTGTAGGTTTCGATGGTGGCGTTGCCATTTGGCTCCCACGCGATCTCTGGCGAGACGAGGGCGTCAATTTCCTTCTGGTTGTCTTCAACCGGGCGACGGTGAAACGGGGTTGACGGCGGGGTCGCTGAATAAATGCCCACGGCTTGCTTGGTCAGGTGCATGCCGTTGGCGGTGACCAGACCAAAGTCCTTTGGGCGCTCGCGCAGCTTGCCCACCATTTCGGCGATCGAGTGCATGACGTAGTTGTTTCCAGGGCCACCAAAATACGGCAGCCCGCCGGTTACGGTGAAACCGCGGGGATCATCCTCGCCCAGGCCCAGTTCCTGGCAGGCCATCTCCACCGCCACCGGAAAGCACGAATAGAGATCAAACAAGGCGATATCGTCTATGCCTTTGCCGGCGTGGCGCAGCGCTTCGCGGGTGGCAAGCCGGATGGCCGTGGAAGAATGATAGTTGACGCGGTCCAGCGGGTTCCAACGCTCGGTGGCTTCGCCGCACCCATGCAGATAGATTCGCTTCTCCAGCGGCACGCCAAGCTGATCGGCTTTTTCGCTGGAGCACAGGATGACGCCGGCGGCCTGATCCACCTGGATCACAGAGTTCATGTATTTGGTGTAGGGGAAGCCCACCATGCGGTTGTCGGGGCCTTCGGTCATGATTTCTTCGGGGGAGCGGGCGGTGGGGAACCAAGCATAGGGGTTTTGCGCGGCAACCTGGCTGAAGGGCGCAAAAAGGCGCGCCATTGCGGCTGCGTGTTCTTGCAGGCTGCGTCCGCGATGGGCACGCACGGCGTTTTCAAACATCGGATAGACGTTGGCGGGGAAATCGCAGCCGTGGGCCCGTTCCTGCGGGGATTCCCCTGCCCGCCCATCGCCAAAGCGCTCAGGCTTGCCAGGCTCTCCGCCACCGTAGTGCGCGACGTCTTGACCTGACTTGAACAACTTCAAAAGGGAGCCAAGGTATTCGGCCCCGACCAAAAGCGCGAAGTCGTGGCGGCCTTCGGCGATTTCTTGCGCGGCAAAGTTGACGAGCTGCTGGGGGGTGTTACCGCCCATGTTGGCGTAAAGGGACCGTTTGGGTGTTGCACCCAAGTCGTGCGCCAGGGTTGCAGGCGGGTTGGGCATCTTTGGCACCGCCAGCTTGCTGGATGGGCCACCGGCATCGATGGTAAATCCAACGACGCCAATGAGATCGACGCCCTGCAACGCGTTTTCCGCAAGGCCAGCATCGGCTACGGCGCGGGCGGTGGCATCGAGCAGCATCTGGCGGGGGCCGGGCGAGCGGACTTTGCGATACGTCATTTGACCGGCCCCAATCAGGACGGGGGTACGCGGATCGATCATGACGCTCTCCTCTTTCCACTGTCGTTTACGTCAAGGGTAACTGACCGGGGAAGTGGGTCGCTCTTGCGCAAGGAAAAGGCAAGAGCTGACGTTATCTCCACCATGTGGCGCGCGCTTGTGCAGGCGTGGCGCGAAATCGGGCACAACGACGATTGGGCTGAGACAGGTCTTGGTGTGCGGGTAGGTCGCCTTGACGCGGCGGAGAGAGAGCGGGATGCAACCGCACGCGCTTGGCGATTTGGTGCTAAGTGTCTTCCCGTCATCGAGCCTCCAGGAGGTCATTGGGCGCATGAAAAAGATCGAAGCCATCATCAAGCCCTTCAAGTTGGACGACGTGAAGGACGCCCTTCAGGAAATTGGCCTGCAGGGCATGACTGTTGTTGAGGCGAAAGGGTTTGGTCGCCAGAAGGGCCATACCGAGCTGTATCGCGGCGCGGAGTATGTGATTGATTTTCTGCCGAAGCTGAAAATCGAGTTGGTCGTGGGCGACGAGCAAGTGGAGCCCGCATTGGAGGCCATCCAGCGCGCGGCACGCACGGGAAAAATCGGTGACGGAAAGATTTTCGTTCTCGATGTGACCAATGTGATCCGCATTCGCACCGGAGAAAGCGGTGTGCAGGCGATCTGAGCCGCATCGCGCGCTTGCGATCGGCATGCCCTTTCGTTCGGGGTGCTTGCGTTTGAGGCGCGCTTAACCTTATGCGGGTCTTTGGATTGGGTCGCGGGTTTGCGACCTGGCCTTGGCTCGCGCACGTTTGCGTTTTGTTTGTGTCAGTCCGCTGGGGAGACGTTCGATGTCCGCAGACATCCTGAAAATGATCAAAGACAATGAAGTGCAGTATGTGGATCTGCGCTTTACTGACCTGCGCGGAAAAATGCAGCACGTGACGATGGATGTCTCCATGGTCGACGACAGCTTTTTCCGTGATGGCACTATGTTCGACGGCTCGTCGATCGCGGGATGGAAAGCGATCAACGAGAGCGACATGGTGATGATGCCCGATCCGATGGGCGCGCACGTCGATCCGTTCTTCCAGCAGACCACGCTTGCGATGTTCTGCGACATCCTGGAGCCAGGCACGCTTGCGCCCTACAATCGCGACCCGCGCTCGATTGCGAAGAAGGCGGAGGCTTACGTCAATTCGTCCGGTATCGGCGACACGGCGTATTTTGGTCCCGAAGCCGAGTTCTTCGTGTTCGATGACGTGCGGTGGAGCACGGACCCTTGGAACACTGGGTATTCGTTCGATTCGACCGAATTGCCGGTGAACACCAACAAGCCTTACGAGGGCGGCAATCTGGGCCATCGGCCCGGTCCAAAGGGCGGCTATTTCCCAATGCCGCCAATCGACAGCGGCCAAGACCTGCGGGGCGAAATGCTCGCAGTGATGGGCGAAATCGGCCTGCAGCCGGAAAAGCACCACCACGAAGTGGCCCCGGCCCAGCATGAGCTTGGGCTGCGGTTCAATACGCTGGTGCGGATGGCCGACAGCATGAACCTGTACAAGTACGTGATCCACAATGTGGCGGCGAGCTACGGCAAGACTGCCACCTTCATGCCGAAGCCCTACTATAAGGACAACGGCAGCGGGATGCACGTGCACCAGTCCATCTGGAAGGGCGGGCAAAACCTGTTTGCGGGCGACCGCTATGCCGATCTGTCTGAGATGTGCCTGTTCTACATTGGCGGCATCATCAAGCACGCGCGGGCGGTCAACGCGTTCGCCAACTCCACCACCAACAGCTACAAGCGTTTGGTGCCAGGCTACGAAGCGCCCGTGTTGCTTGCCTATTCGGCGCGCAACCGTTCGGCGTCTTGCCGGATCCCGCACGGGGCCGGCTCGAAGGCCAAGCGGGTTGAGGTGCGCTTCCCGGACCCAGCTGGCAACATGTACTTGACCTATGTGGCCCTGTTGATGGCTGGCCTCGATGGGATCGTGAACAAGATCCACCCCGGCGATGCGCTGGACAAAAACCTCTATGACCTGCCCCCAGAAGAGCTGAAGAACGTGCCAACCGTTTGCAGTTCGCTGCGGGAAGCGCTGACTTCGCTGGACGCGGACCGCGACTTCTTGAAAAAGGGCGGCGTGATGGACGACGACCTGATCAACGCCTACATGGATCTCAAGTACGAAGAGCTGGACCGGTTTGAAACCCACCCACACCCGGTGGAATTCGACATGTATTACAAGGCCTAAGCTCCTTTCGCCTTCATCCAATAGAGACCCCATCGGCGTGAACCCTCGCGTCGGTGGGGTTTTTTGTTTGTGTCAGCGCTTGCCGCGGCTTAGCTTGAGCTCCAGTATTCATCACCTGGGAGGCAAGCATGACCGGCGCATCTCCATCCCGAACCCCTTGGCACCTTTGGGCCGCAGGTATTGGCGGCCTGCTTTGGAACGCTTACGGCGGCTTTGACTATTTTATGTCAAAGACACAAGGCGAAATTTACTTTCGAAAAGTCGGCATGACTGACGCGCAAATCGCACATTACTTTACCATGCCAGGCTGGATGACGGCGGTCTGGGCGATTGGGGTGTGGGGCGCGTTGCTTGGGTCTGTGCTTTTGCTGGCGCGGAGCAAATGGGCGTTCGAGGTGTTTGTGGCCTCGCTATGCGCCTTCGTCGTGAGTCTTATCTATGCCTATGTCATTGCGCCGATCCCCGGTGCGGGCACTTCTATGATCGTGATGAACAGTGTGATCCTCTTGGGCTGCCTGTTTTTTGCCTGGTATGCGTTTAGCCAACGCAAGGCGGGGGTGCTGCGCTAACCGCAGGAAACCGCATTTGCGCCATCGCATCATGGTTAGCGAGCCTTAACCAGTTTCGGTTAGAGGCTCGTTCCATGAAACAGTTCGTGCTTCCCCTTGCTGCGGTTTTGGCCCTTTCTGCCTGCGCGACGGTCGAGCCGCCGCAAACCGTGGATAACGCCTGCTCGATCCTGTCTGAACGCCCCGGGTGGTGGCGCGGGCTCAAGCGGGCGGAGAACCGTTGGGGGGCCCCTCCCGGCTTGATCCTTGCGATCATGCGCCAGGAATCCAGTTTTCAGCATAACGCCCGCCCGCCGAGGGAGGATGGATTTTTGTTTTTCCCCGGGCGCAGGCCTAGCTCGGCGTTTGGCTACGCTCAGGCGCTCGATCAAACGTGGGCCGAATACCAGCGCGATGCGGGCGAAGGTGGCGCGGACCGGGACGAATTTCGCGACGCGGCCGACTTCATCGGTTGGTACACCAACACCTCGCGCCGCCGGCTCAATCTGGACTTCGGCCATGGCGAGGCCCACTACCTCGCCTACCATGAAGGACATGGGGGCTATAGCCGGGGCACGTTCCGGCAGAAGGCGTGGTTGCAGGAGGTGGCCCGGCGCGTGGGCACTACGGCCAGCACCTACCAGCGCCAAATCGAAGGCTGCGAAGCTGATCTCAACCGTGGATGGTTGCCTTTCTTCTGAGGCGAATTGGCTTCACAGTCTGCGAATCCGTTAGTGATTAACGTCCTGGCAACCGAAGCCTGTTGCGCTTCGCGGCTAAAGTCCGCCAAAGGTCTTTGCATGGCAAATCCGCAGCAGAAGCAGCCGACCCTCCCCGCCTCCACCTACACCGCCAAGGACATTGAAGTCCTGGAGGGGTTGGAGCCCGTTCGTCGCCGACCCGGCATGTACATCGGTGGCACCGATGAGCGCGCCTTGCACCATTTGTTTGCGGAGGTGTTGGACAACTCCATGGACGAGGCGGTGGCGGGCCATGCCGATCGCATCGAAGTGGAGATGTTCGCCGACGGCAGCTTGAGTGTCACGGACAATGGCCGCGGCATCCCGATTGATCCGCATCCGCGCTTTCCGAAAAAGTCTGCGCTGGAAGTGATCATGACCACGCTGCATGCGGGGGGGAAATTCTCCGATAGCGCCTACCAAACCGCGGGCGGCCTGCACGGGGTGGGCATTTCGGTGGTGAATGCGCTGTCGTCCAAGCTTGAAGTGGAAGTGGCGCGCGACCGTAAGCTCTATGCCCAGCACTACGCGCGGGGCGCGCCGCTCGGGCCGCTGCGCCATATCGGTGCTGCGCCCAATCGGCGGGGCACCACGGTGCGGTTCATGCCGGACGTTCAGATCTTTGGCGAGCTCGGCGCGTTTAAGCCTTCGCGCTTGTTCCAGATGGCGCGGTCGAAGGCGTATCTGCATCGCGGGGTGAAGATCCATTGGCGGTGCGCTCCAGAGCGGTTGAAGGCGGGTGAAGCCACACCAGCCGAGGCGGTGTTGAGCTTTCCCAACGGGCTCGCGGACTTTCTTTCTGAGAGCCTTGCGGAAAAGCGCGGCGTGCCGTCTGAGCCGTTTGTTGGCAAGGTGGACCGGGCTGATGGGCATGGCCGGGTTGAGTGGGCTGTTAGCTGGGTGGAGGACGGATTCGGCGAGGCCGACGGCTTTGTGCGGTCCTACTGCAACACGATACCGACGCCGGACGGCGGGGCGCACGAGCAGGGTTTGCGGGCCGCATTGACCAAGGGCCTGCGGGCCTATGCGGAGCTGAAAAACGACAAGAAGGCCGCGCTGATCACCCAGGAAGACGTGCTGGGCACTGCTGCAGCGCTGGTTTCTGTGTTCATTCGCGACCCGCAGTTTGAGGGCCAGACCAAGGGAAGGCTGGTGACCACCGATGCCGCGCGGATCGTGGAACAGGCGATGCGGGACCCCTTCGACCATTGGTTGGCGGCGCGCCCGGCAGACGCGACGCGGTTGCTGGAATGGGTGACAACCCAGGCAGAGGACCGTCTGCGGCGGCGCAAGGAAAAGGAAGTCGCCCGACAATCTGCCACGCGCAAGTTACGCCTGCCGGGGAAGCTGTCGGATTGTGCGCGGTCTGAGGCGGACGGCACGGAGATCTTCCTGGTGGAGGGGGACTCGGCGGGTGGTTCGGCCAAACAGGCCCGCAACCGCGAAACCCAAGCCATCCTGCCGTTGCGGGGCAAGATTTTGAACGTGGCGAGCGCGGCCGGCGACAAAATGGCGGCCAACCAAGAGCTTTCTGACCTAACGCTAGCGCTGGGCTGCGGGTCTGGGGCCAAATTCAAGCTGGACCAGCTGCGCTATGAGCGCGTGGTGATCATGACCGATGCGGACGTGGACGGTGCCCACATCGCAAGCCTGCTGATCACGTTCTTTCACCGCCAGATGCCAGGCCTGATCGAGGCGGGCCGGTTGTTTTTGGCGATGCCGCCGCTGTACCGCCTGTCGACTGGCAAGACGACCGTCTATGCCCGCGACGACAAGCACAAAGCGGAGCTGCTTGCGGGGCCCTACAAGGGCAAAAACGTGGAAATCGGACGCTTCAAGGGCCTTGGCGAAATGATGCCAGCCCAGCTTAAAGAAACCACGATGAACCCGGCCACGCGCACCTTGACGCGGGTGGTGCTGCCGGATGCGGATGCTGACGCTTTCGCGGCATTGGTGGAAACGCTGATGGGGCGCAAGCCGGAGCTGCGTTACGGCTATATCCAAGAAAATGCGCGCTTCGTGGAAGAAGTGGACGTGTGAGTTCGCCGCCCGTGACTTGCGGGCGCGACAGCCTGCCCTAACTCGTGTATGAGCAGGGCCGTCTTGGGAGTTCTTTTCCAGACGATACTAGAACGCGCATGGGCGTGTTCTATGTTTGTTTTCTCCACGAGTAGGTATTCATGTCCGATGAGGCTGGCGCGCCGGACGCGCCCGAAGCCCCCCCAGCGCCCGTCAGCTTTGACTCTTTGGGTTTGAGCGAGCCCGTTTTGAGGGCCATCGCCGAGAGCGGCTACACCACCCCCACGCCCATTCAAGCGGCCGCTATTCCGGTGGTGCTGCAGGGGCGCGATGTTTTGGGTATCGCCCAGACCGGAACTGGCAAGACGGCCGGCTTCACGCTGCCAATGATTGAGATCCTGTCGCGGGGGCGGGCCAAGGCGCGCATGCCTCGGACACTGATCCTGGAGCCCACCCGGGAGCTTGCGGCCCAGGTTGCCGAGAGCTTCGATCGCTATGGCAAGAACCACAAGCTGACCAAGGCTTTGCTGATCGGTGGGGTGTCTTTTGCCGATCAAGACGCACTGTTGATGCAGGGCGTGGATGTGCTGATCGCCACGCCGGGGCGGCTGCTTGACCACTTCGAGCGCGGCAAGCTGTTGCTGTCTGGCGTTCAGGTGATGGTGATCGATGAAGCCGACCGCATGCTCGACATGGGCTTTATTCCCGACATCGAGAAAATCTTTAAGCTGACGCCCTTTACCCGCCAAACCCTGTTCTTCTCGGCCACGATGCCGCCGGAGATCACACGGCTGACAGAGCAGTTCCTGTCGAACCCGGTGCGGATAGAATCGTCGCGACCGGCGACAGCCGCCTCGACGATCTCGCAGCGTGTGGTTCGGCTGCCTTCGGGCGATCCCCGCACGCGCCGCGCCGGTCTGCGGGTGGCGCTTGAGGCCTGCACGATCCAAAACGGGATCATCTTCTGCAACCGCAAGTCTGATGTGGATGTTGTGGCCAAGTCTCTGGCCCGGCATGGGTTTAACGCAGCACCGATCCACGGCGATCTGGACCAATCTTTGCGCACCAAGACGCTCGAACGGTTCAAGTCCGGGGAGTTGACGTTGCTGGTGGCCTCTGACGTGGCGGCGCGGGGCCTTGATATTCCGGCGGTGGGCCATGTGTTCAACTATGAGCCGCCGCGCCATGCTGATGATTATGTGCACCGGATTGGGCGCACGGGTCGGGCGGGGCGCTCCGGGGAAGCGTTCACGCTGGTCGCGCCGGAGGACTCCAAGTCCATCACCGCGATCGAAAAGCTGATTGGGTCGCCCATCGAAGCGGTCAGTTTTGAAGGCCTTCCTGATGGTGCGCTTGGCGATCCAAGTGACCGTGGCGGACGGGGGCGTCGAGCAGAAGAACTGCGCGAGACCCGCAAGTCTGGCGGACGACGCACCACCGAGCGCCCGGCACGGGAAGACCAAAGCACGGAAAGCGAAGCCAGTCCTGCTCCAACAGAGCGGGCGGAGCGTCCCAAGCGCGCGCCAAGGGCTGCTGCCGCTTCGCCGCCCCGCGAGCGTGAAGAACGCCGCCCTGCTCCAGAACGTCGCAGTAATCACGACGGGCCCGTGATGGGGTTCGGCGATGATATGCCCGCCTTCCTTGCGGCGGCCCCTGCAACCAAGAAAACCAAAGACAGCTAAGGCGTGCCAGTGTTTTGGCCGCTTAAATGTCTGGGGTTCCGTCCTTGTCGAGGTCGCGGGCGCGCCTGACCCAGTCGCTTTCTGTGCCCGGCTGTGCTTCCCGTTCGCCAAACCCAAACCACGCTCCCAGCGGCGTTTCGCGCAGCCCCGTGTTGCCAATGCCCAGCGCAATGACCGTGCTTGGCACCGCGAACGCCAGGAGCAGGGCCATTTGCTTGGCACCGTCGGTTTCCCAGGCCTGCGCCAGTGTGCCGCCAGACAAGAGGACGTGGATAGGCTGAATGAGCCAAAGCAGTTCTTCCATAGGCAAAGCCTAGCAAGAACTGCTCAAAAGACCTTTAAGCGCCTTTGAATTCGGCTTTTCGCTTTTGCAAAAACGCGGATACGCCTTCGGCGAAGTCTGCCGTGCGCCCGGCATCGCGCTGCACTTCGCGCTCCACTTTCAGCTGCTCTTGGAAGTGGCTGTCCATGCTTTCCCACGTCATGCGCCGGATCAGGGCCAGGGAGCGGGGGCCGGCGGCCAATTCTTCAGCGATCGCCAAAGCGGTGGGCATCAACTCCGCATCTGGCACGCAACGGTTGATCAGGCCCCACTCCAAGGCTTTTGTTGCCGGGAGTTTTTCACCCAACAGCATCATTTCCATGGCCCGGGCCCGGCCAATCGCGCGGGGCAGAATGTAGCTGGAGCCACCGTCTGGCACCAAGCCAATGCGGCGAAAAGCCTGCAGGAAATAGGCGCTTTCGCCGGCCACGATGATATCGCCCATGATCGCAAAGCTGCAGCCGATGCCAGCCGCTGCCCCGTTCACAGCCGTGACAATGGGAATGGGCAGATTGCGGATCAGGGAGACGAGCGGATTGTAATGGGTGTCTAGGGCTTTGCCGGCGTCAAACTTGGCGCCGGACTTAGAGGCCGCGGGGCCGGTGTTATTGAGGTTTGCGCCGGAGCAAAAGCCGCGCCCTTCCCCCGTGAGCACCACGGCCCGGGCTTCTTCTGCAGCTTTGTCGAGGGCGAGGGCCAGTTCGTCCGCCATGGCAATGCTGGCAGCGTTCATGGTGGCGGGGTCGCTCAAGGTGATCACCGCCACCGCGCCCACGCGTTCGTACTTCAGCTTTTCAAACGCCATGTCGGCCTCCCAATCGATCTTGTCGGGGGTAAGCTAGCGCAGCATTCTGGCAATGAAAGCGTGACGCCACGTCAAGGGCGCACAATTCAGGCGACGGAGCGCTGTGCCTCTGGGGGATCGGCCAGAGTTGTGCGGTTGCGCCCGTTGCGCTTGGAGGCGTAGAGGGCCGCATCAGCCCGCTCCATCAGGCTTTGCGGTGTTTCGCCTTCGGCCCATTGTGCAACACCCAGGGAGATTGTGACCCGGCCCAGGTCTTCGTTGGTGGACTTGCGGAGAAGCTTTTTGCCTTCCACACGCCGACGTACATTCTCCGCGAACAGCTGACCCGCGGATAGATTTTTGCGCGGCAGGATCACGGCGAACTCTTCACCGCCGTAACGCGCGACGAGATGGTCTGGCAGCGCGTCACTTTTCAGAGAGCCAGCGGCGAAGCGGATGATCTGATCGCCGGTTTGGTGGCCCCAGGTGTCGTTGAAGCGCTTGAAAAAGTCGATGTCGCACATGATCAGCGTGAGGGTGTTGCCTGAGCCTTTTGCCTCGTCCACGCGCATGCGCAGTACTTCATCGAAGTAGCGACGGTTTGCGAGTCCGGTCAGGCCGTCGCTCAAAGATTCCGCGCGGGCCTGAGCCAGGTTTTCGCGCAGGCCGGTGATTTCGAAGGACGATTCGGCAAGCTGTGCATTGAGCCGCTTATTGTGTTCGGCCATGTCTTGGGTGGCCTTGGCCAAGCCGCTAACCAATTCGCGCAGGCTGCCGGGATCGACGCCCTGCTCCAAGCGAGAGGCAGTGCTGGACAACACCGCGCCGTATGAGCCGGTTTTGTCTCCTGCGCTCTCCAAGATCGCCATGACGCCCGACAGTTCGCGGGCGATCTGCTCGCCGGCGATCATGACCTGGGCGGAGACCTCGTCGCCTGCGAAGAACTGATCGTAAAGTGCACGGCTGACCGATTCGTTCATGGGCGTCCCGGCGTGCACCAGCGAATCGATGGCTTGGCGCAGCTCTGGTCGGTGTCCCAGGTGGTAATTGATCCACACTTCGTAGTTTTCGGGCGTCGGTGCCACGGCATACGATCCCATCAGGTCCACCGCGGCGTGGGCGGCTTGCAGACCTTTTGGTCCGAGTAGGCTCTCAGGAGCGTCCATAGCGGTTGAATCCCCAAACTGAGACGTCTGCGCACGATAGACGTACGGAAGTGGATGATCCGTAAACGAACGGGCAAGGAGTTGCCTTCGGGGCTTGACGGGCCATCTCAGCCAAGGGAGAGCTCAGCGTCTCGATCAAGAGCGCGGAATGCCGGGGAGAAATACCATGAACATGATGGTGCAGCCGTCGAGTGAGGAACAAAAGGCCCGGATGCTGACTGTCCTTGAGGCCCAAAAGCGGGCGCACATTCGGGAAGGCGCGCCAAAGGCCAGCTTGCGCAAGGACCGGCTCAACCGCGGCATCGCCCTGCTCGTGGATCACAAGCAAGAGATCGTGGACGCGATGAACGCCGATTTTGGCGCGCGCTCCAAGGACATGGGCATGCTGACCGACGTGGCCGGCGCGATTGGGCCCATGAAGAATGCCCGCGACAATCTGGAGCGCTGGATGCGCCCGGAACGGCGCGGGACAGAGTTCCCGTTTGGGCTACTGGGGGCGAAGGCGGAGCTGCGCTACCAGCCGAAGGGATCGGTCGGGGTGATCAGCCCGTGGAACTTCCCAGTGCAGCTGACGTTTGGGCCGCTCGCGGGGATTTTGGCGGCCGGCAACCGGGCGATGATCAAGCCTTCGGAGTTCACGCCCGAAACCAGCGCCTTGCTCGCACGGTTGATCGATCTTGTGTTTGATGAAGAGGAAGTGGCCGTTGTGACCGGCGGTGCGGACGTCGGGGCTGCGTTTGCGGGCCTGGCGTTTGACCATCTGATCTTCACCGGCGGCACCTCGATTGCCTATCACGTGATGCGGGCGGCGGCGGAAAACCTGGTGCCCGTGACGTTGGAGCTGGGCGGGAAAAGCCCAACCATCATCGGGCGCACGGCCGACTTTGATAAGGCTGTGGGGCGGATCCTGGCCGGCAAGACCATGAACGCCGGGCAAATCTGCTTGGCGCCCGACTATGTGATGACGCCCAAGGAAAGCCGGGATGCGTTTGTGGCCGCAGCCACGGGGGCGGTGAAAACCATGTTCCCCACCATCAAAGACAACCCGGATTACACCTCGATCATCAACCAGCGCCATTATGACCGGCTGCAGGGCCTGGTGGCGGACGCCAAGGCCAAGGGGGCGACGGTTGTGGAGCTCAACCCGGCCAACGAAGACTTCTCGCAGCAGGAGCACCGCCGGATACCGCCGACCCTGATCCTGGATGCCACCGACGACATGAAGGTGATGCAGGAAGAGATCTTCGGCCCGCTGCTGCCGGTGTGCACCTATGAGACCATCGAGGAAGCGGTGGCATACGTGAACGCCAACCCCCGCCCGCTGGGGCTTTACTACTTTGGGCAGGACCAGGCCGAAACAAACAAGGTGGTGGATTCCACCACCTCCGGCGGGGTGACGCTCAACGACGTGATTTTCCATGTGGGCCAGGAAGACCTGCCGTTTGGCGGGATCGGGCCGTCTGGCATGGGGGCCTATCACGGGCGCGACGGCTTCTTGGAGTTCAGCCACAAGAAGGCGGTGTATCTGCAAACCAACAACGACATTTTGGCGTTGTTCCGGCCGCCGTTTGGCCCGAAGTTCCGCGGGCTGGTGGCCGGTCGGATCAAGAAATAGGCACCTGCTGCGGCCCTGGGAAAACCTGGGGCCGTTTGCGTTGCACCGATAGCCGCATCGGCCATGGCCGTGCGGGGAAGATCGGGGAGCGGCGGTGGCCGGGCTGATCCGGCGTTGCCGTTTGGTTTGTATCTGGATGATTGCGGGTTCGATCACCCCAACCACCGCCGCACGGTAGGCTTGCCTGGCGCACGTTCTGGCAGGCTCTTCAACGACCCCTTTTCGCCCGGGGGCTTACCCTCGACATGGTCCTTGTACAGAACGCTTCGTCTGTACACTTTCCATTCTACCGTTGCACACCCTGAAGGGACAGCGCTTCATCCTCGATGTCGATGTCGGTGTGGATGGGATGATCCTACACCGGATGTTCAAGGGGAGGATAAGTTTCGGGTTGGGGGGATGGGGAGGTGGCTAGGCGCTTCGGCAACCGGGCCACGTTTGGGCGCGAAGAGCGGAGCCTTGGGTATCTATTTAGCCCGTTGCGGGAATGGTGAGTAATCGCCCGAAGTGGACGTTAGTCCGAATGGAGGTTTTCTGTCCGACAACGTAAGCCGGGCCATTGCCAGGGGCGTGTAACCGCATGCAGGTTGAAGGCGTATTGCCGCGTATGAAAAACCATCCCCAAACGTACGCGTCGACAGCCCCATCGCTGGTGAGCTTTACTGGACAGATTGAAGGGGAGTGGACGATCCGCTCGATGGAAACCCTTGTGGGAGCGCCGTTGCCGATCGCGCAGGCGCTGCATATCGCTTCAGCGGACGCATCGGCGGGGCCCGCCAGTTGGCGGCTGACCGCCTTCACCAGCAATCTGCGATACACGACCTCTGCCGAAGCTTCGATGCTGCAGGCAAGGCAGTCTGGTCTTGGGCGATCAGAGGCTGTCCATGGTGCTCTGATCCCTATCCGAAAGAACGCAGCATGGTGGGCGCTTGCGCAGGACGAACGCCGTGAGATTTATGAAGAACGCTCCCGTCATACGTCGATCGGCGCGGCGTATCTCCCTCAGATCGCCCGGCGCCTGCATCACTGCCGCGACCTTGGCGAACCGTTCGACTTTTTGACCTGGTTCGAGTTCGCACCGGAACATGAGCCGCTGTTCAACCAAATGTTGGCGCGAATGCGCGCGAGCGAGGAGTGGCGCTATATCGATCGCGAAATCGACAT
>JBMOEW010000045.1:0-22053 GCA_049314555.1 Caulobacterales bacterium
CGTGCTACGAAAACCGGACATCTTCGCGCGCTATCGACAGGGTTTTTTCACTGTCCGGTTTCGTTCTTTTCGCGACCAAAGGTCCAAACCCGTCCGTGCCCGCCCAAATCGTTGATCAGCCGGCTCGCCCGCAAGCCGTGGTTGGCAAAGATTGCCGCAACGTCATGGGCTTGACCGGTCCCTTGCTCCACAACAACGAACCCGCCTTCCGCCAACAATCGCGCCGCATCCGGAGCAAGCGCGCGATATGCCTGCAACCCGTCATCGCCGCCATCGAGCGCTATCCAAGGCTCAAAAAGGGCCACTTCGGGCTCCAGGGTCGGAATATCCGCATGCGGGATATAGGGCGGGTTCGAAACCACAACGTCAAATGGCCCGGTCAAACCTTCCCCCCAAGACCCCGCCCGAAATGCCGCGCGCCCCTCAAGCCCAAGCGCCCGCGCGTTGGCTTTGGCAACCTCAAGCGCGGCATCGCTCAGGTCAACGCCAACGCCCGTGGCCAACGGACGCGCCGCAAGGATCGCCAACAAAATCGCCCCAGACCCAACCCCAAGGTCCAGTATCGTAAATGCGTCCGCTTCCCCAAACCGATCCAGCACCGCCTCGACGATCAGTTCGGTTTCGGGCCGCGGCGTGAGCACATTTCGGTTCACCGCCAAGTCAATTTTCCAAAACCCCTTTCGGCCCAAAATCTGGCTCATGGGTTCGCGCGCGCCGCGCCGCGCGAGCAAGCCCTCGAATGCCTGCATGCGGTCTGGCGCGACCACGCGATAGGGGTCCGTGACGATATCGATCCGTTTCACCCCCGCTGCCTCTTCCAGCAGCAGGCGCGCGTCCATCACAGGTTGATCGACGCCGGCGGCCTTGAGCACATCGCGCCCTCGCCCCCAAGCAGTTACAAGGGTCGCTTCGCTCACGCGTCGCCTTCCTGCAGCGCCAACAGCCGGGCGGCTTCATCGTCTGCCATCAACGCCTGCACGATCGGCACAAGACCCGGCCCCGCCATCACGTCATCCAGATTATAAACAGTCAGATTGATGCGATGGTCCGTCACCCGACCCTGGGGAAAGTTGTACGTGCGAATGCGCTCGCTGCGATCGCCAGACCCCACTTGCCGCTTGCGATCCGCCGCACGCTCTGCATGCAAACGTTCCGCCTCCATCTCAAACAGCTTCGCCTTCAAAATCTTCATGGCGCGGGCGCGGTTTTGGTGTTGCGACTTTTCCGCCGAAACCACCACAATGCCGGAAGGAATGTGCGTCAAACGCACAGCCGAGTCGGTCTTGTTGACGTGCTGGCCCCCCGCTCCAGAAGCCCGCATCGTGTCTATCCGAAGATCACGCTCATCGATTTCAATGTCGACGTCTTCGCGCTCCGGCAACACCGCAACCGTCGCCGCCGACGTGTGCACACGGCCCCCCGCTTCAGTTTCCGGCACCCGCTGCACCCGGTGCACACCGCTCTCATAGCGCAAGTGCCCAAACGCGCCCGCCCCGGCTATACTCGCCACAAATTCCTTGTAGCCGCCAAGCCCGGTTTCAGCCGCATCTTCAATCTCAAACCGCCAGCCCTTGAGGTTGGCATAGCGTTGATACATCCGCACAAGATCGCCAACGAACAGCCCCGCTTCGTCCCCGCCGGTGCCCGCTCGCACCTCCAGGATCACGGAAGCTTCATCTTCGTTGCGCTTCGGCAGCAACGCCAGCTGGGCATCTCGTTCCAGATCGCTCTGCCGCCGGCGCGCGTCTTCATACTCGCTGCGCGCCAACGCCAGCATTTCATCCTGCGGGTCCAGCTCTGCCAACAACCCCTTGAGGTTCTCCACCTCATCCCGCGCCGAATACAACGCCGCCACCACGTCAACGACGCGTTTGAGCTCTGAATGCTCCCGCGCAAGGCGCATCAATTCAACGCCGTCCGTCGAAACAGACATGCGCGCTTCCAGAAAGCCAAATCGCTCCAAAGCCTGGCGTAAACGCCCTTCTATGCGTCCCAAATCAAACATGGCGCATCATTCGGGTAGAACATTGACAAAGATTTCAACCGGTACTTCGCTTAGCTGCGGGTCGCCGTAAACGAGGCGATTTTCCCAGCCGCGCTTGTAAGGGATGATCACTTGCACGGCGCGTCCGTTCGCCGCCTCCAAATGAAAACAAAGCGCCCGCTCGGTGAGTTTTTCGGCAGACGACGCCATATCAAAAACCAGACCGGCGGCCATCAAGCCCGTTTGCGAGTCGTCCGCACGCAAGCCAGCGATCAGCCCACTGATGTGATCATTGGGTGTACTGCTGTCCCAATGCAGATCGACGGTGGTGCGTATCTGCTCGCCGGTTTTTCGCACGCCCGCACCAAAAGGAACAAAAGACGGCGTCGCAGAGAGCGCGGCATGGGCACCATCCAGAAGGTATTGATAGGTTTCCTGCAAATGGGATTGCAACATCGTGGGTTCGCTCATGATGATCAAACCCCTTGATCTTTAAGTTCAAGTATTGGTGCTTTGCGTATTTCGCGGGCCCGTGCCTCAACCAGATCAACGATATGCTCGATCATGCCTTCATTATCGACTTTATGGTCCTGGCGGCCCGCCACGTAGACCATACCGACCCCTTTGCCACCGCCGGTAAATCCAAGGTCCGTTAACAGGGCCTCCCCCGGCCCATTCACCACACACCCAATGATCGACAGGGAAATCGGCTCAACGATGTGGGCCAGTCTTTGCTCAAGCGCATCAACGGTTTTGATCACGTCAAAGCCCTGACGCGCGCAGCTCGGACAGGCAATAATATTAACGCCACGCTGTCGAAGACCCAAAGACTTCAAAATGTCATTTCCAACTTTTACTTCTTCAACCGGGTCGGCAGCCAATGAAATTCGAATAGTATCGCCGATACCCGCCCACAAAAGAGATCCAATACCAATAGAGGACTTAACCGTCCCGTTCCTCAGCGCGCCCGCCTCAGTTACGCCCAGGTGCAATGGCGCGTCTGTAGCTTCTGCCAACTGCTGGTAAGCCGCCACCGTCAAGAATACGTCGCTCGCTTTCACGCTGATCTTGTAATTGCGAAAGTCATGCTCCTCCAAAATCGCCGCATGCTTCAGCGCGCTGGCAACCATCGCCTCAGGACAAGGCTCGCCGTACTGCTCCAAAAGCTCGGGCTCCAACGACCCAGCGTTCACCCCAATACGGATTGAGCAGCCATGGTCCTTGGCCGCCTGGACCACCTCCCGCACCCTGGCAGCCGAGCCGATGTTGCCAGGGTTAATCCGCAGGCAGGCCGCCCCCGCGATCGCAGCTTCAATCGCCCGTCGATAGTGAAAATGGATGTCCGCCACGAGCGGCACTTTTGCGGCCCGCGCAATCGCCGCAAAGGCCTTGGTGGAGTCCTCGTCCGGGCAAGACACCCGCACGATATCGGCCCCAGCAACCTCTAGCTTGCGGATTTGATCGATCGTGCCGGCGACATCTGTGGTTAGGGTGTTGGTCATTGACTGCACGGTGATTGGCGCCCCATCGCCAACCGGCACAGACCCCACCATCACCCGCCGTGTCGGGCGTCGATCAACCCGCCGCCAAGGCCGCACGTCGTGAATATGCGTCGGTGTGGAGCTCATGAGAACGCTGTCCCGCACCTTGCTTCAAACAATCGCTTTAACCGCCGCCATGGACGGCTAACCCCACGCCGCCGTCCCGAATGAAAACATATCATTGCGCACCTGATGCTAAACCGGGAAGGTCAGCACCAACACTTATCGACAAAAAGGAATATAACCCCTTCCAGGCCCACTGGCGAGGGGGGAGGTCCGAAATCTAACGCTGCGGTCCATAGATGGCAGCAATCGCGGTTTCTGGCGGAATCGGGATGGAATCGACCCGTCGGCCCAACACCGGCTGCCCAGGCTCCCCCAACGGCCCGACAACGCGGCCATTGATCAGCAGCTCAAACGCAGACCCGTCCCGCGCATGCAACGTCCAATCCGGTGCCGGGTCCGGGCGATACGCCTGCCCCGCCTGCAGTTCGCCGTAGAAAAACACGGTGCCATCCGCACCCCGCACTTCTAGGCGCGCCGGCGTCACCGCCCGCACTTCCAGCGTCCGCAGGGCCGCAGCCATGGCCGAGTTGGGCGCATCAAACCCCAACCAAGGCCCGGCCCCTTCCACCGCCACCCGCAGCTCATCGGCCGCAGGCCCTGGGCTTGGCTCGATGGCCCGCCACGCCACGAAACCGCCAGCCACAAGCCCAAGCATCGCCGCCGCCAACCAGGGCCGCTCACGGGCAGGCCGCGAATCCGGCGTGCGAATTTGGGGGCGCGCGTCCTCGCGCGAAAGCGCGCTTTCCGCCTGATACTGATCAACGATCGCGTCTTCATCCAGGCCGAGCGCCCGGGCGTAGCTGCGCAAATAGGCAATGGCATAAGCCCTGCCAGGCAACAGCTTTGTGTTCATGGCCTCCAGCGCTTCGAGGTAGTCGCTGCGAACTTTTGTCCGCTCCGCCACCTGCTCCAAGCTCAGGCCAAGCTGAATGCGCGCTTCAGAAAGCTTCCGTCCCGCCGCCCAGCCATCATCCAGCACCACCGCGGTCGCAGCGACAGCCGGCCGCGCGGCGCGATCATCAACGCCGGGAACGGGGGACTGTGGAACGGGTTGCACCATGTCGGTCATCGCAGGTCGTGGCTTATCTTTTCAAGGGCAGTTGTTGGGCGGCTTTCCCCCAACAACAAAACGATGCTTCTGCAATTTCTAAGCCACCAGAAGTGTAGGCCCGAATCACCCAAAGCTCAATCACAACCCGCTGTTTCAGTGAATCCCAAAGTTGGCGTTAAGTCCTTGTCATTAAGGCATTTCCACGCTGTGCGCCTGGGCAAATAAAAGCAGCTCCTGCCGCACATTCGCCGACGACGCATCACAGAGAACAGACAGCGCTTTCCGCGCAGCGCCAGCGTCGAGCGAACGCAACATGGCCTTAACCGGGCCGATCCCCGCCGCTGGCATCGACAGCGTCCGAAAGCCAAGCCCAATGAGGGCCATCGCCTCCAGCGGGCGGCCCGCCGCTTCCCCGCAAACCGAAAGTGCGATCCCGGCCTTTTGCGCCTCCGTCGCGATGTGCTTCATGAGCCGAAGCGCCGGCGGGCTCAACAGGTCGTAGCGGTCCGAAACCCGCGGATTGCCCCGGTCCGCCGCGAAGAAATACTGCATCAGATCGTTAGTGCCGACCGACAGGAAGGCCGCGTGTCCGGCAAGCTGGTCAATCGCCCACGCCAAAGCCGGTGCCTCCAGCATCGCGCCCACATCCACCGAGGCCGGCCCCTTGCGCCCCCGCGACCGAGCCCAGTCCAGCTCCCTGTCAACAAACGCGCGCGCCGCCACAAATTCAGACACGGTCGCGACCAGCGGAAACATGATGCGGATGTTGCGGCCTTCCGCCGCTTCTATCAGGGCCCGCAACTGATACCGCAACAGTGCTGGCCGATCGAGGCCGATCCGGATCGCCCGCCAACCGAGGGCAGGGTTCTCCTCCCGCTCCGCGCTCATGTACGGCAGGACTTTATCGCCCCCCAAATCGAGCGTGCGGAACGTAACCGGCAAGTCGCCCGCGGCGTCCAGCACCGACCGGTACAACTCGGTCTGTGCCTTCAAGCGGGGCAACGCCTCCCCCACCATGAACTGAAATTCGGTTCGAAACAGCCCAACCCCTTCGGCCCCGGTGTCGGCGATGTGTTGCACGTCCATCACCAAACCGGCGTTGAGCTGCAGCGACACCGTCGCCCCATCGATCGTTACCGACGGCAAATCCTTCAACCGGGCATAGGCAGCGGTTCGCACCGAACGCAGCGCCACCCGCTGGCGATACGCAGTCGTCACATCCCCTTCCGGGCGCAACCGCACCTCTCCAAGCTCGCCATCGACCACAATGGCATCGCCAGCCTCCACCCGAGACAACAGCCCGTGCAGCCGGCCAACCATCGGGATTCCCAAGGCCCGCGCCACAATCACGGCGTGGGAGGTCGCCCCGCCCTCCTCCAAGGCCACCGCCTTTAGCCGGTCGATCGGATAGTCCAGCAACTCCGCCGGGCCCAAATCCCGCGCCACCAGAATGGCGTCATTAGGCACGTCCAGGCCCGTCCGCCGCCCGGCCAAAGCCCGCAGCACCCGATTGTCCAAATCCTCCAGATCCTGCATGCGCTCGCGCAAATACGGGTCCTTCGCCGCCTGCATCCGCGAACGATGCTCACCGCGAACCCGCTCCACAGCGGCATCAGCAGATAGCCCGGATCGCACACCCGATTGGATCTTTTCAACCCAGCTAGCGTCATCCACCAACATGCGGAAGGTTTCGAGAACCTCCTGCGAGACGCCAGACAAGCGCACGCCTTCGCTTTCCAGCATCCGATCCAGATCAGCCCGCACCTGCGCCAGAGCCGTCGCAAGGCGCGCCTCCTCCGCAACCGGATCATCTGCAATCAACCGGCCAAGCGGGGCATGCGGCTCGTGCAACACCACCGTGCCAATCGCCAAGCCATCGCTGTAGGCCTTGCCCGCCAGGCGCTCCGGCAGCGATGGCCGAACTTCCACTTCCTGCAGGCCCGAAAGATCGCCAAACACCCCAGATGCCACCATTTCGGCAAGCACCATGGCGATCGTTTGCAGCGCTTCGACCTCGTCTTCCCCGTAAAGCCGCGCCACCCGGTTCTGCACCACCAGAACCCCAAACACCCGCTCCGAGCGCACAATCGGCACCCCCAGAAACGACAGGAACGGATCTTCACCCGTCTCGGGCCGGTACGCAAAGCGCGGATGATGGGGCGCATCGGCGATATTCAAAGGCCGGGCAGTTTCTGCAACCAAGCCCACTAACCCCTCGCCCTCAGCCAGTTGCGTGCGATGCACCGCTTCCGCTTTCAGGCCTTCGGTGGAGAACAGCTCATGCATCCGCCCGCGCTTCAGATAGATCGAGCAAACATCCGCCACCATGGTTGCAGCGATCGTCTGCACCAGACGGTCCAAACGCTCCTGCGCCGGCCCGCCCGCACCCATGATCTCCCGCAGCCGCCGCAGCAGGATCCGTGCGCCACTGATGCTGGAGCCGCCGGCTTGCGCCACGCAATTTTCTCCTGAGTTGGACTATAGAATATTCCGCTAGCCGCTTATCCATCCAGCCCATAGGCCGTGTGCAAGGCGCGCACCGCAAGTTCCGTGTATTGTGCATCAATCAAGACAGAAATCTTGATCTCGCTGGTCGCAATCGCTTCGATATTGATGCCCTTGGCCGCCAGGGCCGAAAACATCGTCCGCGCCACGCCGACCTGGCTGCGCATCCCGATGCCGATCACCGAAACCTTCGCCACATCCCGTCGCACGGTGATCTGTTCCAACTCGATACGATCCTTGGCCGCCTCTAGGGCGTCGCGTGCCCGGCCGGCCTCGCGATCGGGGCAGGTGAACACGATGTTCTGGCGCCCCTCGATGCGCGACTGGCTCTGGACAATCATGTCCACGTTGATTGCAGCATCCGCCAGCTTGCCGAAGATTTCCGCAGCAATGCCAGGCGCGTCCGCCACGCCAAGCAAAGTGACTTTTGCTTCATCGCGCGAATAAGCCACCCCAGACACGACTTGCTTTTCCACGATTTCTTCCTCCGCACAAACGATCGTGCCGGCGTTAACCTCACCTGGTTCCACAAAGCTTGAAAGCACCCGCACCCGCACCTGTTTGGCCATCGCCAACTCAACCGAACGCGTCTGCAGGACTTTGGCACCAAGCGAGGCCATTTCGAGCATTTCTTCGTATGAAATTTTTTCGAGCCGCTGGGCGCGCGCCACGATCCGCGGGTCGGTCGTGTACACCCCATCAACGTCCGTATAGATGTCGCACCGCGTCGCTTTCAGGGCGGCAGCAATTGCCACCGCCGATGTGTCAGAACCACCGCGCCCCAGCGTCGTGATGCGGTGGTCCGTCGTTACCGCCTGAAACCCGGGAATCACCGCCACTTCGCCGGCATCAATCGCAGGCCCAATGGCGGCTTCTGAAATCTCGTCCAGGCGGGCCTTGGCGTGCTGCGCGTCCGACCGGATCGGAATCTGCCAATTCTGCCAGGACCGCGCCGGTATGCCCATCCGCCGCAGCGCCAAAGCCAACAACCCGGTTGTCACCTGCTCGCCGGTGGCCACCACCACATCGTATTCGTCATCAAAGCCGGGGCCACCCACCGGCGCACCGCCAGGCTCTTCGCCCGCACAGGCCCGCGCCAGCTTCACCAGCTTGTCGGTCTCCCCCGACATGGCAGACACCACCACCGCAATGCCTACCCCAGAAGATCGCTCGGCAGCCACGATCCGCGCGACCCGCGCAATCCGTTCCGGATCCGCGACGCTCGTGCCGCCAAATTTCATAACCAACCGACTCATCGGCACCACTTCATTCAAATCACAAATCGACTTGGATTGGCGCTCATAGCCTATCGCCGCGCCTGCGCCCAAGCCCGAAAAGCGGCAAGCGCGACGTTGCGCCCCGCCAAAGCCTACCTTGACCGCACTCCGCGACACGCCAATGTCTACGTGATGACCAAAGCAGCAGCCACGCCCCCAATCGCCCAAACAAGTGCCAGCATAGACCCCACCGAGATCGCGAAATTCGCATCCCTCGCGGCACAATGGTGGGCACCCGATGGGGCCTTCGCCGCACTCCACCGCATGAACCCGGCACGGCTCGCGTTCATCCGGGATCGGGCGATCAGCCACTTCGCGCTCGCGCCAAATGGCAGAAAACCATTGGCAGGCCTCACCGCGCTGGATGTGGGCTGTGGCGGAGGCTTGGTCACCCTGCCCTTGGCCAGGATGGGGGCCACAACAACAGGCATCGACGCTGGTCAGGACGCCGTCGGCGCAGCGCGCATCCAAGCAAATGCCACCGAAACACAGGGCGTCCTCTTTGAACAAACCTCCGCCGAAGAGATCGCTAAAATCGGCCGCATGTTTGATCTGGTCGTTGCGCTAGAAATCCTGGAACATGTGCGCGACCCCTGCGCCTTTCTTGAAACATTAGGCACGCTTGTCCGTCCCGGCGGGCTTTTGGTGGTGTCCACCATCAACCGCACCGCGATGTCACGAGTCTTTGCGATAACCGCCGCCGAAAAACTCTTGAAATGGGCACCGGAGGGCGCACACGATTACGACAAGCTCATCAAACCCTCAGAGATCACCGCAGCCTTGCCCCACTTCAAATGGGACGCCCCAATCGGGCTTTCCTTCAAGCTAAGCGACCGCACTTGGCAGGCCTCCGGCGACATCAGCATGAATTACATGATGGCCGCGACCCGCCCGGCATAAAGGGCCTAGCCAAGTCAGCCCTCCATCGCTGAGCTCGCCTCCAGCCAAGCGCTCTCAGCCACCTCTAGCACGCCAGCCTGCGCTTCGCGGTCCGCCGCCAGGCGCACGGCCCGCTCCGGGTCCCGCGCAAACAGCGCAGGGTCCGCCAGCGCCGCATCAATCTCGCCCAACGCCTTTTGCGCCCCCGTCATTGCAAGTTCGGCATCCTTCAAACGCCGCAGCAAGGCCTGGGGATTAACCCGTTTTGCAATAGGCGGGGCGTTCGCGGCCTCCAGCGCTGCGGCAGCCGCAGCCCCTTTGGCACCGGGCCGATCCGCCGCCAACACCAACCGGCGATAGTCAGTTAAATCCCCATCATAGGGCCCAGCCCGCCCACCGTGCACGAGCCAAAGCCGCTCCGCCACAGCCTCTGCTAAGTAAACGTCGTGCGTGATCAACAACACCGCACCGGAATACTCGTTCAGCGAATGAATCAACGCCTCGCGGCTATCGATGTCTAAATGGCTTGTTGGCTCGTCCAGGATCAGCACGTGCGGCTTGGTATGCGCGATCATGCCCAACAACAGGCGCACTTTTTCGCCGCCAGACAGGCGCTCCACCTTGGTATCCACCTTATCCGCGCCAAACCCGATCGCGGCCGCCAACCCACGTTGCTGGGCCTGCCCGCCCTGCGGCACCAGCCGTGACACGTGCTGCAAAACCGTCTCGCCGGGCGTTAGCTCATCCAGCTGATCTTGGCTGAAGTAGCCGGCATTCACCCCGCGTGCCGCCCGCCGCGCCCCGGCCAGCAACGCCAGCCGCCCCGCAATAGACTTCACCAGCGTTGTCTTGCCCTGCCCGTTCGGCCCAATGATCCCGATGCGATCATCAGCGTCCAAACGCAGGCTAACGCCGCGCAAAACCGGTTTGCCGGCCAAATAGCCAAGGTCGGCCCCATCAAGTTGCATCAGCGGCGAAGCCAAGGTCTCAGAGGCCTCGAACCTGAACGGCGTCGTCCGATCCGCTAACGGCACAGTGATCTCTGTCATCCGCTCCAGCATCTTGACCCGGCTCTGAGCCTGCCGGGCCTTGCTGGCCTTCGCCTTGAACCGATCCACAAACGCCTGCAGTCGGGCCCGCTCGGCATCTTGCTTGCCCTTCATGGCACCGGCCAAGGACGCCCGCTCCGCGCGCTTGCGCAAATAGGTGTCATACCCGCCCGGGTGCACCTCAAGCCCGCCCTGATCCAGCGCAAGAATGTGGGTCACACACCGGTTCAGCATTTCCCGGTCGTGCGAAACCAACACCACGGTGCGCGGATAGCTGCGCAAATAGTCCTCAAGCCAAGCGGCCCCTTCGAGATCCAAATAGTTGGTCGGCTCGTCCAGCAACAGCAAATCCGGCGTCGAAACCAACACTCCTGCCAGCGCCGCCCGCATCCGCCAACCGCCAGAAAAAGCCTTGGCCGGCTTAAACAACTCGTCCTGGGCAAAGCCAAGCCCGGTCAGAATGGCCGCAGCGCGGGCCTCCGCTGAATAGGCGTCGATTTCCCCTAACCGCTCATGGATCGCGGCAATCCGGTCGCCATCGGTTGCGATGTCCGCTTCAGCCATCAGGCTGGCACGTTCGGTGTCAACCGCCAGAACGGTGTCCATCAACGGCGTATCCACCGCCGGCACCTCCTGCGCAACCCAGCCCATCCGGGCCCCCCGCTTGATGCGGATGGCTCCGTCACCGCCCCCTTCGCGGATCAAGCGCAACAGCGTGGACTTGCCGGTTCCATTGCGACCCACGAGCCCCACTTTCCAGCCTTCGGCCAAAAAGGCGGTGGCGCCGTCGAACAAAGAGCGTCCAGCGATTCGGTAAGTGAGATCTTGAATGTCGAGCATGGCGGCGCGGTGGTAACAGGCCCGAAGGCCAAAGCCAAACCGCTCAATTCACCTTGCGTGGTGTTTTGGGCTTTGGCGCCTGCGGCGAAAGCTCCGCCGGCAAGGCAGCCACTGGGGCACCTTCCTCGATCAAGGCCCGCGCATCGTCGGGCGAGGCCTCTCCCCAGATGGGCCGATGTTCGATCTCGCCATCGTTCATTTTGCGCGCTTCATCCACGAACCCCTCGCCCACGTAGTCGAAGTTGTCGCGAATGTGGGCCCGCGCCTTCTTGGCGAAAGCCTCAAAAGCCGCCCGCTCGCCCCGGCCCCGCACCACCGCTGGGGCCATAACGGCCTTTGTTACAGCGCGGGAGCCACAATGTGGGCATTCCACCAAGCCCTTCTCGGCCTGATCGTCATAGTCCCCGCTGTTGCGGAACCAGGCATCGAAGGTGTGCTCTTCGTCGCATCGCAGATCATAGCGGATCATGGCCCGGTAAACCCGCGCCCGCCTTGCCACGCCGGGATTTTATCCCGCGCCGCGCCCACAGCGTCCAAGTCCAAATTGGCCACACACAGCCCCGGCAGATCATCGTCTTTGGCAGCGATTATCTTGCCCCAGGGGTCGATCACCAGCGAATGGCCCCAGGTTGCGCGCCCATCTTCATGCGTGCCCCCCTGCGCCGCCGCTACGATATAGGCTCCGGTTTCGATCGCCCGCGCCCGCAACAACGTCTCCCAGTGCGCCTCGCCAGTCGGGCGCGTAAAGGCGGCGGGCACCGCGATCACCTCCGCGCCGGCCACCGCCAACGCCTGGAACAGTCCCGCAAAACGCAGATCATAACAAATCGTCAACCCGATCTTGGCCCCCATTGGCCCCTCGGTAAGCACGGCCTTCGTGCCAGGGGCCACAGTAGCGGACTCGCGGTAGGTCTCGCCCCCGCCCAGCTCCACATCAAACAGGTTGATTTTGTCATACAGCGCGGCCGGCTTGCCGTCCGGAGCAAACAAAACGCTGCGGTTGTAGACGCGGCCTTCCCCCGCCCACACCGCCATCGACCCCAGCGAGAGCCAAATCCCGTGCTCCGCCGCGATCCGCCCCCACGCCTTCAGCTCCGCCGCCAAATCTTCGTTCTCGACCGCGGCCAACATGCGCGGGCGGTCCTTATCCAGGCGGTGGGTGTTTTCGGGCGTAAACACAATGCGAGCCCCTGCCGCCGCCGCTTCCCGGATCATGGGCATGGCATGCGCACGGTTTGCCGCCGGCTCTACGCCACTGCGCAGTTGCGCCACCCCAATCCGAAGCATCCGGGCCATTATTGCGCCATCAACAGGCGATCGAGCCCGCCCTTTGCGTCCAGCGCGTGGAGGTCGTCGCAGCCTCCCACATGTGTTTCCCCCACAAAGATCTGTGGAAATGTTCGCCGCCCGCCCGACCGCGCAATCATCTCGGCCTTCAACGCGGAATTCATCCCGGCTTCAACTTCCGTGTAGGCCACGCCCTTGCTGGTCAAAAGCTTCAACGCACGAGTGCAATACGGACAAAAAGGCGTTGTGTAGACTGTCACTGGCTGCATCGAACTCTCCGTCCACAATCATATAGATGCCTCCGCGCCCTTCACAACGCGCGCGAGCGCCGCCATGTGCACTTGCGCAGCACCGGCCTTCTTCAAAGCCCGCGCGCAGGCGTCCGCCGTGGCACCGGTCGTGATCACGTCGTCCACCAACAGGATGGTCTTTCCCGCAAGCGTGTGGCCCCGCGAGACCCGGAACGCACCGGCCACCTGCCGGCCCCGATCGCTACGGCTCAAGCCCGCCTGGCCCCCAGGTTTGCGCGGCCGCTGCAGCAACGCCGGGCGCCAAGGCAGGCCGCACCGCGCCGAAAGCGCCTGCGCCAGCCATGCCGCCTGGTTAAAGCCGCGGCTGGCCAACCGTCGCCAATGCCACAGCACCGGAGCAATCACGTCGGCCTCCGCAATCAACGGTGCCGCCGCCTGCGCCATCCAGACGCCAAACACAGGCAGCCCGTCGCGACGACCCGCACGCTTCAATTGCAGCACCATGTGGCGCGCATCGTCATTGTAGACCAGCGTCGCGCGCGCCGGGTCAAACAGCGGCGGCACAAAAGCGCACGCGCCACAAACCGCCTGCTCCCCCACATACGCCGGCAACAGAAACCCACAGCGAAAGCACAGCGATTCTTCCAGGAACGCCAAACGCCCCCAAGCGTCGCCCTCAATGGTGCCGGGTTGCGAAACCAGCGCGTCCGAAACCAGCGACCGCGGCGGCCAAATCACATTGGCAAGCCCCGTGGCGAAGGCATGCAGTCATCCGGCTTTGTGTTCGTGCCCCGCCACGCCATATCCCCAGGATGCCGCTGCAAGTTGCCCACCCTCAGCACCTATTCGACGCACGTCTGCACCGCCAGCGCAAGGCCCGCGCGGCAAACGGCTACGCGCACGCGGCCTTTTTGCATGCCCGCACCGCGCAAGACCTGCTGGAGCGCCTGGAGGCGATCAAAAGGCCCTTCCCCAGGGTTCTCACAATCGGTGCCGCCACTGCCTTTGCAGCCCTGCATGCCGGCGCTGAATTTGCCGTTGCAACAGACGTGTCCCACAAGCTTCTGCCCAGCGGCAGCGTCGCGCTGAACCCCGAACACCTGCCGTTTGCCCCCAACAGCTTCAACTTGATCTTGGCACCGCTGGCCCTCAATTGGACCAACGACCTGCCCGGCACGCTGATCCAACTGCGCGCGAGCCTCCTGCCCGATGGGCTCCTCCTTGCCACCCTGTTCGGGCCAGAAACCCTGCACGAATTGCGCTCGGTCTTGTTGCAAGCGGAATCCGAACTCACCAGCGGGGCGGCTTTAAGGATCGCGCCTTTTGCTGAATTGCGCGAAGCAGCCGGCCTTCTGCAGCGCGCAGGCTTTGCCCTGCCCGCCGCCGACCGCGACGTGACCACGGTGCGCTACCGATCCCCGTTTGCGCTCTTGCAGGACCTGCGCGCCATGGGCGAGACAGCCGCCTTCACAAACCGCGCCCCCGCGCTTCGCCGCGCGGTGATCCTGCGGGCGATGGCGCTCTACCAGGAGCGTTTTGGCCTGCCCGATGGCAGGGTCCAGGCGACCTTTGAGATCGTCACCTTGACCGGCTGGAACCCGCACGAAAGCCAGCAAAAGCCCCTGCGCCCTGGCAGCGCTAAGACCCGGCTTTCAGATGCCCTTGGCGTTGCCGAGTGGCCCGCTGGCGAAAAAGCAGGGAAGAGCTGAAAATTACCCGGGCTTGTTCAGCTTGGACAGCACCCCACCCAAAGTCTTTGCGATGGCGTCGCCATCAGGCATTTTGCCGTCCGGGGTCAGCTGGTCGATCATCTGCGGCAAGCCAGCGGAAAGCGACTTCAACAGATCATCCACATTCACGCCCGCCTTGGAGGCAAGACCCTGCACCGCTTCGCTGCCAAGCGCGGCGTGCACTTGATCCGGGCTGATCGCCGGGTTCGGGCCTGTTGAAATCCAGCCCTTGATGATGTCGCCCATGCCAGCGGCTTCAAACTTCTGCACCAAGTCACCCAACCCGCCGCCCTGCTTGGTCAACATCTCAGCCACCGCACCTATCACGGCACCCTGGACGCCCTGTTCTTTGCCGCCGCCCAACATCCCGAAAACTGTTTTCATCAAGTCCATGAAACGTCCCTCCAGTGGTCAAGCCCTCCCTCTAACGCGACTTTCGCACAGGCCAAAATGGCGAAGTGTCCATCATCAGTTCGCCACCACCGCCCCTTGCGATCCAAGAAAACTTCTTGCACCAAAGCGACCTGTCCAACGCCAGAGCCAAATCCCATGCCCCCATTTCGCGCCATAGGTCTTCGCGTGGCTGGTCTTGCCGCTGTCATGTGCGGTGTCCTGCGCTTGGGCGTGGAACTGGCAGCCAACGGCGTGCTTCCCGATGCCTCAGGCACCGGTTTTGCCCATCTCTATCCCGTGATCGACGCGCTGATCGTGCTGGCGGTGGTTGGGGTATATGTTCAAACGCGCACCCGGACCGGCGCTGCCGGCGTGATCGGGCTGCTGATGGTTCTGGCCGGCGTAATCGTGCTGCGCACACGGGCCTTTTCCGAAATGCTCGGCGATCCCTACGCCCTGGGTGCTGCGCTCGTTGCCGGCGGCATGGCACTCACGGGCGCGATGCTGGTGGCGCGCAAGGCCATGCCCACCTGGATCGGCGCGCTTTGGATGGCCACTTTCGGGCTAGCGTTGCTTTCCCTCATTTTCCCCGAGCAGGCACGGCTCTTGCGCCTGCTGGCGGCAACCTGCTTCGCTGCAGGCATGATCGGTGCCGGCGGCGCGCTTTTGGCTAGCGCCAACACGCGCCCCATAAACAGAACCCGCAAAGCCCGCTAAGCCGCGGGCCTCAGCACTACTCAAGCCTCATTCTTCCCCACCCGCTTGTCCCGCCACGCCGCGATCCGAAGCCGCAACGCGTTCAGTTTGATAAAGCCTTCGGCGTCCTTCTGGTTATACCCGCCGGCTGCGTCAAAACTGATCAAGTCCTTGCTATACAGCGAGTAGGGCGAAGACCGCCCCTGCACATAAACTCCACCCTTATAGAGCTTCAACATCACCTCCCCGGTAACGTCATCCTGCGACGCATCGATCGCCGCCTGCAGCATCCTGCGCTCCGGCGTGAACCACATCCCATTGTAAATGAGCGTGGCATATTTCGGCATCAGCTCGTCCTTCAGGTGCATCGCCCCGCGGTCGAGGCAAATGCTCTCAATCGCCCGGTGCGCCTGCCACAGGATCGTGCCGCCCGGCGTTTCATAAAACCCGCGGCTTTTCATTCCGACGAAGCGGTTTTCAACGAGGTCGAGCCCCCCGATCCCGTGCTTGGCACCCAACCGGTTCAGCTCGGCCAACAGCTCGTGCGCCTTGAGCGCCTTGCCATTGACGGAAACCGCATCGCCTTCCTGGAAACCCACAACGATAAGTTCCGCCTGGTCCGGGGCCTCCTCCGGCGTCAGGGTGCGGCGGTCGCTGCGCTTGCTTACGATGTCAGGCGTGGCCACCGCCGGGTCCTCCAGCGCCAACCCCTCAGACGACGTGTGCAGCAGGTTCGCATCGATCGAAAACGGCGCGTCTTGCTCCTTGCCCGCGGCGATTGGAATGCCGTGCTTTTTGGCATAGGCGATCAGCTCCGGCCGCCCCTGGAACGCCCACTCCCGCCAGGGCGCAATCACACGCACATCCGGCTTCAACGCATAATAGGCCACCTCAAACCGGACCTGATCGTTGCCCTTGCCGGTCGCGCCGTGACACACAGCGTCCGCACCAACCATGTTGGCGATTTCGATCTGGCGCTTGGCAATCAGCGGGCGCGCGATCGAGGTGCCAAGCAGATACTGGCCTTCATACAGCGTGTTGGCGCGGAACATCGGAAACACGAAGTCCCGCACGAATTCCTCGCGCAGGTCATCGATGAAGATGTTCTCTTCTTTGACGCCCATTTTCAGGGCTTTTTCCCGCGCAGGAGCCAGCTCCTCGCCTTGGCCAAGATCAGCGGTGAAGGTCACGACCTCGCAGCCGTACTTCTCCTGCAACCATTTCAGGATGATGGAGGTGTCAAGGCCCCCGGAATAGGCCAACACCACTTTTTTGACGTCACCCTTCGCCATCGCCGCCATCCTTCAGTCAAAAGCAGCGCGCGCTATAGACGATCAGCGCGTCATGGCAAGACGTCATGCAGCACCCGGCCGCGTGCGCCGGTCTGGTTCAGCGCGCCAGTAAAGGTAAGACGCCACAAACACCACCGGTACCAGCACAAGCGCTCCGCCCACTGCGATCCCCACCGCCCAAGCCACGCTGCCCACCGCCGCCAGGCCCACCTGCGCCACGCCCCACACCACCATCAGCAAACCGGCAAGTCGGTGCGTCTTGTCCCAGGCCAGATCGCTGGTCAGTGTCCAGGGCGTTCGCACCCCCATCGTGAAGTTCGGCCGCACCTTCCCAAGCGCGTTGCCCAGGATCAGGATCAAAACACCGCTCAGGCCCAGCGAAATGCGTACGAACGCGTCTGGGTCTGCCGGCCCACTCCGTGTGAAATCAAACGCCATCATCCCGGTCACCACGACCAAAAGCACTAAAGACCCGATCCATGCCGCCAGATAGGTGCCCTTGCTGCGCATCAGGTTGGCGCGCATCGGCTCCGCCTGCGCCAAAACAGCCATCAGCACACTGACAAACGCGCCAACCCCCACCATCACCCACAAAACAAACACGGCCTCGCCCTTGTCGCCGTAGCGATTGACCGTCCCATCTAGGCCAAAATGCAGCGCCACCCGCGCATCCGCCGGGATCGCCCGCTCAGCCCACAGGGCCAGCCCCGCCATCGCGCTTAACAGCGCCGCGCTTATCGCCAGACCGAACCGCACCATCTCCAGTCTCCTCCGTCGTTTCACCGAGCTGCATCAGATCCATCAGCGCCGCCGTCGCCTCCTCCAGCACCGAAACGTTGAGGCGATAGCGGATCGTTGTGCCGGACCGCTCGGCGTCCACCAGCCCAGCCTCTTTCAAGGCTGCCAAATGGCCAGACATCGTCGGGGCGGTAACCTGGTAGGCGCTGGCGATCACCCCGGCCGCCAATGGCCCGCCGCGAAGGCGCTTTAGGATGTCGCGTCGCACGGGATGGGCGAGGGCTTTGAACACGGTGTTCATCGGCATGCTTATAAAGGCATGACGCTAATTAGGAAATGGACGAACTAAAGGGTTGCAAGGCCGTTGGAACAAGGGCCCAAAGCCCACCCGCTCACACCATCACTTGGTTGCCCAGCTCCACCGCCCGCCCGCTCGGGATATGGAAGAAGTCCGTCGCGTTGGTGGCATTGCGCGCCAGGAAGATGAACAAATGGTCCTGCCACAGCGGCATCCCGCTCTGTTCGCTGGCCACCACGGTCCGCCGGCTCAAGAAGAAGCTGGTCTTCATGATGTCGAACTTCAGGCCGTGCTTGCGGCTGGCGGTCAGCGCCTTTACCACATTCGGTGTTTCCATAAACCCGAAGGTCAAGGACACCCGCTTCACATCCGGCAGATAGTCTTCGATCTTCACGCGCTCGCTCTCTGGAACGCGCGGGGCGGCACTCGTGCGCACGGTCAGGATGATGATCTGCTCGTGCAACACCTGATTATGCTTGAGGTTGTGCATCAACGCCGCCGGCGTCACTTCTGGATCGGCAGTAAGGAAGATCGCCGTGCCGCGCACCCGATGCGGCGGGTGCTGCGCCAAGGTTTCAAAAAGGCCGGTCAAGCTCTGCTCACGCCGCGTGCTTTCAGACAGCAGCCTTGAGCCCCGCACCCAGGTCCAAACAATCGTCACCAACACCATCGCCAGCAGCAACGGCACGTACCCGCCGTGCAGGATCTTCAGCATGTTGGAGCTAAAGAAGATCATCTCAATCACAAAGAACGGCACCACAATCGCCACCGCCATCCACAACGGACGGTTCCACAGCTTCCAAATCACGATGAACATCATCAGCGTGCTCATCATCATCTCGCCAGTAATCGAGATGCCATACGCCGCCGCCAGCTTGGTGGAGCTTTGGAACGTGAGCGCCAAAATCAGCACCCCCACCATCAGCATCCAATTCACTTGTGGCATATAGATTTGGCCAAACGCCGTCTCATTGGTCCGGCGAATTTCCATGCGTGGCAGCAGGCCCAATTGGATCGCCTGTTGCGTCAAACTATAGGCCCCTGAAATCACCGCCTGGCTGGCAATCACGGTAGCCACCGTCGCCAACATCACCAGCGCAATCCGCAAGGGCCCATCTGGCGCCAAAGAGAAAAACGGGTTCGCCGCCGCGCTCGGATCGCGCAACACCAGCGCCCCCTGGCCGAGATAGCACAGCGTCAAGCACGGCAGCACCAGCCCAATCCATGCCAACCGGATCGGTTTTTTCCCAAAATGCCCCATGTCCGCATAGAGCGCTTCCGCGCCGGTGACCGCCAAAAACACCGACCCGAGCACAACGAAACTCATCATCCGGTGTTCGATGATGAAGCCGATGGCATGGTGCGGCAGCAGAGCACCCAAAATCTGCAATCCGTCTGTGAACAAGTGGTACAGACCAAGCCCCCCCATCGCCAGGAACCAGATCGCCGTGATCGGGCCGAACAATCGCCCAATCCGCCCTGTCCCGCGGCTCTGGATCAGGAACAGCCCGACCAGGATTCCACACGCAATCCCAAGCACAACTTGGGGGGTAACAAAGGCCTCAAACGCGCGAATTTGAGTGAGGCCTTCAACCGCCGAGAGCACCGAGATCGCCGGCGTGATGATCGCATCGCCATAGAACAGCGACGCCCCAACCACCCCAACCAAAAACAGCCACGGCGTGCGCCGACCGAGTGCCTTTTGCGCCAGCGCCATCAGCGAAAGCGTGCCGCCCTCGCCCTTGTTGTCCATCGACAAGACCAGGATGACGTATTTCAGCGTCACCACGATCATCAGCGCCCAGAAAATCAGGGAAATGATCCCCATCACCTCAAGGCGCGTCGCCGCCGAACCATCGAGGCTCAGGTGGTGCAAAGACTCCTTAAAGGCATACAGCGGGCTTGTGCCGATATCGCCATACACCACGCCGATCGACCCGATCAGGAGCGTGAAAAAGCCGGCGTGGGTCGCAGAGTGCCCACCACCGTTTGCGTCATGTGCGTCGTCGGAATGGTTCGGCGACCCGGCGTCAGCCTGCGCCATAGGCGTACATCCCCGCTGGGTCCCAAAGTTCGACCCGAGAAAAGGCGGTTCGCTTAGCGGCTTTCGAGCCGCGACGCAACGCGCTTGAATGCCGCGAGTCTAGATCCGAGCCCGCCTGGCAGAGCTAACCCCGCCGCAAATCAGCTGCCAAGCCTAGCAGCGCCGGCAGCTGCCACCACCGCCAAAGCTGGTGGAAGTCACGCTCACAACCGTGCGCGAGCTAGCTACCGCATAGGCGCGACCGCCGCCGCCGCCAACAGCGTTGCTGTTGAGGCCATATCCAACACCACCGGCCAAAGGCGAATTAAAGAAACCGTCCGAAAGGTGAATTTCGTTGGACGGCGGCGCAGGCACAAACAACGGCGTTGGCGGGCTCTCGCGATAAATCGGCGCAGGCGCTTCCACTGGCGGGGCAGGCCGCACCCGTAGCCGCGGCACCGGACGCTCACGCCGCGGCGGCTCGATCCCATCCGCATGAGCCAAAGGCGCAACGGACACATCACCCAACGTCATTGCAAAGGCGGCTACTGCCAACGCTATCGCCCGCATGTGCGCGCACTCCTTAAGGAACAACTCGAAGACAACCCCAACAGGGCATTTGTGCCTCTGCGGGGGCCATCAGCGCGCAAAGCCCCCTGGCGGTCAAACATCTTCGCCGAAACTGGGAGCATGCCCCCCAAGCACGCATTGTGTCGCGTGAGAATTAACCGGCGGCTGTTTCAAACTGGATCAGAAATCAACCGCGATGCCACTTCGCTCCCAATCGCCAAAGCGCGTCGGTTCCGGCCCGCTTGGTCCGCCCTTCTCGCCGGCTGGCAAGCTTTCGACCATTGCAGCTTTACGGGCGGCAGCCTCTTCAAGGGCCCGGCGCGCCGCCGGCGTCAGCACTTTTCCAGGCGCAGCACCCTCAACCTCCGGCAGGCCTTCGGCTCGGTCAAAGTCCTGTGAGGCGTCGCTGCTCATATTGAAGCCGTTCGGTTCGATCTCATATCAAGTTTACGATGTGGGCCCCTGTCATGCCCACGGCAAGGGTAGGCACAACGGCAATGAATCACACCAAAACCTTTATGCTGCTCGCGGCGATGACGGCCCTGTTTGGCGGTGTCGGCCTGCTGGTCGGCGGGGTCACCGGCATGATCATCGCGCTCTGCGTCGCCGTTGCCATGAACGCCTTTGCCTATTGGAACGCCGACAAGATGGTCCTGCGCCATTTCCGCGCTGTTGTGGCGGAAGCCAACCACCCAGATCCGGTCGTGCGCACCTACCACCAAGACACCTTGGCCCTGGCCCGTTCGGCAGGCATGCCGGCCCCCAAAATCTATATCATCGACAATCCCCAGCCCAACGCCTTCGCCACCGGCCGCAATCCAGAAAACGCCGCGGTTGCAGCCACGACTGGCCTATTGCGCATCCTCTCCCGCGATGAGATCCGCGGCGTCATGGCCCACGAGCTCGCCCACGTCAAAAACCGCGACACCCTCACCATGACGGTCACAGCGACCATCGCCGGTGCCATCGCGATGTTGGCCAATTTCGCGATGTTCTTCTCGCCCCGCGATCAAAACGGAAATTCCAACCCGATCGCCGGCATCTTGATCATGATCCTCGCGCCGATCGCGGCGTCTATTGTCCAAATGGCGATCAGCCGCTCGCGGGAATACGAAGCAGACCGCGTCGGTGCCGAAATCGCCGGAGACCCCGAAAGCCTTGCCCGCGCCCTTGATAAAATCGACCGATATGCCCGCGGCCAGCTCAATATGGATGCCGAACGCAACCCCGCAGCCGCGCACATGTTCATCATCAACCCACTGGCGGGCAAAGGGGCCGATAACCTCTTCTCCACCCATCCGAACACGAAAAACCGCATCGAAGCGCTGATGAAACTGGGTGCTGGCGCACCGCCACGCCGGCCTGCCCCCGCCACGAGCCTGCCTCCCACCGGTTCCGATGGCCCGTCTACAGGCGTTCCGATCGTCTAACGGCGGTCCTCGTTGGTCCCTTACCAGCAAAAGGCCGCAAGGCCGCACCCGCGCTAACACGTGGTCTCTTCGCGGGCCATGCATCACACTGCCCGTCGTGTCGATAGCGCGCGAAGATGTCCGGTTTTCGTAGCACGGTAAATGTCCGCCGCT
>JBMOEW010000046.1:0-21313 GCA_049314555.1 Caulobacterales bacterium
AGTCTGGGCCGTGTCTCAGTCCCAGTGTGGCTGGTCGTCCTCTCAGACCAGCTACTGATCGTCGCCTTGGTAGGCCATTACCCCACCAACTAGCTAATCAGACGCGGGCCGATCCCAAGGCGATAAATCTTTCACCTCTCGGTCACATACGGTATTAGCATCAGTTTCCCGATGTTGTTCCGTACCTTGGGGCACGTTCCCACGCGTTACTCACCCGTCTGCCACTCCCCTTGCGGGGCGTTCGACTTGCATGTGTTAAGCCTGCCGCCAGCGTTCGTTCTGAGCCAGAATCAAACTCTCAGGTTGAGTTGACCCCGACTGACCCTGGCTGGAATGCCAAGGTGCCTAATGGCGTATGCGTTTATGTGGACGGGAACCGACACATGATTGTTCCGAACGGCTATCGCTTGCGCGTTAACCAATCCGAAACCATGGTCAGTCAATCCAGAAAACACAAACCGTCGAAGTCTGATTGGTCAGTTGCCTGACCCGCCGGACAACGCCGCCTGCGTTTCCCTTCTCCAAATCACGATGTCAAAGAGCCGGATCAGGAAGGGCGTTCCGAAGAAAACCCGTTAGATCGGACCCGCCTCCGTTCGGCTCGGGAGCTTCCCGGCGGCGGCGAGGCGCGGTGTTTATGCGCGCCTCAATTTTGTGTCAACGCCTTTTTTCGGTTTCTGCAGCTCACCCAAAAAGCGAAAAATTCGCCGACCAGGGAAGCTTAGAGCCGCACAACGCCGTCGGCGGTAAACCGCCGTTTCACGACATTGCTAAGCGCGAGGGATCGGATCCTATCGACCTCCATGGTTAAACGCAAGTATCTTTTTCACCGGCGGTGCGGAAAAACACAGCGAATCCCTCCGAGACCGCGCTAACCCGCTGAAATATAAGCCTGCATTGCTGCTGCTTCCGCTTCAGCGCGGGCGATCCGTAGCTTCACGAGATCGCCAATCGACACAATTCCGATGAGCCGGCCATCGTCCACAACCGGCAAATGACGGATCCGCCGGTCGGTCATGCGCTCCAAGCCTTCATCGACTGTTTCGTCCATGCTGGCGGTGATCACGCCTCTGGTCATGGCGCTTGACACTTTGTCGTGCAGGCACGCCGCCCCGCGTCGGCCGACTTCGCGGACCAAGTCCCGCTCGGAGAAGACACCCGTCAGACGGCCGGATTCGTCTGTTACAACCAACGCCCCCACACGCCGTACGTCCAGTTCTCGCGCAGCCTCGGCCAGGGTCGCTTCCGCCGACAGGGTATGCACCTGCCCGCCTTTGCCCTTCAAAACATGTGAGATCAACATGACACTCCTCCATACCGGGCTCTTTGACGACCCGTTTCGAAGGCAAAAGGATGCGCCCTGTTCTGGCATTCGGCAAGCGTCTTTGAACGATGTTCAATAACGTATTTGTCATATCATTGCGTGGGGGGTGCGGGGCGCGAGGACGGGCTGAAGGATTAACCCAGCGAGGAAGCCGCCAAGGTGCGCCTCCCATGCGATCGGGGTGCCAATGAATTGCCCCAATGAGGCGAGGCCGACATTGACGACAAAGAAAATGATGAGACCCCAGTGCACCAAGGGCACTCTCAAACTTTCGCGCCAGTTCGGCCTCACACTCAGGAAGAACGCCGCAAAAACTCCAGACACGCCGCCAGAGGCCCCGACCGCGGGAATGTCTGATCCCGGATTGAGTAGGATGTAGGCAACAGCGCCGGCAACGACACTCAGTATAAAGAGTAGCGAGAAGCGCCAGCCACCACCCGCTCCTTCGCCAAATCGGCGCGCGAGGGGAACACCTGCCTGCACCAGGCATGCAGCGTTCAAAGCGATGTGGACCAACCCGCCGTGCAGGAATGCATGAGAGATAAGCGGAAGCAGCGCCATGCTTAATCCGGAATAAGCATAACCCGACACGGGATCATAACGCACTGGGTATATGGCAAAAGTCCATTCAGCCCAAGCCTGAGCTTGGGGCGTCGCCAGCGCATCTGCCAGATATGCGCAGGCGAGTGCAGCAACCCAGGCTACAACTATGGGCGCAAATCCGGTGGGACGGGGTGTCATGTCGAGATTCATACTCAGTAGCCTGATGTTCTGTGTGGACTCATTGCAATTGGTTCATTTCAACACGCCCTCGGCACGGTGTAGTCGCCAGAATGGCGCCCCAAACGGGCGAAACAGCAGATTCCCTCGAAATCGAGTTGGCATGGCGGTTGCTTTCTCCCTGGTCACGCGAATCCAGGGTTGGAGACATCATCGTGATCCGTTCATTCACCACTACGGTCGTTGGCGTTCTCGCCCTGACCTTTGCCGCCGCCGGCGCGGCGAGCGCCCAGACACAATCTCGTCTTGGCGACTTTGAACGTCCGGTCGGCTTTGAATATGGGGGCATCGACGATCCAATCGAGGCCTCGACCCGCGATGCTAACGGCAATCGCGTCGTTATCAACGGGCGCATCACCCAGAGCCAGGGGTCTTTGTACGGCGGCCTCATGGACTCTGACGCAGGTGACCCGTTTGCCGTCGGCAACCAGCTGAATGTGGTGACACAGGGCAATTGGAACACCGTGATTATCGACTCAACACAAATCAACAACGGCGACGTGACCGCCGTCATGCAAGGAGACCAGCAATGACCTCGGTTATGGACCGCACCACCACCCGCAAAGCCGGGCCCTTTGTCGCTTTGGCCGCCGCTGCCCTTCTGGCTGGCTGCGTGACGCCGGCGTCTGGCTCCGACGGCATGTATGCGTTGCCAATTGGCGACGCACCTGTGACCGCCAACCCTACGGCCTACACTCCTGCCCTCAACTGCTTGGCTTCCTATGCTTCGTCGCGCGGCCTTGCCACGCCACGGGTCGCAGTGGGCCGGATTATCGACTACACTGGTCGGATTGACGACGAAGGCGGTCGCCAAATCACCCAGGGCGCGTCGCTCATGGCGATCACGGCGTTTGCCAAGTCTGGCGCTCGCCTGGTGGAGCGCTTCGATACCTCCGTGACCGAACTGGAGCTTCGCTACGCCAACAACCGACTGATCGGCCAAGAAGGCCAAGGCGACGACGAAGTGCGTCGGATCTATGCGGGCCAAATTCCTGGCTCCGACTACTTCTTCGTGGGCGGTATCACGGAACTGAACTACAACATCCGCTCGCTCGGCGGTGAAGCCTTCGTAAGCGGCACCGGCACGCGCAGTGACCGTGGGTCGCTCACAGGGCGTCTGTTCGTGATGAATATCGCGCTCGACTTCCGCTTGGTTGATACCAACTCGCTCGAAGTTGTGGACGTGATCTCCTACCAAAAGCAGATCCTCGGCCGTGAAGTGCGGGCTGGCGTGTTCAGCTTCTTCGATGACACGCTGGTCGATTTGTCTGTGGGTGAGCGGGCACTGGAACCAGTGCAGCTTGCGGTGCGGGCCGGTGTGGAACGGGCGGTCGTGGAAGTGATGGCGAACCTCTATGGCGTTGCTGACACCACGGTGTGTGCGGATGCCATCTCTGCCCAAGGCGACCCAATGGGCCCGACCACCGCCCAAGCGACCGGCGACTTCCGGACCATGACCGGTCCGGCAGCTCAGTCGGCAGCTGAACGGCGCAGCGACATCAACGCTTGGACCCCAAGCCGCGACGCTGGCATGGGCCAACTGCGGGGCCGCACAGGCGCTGCAGCGGCGACGAATTCGCCTGCAGCCAGCACGCCAGCGGGCAACGGCAATGACGGCTCGCGTCCTTGGCCGCCCACTGTAAGCGCTGCTCCGGCGGCGGTTCGTGCGGAGCCCACTGTGGCTCCTGGCGCGCCCCGCGGCCTGACCGCACTCAACGGTCGCTAATCTTAACGATTTAGATCAGGAGAGCCCGCTATGCGCGCGTCCAGCTTCCTTTCGATTACCACAGCGGCACTTGCTGTGATGGCCTTCTCGGCGGCCTCCGCGGGCACCCCCACGGCGGCCACCACCACCCAACCCACCGGCTGCCAAGGCCAAAACATGTCGGTGCCACAGCCCACACCGTGCTCCGGCCAGAACGCAGACGTTCAAAGCGAGCAGATGCAACTGAACTCCTCCTTCAGCCAGTTTCAGCTCGATGTTCATTCGATCACTGAAGCAAGCGGCGCGGCTGTCAGCTCTGGCAATGTGCTGACCGTTGGATCTGCCACACGCAACGGGGCTAGCGTTGAAAGCGTTCAAGGTGCGATGGGCACCACGACGTCCACGAGCCAAATCGCCGTCAATGACGCGTCTGGCAACGTGATCAACACAGCCACCGCCACTGGAAATGGCCTCACGGCCGGCACCGAAGGTGGGCCACTTGCTGTGACTGCGGTGCAGGCCGCGCACAGTACTGGCGACGTCAATGCCACCAGCTACACCCGCTCAGCGCGCGTCAATGGTGCTGCGAACTCGGCAACCGCCGGGGCGAACGTGACCACCTTAAACGCCACGAACGGCGCGTTGACCGGCAATATCACGCAGTGGAGCACGGCCAACGTGCGTGCCACGGCAGAAGCTGATCATTGCTGCGTTAACACCGCTGCGACCGGTGCAGCTTTGGCCAGTGCCAACAACATCACGGCCACAAGCACCAATGGTGCCAGCACGATGCGCACGAACCAGCGCACCACGGGCGGTGAAGTCGTCGCGCTGGTAGACCTCTATGCCGGTTATGCTGGCGACGCGGCCGCCACTGCCACCGCCAACGGCAACGCCTTGACGCTTGGTGGGGCCTTTGCGCCGATGCTGATGGAAGCCACGCAGGAAAACGCTGCGGCGATCCGCTCTGAAGCCTATGTGACCATTGGTGGGGACTATACCGGTGTTGTGGCCGCCTCTTCGTATGGCGTCGGCAACAGCGCTGTCGGCCAGAATGCGGGTGGCAACGGCACGTTCCGCACAAACCAAAGCAACACGGGATCTGTGACCTCTTACACGGCCATCTCGGGCACCGGCGGGGTTGGGGCCTCGGGCGGATCGACGGCGATCGGCAACATGGCGTCTGGGTTTGTTTGCACGCAGTGTGGCGATGCCAGCCTCTCGGCCTGGAACCGTCAGGTCAACAGCGGCCCTGTGACAGCCGCGACCACGATCGTTGGGGCGCGCAATGGCTCGGTGATCGGATCGGCGACCGCGATTGGCAATGCTGCCACCTATACCATCGGAACCGGGCGCAGCCACTAAGGCCCGCCCTGGTCTCCACCCCGAAATGGCGCGCTCAGAGACATCTGGGCGCGCCATTTTGGCGTTTGGGGCCCCTATCGAGCTTGTATCTTCTTCAAAATGCTTAGGTTCATCCGCCGTTCAGGCACAGACCGGTAGGGTCTTCCTCTATTTTCGTGCTTGGGAGATGCACACATGGCGAAGACCCCACAAATCCTTGTCGCTGCCGCGATTGGCTTGATGACCGCTGTTGGCGGCTGCGCCACCGGCGTTGGCGCTGGCGATTACGCGCGGGCGAGTGTTGGCGAGGTCAACCGCGTCGAAGAGGGCGTGGTGTTGCGGGTGCGGCCGGTGCGAATCGAAGGCACACGCACCATCATTGGGCCTGCGACCGGCGCCGTGATCGGCGGCGTCGCCGGCAGCCAGATCGGTGGCGGCAATGAAGAGCAAGCCATTGGCGCTGTTGCAGGGGCTGTGCTTGGCGGCCTTGCGGGCGCGGCGGTGGAGCAAGGCGTAACGCGGCGCGAAGGTTATGCCTACACAGTACGCAAGCAAAACGGTGAAGTGGTGAACATTGTTCAGGGTGCCGACCTGTATATTGAGCCAGGTTCCGCAGTTTACATCGAATACGGCCAACGCGCGCGGGTCGTGCCGCGCTAAGCCCACACGACGAACTGGTTCGGCGGCGCGGGAGGCATCACCTTGCCTCTCGCGCTGCGACCTGTTACGCGCGTTGTATGGTCTTCCCCTTGATCGCTCCATCGATTCTGGCCGCAGACTTTGCTCGGCTGGGAGAAGAAATCGCCGCTGTCGAAGATGCCGGCGCGGACATGATCCACGTTGATGTTATGGATGGGCACTTTGTGCCAAACCTGACGATCGGGCCGCCGGTGGTTAAAGCCTTGCGGCCGCACGTGAAATCCGTGATGGACGTGCACTTGATGATCTCGCCGGTTGATCCGTTTATCGCCGCCTTCCGAGAGGCGGGTGCCGACATCATCACCATTCACCCGGAGGCCGGGCCGCACGTTCACCGCTCGTTGCAAGCGATCCGCGCGTCGGGTGCCAAGGCCGGCTTGTCACTAAATCCGGGCACGCCGATTGAGGCGCTGGATCCTGTGATGGATCTTCTGGACCTCGTTTTGGTGATGAGCGTGAACCCCGGCTTTGGGGGACAAAGTTTCCTTGAGAGCCAGCTTGAGAAAATCAAGGCGGTGCGGCGGCGCATCGACGCTACCGGGCGAAACATCACTTTGCAGGTGGATGGCGGCGTGACCGCAAAAACTGCGCAGTGGTGCGTGGAGGCAGGTGCCACGGCTTTGGTTGCGGGCACGGCCGTGTTCGCCGGCGGAGCGGGGTCCTATCGGTCCAATATAGCTGCCTTGCGAGGCGGCTAGCCATGGCCGTTGGAGCTTCCTCATCGGTGCAACCCGCTTGGCGCGCGCTGCTCTCCGCCGCAACGGAGGAATGGCGAGCCACTCCGTTTTACCGCATGAGCCTGCGCGGCGCGGACGCGCAGTCCATCGAGCTTTGGGGCCATGATCCAAGGGTTGGAGAAGCCGCGCGCGGCGAAGAGCTCTTGCGCGGTCAGTGGCGGGTCGGTGCAGAGCGCATTGCTCAGACCGTTGCCTCGCCGTGGTCGAGCCCTCACCCTTCTGCTTATTTCACGGCGCGGCTGCATAGCTTTTCTTGGCTAAGGGACTTGGCCGCTGCAGGCGGTGCGCGGGAGCTGACCGCGCAAGTCATCGCTGGCTGGGTAAGGGCGTTTGGGGAGTGGCACGAAGCGGCCTGGGCCCCTGAACTGACGGCGGAGCGGCTGTGTGCCTGGCTGTGTCACGGTCGGCCGGCGTTTGAGGGTGACCTCAATCCCGATTTACCAGCGACCATGCGGTCTGTTGGTCGCCAGGCGCGCCACTTGATGCTCGCGGCAAAGGACATCCGAGATCCTACAGCGCGTATTACCGCAGGGGCGGCCCTCACTTTGGCCGGCGCAAGTGGCTTGCCTGAAGGCGATCGGATGTTGGACCATGGCGAAGAGCTGTTGCTCGAAGCCGCCGCCAGCCAGTTCTTTTCGGATGGTGGACATCAATCACGGTCGCCAGAGTCTTTGGTGAACGCGCTTGCGGAACTTCTCATTGCCGAGGATGCGCGCGCCCGCCAAAAACTTGCCACAGATCCTTTGATCAAGAACGTGATGGCGCGAGCTGCGGACATGATCCGGCTGTTGACGCTGGGGGACGGCGCGCTCGGGTGCTTTCAGGGCGGTGGTGAAACCAAGGCGGCATTAGTGTCGCGGGTATTGAGCGCGGTCACCGCGGAACCACGCGCTTATGCCTTTGCCAATCAGTCGGGGTTTCAACGGCTACAGGCGGGCGACCTGACGCTGGTGATGGATGTGGGGGGCCCGCCTGCGCCCGCCTTTGGCGCGCGGGCGCATGCGGGTGCCTTGGCATTTGAAATGGCGAGCGGTGGCGAGCGCATGATCGTCAATGTGGGGGCTGGGCGCGAACTCGATCCCGAGTGGCGCGCCGCAGCCCGGGCGACGAATGCGCATTCGACCTTGGTGGTGGATGAGGCCTTGAGCGCCCCCTTTAGCGAACCCCGACGCGGGCGGGGGGCTGCTTATCCGCTTGGTCCGCAGGTTCATGTCAAACGCGCGCAGGACGAAAGCGGCGTCTGGGTGGAGGCGCAACATGATGGCTATAAGGCGCGATTTGGTTTCGTGACCAGGCGTTATGTGTTCATGGACCATGCGGGTCGCAATGTGCGCGGCATGGATGCCGTGTCGCGACCGGTGAATGCGGGCCAGCGGTCTGGGGAGCCCCTGCCCTATCGCGTGCGTTTTCACTTGCACCCGCGTGTTCAGGCGCGGCAAGTGAACCACGAGCTGCTTGAACTTGAGCTGCCCTCCGGGGCGCGCTGGCGCTTTAGAACCGACGCCCAAAGGTGCAAGCTCGAGTCCTCTGTTTATCTTGGGGCCAACCAGCAACCACAACCGACGGCGCAAATCGTGCTGGCGGGTGCCGCTGATCCAAACGGTTCGGGCGAAGATGTGCCGAACCGGATTCGATGGGCGCTCGCCCGCGTGTTGTAGTTGATGGCTTGATCATCGGCGGCAACCGACTTAGGGCCGCTTGCTCGTTTGAGGATCTCACTTTTATGACTGATGCTGTGTTGCCCGTTCGGCGGGCCCTTCTTTCTGTTTCGGACAAGACCGGCCTTGTGGAGAGCGCGCGGGCGCTGATCGGACACAGTGTTCGTTTGGTGTCCACGGGCGGCACGAAGGCAGCGCTTGCGACGGCTGGACTTGCTGTGGAGGACGTGTCTGCCCTGACGGGCTTTCCGGAAATGATGGACGGCCGCGTGAAGACGTTACACCCCATGGTGCATGGGGGGTTGCTGGCGCTGCGGGACAACCAGGAGCATCAGGCGGCGATGGTCGCCCACGGGATCGTCGGGATCGATCTTCTGTATGTCAATCTCTATCCGTTTGAAGCGACCATGCAGGCTGGGGGCAGCTTCGAGGACTGCGTCGAGAACATCGATATCGGTGGGCCGGCCATGATCCGAGCCGCGGCCAAGAACCATGGGTTTGTGGCGGTTTGTACCGATAGCGCGGACGTGGCGGCGGTGCTTTTGGAAATCGCTGAGCACGGCGGCACGCGTTTATCCCTTCGAAAGCGCTTGGCCGCCAAGGCGTATGCGCGCACTGCGGCCTATGACGCGGCGATCTCGGATTGGTTTGCGAGCCAGGTCGAAGAGCCCGTCCCGGCATGGCGGGCCTTTGGTGGCAAGCTTGCGCAGGGCCTGCGTTATGGCGAAAACCCTCACCAAACGGCGGCGTTCTATACCACGGCTGAAGTGCGGCCCGGCGTTGCGACCGCGCGTCAATTGCAGGGCAAGGAGTTGTCCTACAACAACATCAACGACACCGATGCCGCGATCGAATTGGTGGCGGAGTTTGGGGCTGGTGAGCGCGCCGCAGTGGCTATCATCAAGCACGCCAACCCTTGCGGCGTGGCCCTTGGGTCTGACCTTTTGGACGCCTATCGGCGGGCCCTGGCTTGCGATCCGGTTTCCGCTTTCGGGGGGATCGTGGCCGTCAACAAGAGGCTCGATCGCGCTGCAGCAGAGGCCATCGCCGACATCTTCACCGAGGTGGTTGTGGCACCGGACGCCGATGAAGACGCCATTGCTGTCTTCTCCAAGAAGAAAAACCTGCGCCTTCTGCTGACTGGCGGCTTGCCCGATCCGCGCGCCGCGGGGGTGGTTGTGAAGTCCGTTGCGGGGGGGCTGTTGGTGCAATTGCGCGACAATGGCCGGATTGAAAAGGCCGACTTGAACATTGTGTCGAAGCGCCATCCTAGCGCGCAAGAACTCGATGACATGCTGTTTGCGTTTCGGGTGGCCAAGCACGTGAAGTCGAATGCGATCGTGTATGCGAAGAATGGCGCGACCGTCGGGATCGGGGCGGGGCAAATGAGCCGCGTGGATTCAGCGCGCATTGCTCGGCGCAAAGCTGAAGATGCGGCGGCAGCGGCCGGGCACACCGATCCAGCCACAATTGGCTCTGCTTGCGCGTCGGATGCCTTTTTTCCGTTCCCCGATGGATTGCTGCAAGCCGCTCAGGCTGGCGCAACCTGTGTTATCCAGCCTGGCGGTTCGATCCGCGATAAGGACGTTATCGCGGCTGCCGACGACGCAGAATTGGCGATGGCGTTTACGGGCGTTCGCCACTTTCGGCATTGAGCACAACGCGGGGCGCTATTGCTTGGTGGTTTCTGGTGGGCCCTGGGGTGCCGGGATCGCCGCCAACAGGCCGCGCAACGCCCATTCGCTGGTGTGCACATCGCGCACACGCCAGCCATCGTCTTGGCGCTCTAGATCGAACAGCACGGTGGTTGGCTCGCCCAGATTTGTGAAATCTGCGCGCACAGTTGCCGTGGACTGGCCTGCTTCGCCCTCCAGGACTACATTCAAGTCTTTGATTTCATATTCCTGACCGTCGATTATCGGGTCAAAGCCGAGGCCGCCTTCGGTTTGCTGCGCAATTTCTAGTTGCGGCTTCAAATCGTCGCTCCAGGGGGCGGCGTTTGAAAGGCTGGGCATATTGGCCGCCTCTGCGATGTAGGGATCATAGAGCCGGGTTACGGTTTCAATGGGGTCGGTTCCGGGTGTGGGGGCACCGCTGCCGCAAGCGCTCACAGCCAGTGTCGCCAAGCTCATTGCCAGCATGCGCCAATCTAACCGCATCCTTTTGCCTCCAGTTACCTGCTGGGAACATGGCGTAGTGCGCGGCTTCTGGCTAGACTGCATCATGGATCAGCGCTTTACGCCTCGACGCCGCACTGTGCTTTTTGGCATGGCCGCGGCGGGTTTGGGTGGGACCAGCCAAGAGGCACAAGCGATGGCACGTGAAACGGTGGCGGAACGCGCGCGTGCGCTCATGGCACATGCCTTCATTGCGCGTCCGCCCGGCCCTGGCCCCTTCCCGGTCGTCATCCAGATGCACGGATGCGGTGGCTGTAAGCCGTTTCAGCGGCGCTATGCAGAGGCCGTCGTCCATGCCGGCGGAGCGGCCGTTGTGGTCGATTCGTTTGCGCACCGCGAAATCGGCACATGGGAGGCCTATGCAACGGTTTGCACGGGGGCGCGACTGCGCGGTGCTCAGCGCGCCGGCGATCTGTTTGCCGTTTATCAGTGGGTTCGCGCACAACCGTGGGTGGACTCAGCGCGGGTGATTGCTGCTGGGTGGAGCCATGGGGCGTGGACCGTGATGGACGCGCTGGCGCTGCCGTCCGATCACTTCGCGTCTGCCACCGGCCTTCAGGGCCTGGCGCCAGAGCCGCTCGCTGGGCTTGCCGGGGTCTTCCTGGTTTATCCGTATTGCGGGATCGCGAGCCTGTCGTCGCGCAACGGATGGCGGTTTGCGCCGCGCGGGGTGGCGATCGTTGCCGGACGCGACCGGGTTGTGGGCGCGCGACATCCTTTGGCAGTGCTCAATGGGCTCGTTGCAGACGGCGCACCGCTCACGGTGCTTTCCTTTCCGGAGGCCACCCACGCCTTCGACGAGCGGGAGGCCAGCGACTTCCGGGTGCGCTACAGCGAAGAGCGCACCCGCGAAGCCACCAACGCGCTCATTGGGCTCATCCGCGGCTAACGGTCTTTGCCAGACCGTTTAGCTCTGCCGCCGCAATCATTAGCTTGGCGAAGGTCCAGGGGCCTGAGGCTTCGAGCTCAGCAATGGCGGCCCGGGCTTGAACAGCGACCTGCCCGAGCTGTGCCACCCATTCCGCAGACACTTGCTCGGCCCACGTCCTGTCCGGTGATAGCGGGACGCTGGCCACGCTGTTCATCGCCGCTTCGGCCAGGGCGCGCTGGTCTTCGTAGATCTCTTCCACAGCGCGGCGGACAGCCAAGCGATCCCAGTGTTGGGCCAGTGACATCTCTGCGGCTGCGGCGCGGATGCGATCCAGGCCAAGGCCTGCGCCCACCGCGCGATACAAACACGCGGCCGCTTTGGGATCCCAGTTCTTGCGACCGGCAAGGTCTGCCACATCCAAGGCAGCAACCATCACCGGTAGCAGCGAGATGTCCCGCGCCAAATCGGCTGGCGCGCCAGCGCGTTCGTAAATGGTTTGGCGGTCTTGGCAGCGTTGCAGTTCTGTGGCCGTAAGGGTGGTTGCAGCAGCACTGCGTTGCAAGGATACGACCGGGCGATAGGCTCCAATCACTTCCGCGATGCCGCGTTGGCCGGGGCCTGTTCCGATATCGCCGCGTCGAACGAGGTAGGACACCAATCGACGCAAGGAGAAAGTGATCTCCTGATGCAGCGTGGACTGCGTTTTGGCTGGAACGAGGTTGTCCAACGCATTGATGCGGGCGGCCATCGCATCGAATTCATAAATGTGGCGCGCAGCTTCAAACGCTGCGGCCACTGTTACCGGTTCTGCGCGCACGGTGTCGCGCACGCGGTCGATGAAGGTGGGGCCGCCCATATTGATGAGCGCATCGGCATGGCGCGTAGCGATGATTTCGCGACGCAGGCGATGGCGCTTCATTTGCAGGTCGAACTTGCCAAGCGGGGTGGGAAAGTAGGAGATCAGGGTCTGTTCGAAGTGTGGATCGTCTGGGGTCAGGCTTGCCACAAGGCTGTCGAATAGGTCGATTTTGGCATAGGCGATCAGCTTGGCCAGCTCTGGCCTCGTTAGGCCTTGGCCGCTTTCGCGGCGGGCACGCAAATCCTCCGCGCTCGGAAGACCTTCGACCACGCGGGAGAGTTTGCCGATCTTCTCGAGCCGTTCGATGAAGCGTTCGTGGCTGTCGATATCGGGGCCAGCGCGGTCCTGCGCCAGCGTGAGGGCGAGGGTTTGGTGGTAGTTGTGGGCCAGGACCAGGATTGACACCTCATCGGTCATGCTGGCCAAGAGGCCGTCGCGCTCGCTGGCTGGGAGCGCGCCCGAACCAATGACGTCTGCCAAAAGAATCTTGATGTTGACCTCATGGTCGGAGGTGTCGACGCCGGCGGAGTTATCCACAGCGTCAGTGTTGATCCGACCGCCCTTTTTAGCGAAGGCGACGCGCCCTGCTTGGGTTACGCCAAGGTTTGCACCTTCTCCTATGACCAGGGCACGCAAGTCTTCTGCGTCGACGCGATGGGGGTCATTGGTTTTGTCGCCGACCTGGGCGTGGCTTTCTGCACCGGCCTTCACGAACGTGCCGATGCCGCCAAACCACAAAAGCTCGACTTGCGCCTTCAAGAGCGCATTCATCAACTCGGATGGCGTGGCGGTCTGACCGGACAGGCCGGTCAATGCCGACATTTCGGCGGTCAAGGGGATCGCCTTCAGCGCGCGGCTGAAAACGCCGCCGCCTTTGGAAATCAGGTCCTTATTGTAGTCCTGCCAACTTGAGCGCGGCAGGGCGAACATGCGCTCGCGTTCTTTGAAGCTTGCTTCGATATCTGGCTGTGGATCGATGAAGATGTCGCGGTGGTCGAAGGCAGCCACTAGTTGAATCTGGCGCGACAGCAACATGCCGTTTCCGAACACGTCGCCCGACATGTCGCCGACGCCAACAACGGTGAACGGTTCTGTCTGAATGTCTTTGCCGATTTCGCGGAAGTGACGTTTGACGGCCTCCCACGCGCCCTTAGCAGTGATGCCCATGGCCTTGTGGTCATAGCCTACCGAGCCGCCGGAGGCGAACGCGTCGCCGAGCCAATGTCCGTACTCTGCTGAAATGCCGTTGGCGATATCGGAAAACGTCGCCGTGCCTTTATCTGCGGCCACCACGAGGTAGGGATCATCCCCATCCCAGCGCACCACTTCGGGGGGTGCTTTGAGCCCTTGTGCGGTGATGTTGTCGGTGATGTCCAGCAGCCCGCGCAAAAATGTCTTGTACGCTGCCTGGCCGACCTCTGCGAAGTTTGGCGCGCTGCGTGCCGGCAGCAACTTGGGAAAGAAGCCCCCTTTTGCCCCCACTGGGACGATGATGGCATTCTTGACCTGCTGCGCTTTGACCAGATCGAGCACTTCGGTGCGGAAATCGTCGCGCCGGTCTGACCAGCGCAAGCCACCGCGGGCAACAGCCCCGAAGCGCAGATGGACGCCTTCCACCTCTGGGCCTGCAACCCAAATCTCACGGTAGGGCTTGGGAAGGGGGAGATCCTCGAGCGTTTGGCTGGCGATCTTGAAGGACATGTAGCGCTTCACGCCGCCTTCGACCGTGTGCTGATAATAGTTTGTACGGACGATTGCCTTGACCAGCCGGGCGATCCGACGAAGCACGCGATCGGCGTCCAGGCTTGCGACCTCGTTGAGGGCGGCTTCGATCTCTTTTTCGATCCGATCGGCCCATGCCTGACGATCTGCCACCGGTTCCGGCAAGCTCGGATCAAACCGGACACGAAACAGTGCCAAAATCTTGGCACTAATTTCTGGATGGTCGGCAAGGGCCGCTTCTTGGACAACTTGCGAAGGATCGAGGCCGGTTTGCTGGCGGTATCGGGCGAGTGCCCGCAGCAGTGCCGCTTCGCGCCAGCCGATCCCCAGCGCCAGGATGAGACGATTAAAGCCATCGTTTTCTGTGACGCCCGTCCAAATCGCGGCGAAGGCTTCTTCAAAGGAGCGCTCGACCACATCAAAGGCAATCGCTTGGCCGTCTTTGCTGCGCAATTCGATGTCGTGAATGAAGACGCTCTGTGCCGGGCGATCGCCGAATGCCGCCAACTTCACGGGGAAGTTCAATTCGGATTCAACAAAGAGGCCCATATTCTCCAGAATTGGAAGTGTCGCGGAGAGGGGCAACAAAGCGTCGCGCACGTAGATTTTGCAGCGCAGAATGTTGGGCGCATCTGTCTGCCACCGATAGGCACGTACACGGACGGTTTCATCGGCGCGGGCGACACTTAACTGGATCAAGTCGATCAGTGCTTCATTGACATCGAAACGCTCGCGATAGCCGGCGGAAAATGCGCCGCGCGCGCGCCGGTTTAGGGCATCGCGATCAGGGTCGCTGACTTGGTTTGAGGCTGCAACCGCGTCTTCAAAACTATCGTCCCAGGTTCGGGTGAGCGCGGAAATCGCATGTTCCAGCGCAATTGGATCTGGGTCTGGACGGGCGCGGTCGATGTCGGCCACCAGATAGTGGACCCGCGCCAAAGGCCCTTCGCCCAACTGCGGGTAAAACGATTCAACATGGCCGCCGAACGAGTCTTCCAGTTTGCGCCCAACCGCCTCGCGCAGAACGCTGTTAAATCGGTCCTTTGGCAGGAACGCCAGCACCGACACGAAGCGATTGAAGCGATCACGGCGCACGAACACCCGTGGGCGCGGGCGATCAATCAGATGCAGGATGCCGCGGCTGATACGTTCAAGCTCGCCCTGTTCGATCTGCCAGAGTTCGTCGCGCGGATAGGTTTCAAGAATGTTCGCCAAGGTTTTTTGGTTGTGGCTGCCCGGCGTGAAGCCAGCATTCTCCAGCACCCATTCCACCTTGCGCCGCAGCACCGGGATATCTCGGGTCATTTCATTGTAGGCATCGGAGGTGAACAGGCCGATGAACCGCGTTTCGCCGACAACATTGCCTTCGGCATCGTATCGTTTGACGCCGATATAATCTGCGGACGCGCGCCGATGGACGCGGGAGCGCAAGGTGGACTTGGCGACCACCAAGGGCGTCTTGTCTTGCAAGAGCCGTTGGATTTCAGCCGTCAGCATCAGTGGTTCAGCCGAACGACGCAGGACATACCGTTCCGGGTCCCGCAGGAGTCCAAGGCCCGTTTCTTGCAAAATGATGGGTTCGTCGGCGGCAAACCCACCGTTTTCATCACGCGCGTACTCGTAGTCGCGCGCACCGAGAAAGGTGAACCGATCTGCGGCCAGCCACCGCAACAGGGCAATCGCTTCGCTGATTTCAGCGCGATCTACGCCGGCCTTGGAGCGGCCGAGTTCATCGGCACAATCGTTCATGCGCCGCTTGAGGATTTGGAAATCGGCTACGGCCGCATGCACGTCTTGAATGGTTGCGGTGAGGCCCGCCAAAGTTGCATCGGCGATATCTTTTGCCATCGGCGCGGCATGCAATTGGATCATGGAAATCTTGCCGACCGCGGCCGGGGCGATTGGGTGGAAGAGCGCCAAGGGCTGGACGCCTTGATCCGCCAGTTCTCCGAGCGCTGAGTCCACCAGGAACGGCATGTCTGGCCCGACGATCTCGATCACGTCGCGGCGCAGGCTTCGCCCTTCGTCGCCCTCTGCAGAGCGCAACCGGATCCCGCGCGGCTTGTCGCCCAGGGAGCGCCGCCAGGTCCAAAAATCATGGGCCAGCGTCAAGAGGTCTACTGTCGACAGCCCCGCCAACTCATCTGGACTTGCGTCTTCATGGAAGCCGCGAAGAAATGCTTCTGCATCAAGGGCAAGCTTGTTGCCATCGCGAAAAGCGGGATAAGGTCCCTTGATTGCTTGCTCGAGAAAGGGCTCAATCGCCGCCAGAAACTGCGCCTCGCCGGTATCCATGACCGATCTCCTCAAATCCTGCGCGACCCTAGCGATGGTCGCGCGCGAAGCAACTTGGAGTTTAGGTATGCGGTGGCGAAGCGAACCATGTCTGTTATGCGGCAATTTTTTCCATCAAGGGGCTTAAATATGACAACCGTTCTCATCACCGGCGCAAATCGCGGAATCGGGTTGGAGCATGTGCGCAGGTTCCTGGCGGCAGGGACCACGGTTCATGCCGGGGTGCGGGTGCCTTCGGAAGCCGAAGACCTGCGCGCTTTGCAAGATGTGCATAAAGGCAAACTGCATCTGCATGCCTACGATGCCGCCGATGCGGCAGCGCCAAATGCTTTGTCGAACGCGCTTAACGGGGATGCCCTCGATATCCTGTTCAATAACGCAGGCATCTATGGCGGCGATGCCCAGACTTTTGCGGACGTGGATGAAGCCGCCTTCTTGAATACCGTCCGGATCAACACGCTTGCCCCGTTGCAACTGGCAAGGGCCTTGGCGGACAACGTCGCGAAGGGCGGTCGCAAGATCATCGCCAACCAGTCCAGCCGCATGGGATCGATTGGCGAAAACGCCTCGGGTGGATTTTATGCGTATCGCACCTCTAAGGCCGGTTTAAACATGGTGACGCAGTCGTTGGCGCAGGACCTGCGGGCCAAGGGGATCACGGTCATCGCCATGCATCCGGGCTGGGTGAAAACGCGCATGGGCGGGCCAAGCGCCCCGGTTAGCGTGACCGAGTGTGTCGATGGCCAGCAAAAAATCCTCGAACGCCTTACGCTCGCGGACACAGGTCGGTTTTTCGACTTCTCGGGCGACTCTATCGCCTGGTAGGCGAAAAAAGCCGCCTCTCAAAAAGGCGATGCCGCCGTTGGTTACCCAACGGCGGCATCTGCAGGCCTCGCTCGCAGGCTGGGTGGGGGACGCACGCAGAGGCCTGTTCTCAAAGGTGACGCTGCAGGTTCACCCCGCAGCCACCACGAATTTTAAGATCCCACCCGAGGGACCGGTCCGGAGACTCGTCCCTGGCCCCGTCATAATTTTGTTGCAGCAATTTCGGGTTCAATCAAGTGGCAATCTGTTGAACTCCCTCATGCCACCTTCGGATCTTCTTTATCGGGCGTATTGAACACTTCGGGCTTTCCGTCTGCGGACAACAACACCGCGATCCAACGTACGGACGGAAACTGGGCCAGAACAATCATCAGCATTACGGTCAAAGGGGCAGCGAGGAAGGCGCCAGCAATGCCCCAGATGGTTCCCCAAATCGCGAGGGCAAGCAGCACCACCAGTGTTGATAAGTTCAAGGATTCGCCGGTCATTCTGGGTTGAATGAAGTTGCCTATGACGAATTGCCACACCCCTACTCCGGCCGCCACAGCGGCGACCGACCCGAGCTGATCGAACTGAACCAACGCGAATACCGTTGGCAGCGCCACGGCGACAAGTGAGCCAATGGTGGGAATATAGTTTAGAAAAAAGATGATGAAGGCCCAAAGTAAAGCGTTATCCAGGCCGATCATCTCAAGCGTTATGTAGGTCAGTCCCGTGATTATCAGGCTGGCTATCGTTTGAACCCAAAGATATCGCTCCATCGAGGTACGGATCGACGTGAAGACCTTCGCAGCTTGGGCGCGGGCACCTGGATCCTTGAAAATAGCATCGAGCTTGCCGGGAAACGTCGAAGCGGCTGCGAACAAAAACCCCAAATAGATGAAAATGAACAAGGCGTCGGAGGCCAATCCTTGTAGGGCGTCGCCTATCGCGCTGACCAGATCGGTGGGGTTCGCTTGCGACAAAAGTTCGCCCACCGTTGGTGCTGGACCGGTTGCCGCCAGGCGCGCGTGCACTTGGGCCAGCAGCTCGTTTAGGCGCGCTTCGTAGTCTCCGGCGTGAGTGGTCAAGGCACCGACGTTGTCTGCGACCACCCACGCACAGCAGGCCCCTATCCCCACCACAAGAATGAGCGCGAAAGGGACCGTGACGGCCTTGGGCAGGAACGGCAGTTTTTCGCCCACGTATCGCGCAAAGCCATCAATGGTGAGCCAAAGAATGAGCGCGAGGGCAAACTGGGTGAGCGCGTCGGCGAACCAATAGAGCCCGCCCATGATGGCGGTGGTCGCCAGGATCCAGAGTGGTGCCTTAGCTGTCCAAGTCATTCAATGCTCCAGGGGTAAGCGTGCGATGCGCGGGGCGGTGGTTGGGTGGTGGCGCTGGGGGCGCAGCGGCGCCATTGTGGGGCTTGAGCAGAATCACTCAAGAGGCCGTCATGTCGGACAGCATTCTCATCGGCGGAAGCCCAGATGGCCCGCAGGGCATTACACTGAAGCGTGCCAATCGACATGGCCTCGTGGCGGGTGCCACCGGCACCGGAAAAACGGTGACGTTACAAGTCCTTGCTGAGCAATTTGCCGCTGCCGGCGTGAATGTCTTTGCCGCTGATGTGAAGGGCGATCTTTCGGGCATCGCCGTGCCAGGGGTGCCGACCCCTGGGTGGGCCACCAAACGGGCTGAGGAGATTGGCGTTACTGTGACGCCCGGAGCGGCAAAAACCGTTTTGTGGGATGTTTACGGCGAGCTCGGCCATCCAATCCGCACGACGGTCTTTGAGATGGGTCCGCTGTTGATGAGCCGGATTTTGGAAGCCACTGAAGCGCAGGAAGGGGCCATTACCATTGCCTTCAAAATCGCGGACGATCGGGCGCTTTCGTCCAAGACCGCGTCCGACTTTTTGCTTGATCTCAAGGATTTCCGGGCACTCCTCAACTATATCTCGGAGAACTCAGAGGAAATTGGCAAGAAGTACGGGCTGGTTACGCCCCAGACAGTCGCTGCTCTTCAGCGCCGTTTGCTGCAAATGGAGATGGATGGGGCCGATCACTTTTTTGGCGAGCCCGCCTTCGATTTGGAAGACCTTTTGAAGCTGCAGGCTGATGGCCGTGGCTGCGTGCATTTGCTGGCAGCAGAACGCCTGATCCAGTCTCCACGGTTATATGCCACGTTTTTGCTGTGGCTCTTGTCTGAGATGTGGGAGTCGCTTCCGGAAGCGGGTGATCTCGATAAGCCTAAGCTCGTGTTCTTTTTCGACGAGGCGCACCTTCTGTTTAAGGACGCGCCTCGGGCCCTGCTGGACCGGATCGAACAGGTCGCTCGCCTGATCCGCTCCAAGGGGGTTGGGATTTATTTTGTAACGCAGTCGCCGGCCGACGTGCCCGAAATTGTGTTGAGCCAGCTGGGCAATCGCATTCAGCACGCGCTGCGGGCCTACACCCCATCGGATCAGAAGGCGGTTAAGGCGGCGGCAAACTCGTTTCGTGCAAACCCAGGCGTGGATGTGGCGCGGGAGATCCAGGAGCTGGGTGTCGGCGAAGCGCTCGTCTCGACCCTTGACGACAAAGGGGCGCCGACGCCAGTGGCGCGGACAAAGGTGCGCCCGCCTAACAGTCAAGTCGGCCCAATCAACGCTGAAACGCGGCGGCGGATTGTCCAAGAAAGCGGATTATCTGCCAAATATGACACCCCGATTGATCGAGAAAGCGCGCACGAAATCCTGGGCAAACGCGCAGATGCTGCGGCACGGGAGGCGGAGCGAACTGCGGAGTCTGAAGCCCGCGAGAAAGAGCAGGCCAAGCGAGACCGGCAGGATCGTGACACCAGCCGCTCATCTGGCACCCGGGCCAGGACGCGGCCACGCTCCAGTGCTCTGGAGCGTCAGACAGGGCGCGTTGCGTCCAATGTTTTCAACACGATTGCGCGCGAAATTGTCCGCGGCATTTTTGGCAATACGCGCCGGCGGCGTTGAGTTCGGCGCGAATGGATGGTTGCCGTCGGCGGGGGCCTTGATTGGGCGCACCGCTGCGTTGCCGGTCGCCTCCTGCCATTTCTCCAGCATGAAAGAGCCCCCTGCGCTTGCGCGCAGAGGGCCCTTTTGTTTGTACCGAAGCGGTTGTGCTTAGCGCGGGGTCAGCGAGGAGCCGAGGCCCAACGCGCGGACGGTTTCAACAGTCATATAACCCACGGGAAGACCGTTGGTGCGTTGGAAGCGCTCCATCGCCGAGATGGTCGCTGGACCGAACACGCCGTCTACGGAGGTGGTGAAACCACGGCTGTTGAGCGCGGTTTGAATTTCACGCACGCGCACAGGCGTTGTGTTGGTTTCGCACAGCACTTCGCGCCATTCCACGCCGCCAGCGGACTGCACCACCCGGCGGGTTACCGTGCGATAGGTGGCAGGGATCTGGATGGTTTCGGTGCGAGCGGCCTCGATCAAACGACGCACTTTGATGGTGCGGTATTCGGCCGGGATCGGGCGCTCTTCAACCCGGGCGGCCGTCGCCACCACTTGACGGTTGACTTGCTCTGTCCGCGCTGGGATGGTGCGGGTTTGGGCGGAGGCCGTTTCCGCCGTGCGGGTGCGCGTTATCGTGGTATATTCTGCGGGAACTTCGATCCGGCAGAGCAACTCACCGGTGTGGACGTCGGTTGCATCGCCGGTGCTCGCAACTGTTGCAGCCCCCGAACCCACGCCACCGGCGCGGCCCAGAATGTTACGGCCTGGCTTCCAGGTCGTGTAGGCGGGGCGCACCATCACCCGCTCGGTGTAGGTTTCGGTCGACGCCGGCGCCGCAATGGTTTCGGTGCGCGCTGGTTCAACGACCACCGACTCTGTCACGGTGCGGTAGGTTGCGGGAACCACTCGATATTCGACAGAAGCTTCACGCGTGAGAACTTGCTCATCAACAAGTTCATAGCGCGCGGGGATCACACGCACTTCGGTGCGCGCTGCTTGAACGATCACTTGCTCATCTACGCTTGAGGCCACTTCAGGCACAATCACGCGGGCAAAGCACTGACCTGGCTGCGCATCAGCCGGGTAGCCACCAACTGGAGCCGGGGCTTGGGCCCAGGCGACGCCTACGCTGGCGACCATCATACCCACTGACGTGAGCAATAATGACTTACGTACCATCTTCTTTTATCCCCTTGCATCAAACGCCGGCCACGGGCCGCCATTCCCCAGATGGGCCAATGCCCTTCGGGCCAACACCCGATTGTTCATGGTGCTTCGGCGTTTTTTCCTTCAACACCCCACGCCACTGCCGCAGTCTACACACATTAACGAATTCGGGCCAACCGCGGGCGTGTGAAAGT
>JBMOEW010000047.1:0-17242 GCA_049314555.1 Caulobacterales bacterium
GCCTTTCGCCTTTCGCCTTCTTTGGCGGGAGATCAAGCGATCAGCATGCCGCCGTCGATCAACAGTTCAACGCCGGTGATAAAGCGGGCGTCGCTGGAGGCCAGAAAGGCAATGGCATCGGCGACCTCTTCTGGTTCGCCCAATCGTCCCATTGGGATTTGGCGCGTGTAAGCCTTCTCGAGGTCTGCGGCGGATTTATCGCCCTTGGCCATGGCTTCAAACATGCGTTCAACGGGGGGTGTTCGGATGAAACCCGGCGACACGCAATTGACGCGGATGCCCCGTTTGGCAAAGCGCACGGCCGTGTTCTTGGTCATGGAGATCACCGCCGCTTTGGCGCTGGCATAGGCGGCATTCAACGGCGCGCGGCCATGGGCCACCAGGCTTGCGATGTTGACGATGGCACCGCCTGAAGGCATCGCGAGGGCCGCGTGCTTCATGCCCAGGAACACACCATGGGCGGTGACGCGGTAGTTGTAGTCCCAGTCTTCCAGGGACATCTGGTCCACCGAGCCAAGCTTTGAAGCGGCAGCGCAATTCACCAACACGTCAAGCCTGGTTTGGCCGATGGCATCCTGCCAACTTTGTTCATCTCCCGCATCGAGGTGCACGCTGCTTGCCCCGATCGCTTCGGCCAGGACCTGGGCTTGATCGTGATTGAGATCGCCCACAATCACGCTTGCCCCTTCCGTGACGAGGCGGCGGCACACCGCCCCGCCAATGCCGCCGGCACCGCCGGCGACAAAGGCTGTCTTGCCTTCAAACCGCATCATTCGGCGGCAACGGTGGTGCTGAAGCGGTTGGTCTTTTTGATCCTTGCTGGGATGCCGCTCATCAGCGGGATGCCAGTGTAGCGGTCGTAGTCTTTTTCGACATCAGACAGCCGCCCGGTGTTGCCGCCGGCCTTGTAGGGATCTTCCGGCTCGTCTGGATTGACGCCAAACGAGTGGGTGATCGAGGCACAATTTGTGCGCACGTCTGGCGCTGCTTCGACCACGCAGAAGATCGAGGAGCGCGCGCTTTCGATTTCAACCACCTCGCCTTGGGCAACACCCAGACGCGCCATGTCTTCTGGGTTCATGAACACCGGATTGTAGCGCCATTTGCGCGCCAATTTCGGATTGTCGTGCCAGTTGGAATTGTGCATGTCGTTCAGGCGGCGCGAAATGATCCGGAATGGAAATTCGTTGTCCGTCTCATAGGCGTTGATTGGGCTTGCTGCGATCTCTGCCAGTTCGTCCAGCATCGGCTTGGAGCCAAGTTCCAGCCGCCCGGCCCAGCCTGCCGGACGGGGCTGAATCACCACCGGCGGCAGGTCAAAGACATGGCCTTGCGGATACTTGCGCACTTCGTCGTAAGGGACTGGGCTGCCGTTCAGCACGTAGCGCCACACGTCAACCGGGGATGGCGGATTGGCCATATCAAGCTTGGTGGCGAAGGCCGCTTTGCCGGCGGCGTCCATTTTGGCGAAGGGCTTTACCGTGAGTTGGAGGCCCATGTGTTGGGCCATGCGATAAAACACTTCCCACTCTTCGATCAGGTCTGAGCCGGCGGGCGGGTCCATGATTGGACCACAGGCCGCGCCGTAAGGCATGCCGTGTCCCCAGCCAGGCCCGAAATTGCCGTAGAACTCGGAGGCGGAGGTGTTGCCTTCGATTTCCATGTGCAGCTTGCAGGCAAGGTTATAGTGGGCCACACGACCGGTGCCGGATTGGCGAGGGTCAATGGTGACCAGCAGGTCCAGGGCCTTCATGGCATCGTGGGTTTTGAGCTGATCTGGCCAGGCCTGCATCGGGTTGCCGCCAACGCAAATCAGCGCTTTCACCTGCCCTTCGCCTGGCATCAGGATTTCATCGGCCAGGGCTGAGGTGGGCAGGCCTGCGCCGGTGTCGGTCAAGCCGCGCACGCGCAGATGCTCGCCAAAGCCAAACGCGGGTTGGGGGCCCGGGCTTGCGGCGATCGCGGGCAGCGGGTCGATCAGAACGCCGGCTTGGCGGGTGTCGCCAGCCTTTAGCCACCAGCCCCGCAGGGTGGTGAGGGATTTCACCAGGTATTCGACCAGGTTGCCGCGACCGGACATGTTGGGCCCTGTGCCGGCAGAAATACCGCCACACTTGGCTTGCCCCAGCAAACGAGCGGCGGCGATGATCTGCTCTTGGGGCACGCCGGCGCGTTCGGCAGCGTAGGCCACGCTAAAGGGGGCAACCGCTGCTTTCAGGGCTTCCAGGTTTTGGGTGTTGTCTGAGACGAAGGCGCTATCGAACAGTCCTTCCTCCAGCCAGAGCTTTGCAAACGCAGCGAGGATCGCGCTGTCTTCGCCGGCGCGGGGCTGGATGTGGATGTCTGCATGCTTGGCGCAATCTGTCATGCGGGGGTCGATGACCACCATTTTCATGCCACGCTGCTTGGCTTTGTGCAGATTGCGGGCGGGGTTCATGCCAAGGCCGCCGAGCATCGACACGATCGGGTTGGTGCCAATCAGGAGCAGCGCGTCCCAATTGTCCATCCACGGCACGCCCGCCAGCCAAGGCCCGTGCAGCATGGCGGCCACGCCCTTGCCCGGCTGGTCGATGGTGACGGAGGTGAACACCATCGGGCTCTTGATGGCTTCATAGAAGCTGTAGGCGAAGGCCCCTGCGGTGAAGCTGTTGTAGCCATAGGTGCCGATATACAGAGCCACGGCGCGGGGGCCGTGTTCGGCGATGATGCGCTCCAGCTTTTGGGACACTTCCAGGATTGCCTGGTTTGACTCGATGTTGGTGTAGGTGCCATCGGGCTGGCGCTTTTGGCTGTGCAGAATGCGCGAAGGCAGCGTGTGCATCGTGTGCATCTCGCGGCCTTTGATGCACGAATAGCCATTGTAAACCGGGTTATCTTTGTCGCCGTGAATGGCTACGGGCTTGCCGTTTTCCATGTCCACCAGCAGGCCGCACTGCGCGTGACACACGCGGCACACCACTGGCTTTTGTTCGGTTGGCTTTTGTTGGGTCGCCATGCGTTCCTCCCCTGGGGTGTGGCCAAAACAAGCGGGCCTGTCTTTTTTCTATACTTCGTCCCAAAAGCGTGGCGGACGCAAGCTATAACACGCGAGGACTGCCTCGGCGCTGATCACATCATGCGGCGTGTTTATGTTGAAGAACGGCGGCGGGTCTGCGTTTGGGAAGACAACTGGGGCTGCGTCCAAGGCTTTGGCGATGGCCCAAAGCGCTCTTTCGCCGCTGTTGGCAAGGTCTGCGATGCGGTGAGCTTGTGCCACCGGCCAGAGCGCGCAGGCGGGTTCTTTGCCTGTTGGACCTTCTGCCATCGCGCAGGACCCGGCCGCAGCCAAGCGGGCGACCAGATCGGTGGGCAGAAACGGTGCGTCGGCTGGGGCGGTGGCTAACCCCATAGCGCCAACGCCCCTGGCCCATTCAAGCCCCGCGAGCAGGCCGCCAATCGGGCCCCAAGGTGTTTGCGCCGCCTGTGGATCGACGATCACGTCTGCCGGAAAGCCAGCAAAGCGGGCTGGATCGCCGCGGGTGACTATCGCCACGCGTTCCACCTGCGGGGAGAGGCGCGCCAAGCTCCACGCCACCAACGGCACGCCGGCCAACGCCAAGAGCGGTTTATCAAGGCCGCCAAGGCGTGTGGCCTGCCCGCCTGCATAGATAAGGCCCGCGATCATCGGCTCTCCCTTGACGTGGGGGCGAAACGCCCGTGTCTTGTGGGACATGAGCCACCCTACCCAATCGTCCAGCCAAGCGCTGGTCAACGCTGCATTGGAAGACGCGCGCGCCGCGATGTTGGGCGTAACGCCGGTTTTGGGCAGCGAAGAGGTTGCGCTTTTGGACGCTGCTGGGCGGACGCTGGCGGGGGCAGTCCGTGCGCAACGGGACCTGCCGCCGTTTCGGTCGTCTGCGATGGACGGATGGGCTGTGCGGCGGGCTGATCTTGTGCTCGGGGCTTTGCAGGTGGCGGGCGAAAGCGCTGCGGGCAAAGCTTTTCGGGGCGCTGTACAGGCGGGCTGCGCGGTGCGGGTGTTTACCGGGGCGCCGGTGCCGGACGGCTGCGATCTGGTGGTGATCCAAGAAGAGGCCGTACACCGCGGTGATATGGTCACGCTGACGCCTGAAAACCCCAACAAGGACAATATCCGCCCCGCCGCCGGCGATATGGCAGCCGGCGATGTGCTGCTTGATGCTGGGCGAAGGCTTGATCCGGCGGCGCTCTCGCTGGTCGCGGCGGCCGGGCACGGTCGTGTGCAGGTGCGCGCGCGGCCGCGGGTGGGTGTTTTGTGCACTGGCAGCGAATTGGTGGCACCAGGGGACGTGCCGCGGGACGATCAAATCTTTGAAAGCAACAGCGCGGCACTTACGGGGCTGATTGAAGCGTGGGGCGGGCGGGCGCGGCGGTTAAGCCCGCAGGCTGACGACCTTGCCGCCATTGCCGCAGAGATCAATGGCGCGCTCACAGACCTTGATGTGGTTGTGGTGGTGGGCGGGGCGAGCGTCGGGGACCACGATTTGGCAAAGCCGGCGCTTTTAAGCCTTGGCCTGGAATTGTTAGTCAACAAGGTCAACATGCGGCCCGGCAAGCCGGTCTGGTTTGGACGCTTGGGGCGGCAGGTGGTGTTGGGGTTGCCGGGAAACCCTGCGAGCGCGTTTGTCTGTGCGCATTTGTTTTTACGGCCAATGCTTGACACGATGCTGGGCGGGCCGGTTTCGCCTGCATCGGGAATGATGGCGCGGATGGTGAAACCGCTGAAGGCAGAAGGCCCGCGGGAGAGCTTTCTGCGGGCTCGGATTGGGGTGGACGGGGCTGGTTGCCTGTGGGCCAATGCCAGCGCAGATCAGGATAGTTCGCTGGTTCGTGTGCTCGCCACGTCCAATGGCTATGTGCGGCGGTTTGCATTGGCGCCGGCGGCGGAGACCTCTGCGCGGCTGCCGTGCGCCTTGTTTGAAGGGCGCTCGCTGATCATGGGGGAACCTCAATGAGTGAACTGACGCATCTGGATGAGGCTGGGCAAGCCCGGATGGTGGACGTTTCAGGCAAGCCTATCAGCATGCGCACTGCCGTGGCGGCGGGGCGGGTGCGGATGGCACCGGAAACGCTTGCTGTGGCGCTGGCGGGAGACGCCAAGAAGGGCGACGTGCGGGCGGTGGCTGAGATTGCCGGTGTGATGGCTGGCAAACGCACCGCTGATCTGATCCCGTTGTGCCATCCGTTGCCCTTAAGTGACCTTAAGGTGGTGGTGCGGCCATGGGAGCACGGCCTGGAGGCCTTTGCGGCGGCGCGCACGGTTGGGCAAACGGGGGTTGAAATGGAGGCTTTGACCGCCGCTGCCGTTGCCTGTTTGACCATCTACGACATGCTGAAGGCCAAGGACAAAGCGATGGTGATCGAGGCCGTGCGCTTGTTGGAAAAAACAGGCGGGGTGAGCGGTGACTTTTTGCGCGGCGAGGAGTGAGCATTTCAACCGCACACTTCTTTGGGTTTTTTGTCCGCTTATCGATGCTATTGTTGTGCGTCATTGGAAAATCGCATGAGCGCAAACGGTTACGCCCTTAACCCCCTTCCGCCCTTGATCGACCCGTTTGGGCGATCGATCTCTTATGTGCGGGTGTCGGTGACGGATCGGTGTGACCTGCGCTGTGTGTACTGCATGGCCGAGCACATGACCTTTCTGCCCAAGAAAGACGTGCTGAGCCTGGAAGAGCTGGACCGGTTGTGTTCGGCGTTCATTGCCCTTGGCACGCGCAAAATCCGGTTGACGGGCGGTGAGCCGCTCGTTCGCAAGGGGTTTTTGGATCTGGTGAACCGGCTCTCGCGGCATTTGCAATCGGGTGCTTTGGAGGAATTAACGCTCACCACCAACGGCACGCGCCTTGTGGAGTTTGCTGAACCGCTGGCGCGCGCGGGGATCAAGCGGATCAATGTCTCGATCGACAGCCTGGACCCGGAGCGCTTTCGCGAGATCACCCGCGGTGGGGACTTGGGCGCTGTGCTGGCCGGTCTGGAGGCAGCGCGCACGGCTGGCCTTGCCATCAAGATCAATACCGTTGCGCTACGGGGTCTCAACGATACCGCGATCCCGGAGATGGTGGCGTGGGCGCATGGCCAGGGCCATAGTCTGACGTTGATCGAAGCGATGCCTTTGGGGGAGGTGGAAGAGGATCGGTCGGACCAGTTTTTGTCATTGCGCGAAGTGCGCGCCACGCTCGAAAGCTTTTGGCGGCTTGAGGATCTGGACGTGCGCACGGGCGGGCCTGCTCGCTATGTGCGGGTGGCTGAAACGGGCGGCCAGGTCGGGTTTATCACCCCCCTCACCCATAATTTCTGCGAGAGCTGCAACCGGGTGCGGGTGACCTGCACGGGCATGCTGTTCATGTGCCTTGGCCAGGACGACAGCGCAGACTTGCGCGACGTGTTGCGGGCCAGCGACGACGACGACGCCTTGATCGCTGCCATTCGCGAGGCCATCACCCGCAAGCCCAAGGGGCATGACTTTGCGGTGGAGCGGCTGGCGGCGGGGCCGGCGGTGAGGCGGCACATGTCCATGACGGGGGGATAGGGTTTGGCGCGGGTTTTGTTATTTGGGCGGTTGGCGGAAACGGCGGGGTGGCGGCAGCGCGACATTGCCTTGCCCGCCGAAATCGACACCGTGGGTGCGGTGCGGGCCTATCTGTCTGACGCGCACCCCGAGCTTGGCGCGACGACTACGCGGGTTGCGGTCAACCGGGCGGTTGTGGCCAACGACGCAGCCGTTTGGGACGGCGATGAAATCGCCTTTATGCCTCCGATGAGCGGCGGCTAACCGGGCGATGGCTGAAAACATCTGGCTTCTAGCCGCGTTGATGGGCCTTGCGGCAGCGCTTTATTCCAGCGTTGGCCACGGCGGGGCGAGCGCGTACTTGGCGTTAATGGCGCTGTTTGCGGTGGCCCCTGAAACGATGCGGCCGACCGCGCTTGTGCTCAACGTGCTGGTGGCGGGCTTCGGGGCCAGCCGGTTTGTGCTCGCCAAGCAAATGGACTGGGCGACCTTTCTGCCGTTTGCGGTGACCGCCATTCCGATGGCCTTTTTTGCGGGGCGGGTGCACTTGCCGGAAGAAACCTACCGGGTGCTTTTGGGTGCGGTGTTGTTGTTGGCGGCGGCCCGGTATGTTGTGCTGCCCCAAATTGATGCGAGCAAAGTTGCCCGCAGGCCGACGTTGGCTGTGTCTTTGCCGACGGGGGCGGCGCTTGGCGCGCTGGCTGGCCTGACCGGCACGGGGGGCGGGATTTTTCTTTCGCCTTTGCTGGTGTTTTTGGGGTGGGCGACGCCCAAGAATTCCGCAGGGATTGCAGCGGCGTTCATCGTTTGCAATTCGCTGGCGGGCTTGGCTGGCCAGATGAGCCGGCTTGCCGCGTTGCCGATGGAGCTACCGATCCTGGCGGGCGCGGTGGCGATTGGGGCGCTGATTGGGGTGAGCCTATCGATCCATTTGTTTTCAGCGAAAATGCTGCTGCGCGCGCTTGGTCTTGTGCTGCTGGTGGCGGGCGCAAAGTTGTTGCTCACATGAGCCATGTTTGGGTCTCTGTCGTGATGGTGCCGTTTGATCCGGCTTCCGAGTTGGCCGGGTTTACGGCGGGGTCTGCGGGAGCTGGGGCGGTGGCAAGCTTTACTGGGCTGTGCCGCGGCGAGAGCAAAGGCCTGCCTGTGCGGGCTTTGGTGCTCGAGTATTTCCCTGGTTTCACCGATGCCGAGATTTCGCGCATGGCGCTGGAGATCGCGGCCCGATTTGAGGTGGACGCGCTGCGCGTGGTACACCGAGCGGGCCGCGTGCTGCCTGGTGAGGCAATCGTTTTTGTGGCAGCAGCCAGCGCGCACCGGCGAGCGTCTTTCCAGGCGGTGGACTGTCTGATGGACTATTTGAAGACCGACGCCCCCTTCTGGAAACAAGAAGAAAGCGATGGCGGTGCGGTCTGGGTGGAGCCTAGAGCCCAGGACCACCAAGACAAAGCAAGATGGGAGACCAAGTGATGCAGGTTGGCGGCGCGATCAAGGAAGACCTCCCCTTTAAGCCCGTGCGGATCGCGGTGTTGTCTGTTTCGGACACGCGCGACGAGGAAACCGACACCAGCGGCAAAACGATTTGCGAGCGCATCACGGGTGCGGGCCACAGCCTTGCGGCCAAAGCGATCGTGAAGGACGAGCGGGTGGCCATCCGGGCGCAGGTCTTGGCCTGGATCGAAGCCGGGACCGCTGACGCGATCATCACCACCGGTGGCACTGGGATCACCGGTCGCGATGTCACGCCAGAGGCATTGCGGCCGTTGTTCGACAAGGAAATCGAAGGGTTTTCGGTCGTCTTCCATTTGGTGAGCTATCAAAGTGTGGGCCTCTCCACGTTGCAGAGTCGGGCGTGCGCTGGGATTATTGGCGGGGTGTTTGTGTTTTGCCTGCCCGGCTCCAATGGGGCGGTCAAAGACGGCTGGGACAAGGTGATCCGGTTCCAGCTCGATAGCCGCCATATGCCGTGCAACATGGTGGAGTTGATGCCACGGCTCATGGAAGCCTAACGTCTTGGCCCTTTTCGGCCCCGTTTGAGCCTGGAGGCGATGATGCGGGAAGAGGACGGCGCCTTGGAGATTTCTCGCTTGCTGCCGGTGTCGCGGGGGCAGCTTTGGCGGGCCTGGTGCGATCATCTGTTGCTGGCGCAATGGCGGTGCCCGAAGCCCTGGGCGAGCGAGGTGTTGGCGTTTGACCTGCGCCCGGGTGGTGCGTTCCACACGCTGATGCGCGGTCCCGACTTAGAAGAAAGCGACAACCCAGGCTGTTTTCTGGAAATCGTGCCACACGCCAAGATCGTTTGGACCACAACGATGACCGCCGGTTGGCGGCCCGCTTCGCCGTGGCTTGCCATCACAGCCGTTTTCACAATGACCGATGAGGGCCAAGGCACGCGCTATGTGGCGCGGTGCCTGCACAAGGACGCCGAAGACTGCAAAAAAGCACGCGGACATGGGGTTTTCCGAGGGCTGGGGCGTTTGCATCACCCAACTGCAGGCGCTGGCGGAGACACTAGCGGACTGAAACCGGGCCGCGGCCAGCGTGTTCGCTGTGGCGTTCAGGTTGCTGGTCTGTCATGCTGGTTTCGCTCTGCGGTCGGTGATGGCGCGCGGCTTGGTTTTCACAGGGGCACAACATGTCGGAACGCAACGGTTTTTCGGTGTGGTCGTCCACGATCGCAACGTGGGTCAGCATTTTTGGCGCAGCTGGCGGCGGCTATTTCGCCCTGAAGACCTACGACGAAGAAGTGGCGAAGATGGAAGACAGCCGGGTTGTGCAGACGTTCACGCTGTTTGAAATGTTCAACAGCGCCGAGCGGCTCGAAGCGCGCCAGCGCCTGTTTGACCACATCCAGAACGACGCCGAGCTGCGCGCCAACGATCTTTATGTGGTGGCCGATTTCTATGACGCGCTGCAAATCTGCGTGAACCGAAACTTGTGCGACCGGGATTTGTCGGTGCGCCTGTTCCAGTCTTATGCCGTGCCCTTCTGGAACGGCATGGAAGAGGTGATCGTGAACTCACGCACGGCCAGCGACCCGCATTTCGGTGGCGGACTGCAATGGATGGCGGGCCTGCCGGTGCCGGAGCGCGACATGGCCGGGGGACCGACTGAGGAAGCACCGGCTGCGATCGCTTCGGAAGCGCAACCGGCCGCGCCAGAAGCGCCGGTGGTTGAAGAAGCACCCGCCAGCAGCGCTGCGACCGATACGTCTGCTGTGCCACAAGACCCCGCGACCACGCCCTAACCGATCGGGTGAGGTGCCATTTTCAGACCCCTTCCAGGTGCTGGCGGTTTACCTGCCAGCGCCTCTCGCCTGCATCGCCGCGCAGCAATTTGGGCAGCGCAGCAATTTGGGCAGCGCAGCAAACTAGACAGTTTCGCGCCATCGTAATTGCGTGGCCGGAATTGAACGCGATTTTGGGACGAATGAGTGGGTGTTAACGCTGTTTGCTTGGATAAAGGCACCTTGGGGAGGATTGCGATGCGCTCTGTTTTGGCCAGTTTGATCATTTTGGCTTTGGCCGGTTGCAGCGCACCTGCCCCTGAGGTGCCAGAGGCCCCGGTGGAGCACGCGGCGGCTGTGGCTGCGGAAAACGCCGCGCCCACCGGCAACGACCTCACCAGCATCGCCGGCGAATGGGGCACGACACCGGAAGCCTGCGCTGATCCAAACAAGGTTGGCACTCTGGAAGTGAGCGCGACGAACCTGCGGGTTGCCATGGGCAACCGGGAGATCTCCAGCGTCACCTGGACGGGCGAAACCGTGGCGATCGTGTCGCACTTTGAGGGCGAAGCTGCGATTGCCGGCTCCTATGTCACCCATACGCTGGCGCATGACGCAGCCGCCGGCACGCTAACCTGGACGGATCATCCGCGCGGCGACCCGCAGGTGTATCGCCGCTGCACGTGAGGCCGGCTGCAGCACACCGAAACAAATTGCGTTCTCTTCTGGGGCGGCGTGCGGTTTACGCGCGCCGCCTTTGTGCTTACACCGCAGCGCAACATATCATTTCAGGTGCTAAGGAGTTTCGGCGATGGCAGTGAAGGTGGCGATCAACGGGTTCGGTCGAATCGGACGCAATGTGCTGCGGGCGCTTTATGAAGCGGGCCGCACCGACGTGCAGGTTGTGGCGATCAACGATCTGGGACCGGTCGAGACCAACGCGCACCTGTTGCGGTTTGACAGTGTGCATGGGCGCTTCCCCGGCGAGGTGAAGGTCGACGGCGATTACATCATCGTCAATGGCGACAAGATCCGCGTGACCGCGATTAAGAGCCCGGCGGAGCTGCCGCACAAAGACTTGGGCGTGGATATCGCGCTGGAGTGCACTGGCATTTTCACCGCCCGGGACAAGGCCGCTGCCCATTTGGAAGCTGGTGCCAAGCGAGTGATCGTGTCTGCGCCGGCCGATGGGGCTGACCTTACGGTGGTCTACGGGGTGAACCACGACAAGCTGACGAAGGACCATATCGTCATCTCCAATGCGTCGTGCACCACGAACTGCCTGGCGCCAGTGGCGAAGGTGCTGAATGACACGATCGGCATCGACAAAGGGATGATGACCACGATCCATTCGTACACCAACGACCAGCCGTCGCTGGACCAGATGCACAAGGATCTTTATCGGGCGCGGGCGGCGGCCTTGAGCATGATCCCGACCTCGACCGGGGCTGCCAAAGCGGTTGGCCTGGTGTTGCCAGAGCTGAAGGGCCGGTTGGACGGGTTTGCGATGCGGGTGCCGACGCCGAACGTTTCAGTGGTGGATTTGAAGTTCATCGCCAAGCGCGCGACCAGCGTGCAAGAGATCAACGACGCGATCAAAAGCGCAGCCGATGGCCCGATGAAGGGCGTGCTTGGCTATACAACCGCGCCAAACGTTTCGAGCGACTTCAACCACGACCCGCACTCGTCGATTTTCCACATGGACCAAACCAAGGTTATGGACGCCACGTTCTGCTCGATCCTCACGTGGTATGACAACGAGTGGGGCTTCTCTAACCGCATGCTGGACACCAGCGTGGCGATGGCGAAGCTTATTTGACGTAGTCTTGGCCTTCACGCCCAACGAAAACCTGGGGTGAGCCGCGGGCGCGTCCACGCATTGTTGTGGGCTGTACTTCACCCGTTAAACCGAACATTGGACCGCGGGCCTGCAGGCCCGCATAGGTTCTGGCGGGCCTGAAGGCCCGCGGTCCAGCTTGTTGGCGCGTCCACGCCTGGTTGCGGGCTGTTGTGAACTCGTTATGTCCAGCTTAACCCGTCCTGCCAAAGTCATTGCCCCGAAGCTTGAGAAGGCTTAACCCCGGCGACCATAAGCCACCTCCGGGAGCCCTATCGCCCATGTCCCTCGCCGCTGCCTCATTGGACGTTTTCACCCGCCAGCTCGCCGCGCTTGACGCGATCCTGGACAAGCTCGCCGCCCACTGCGAAGCGGGCAAGATCGATCCGGCCGCTTTCCTCGACGCGCGCCTGTTTCCCGATATGTTTGGGCTGACGCGCCAGGTGCAAATGACCTGCGACTTCGCCAAAATTGCAAGCGCCAGGCTTGCCGGGATCGAGCCGCCATCGCACCCAGATACCGAAAACACGATCCCAATGCTGAAAGAGCGGATCGGCAAGGTGTTGGCGCTCGTTGCGAGCCTTGATCGGGCAGCGGTCGATGCGGCAGCGGACAAGCCTGTGACTTTCCGCACCGGTCCCGACAGCTCCATGACGCTGCCCGGGTCAGCATATTTGAACGGCTTTATCCTGCCGAATTTCTACTTCCATCTGACGACGGCTTTCGCGCTGTTGCGTCACAACGGCTTGGCCATCGGCAAGCGCGATTTCATGGGTGTATGATGAGTGCTTTCCACGCCCCCTATCACGCTGCGGCGCTGGCAAAGGATGCAGATGCCATTTTGGCCTGCATGACCGACACCATCAGGATGCATAGCCCCACGAAGATGACCCCGTTTGAGGGCAAAGTGATCGTGCGGTTCTTGTTTGGGCACCTGATGGAGGTGCTTGAGGACTTTCAGTTCACCACGATCGTTGAAGACAATGGCACGGCTGTGATGTTTTTCACCTGCACCATCGGGGGGCGGCCTGCTGAGGGCTGCGATGTCTTGACGTTCGATGGCGATGGCCAAATCGCTGAGTTCAAAGTCTTGATCAGACCGTTGAAGGCTTTGGAACGGCTCAACGAGATCATGGGCGAACGGCTCAAGGCGTTTCAATAACCCACCGCCGACGTAGCCTTGCGCATTTTCAACAAAAGTGTAGTTGCGGTTTTGTGTCCGGAAATGGACTAAATCAAAAGCTTAGACCGCTTTCGGGCGGGAAACCGAACTCCACTTTCCCTGAAAGCGGTCTCAGATGCCATCGAAGCGTTTGATTACTTTTAGGGGTAGCCCGTGGCGAGCGCGGGGTTGAAAGGCGTCGCGAGCGGGGCTTTATGGCGAGCAACTGATTGCAGGAGACTTTATGTCCGCGTTCCATCGCCTTGATGAGGCCCCATCGGGCAAAACCGCCCTTGTTCGCGTGGACTTCAACGTGCCCATGGCTGAGGGTCATGTCACTGACGACACGCGCCTGCGGGCGGCGCTAGAAACGATCCAGGCCCTGCGGGCCAAGGGCTGCAAGACGGTTTTGCTGGCGCACTTTGATCGCCCCAAGGGCAAGCGGGTGCCCTCGATGAGCCTTGCGCCGGTCGTTGCGCCGCTGGCTGCGCTGTTGGAAACGCCTGTGGCCTTTGGCGAAGACTGCATTGGCGACATGGCGGCGAGCGCGATCGCTGCTTTGCCAGCTGGCGGCGTGATCCTTCTGGAAAATACGCGCTTTCACAGTGGCGAAGAGACCAACGACCCTGCCCTGGCCCAGGCGATGGCGGCGCTCGGCGATTTCTACGTGAACGATGCGTTTTCAGCAGCCCACCGGGCGCATGCCTCAACCGAAGGGCTTGCCCGCCTGCTGCCAGGGTTTGCAGGGCGCAGCATGGAGCGCGAGCTTGATGCGCTGGATTCTGCGCTCGGCAATGCCCGCCGGCCGGTGCTTGGGATTGTGGGGGGCTCCAAGGTTTCCACCAAGATCGAGCTTTTGAAAAACCTGGTCGGTAAGCTGGATAAGCTCGCCATCGGCGGGGGCATGGCCAATACTTTTCTGGCGGCACAGGGCTGGGAAGTGGGGGCGAGCATGTATGAAAAAGATCTCGCTGAAACCGCGCGCGAGATCATGAAGCTGGCGGGCCAGCGCAAGTGCGAATTGCTGCTGCCGATCGACACGATCGTGGCCGAAAAGCTTGATGCGCGGGCACCGGCTTTTGTGCGCGGCCTTGGCGACATTGACGACGATGAACGCATCCTGGACGCAGGCCCTGAGACGATCGCGCGCCTGACCCGCGCCATGGACGAAAGCAACACCCTGATCTGGAATGGTCCGCTTGGTGTTTTTGAAACACCGCCGTTTGACCACGGCACTATTGCTGCGGCGCGCCACGCCGCCGCACGGGCCAAAAACGGCAAGCTCATCGCGGTTGCGGGCGGCGGGGACACGGTGGCGGCGCTGAACCATGCCGGGGTGTATGACGACTTTACGTTCGTTTCGACCGCAGGCGGAGCGTTCTTGGAGTGGATGGAAGGCAAGCCCCTGCCCGGCGTTGAAGCCTTGACGCGTTGAGGCGTTGAGGCGTTGAGGCGTTGAGGCGCTAAAGCCTCACCGGATCTTGTTTGGATCGCCAAACAGGAGCGGCAGGGTCCGCAGCAGGATCCAGGCATCAAACCATAGGCTCATGCTGCGGACGTAAGCCAGATCGTAGGCCAAGCGTATCGCGAGTTCGTGGCGATCGCCAACCGGGCCGCGGGCCCCATTGACTTGCGCCCAGCCTGTTAAGCCGGGTTTGACGCGGTGGCGGTAGGCATAGTCCACAAAAAGCGCGAAGGGATCCAAGCCTTCGACCATCATGCCCACGGCATGAGGGCGCGGCCCAACAAGGGACATGTCGCCACGCAAAACGTTCAACAGCTGCGGCAACTCGTCGAGACTTGTGGCGCGCAGCAGGCGGCCAAGCAGCGTGACGCGGGGGTCGCCAGCCGACACCTGCCTTTGCATGCGGTCGGCTTCCCCTTGACTAGTATGGTACATGGTGCGGAACTTCAGAACACGGAGCACCCCGTTATTGTAGCCGTGTCGCTGCTGCACGAAAAACACCGGACCAGGACTATCTGCCTTGATCAGAACAGCGATCAGCGCAAACACAGGCGAAAGCACAACCAAGGCCGCGCCGGAAATCACAATATCGGCGATCCGCTTGACTTGAGCCCGGCGCGGATTTGGCGCAATCCCATTGACCGACGCCAGCGGCGTAGCGCCGATCATGGTGACAGCCGGAGGCGCATCTCCCTTGCGCGGCAACTCGAAGGCCAAGCTGATCGGCTGTGGCACCATCGCTATCCGGCTGATCAGCTGCGAAATACGCCCCCGCTCCAGGGGATCGATGCAGATGACAATTCTGTCTGCCTGCGGAAGTTCTGGCCACGACAGCAAATCGATGACATCGCCAAGGACCGGTATGCCAGAAACCGAACTCAAGGAGCACTCAGCCTTGTCGTGAAACACGCCAACCGGAAGGGCATCGCCACTTTCCTTGGCGGAGCCGATGAGGCGGGCAGCTGTGTCTGTGGCACCGATGATGACGATGCGTTCTTGCAGGCGGCCAGAGAGGCGAAGTCTGCGGCGGACCGCTGCATAAAGGACGTGGGCCCAAAGCAAAGCTCCCGTGGCCCAGGCCAAGCCCATCATCACGCTGTTTAAGGGTCTGTCCGCCACACCGAAGAGTGCTGCGCCCAGCAAGCCGACGCCGGTCGCCACGATGCAAACCGACAGCAGATGGATGATATGCGCGGTGGGTCGCATGCGGGGTCGCAGACGATAGACCTCAGACGACACCAGGACCAAATAATACAAAAAGCCCGCCACGAAATAGGGGCCGACATCCTTGACAGATGCTGCAAGAATGTTGCTCGGAGCGCTGGCCTGATAGGCCAAGGCCAGGGGCAGCATGATCGCCACAGCGTCGAGCAGCCGGAAACTGTCTTCCAGACCCACTTGCGATAGGGGCAGGCGCTGGGATGCGCGTTGTGTGGGGAAACCGGGGCGCGCTTTGGATACCGGGCGCACCTTTGCGTTTGCGTGGTCAGAGGGTTTCATGGGGCCGCCCCCCGGCCGCCGCGGGCGCGGGGGCGCACACCGGTGCCATCATCTCCCAGCGCGTTATCGATTGCCTGCTGCACCTCTTGGAAAACGGCCGATAAGGCTGGACCCAGGGCATGGGCGGCAGCCGTCAGCGCCAAAGCAATCAAGGCTGCAATCACGGCATTCTCGATCGCTGTCGCGCCGGCACTGTTTGTCACGAAACGACGCATGCGTCGGCTCCACTCACTCAACTAAGTGGCGAAGGAGCAAATGTGATGCCGTGCGCTTGGAGAGTTTACGCCGATTAACCAAAGGGGGGTCGTTGCGGCTGTCGGGGCCTTGCGCTGGGGCGCTCAGACGCTTACCACCCCGGCTTCAGAACTTGTGCAAAAGGACAGGACCCGGATGGCGAAGATCAAGGTGGCGAACCCCGTCGTGGATCTCGATGGCGACGAAATGACCCGGATCATCTGGACGTGGATCAAGGACAAGCTGATCCATCCCTATTTGGACATGACCATCGAGTATTACGATCTCGGGGTCGAACATCGCGACGCCACCGACGACAAGGTGACCATTGAGGCCGCAAACGCCATCAAGAAACACGGCGTTGGCATCAAGTGCGCCACGATCACCCCGGACGAAGCCCGGGTGAAGGAATTCGGGCTGAAGGAAATGTGGAAGAGCCCGAACGGGACGATCCGCAACATCTTGGGCGGGGTGATTTTCCGCGAACCGATCATCTGTAAGAACGTGCCGCGGCTGGTGCCCGGTTGGACGCAGCCGATCGTGGTGGGACGCCATGCGTTTGGCGACCAGTACCGCGCCACGGATTTCCGATTTCCCGGCAAGGGCAAGCTGACCATCAAGTTTGTTGGCGAGGATGGGCAGGTTATTGAGAGGGACGTGTTCAGCGCACCGGGCGCGGGCGTTGCGATGGCCATGTATAACCTAGACGACAGCATCCGCGAGTTTGCGCGGTCTTCGTTCATGTACGGATTGCTGAAGGGCTGGCCGGTTTATCTTTCGACGAAAAATACCATCCTAAAAGCCTATGATGGCCGCTTCAAAGACATCTTCGCCGAAGTCTTCGAAGCGGAGTTCAAACAGCAATACGCTGATGCCAAAATCACTTACGAACACCGGCTGATCGACGACATGGTCGCCAGTGCGATGAAGTGGAGCGGCGGGTTTATCTGGGCGTGCAAGAACTACGACGGCGACGTGCAATCCGATAGCGTGGCGCAAGGGTTTGGTTCGCTTGGCCTTATGACCTCGGTGCTGCTGACGCCTGACGGCAAGGTGATGGAATCGGAAGCCGCCCACGGCACGGTGACGCGCCATTATCGGCAGCATCAAAAGGGTCAGCCCACATCCACGAACTCGGTGGCCTCGATCTTTGCGTGGACGCGCGGGCTTGAGCACCGCGCCAAGCTCGATGACAATGCTGCGCTGATGCGGTTTGCGCAGACGCTGGAGACCGTCACGGTCGCCACCGTGGAGAGCGGGCAGATGACCAAGGATTTGGCGCTGCTTGT
>JBMOEW010000048.1:0-17077 GCA_049314555.1 Caulobacterales bacterium
GCTGAATTTCCCCCAACCCCCAAGAAGTGGCGATTTCCCCGTCGACGCTTAGTAAAGGCTCAAACACTTCCCGGTAAACACCGATTACTGTCCCTTATGCCAGAATGGCGGAACCACGATGACGGAAATCGTTTTTGACGGCGCGATGCGTCGGTCAGTGATTGTAAAGTCGGCTGCTGCGCCAGTGTTCACCTTGGCGATTTTTTTGAGCGCCGCTTTGGTTTTTTCCGTCCAGCCCATGTTTTCCAAGATGGTGCTGCCCATCGTTGGTGGCTCTGCCGGCGTGTGGAATGTAGCCTTGGTGTTTTTCCAAGCGGCCCTCCTCGTTGGGTACATCTATGCTCACCTCCTGCAGCGCGCGCCATTTCGTGTCCAGATCGGCGTGCACTTGATCGTCTTGGTTCTTGCAGGCCTTACTTTGCCGATCGCAGTCGCAGCAGGTTTTGAGACGCCGCCGGAAAGCGGGCAGGCGGGCTGGTTGATCGGTTTGTTTGCGCTTTCGGTGGGGGCACCGTTTGTCGCAATTTCGGCTACCGCCCCTTTGCTCCAAGCCTGGTTTGCGCGGACCGGCAGATCGGATGCTGGCGATCCTTACTTTCTCTATGCAGCATCAAATGTGGGTAGTCTGATTGCCTTGTTGGGCTACCCCCTGTTGCTCGAGCCGCTGCTTGGAGCACACGCCCAGGCCGACATCTGGTTTGGCGGGTTTGTTGCGCTTGGAGCGCTGATCGCTTGCTGCGGCCTCTTGACGTTGGGATCGCAGGCGCATGCCGATGACAATGCGTCGGCTTCCTCCGCTGCCTCAGCCGTTAGCGCCTTCCGGGCGACTTGGGGCCAAAGGTTCAGCTGGGTTCTGTATGCTTTCGCGCCTTCGATGCTGTTGGTGGCGGCCAGCACGCACATCACGACGGATGTGGCTTCTGCGCCATTGCTTTGGGTGGCACCGCTTGCGCTCTATCTGCTCGCGTTCATTGTCGCGTTTTCCCGCAAGGCGTTGCTCCCGGCGCGGACGGTTCAGCTGTTTCATCTTGCAATGGTGGTCTCTGCGCTGATCCTGTCTTGGATTTATGTGCCTTGGACAAGCTTGCTGATTGTGACGCTGATGGCCTTGTTTTTTGGCTGCTGGGTCTGCCTTCAGGAGTTGTACAATCGTCGACCCGAAGCCGCTGGTTTGACGGAATTCTATGTGTGGATGTCGGTGGGCGGTGTGTTGGGTGGTGCCTTTGCTGCCTTGGCTGCACCGGTGATCTTCGATGTCGTGATGGAATATCCACTAGCGCTTGCACTGACGCTGCTTTTGCGCCCTTGGGGAGCACCCACTTCGCGGCCTTTGCTTTGGATCGCTGGCACTTTGTTTGTGGTTGCCGCTGCGCTGACTGGGTGGTCATTGTACGTGGACGGAAAGCCGATGGCTGCCCTGATCTATCCGGCCATGGCGATGGCAATGGCGGCGATGGTTATGGTTCAGCGCAACCCTCTGGCGCTTGCTGCGGGCGGGCTTGTGGTGGCTTTGCTGGGCATGGGGGTGACACAGGCTGGTGTGATCCAGATGTCGCGCAGTTTTTATGGGATGGTGAGCGTATCGGACGATACCGAAGCTGGCTACCGCATGATGAGCCATGGCACGACAGTGCATGGCGTGCAGTCAACCGATCCGATGTTGGTCCATACGCCGGGTGCCTATTACGGGCCCAAAGGGCCGATCGGCCAAGCCTTCCGCGTTCTCAACGCCAGCCACGACGTGCGGCGCGTGGATGCGATTGGGCTTGGGGTCGGTGCGGTGAGTTGTTATGCGAAACCGGGCCAAGCCTGGACCTTTTATGAGATCGACCGTGACGTTGTGCATTTGGCGCGGGACTCTGGGTTGTTTACCTACGTTTCCCATTGCGCGCCGGATGCACGGATGGTCTTGGGCGACGGGCGGCTTATGCTGGCTCGCGAACCGCAAGGCGTCGTCGACATCCTGCTTGTGGATGCGTTCAGCTCAGACTCGGTGCCCGCACATTTGCTGACGCAGGAGGCGTTCGCCCTTTACCTCAGCCACTTGTCTGAGACGGGTGTGGCACTGATCCACATTTCCAACCGGAACTTGGCGTTGGGCGATGTGGTGGCGCGGGCAGCAACTGCTGCCGGTGGATTGGTTATTGAGCGCAAATTCGTCAACGCGGACTCAAGCAGCATGCGCTGGCAAAACCTCTCAACGGAGCTGATGGCGGTGGCCAAATCCGAAGACGCCCTCGCGCCAATCATGGCAACGGGGGATTGGGCTTGGTCTTCGGCCAGCGATCGCCGCGTGTGGACCGATGACTATACCAATATCATGGAGCCGCTCCTGACGCGCATGCGCGAAAGCAAGCGCTAATTGCCATCGGCGGCGAGGAAAGCCACGAGGGCTGCGGCAAAGGCCGGGTCTGAAACGGCCGACAGATGGTCTCCGGGAACGCGAACCACTTGGGCGTTTGGCAATGCGACTGCGAGGTCTTCTGCAGAGCCGTTGTCTTGGTCCTGGTCGCCGCTCACGATGAGTGTGGGCAGGGACAAGGTCGCTAGGACTTCGCTGGGCGTATCGACTTGGCTGCGCAGGACACCAAGGACGGCGAGGGGATCGATGTGGGACCTGGCCACGGCATTTTGGACGATGCGGCCCAGACGCGGATCGGCCGCCGCTTCGCCATTGAGGATCGCGTCTTCGAACAGGGCACGGCGCGGCGCGCCTTGCACGATGCCGCTGTAGCCCATTCCGCCAAGCGCGACCCTTCCGGGACGCGCGCCAGATGCCAGCAAGCGCACGGCAATCTGAGCACCCATGGAGTATCCGACAAGGTCGAACTCTTGCAGATCGAGTTCTGCGATCACAGCCTGTGTGTCTCGGGCAAGAACGTCTTGGGGATAGTCTGATGCAGACGTTGGGGCGCTCGAGCGACCATGGGCTCGGAAGTCTGGCAATACTACCCGTCGGCCGAGCCCAGCGATGCGTTCAGCGATGCCCGGTGCAATCCAATTGTTTGAGGCGCTCGAAAGCAGTCCATGCAGCATCAAGACTGGACGGCCAACACCAATACTACGATAGGCAATGGCTGCGTTGTTGAAGCCGGGTAAGGTCAAGGTCCAAGCCTCCGGTGGCGGAGGGGCAGTCTGCGCCATAGCCGCTTCGACACAAACGATCCCGGCACACAAAAGGGTTCGTCGTGTCATGGGGTGGGTCATCGGTGGAATGTAACTTAGGATTGAGCGGATGTACCAGTCGACATCGCACCAATGGGGGATGGTATGCAGGATCGAGTGAAGCAGTTGGAAGGGGTTGTGAACTTCCGCGATTTTGGCGGCTATCTTGGCTTCGACGGTGCGATGCTGCGTCGCGGTTTATTGTTTCGCTCAGCGCACTTTGCGGAAGCCAGCGACGGCGATCTTGATGCCCTTGACCAGTTGGGCGTTGGCGCTGTGACAGATTTGCGCCGTCCTGAAGAACGGGAGGCCCAACCCAATCGATGGCCGCGGGGCGGGGTCTTTGTTCATCAGAATGACGAAGGGCAGGTTTCCAAGCCGCCGCATGTCGCCTTCTTGGAGGAGGCTGAACTAAGTGCGGAGGCGGTTCGGGGTTATATGCTCGGGACGTATGGGCAAATACCTTATGAGCCTCGTTATCTTAATCTGTTCTCGGCCTTTTTACGCGGGCTGGTTCAGACGCAGCGCGCAGGTGTGGTGCATTGCGCTGCTGGCAAAGATCGAACCGGTATCATCGTGGCGGTAACCCAGTTGCTGTTGGGTGTAGATCGCGCGGCGGTCTATGCCGATTATGAACTAACGAACACCGTGGTCGATTTAGAAGCGCGATTGCCCCGGATGCGCTCCATTATCGAAGCACGCTATGGCGTTGCCGTTACCGATGAGGTGGCGCGGCCGATGGTTGGGGTGCACGCGGACTACTTGAAGACCGCGCTCGACGCGATCGAAGGTCGAAGTGGTAGTATCGAGTTGTATGCGCGCACTGAAATGGGCCTTAGCGTGGCAGAGATATCCCAATTGCGAGGCCTTCTGCTTCAATGAAACGCCTTTGTTCAGCCCACTGACTCATGGGTTGATCGGTAGGGTCACGCGGGCGATCAAACCACCCTCGGGGCGGTTGACTAAACTCACCGTGCCGCCGTGCGCTTTGGTGATTGATGCCACAATCGAAAGGCCAAGGCCCATGCCACCTGTGACAAGGCTGCGGGAGCGTTCGGCCCTAAAGAATGGCTCGAAGGCGTGTGCGAGGTCAGCTTGGTCCATACCAGGCCCGCGGTCGTACCCATCCGCGGAGCACCGCGGTCATTAAACCCCAGGCGTCGCCTTCGAAGGGCCTGGTGATCGACGCCCAATGCCCCGGCAATAGCTCGCTAAGCCTTGCGGCCGGGTGATCAGCGATCCGCGCGAGCACGGCGGCGAGCCAGGCGTGCGGATCGACGCCATTGAGTTTCGCGGTCATGGTCAGGCTGTAGATCATCGCGGCGCGATCGCCGCCGCGTTGTGAGCCCGCGAACAGCCAGGATTTCCGCCCGATGGCGATGTCACGCAGGGCGCGTTCAGCAGCGTTGTTTGTATGACAAATGACGCCATCGTCGAGAAAACGCGCGAAGGCGTTCCAGCGCACCAGCATGTAGTGCAGCGCTTTGCCGATGGGCGTGCCGCCGGAGACCCGTTGGCGATGATCCTTCATCCAGAGATGCAAGTCGTCGACCAGTGGCTTCACTCTGTCTTGCCGCGCGACGAGGCGATCGTCGGCATTGCGACCATTCAGCTTCCGCTCAATGTCGAAGAATGCGTCAATGCGTTGTACCGCTTCGAGCGCAATTGGCGAGATCACAGTACGCGGATCGCGCGTTTTGGCGGCGACATCCGCCAGCACGAAGAATTTGCGCCGACTGTGCGCCCAACACGCCGCTTCAGTGGTCGCCCAACCTGTTTGCTCACCTCACGATCATACGGTCTAAAGGCGACGGATGGCTTCGGGTGCCACGCGAAACTGAACCTGATCGCGCACCCGCATCAGTCTGCCTATCGCAAGCACTGGATCGGCCAGAAATGGCAGGATGGTTGTGCCATGGGGTCTGCCATGCGCGTCAAGGAAAAGAGGGGCCGAAAGGCCATCGCCGCAGGTTCCAACTCGGCAGAAGGCCAAAGGCAGTTCGCCGCGGGCGCAGAGGGCCGCACACGATTTGTGGGTTTTGCCAAAGCCCGGGCGCATGGCACCAAACCAGCACTTGGCGTCCAGGATTTCGCCGCTGAGCGCCACCTCGCCGAGATCGGCGACGGTCGCGTCCAACGCGACGTTGGCTTGGCTGGGTGCCGGCTTGACCCAATCGGGGGTGTCTGAGACCGCCAGCATCATGTTTTCACCGCGCACTATCGCGCTGGCCCTTATGGTTACTGCGGTGGCGACCAGATCACGCGGCAAAATGGCGGCCACACCTGTTTTGCCACTCGTGGCCAAGAGGGCAGTCCGCACGACCCCATTATGCTGCGTCAAAAGAGCGGGGTAAGGCGTGTTGAGCAATGTGCCTGTCCAAAGCTGAACTTCGCTTTGCTGCCATTGGCCAGGGCCGGATGAAAGACCATTGCGGCCGAGGGCGATACCGGCGGTTGCCCCGCTTGCCAGCAAGCCGAGTGACGCCGCCAACAAGAAGCGTCGATCTGGCTTTGGTGCGGTCTGGCTCCAGCCGATGAAGAAGTCGTCTTGGGTGTCGCTCATGTGCGGGGGCCGATCGTTGAAGGCGGGACCGGTGTTCCTGGTGGGAGGGGGATGGGATCGACCTCAACCACCCCCCCGACGATACGCGTGCGATAGGTTGAGATTTTCTCAGCGTATGGCGGTGGAGAGGCGCCGTCCTCGGGGCGGTACTGAAACCCATGCCAGGGGCATGTCACGCAGCCATCGACAATCTTGCCTTCCCCAAGTGGACCGCCTTGGTGGCGGCAGCGATTTGACATCGCATAGATTTTGTCGCCGTCACGGAAAACTGCGATGGCCTCGCCAACTGGCGGGGTCAGGATTTGGGCGCGCTTATCGGGAATGTCTTGCGCAATGGGACCAATCAGCCAGCCAGGTTGAGTTGTGGTTGCTGGGTTGTTGTCTTGGCGCATGGCTTTGCGCGCGGCGAGGGTGTGCAGGCAGATGAGACTGCCGGCGCTGAGACCCACGGCCCACGCGTATCCGGACGCTTTTTCCGCTTGGAGCGCGCCGAGCACTACGTGCCCGATCACGGCGGTGTAAGCGAAGTAGGCACCAAAGTGGAGCGCCTTCCATAAGCCCGGACCGAGCAAGGCATTCCAAAAATCATGGCTGGTTGCTGCCATTACCAACAAAATCAAAAGGGCCAAAAGGCCAAGGCTCTCAAACGGAAACCCTTGGATTGAATCGTAGCGCGGATTTGCAATCAGAAGCGAAAGAAAGGGGTTTGTGGGCGAAAAGCCGTGATACCAAATCAGCACAAGGGCGGCATGGGCGAGCGCCAATAAGAAGACCGTCACGCCGATATGGCGGCGATTGTAGAGCAGCGGTGCAAAGCGCGGATGCAGCCGTGCCAGCGGCCCGATGGCAAGCGTTAGGGTGAGAAGGGCAAATGCTGCAGCGCCAAGAGCGCGCAAAACAATCTGGATTTCCGTTGGTCGTGACCCGGGGGCTTGGGAGAAGAGCGCGCTCTCAATGAAGCCCGTCACGAAAACCGCGACGCCGAGGCCGAGGACAAGGTCATGGCGCTTCTTGAAGGGGGTCCATTGCACAGCTTTGTAAACGTGTCCCATCAGGCATCATCCGCGGCGGTTGGCATCTGATATTGACGCTGGTGGGTGGTGGATTTCACGACAATGGCGGTAACCAAGCCCGCAAGAATTACGATGGCCAAAATCGGCCACAGCCTGGCGTGCAGTTTGCGCTGCCCTCTGTTCATCCGCGGTCCTCCGGTGGGCGAACGCCTGCGGCACGCAAAAGAACAAGCGGCCAAAGCGTAATGAGGCCCGGCACCCAAAGCGCCTTCACGTAGAACGGTGCGATCGCTGCATTATGGTCCAGGCGCTTCAACGCGAAGGTAAGCATCCAGCCGGCAACAACCGCTCCCACCGCGGCATACCCGGCCAAAAGCAGCCAAAACGACACGGCGAGCATCTCGATCACTTTTGGTCCCCCATGGGCTAACCATTACGCTTCACGATTTCGATTGGTTACACCAACGTAAATTTCCGAATCGTGCCCAAGACCGACGAGGCGAGAGCACGCATTCTATCAGCCGAAACATGATGTGGGGGTCGTCGTCTTGCGGCTTTCGCGCGCATGCCAAGGGGCTCTTGGAGGAATTTGCGTGGCGGTTCACAAAACCGAAAGCGTGATCGCTTATGCTCCGCCAATGAGAGAAATCGCTTCGATGCTTGTCTTGGTGGCGGCCGCTTGCTTGGCAGGGTGCGGTCCTTCGATCCGAAAAGACATGCAAGAAGCGGAGGCGCGGGCGGCGCTTACGAGCTTTCTTTCAAGTCAAGGCCATGGCTGCACGGATGAAGCCATATTGGATCTGCGTGGGGCGTTGGCGTCATATTCAGTTCACATGGACGCTGCCCAGCGAACTTGGCCACATCCTCAGCGTTATCGGCTCGCGCCCAGGGTTAACGGCGAAAACGTTGAGCTGCGGGCCTTGGATGACACTGATCTGTTGGCTTTGCTGGCGGTGCGCGACGGGCTTGCCCAAGTGTCGGACTTTGCACCGCTCGCCCAGCAGATGATCGAGCTCACCTGGACCTATCACACGCCTGACGTCCACAGACAGCGCTTTGGCGACTATAGCGAGGGTGTGCGAACGGCCAGTTGCCAGGCGTTTGTGGACGTGGCCCGGAGTCGCTTTCTCTTTGATCGTGCCATGATTCAGCGTGAGCTGACGGGGCGGGCAGAAAGCTCGATGATCTACAACAGGGCGCAGAAGGTGAACTCTGCTGAATGTGATCTAAACCGGGCCCTGATTGCAGCCGGCGGCAAAGCCGAGGCTTGCGCATCCTAGCCTTTGCGCTTTGGCCCTGCGCGGGGCTACCAGCTTTAATCTTCTTCGCAGGTTATGGATGCCGGTTTGGTGGCCCGTTGGTCGCTGCCGGCAGGCAGGTGAGAGATCACTCACCTGCCTGCCTGCCGGCGCGCCTCCAGCCCTTACCAGGCGATCTTTACGCCGACCTGGGCGCTGGACACTTCTGCGTCATCCCGATCGAGCGAGGTCTCGTAGGAGACGTTCAAAGTGGCTCGATCAGAAAGCTCGATGTCGAGGCCAAGGTTCAGGTCAAACCAAGCACGATCTGGCTTGTCTCCGGGCAGAGGACCAATCGGCGTGCCCGGGGCGGCAACGAACGTCGCCCCCGAAATCACGTCAGTGTCCATCTCGATGGCATACACATAGCCAACTGTGGCGTGCGGATAGAACGTCCGTGTTCCGCCTTCTGGGGTGTAGGCCCCGAATAGGGTGCCGCTTGCCCGTGCAAGGGTGGAGGCGGCACTCCGGTCGGGGATCGCCAAGGCAGCAGCACCGCCTCGCTCTGCGTATCCGTCCACATCGATGTTGACGCTATCAACCGAGATCCGCGGGGAGAAGTTTACGCTGCCGAGGTCGGTGATGGTCGATGCCGCAATCCCAAAACTCTGGATCGAGGCCGTGGTGGAAGCCGACAGGGCCGAGGATCCGGCAACCCGCCGCAACGACATGTCCGTCTCGCCGAAGCCTGCATAACCAAACAGGGTCAAGCCGCTTTGCATCGCGTATTCACCAAAGGCACCAATTTGGTAGCCTTCGTTTTCTGACTGCGCGTTGCCTCGGGCGGGGCCAGTCTCGCCCGTTACAAATTGCACGGCGGCCCCAAGGGTGAACCCTGAGCCAATCGCAGAAGCTTCCGCGCCAAGGGTGTAGGCGGTGGCATCGAAGTCGGCCGTGCCGCCGGTGGTTGATGGCATTGCGTCGCCCCGAACAGCGCGGACATTGGCAAAGACAGAATAGCCCTTGGAATCTGCCGACCCGGTACCAGCCAGTGGGCTGGTTGTTGGTGCGGCATCGCTGGTATGGCCAAGGCTTGCTTGATCCAGGAGCGCGTATTGTGCGCCAGCCATGTTTGCGCCGGATTGTTGCTCGGCTTGCCGGATTGCGGAGCGTTGGCTGAGCACATCGCCAAATAAGGGGCTGGTGGTTCGGACCATATCAACGCCCGCGAGGCTGTCGTTCGGTGACAATTGCTCCAAGAAGTCGCGCGCTTGCGCCGGGGTGAGGACATCCAGTTCGCTAAAGAGGCTCGAAACGGACCCGAAGCTTGAAGACCGACGCAAGGTGTCCAAGGCCGAGCCGAAAGATGTCTGCGGTGCTGATCCGCTGTTGACGAAGCTGGAGAAGGCCAGCGCGTCCATCCGCAAACTCAACGCATTGTTGGTCTGAGTCACGACCGGGAAAAGCAAGCCCGAGTTCGAGGCGGTGATCAATGCAAAGGCACCGGTGATACCGCCTGTAGCGGTGGCGACGGTCCAGCTGTCGTTGAAGCGCGCCCGATAGTTGGCGAAGTTCACAGCGAGGGCACCGCCGTTCAACACGAGGCTGCCGTTGATGTTGAAACGGTCTGCCACCGTGGAGGAGGCAACATCGATCCCCATTACGCCGGTCTGACCCACGCCGAGACCGCCGTTGATGGTGAGCGTCCCCGCCGTACCTGCGGTGCCCGGCGTAATGACGCCGCCCACGACACCAACGCCTGCCACCGTGGTGATGGTGCCATTGCCTTGGACCGTGCCACCGAGAACATTAAGGGCGCGTGGCGCAAACGTTCCGTCCACGTTCAAGACACCAGCGTCCACGAATGAACTGATGGTGGTGTTGAGCCGTGACCCTGCCGTGATGTTGAGGTTGGAGCCCGCCCCGCGGACGCTCAAGCGATCAATCGTGATTGTGTTGTTGCCGCTCAGGTTCAGCGTGCCAGCGGCGCGGAGGTTCACTTCGAACCAGCGCGTCGAGTTTTGCAAGCCGGCCGTGCCGAGAACGTTGTTAGGGACAAAGTTGGTGCTGCCAGGGCCAGTGAGCGCGCCAGACGAGACGGGGATGAGCGTGCCCGTCGTCCAGAGTGCTGTGGTGTTGGCGGTGGCATCTGGCGTGCCAGGAATGGTGGTCTCGCCCGCGCCGGCATTGTGTGCCGCCATGTTGGTCAAGAGACCTTCTTGGGAGGACGATTGACTGGCCCCTGCCATATCGGCCAAGCGGAATTCGTTGATCCCCACACCGCCTGCCTGTTCTGGCTGTGCAATGGCGTCGATCTGGAGGCCGGATAGCCCGATCTGGCCTGGCATCGCGATGTACTGGAGCGCCGGGCCGCCTGCATCCGGAGCTGGTTCTGCTGTGCCTCCAGTGGGGGGGCAGGTGCCGAGGAAGGCACAAGTCGCTGGCGGCGACGGGTTGGGGCGGACTGTGCCGACGTTCGGTGTGGCGCTAGACACGCCCAATCCGGCCGTGGTCGGCACACCGTTCACCAGGGTGGACCCTGACAGGGTGAAGTAGAGGGGATCCATCTCCTGTGTCCAAGTGGTGGCGTCAGTCCATTCGCGGACGCCGCCAGCAGCCGTGACGTATTTGTAGGGGTTGTTAACTACGATCTGGTCCCAATAGAGGAACAGTGGGTTCCAGCCGCTGGTGCTGCCCATGCAGCTGAAGTTGGCGCCGACGTTCGTGTTTTGGCAGGTGCGGATGAAGTTGTCGTTTGGGTTGCCGATGCTCTCAAAGAAGAAGCGCGATCCTTGGCTGAGGACACCCAGCGAAACCTCGCGGCCGAAGGCATTCGTGACCAAGGGAGAGCCCGAATCTCCTGGTGCTGTGATTGATTCATCGGCGGTTGCGTTGCCCGGGAAGATATCCGGATCAAGCGTGCTTGCGTTCAGCGAAGTCGTGCCAGGACCGTTGAAGAACGGCCGTGTGGCGCGCAGCGGATCGTCGAAATCGGCCCAGTACATGTCTTGATAGATCAGCGTGCCGGGCGAAGAGATGTTGGCGATGGGCGTCCCATAAAAGGCAATATTGATGTCGCGCTGGTTGCCCAGGAAGCTCATTACGTTGGTACCGAGTCGGCGCTGGAAGTCGCTCACGCGGGTCGTGCCTGGCTCGGTCCCGGACTGCCCAAAGCCGCCAATGGTGACGGGAACGGTTCCAGTGACAGGTGAGAACAGGAGGCCGATGCCGTCGCGGGCGTCGCGGCCCAGCAATTCGCTGGGATTGGCGAAACCGGCAATCGCCACATCCGCTGGCAAGAACGTGCCGTCATTGGCGGGGCGGGCTGGGCCGAAGCGGGAGCGGGGATCGTACCAGACGAACACAGAGTCCGTCATTGTTCGTCCATCCGCGCCTGGCTGCGTGCCGAAGTCCTGGCTAAACAGCCAGTTCCGCAAATTGGGGTTACCGAAGGTCGGATCGGTGGTGTAGCCAACGGCGGCGCGGTTGCCTGGGGCGGTGGGTGCGTCATAGCTGCCCGGGTTTAAGCCATCAACACAGTGGGCCGCAAACAACACGGTGCGTGGGTTAATCAGCAGGCCCGTGCAGGTGCCGCCGGAGTTTCCCGCTTCGTTGCGGATGCCAAGGCCCACCCAGTAGGGACGAGTGTTTTGGTTGTCCACGGCCTGAGCCGGCGTGCGCGTGTCGGGCGTTACAAGCGCTTCGGCGTTTTGCACGGAAGCTGTTGAAACCAGGCCCAAGCCCAGTGCCGTTAGGCCAGCCGTCTGCAACAACCGGTTCAAAAAACCGGTACCTGATTTCTTGTGCATGACACCCCATCCTCAATCTGTGCGGCACTCCGGCCGCTCTTTTTGTCGCTTGAGATATTCGAGCCCGGGCGCAGCTCGCCAATCCGCAAACCAGCGAACATAATGCGTGGACTCATGTCCTCATTAACGAGCCTTTAACAAACAAACTTCGCAATTGAGCGCAAGGAAATAAGCGTTGCGCCTTCCCAGCCCGGTGCCCATGTGACAGAGAAGCCGCAACCCGCCAAATTGTGTGGTTTATGGGAGAGCGACGATGTGCAAGGGCGGGACGCTGTTGATATTGGCGGCCACAATGGGATGCAAAGCGGCGATCGAAGAACCGCCCCAGCCGAAAGCCGTTGACGTGAACGCTTCCCCGGTCGAACGGGTCGCAGACACCCCTGCAACACCCGCCACCGTGCCGACGTCGGTACCGCCCCACGAGCAATTGATCGGTGCCGCAAATCAAGTGCCGATGGAGCGTCTTTATCCCGAAGGCGTTACACCGCCGCCGGAAGAGCAGAAGAAATAAACCGGACCTGGACAACGCCACATTTGGTGAAGAGCCGATCCTGGCCTGGGCGGCGGGTTGAAGAATGCAACTTTTGACGCGATCGGGCATTTGTCGGAAATGCCCTAGTTCGCAGGCTGAGGCACGCTCTGCAAGGGCAGTTGCGCCTCTTCCCAGGATCGCAAGCCGCCGCGATACCAGTAGACGCGGGTGAAACCGGCTGCCTGTGCGCGCAGGACGGCGTTGTACGATTCCCAGCAAGCCGCTCCGGCTCCCAGCAAGCCGCTCCGGCGCAGAAAAACACGATCACCCGGCATCTCGTCGCCTTCCAACGGCGCTCGATCAGGAACCAACGCCAACACCGCTGCAGCGCCTGCGGAACTGGCGCGACCAATGCGCTGACGCACGTGACGCAGCGCCTTTAGTTCGCCGATGCGTTCAGCGATGAGCGTGGAGAGGAATTGATTGATCGACACGCCTTGCGCATCGGCCATCTCGCGCGCGTCCTCCATCAGTGTTTCCGGTAGACAGAGAGGAAAATTGCTCATGCACCTCCTCTTGCCAATTTGGCGACAAGCTCGCCTGGCTTGGTCGCGTTGAGCAACCCGACCGCGTCTACGAAGCCCACGGATCGATGACACTCACGCCCAGAGGCGCAAAGTCGCGGACGTTGCGTGTTGCGACCGCAGCGCCTCGCACATTTGCGCAGGTTGCAATGAGCGCATCAATAGGATCGGTATTCGCGCCCTGAGAAGCGGCGCTCGCACGAAGACGCCCAGCCCGTTCGGCGACATTTGCATCGATATCGACGATGCGCCCAGCGAACTGACTTTGGATGGCTCCAACCCAGGCGATCAGTTTCGCTCGGCGCGCCGGGTCGCTTGCGCGCTCGGCGCCGAAAACGAGTTCGTGGATCGTGAGCGCGGAGATGAGCGGATCGGTTTGAGCGCGTACAAAGGCTAGGACCTTTGGATCAGGTTTCGAGCGCACCAGCTCCGAAACGACATTGGTGTCCAGCAGCACCTTGGTCATGACGCCGGGCTGCTGTTGCCCGCGAATGGGTCGGTGCGATGCGAGCGGCGAGCGGGTAATTCGAGTTCATCGCCGGCCGGGGCGTTGTCGACTAGCCAAGATCCAAGCGCCGATGGATGCAGCGCCTCCCAGGTTTTGGCGGAGACCACCACGCATGCTTCGTCGGTCATGCCGATACGCTGTGGTTCGCCGGCTCTCGCGCGTCGCAACAGTTCCGACAGTTGCGCCTTTGCATCTTGGACCGTCCAAATATCGTTAGCCATCGCACCCTCTGTATAGGTCGCATATAGACTAGACCAGTCTAGCATGCAAGGCTTTTAGTGGGGCGCATTCCAATTTGGAGAAAGCTGTTTTATCTGCATCAACGAATTGATATGTCTTAGGGTTATGTTCTCGATTGCCGCTATGATGGATTGGAAGGAGAGAAGAAGCTTTTCAATCACTTATACGCGCGCTGGCACACGGCGGGCACACGCAGTTCTGTAGCCGCGCGTTTCCGCGCGGTGTTTTGCAGTTCCGGAAGTGTGGGGTTAGCTCAGTGCGCGTGGAGCGCCTTCGTCGGAAACTTCTGCTGCCACGTATCGATGACAAAGAGGCCGATGTTTCCGGCGGCGTGGATCGCGAGCCGCGCGATACGGGCGTCAATACGACGAAATCCCTTTTCTCGTCCGTGAGCATCACCGACGTGGGTGCGGAGTGCACCGATCCCTTGGACGACCGTCGATAGACCGCCGAGAATGGTTTTGATGTCTTCGGCCGCCTCAGGCGGCAAATCTTCGCGATCTGGTGATAGGCCGAGTGGTGCGCGAACGGCTCGATAGAGGCCCTGAATGTCCTTTTTGTCCGGTAACGGCAGGCCCAATTCTATCAAGACAGAGCGACACACGCTCTCAACAATCGAGCATGCGGCGGTTACCGCATCCTCTGGATCGCTCTCTGCGTTTGCCAGCGCACGCTCCAACTCACGCTGCACTGTATCGAGGTCTAGCGTTCGGGCGACGGCAACAAGCCCTGAAACGATGGGAGCGCTCGTGCCTGCTGTGACGAGGCGGACGCGTCCGCCTTGATGTTGAAGTTCGACGCCGTCCAAACGCAGATAGGTGTTCAGATGATCAATAACTTGGGACTGCCGCTCTGGCTCGCGCGCGAAATCACGCGGATCAGCAGCATGTTCAATGATCGTTTGCAGTGTCTGCAATTCTTCACGGCGATGCAGGTCTAAGAGGGCTTTAGTGAGGGCAGGTAGGCGCGAATTACTACCGACGCTCATATCGACGCCGCACGCTCGCATGAAGCTCCCGATTTTGGGGCCGGACCGATAGATGCCGATGGGTGGGCTGGTGTCATTGGCTGAACCACCTGAAATGATCAAGGCCAACGCATCGATTGTTTGAGGCGATAGGCGAAACACGGCTATCGCTCCCCTAGACGTGTTTTTGATCAGGGAAGAGGCCCGGCATCCAGACGGAGGCCAAGGCTGCCGGGAAGGCGAGCTTGAGCGGCGCACGTGATGACGTGGACGTAAGGACGCCTCGCTCCAATAGCGCGGCTGTTACACGTCGCGCCGTGCGTTCACTAGCTTCCAGCAACGCCTCCACGTCGCCGCGTGCGAGTTCGCCGCGAAAGAGCACGGCTTCAAGCACAAGCGCGGCTTTCGCGGGGAGGGCGCCGCTCGCGCTTTCGGCTTCGGCCCAACCGACCATGCGGTTTCGCAGGCGGTTCGGCTCCATCAATTGCTCCATGAAGCGCACTTGATCGAGACAGACCTCCAGGAAGAACCGCGCGAACGCGGTCAATGCTTCTTCGCTGAGTGAGCCGCGCCCATCGAGGTCGTTCCGACGCGGCAGGTCACATTCGGCGAGGTGCTTCTTGTAGTCGGCTTCCCGCCGCGCGAGGCCTCGTGCGACCGACCATATGCCGCCGGTGTCCAAGGCCTCCCGTAACACCGCGTAGGACATCAGGCGCGCGACCCGTCCGTTGCCATCGACGAACGGGTGAAGCCAGAGGAGACGGTGGTGGGCGGTCGCCGCCGCGACGATCGCGTCCACGCGCCCGAGGCCTGCGAATGCGCTCTCGAAGCGATCAAGAAAACGCGGCACTGCGCCTGGGCTGACCGCGATGAGACGGCCGACTTTTACATCGTGGGTACGCAGTTCGCCGGGCACAACCGGCACCCGCTCGCCGGTCGTAGGGTTCTCGACCCACAGCAAGGCATCAGGGAGGAGTTTGCAGAAGCGCTCATGGATCTCGCGTAGCCCTGCGTCCTTCAAAGCGCGGCCATCGAGCCCTCCGTCATCGATCCACGCTTGCACCGTGATATGGGCGCGCGCTTCGAGTTGCAGATCACGCTTGGTTGGATCGGTTGAATAGTCGTCGGCCAGCGCCCGTTCGATGTCGATCGGGTGCGTGTCATGCCCTTCGATGAGATTGCTGTAGTAGCAGTTCATGGCCCGAACGAGATCGGCCAGCGCGCGCACTACCCCATCGGGGAGGCTGCGGCGCAGGCCGGCAGTGGCCGCCGCCAGCTCAAGCGCAAGGTCCGTCAGCCCGGCCCGCCGTGACGAGCTGTCTTGGATGAGCAGGGGCTCCATAAGACCGATGCTCTCGCCCCGGTCTTCGGCCGCTATTTTGGCCGGTTCTTTGGCCTTTTCAGAATCGTTCATAATGTCAAGTATGCCATAGGATTGGAGGGTCTGGCAGGCTAAAAATGACCGCCGTTTTGGCCGCTTGAATGGCCGGTTCTCTGGCCGGTTTAGAGGCCCACTCCGGGGACGTTCGGTTCCGGGGTCTTGCTGCGACGCCCTATCACGTTCGCTTTCGTGGCACTTTGTCGAGGTCGCCCAGCCGCGACGACCAGGGCGGAGTCTCGAAAGTATGACTTTTCGGCAGGTCAAATACCCTGTCCCGGACGAAGACCAGCTGTCGAGCACGATCAAACGCCAGCACTTCTCCGGCCGTCAGCAGCTGCTTGCCGTTGTACGTCCAGCGACCTTGGCCGTCCTTCGTTCCCGGCGGCTCCCACCGCTGTACCGTCGTCTCACCGAGGAGCTTTGACACATATTGCGCGGTGAAGTGGTCATTTGCGCCAAGGAACCGGCGCAGATCGGCGTCGCCAATCAGCGTTTCCCAACCCTGCCCATAAATCGTCTGGAGCTGATTGAGATCCTGCGCCGCGAGATGGAAATGCACGCCGTACTTCCTGAGCATCGCCATGTCGTCGGCGACCTCCTCAAACCGCCCGAGTGTAGGCAGTTCATCGACGACGACATGCAGCTCGCGCCCCGGCATGGTGCTGACCAAGGTCATCAGCGTGCGATAAATGAGGCGTAGCCATGCCCCGAGCACGGACCCCATGGTCTTCAGCAGCACGATATAGACTGTCATCCTCCCGGTGCGGAGTTTCTTCGGCTCGAAGGTCGTTGCCCCAAGCGTCCGTTGCGCGCCTTCTTCGTCGAGGAACGAGAGGCCCTGCCGCATCCGTGACTTGACGCCGCCCCAGGTGCTTGGGGCTTGCCGCAACACGGTGATGGATTGGACGTTAATCCCTTGTGGGGCTTGGGTTTTTCGCGGATCGCGTGCACTCTGTGTGCAAGTGTCTGCTGAAATTGGCTGTGCGGCGAACACGTGTGTGCACACTCAGCGATGCGAGAAAGGCAGGACTTTCAGGGATCGAGCGTGATCTCGCACCAATGGGCTCGTGAGAAAGTATTTATGGCGCGGCCGCATAAAGGGTCAGGTTCAAACCGAAGCCGCCGCCTGATACAAAT
>JBMOEW010000049.1:0-15285 GCA_049314555.1 Caulobacterales bacterium
ACACCGGACAAATCGCTTGCTACAAAAATCGGACATATCCCGTGTCACCGACAGACAGTGAAAAAACCCTTGGCGATGCTGGGGCATGGGGTTAGAGTAACGTCGTGACTCGATGGCGAGCAGCGTCCCAGGGGGGCAAGCTGAACGCGCGTCGAAAGGGCCGGACTGGCCTTCTTCTCTACGTGCCAATATTGGAAAGTTCGTTGCAGTCGCAGCGATCCTTCGCGGTTAAGGCCCGTGGCACGACATTCGCGGTGCGGTGCTCGTGGTTGAGGTGAAGTAACCGGTCTGATGCATGATGGATCCGCAACCAGTGGTGGTCAATTTATGAAGCGTCAACGCGGCCGGGGCCGAAAGCCCGGTGGTGGTCATCACCAGCCTAACCGCAGCTTCGAGAGCACGGGCCCGGACTTGAAAGTCCGGGGGCCGGCCTCGCATATTTATGAAAAATATCTGCAGCTCGCGCGGGACACCAGTACCTCCGGCGATCGGGTCATGGCAGAGAATTATTTGCAGCATGCTGAGCATTACTACCGCTTGATGCGGGCAATGCAGCCCAATGCTCCCCCGCCTCCTCAGTTCCAGGATCGGTTCGCCGCCCACTATGAAATTGGTGAGGAGGGCGAAGGCGACGACGGCGATCTGGAGAACGGCGAGGGCGACGGCGAAGCTGGGGAAGGTGACGAGCGTCAGCCTGGCGAACGTCAACCCGGCGAGCAGCGCCAGTACGCACGCGACTATAACCGTGATGGCCGTGATTATCGTGGACCGCGGGAGCCGCGCGAACCTCGGGAGCCTCGACCGCCGCGCGAGTACCGCGAGCGAAGGCCGTATGAGGCTGGGGCTGACGGTGCCGAACCGCGCCCGCCCCGCGAGCAAGGTGAGCCGCGCGAGGCGCGTCCGCCAGGTGAGGTCAGGCCTGCCGGTGAAGGTGAGGATGACGATGGGTTCCGGCGTGGCCGGCGCGGTCGTCGCAGCCGCTATCGCGCGGACGGGGAACGTGGTGACCGCCCAGAACGCCCAGAGCGGGTTGAGGGGGCGGCTACGGACCGACCAGAGCGCTCTGAGAGGCCAGAACGTCCGGAACGCTCGGATCGTGCCGAGCGGCCCTCGAACGAGCCCGTGGAAGGGTTCGGAGAAAGCCTGCCGGCCTTCTTGTCCGGCGACTGACGGTCCGCGCGGCTGCGCCTCTTGTGTGGTATTGGTGCAACACCTAAGTGAGCCTAGACATCGGTCTCGGCACATGAAGGGCGAGCGCTTCCATGGATCTCGAAAAGTTCACCGACCGCGCCAAGGGCTTTGTGCAGGCGGCGCAAACGATTGCACTGCGCGAGTCGCACCAGCAGCTTGAAGCACAGCATCTGTTGAAGGCGCTTCTGGATGATCCGGAGGGGCTTGTGGCCGGCTTGATCCGCGCTGCGGGCGGCAACCCGATTTTGGCCAAGGCGGAGGCCGACGGGTTGGTGGCTGCGTTGCCCAAGGTCCAGGGTGGAGGCGACCGCATGTACATGTCGCCGGCTTTGGCGCGGACGCTGGACGTGGCCGAACAGGCGGCCACAAAGGCCGGAGATTCTTACGTCACGGCGGAACGCATCTTGTTTGCCCTTGCGCTTGGCTCGGACAAATCGGGCGAGGCGTTGAAGAAGGCTGGCATCACGCCCCAGACCTTGGAGCGGGCGATCCAGGAGTTGCGCAAAGGGCGAACGGCGCAATCGGCCGGCGCGGAAGACCAGTACGATGCTTTGAAAAAGTATGCACGTGATCTGACGGCGGATGCGCGCGCGGGCAAGCTTGACCCCGTGATTGGGCGAGACGAGGAAATCCGCCGCACGATCCAGGTGCTCAGCCGACGGACGAAAAACAATCCGGTGTTGATTGGCGAGCCTGGCGTTGGAAAAACCGCGATTGCGGAAGGGCTGGCGCTGCGTATCGTGAATGGCGACGTGCCCGAAAGCCTGAAGGACAAGCGCCTGATGGCCTTGGACATGGGCGCCTTAATTGCGGGTGCCAAGTACCGCGGTGAGTTCGAGGAGCGGCTGAAGGCTGTTCTCTCGGAAGTGCAATCGTCCGAGGGCGGTGTGGTGCTGTTCATCGATGAGATGCACACGCTGGTGGGGGCGGGCAAAAGCGAAGGGGCGATGGATGCGTCCAACCTTTTGAAGCCTGCGTTGGCGCGGGGTGATTTGCACTGCGTTGGTGCGACGACCCTGGACGAGTATCGCAAGCATGTGGAGAAAGACGCGGCGTTGGCGCGGCGGTTTCAACCGGTGTTTGTCAATGAACCGACCGTGGAGGACACGATTTCTATACTCCGTGGACTGAAGGAAAAGTATGAAGTTCACCACGGCGTGCGGATCTCGGATGGCGCTATCGTGGCGGCTGCGCAGCTGTCCAATCGCTACATCACTGATCGGTTTCTTCCGGACAAGGCCATTGATTTGATGGACGAAGCGGGGTCGCGCTTGCGGATGCAGGTGGATTCAAAGCCAGAAGAGCTGGACGAGGTGGATAGACGCCTGATGCAGCTGCGCATTGAGACGGAAGCGCTGAAGGCGGAAAATGATCCGGGGTCGAAGGATCGCCTGGTGAAGGTTCGCGATGAGATCGCGCGGCTCGAAATGCGCAGTGCTGAGCTGACAACCGGCTGGCAGGCAGAGAAGGGCAAGCTCGCCGGTGCCACCAAAGCCAAAGAAGAGCTGGACCGGGCGCAGGCAGCGCTGGCGGATGCCCAGCGGCGTGCCGATTACGCGAAGGCCGGTGAGTTGCAATACGGCCTTATCCCACAACTTGAGCGCCGGATCGCGGAAGCCGAGCAACAAGGCGGTGGGCTGATGAAAGAGGTGGTGGACGCCGAGGCGATCGCAGGGGTTGTGTCGCGCTGGACAGGTGTGCCTGTTGAAAAAATGCTGGAGGGCGAGAAGTCCAAGTTGCTTTCGATGGAAGAGGCACTGCGGGGGCGGGTGATTGGCCAGGACGAAGCCTTGCGGGCGGTCGCAGATGCCGTTCGGCGGGCGCGGGCCGGCCTCCAGGACCCAAACCGTCCGATCGGGAGCTTTATGTTTCTTGGCCCGACGGGGGTTGGCAAAACTGAACTCACGAAGGCCTTGGCGGCTTTCCTGTTCAACGACGACACGGCGATGACGCGGATCGACATGAGCGAGTTCATGGAGAAACACGCGGTGAGCCGGTTGATCGGGGCACCACCAGGGTATGTTGGCTATGAAGAAGGGGGTGTGCTGACGGAATCGATCCGACGTCGGCCGTACCAGGTTGTTTTGTTCGATGAAATCGAAAAGGCGCATCCGGACGTTTTCAACATCCTGCTGCAGGTCTTGGACGATGGGCGGTTGACGGACGGCCATGGGCGAACAGTTGATTTCAAGAACGTGATCTTGATCATGACCTCCAACGCTGGAGCGCAGTACTTGGCGGAGCAGCCTGAAGGCGCGGACGTGGAGGACGTGCGTGAGCTTGTGATGGGGGAGGTGCGGTCGCGGTTCCGGCCCGAGTTCTTGAACCGTGTCGATGAGATTATTCTGTTCCGTCGGTTGCAAGAGGTGCATATGGGCCAAATCGTCCGGATCCAGTTGAAGCGGCTGGAGGGATTGTTGGCTGATCGCTCGATCACGCTATCGGTGGACGAGCGGGCGCAAACCAAGCTCGCCAAGCTGGGCTTTGATTCCGCCTATGGGGCACGGCCATTGAAGCGAGTGATCCAGAGGCGGGTTCAAGATCCGCTGGCGCGGGCCATTCTTGAGGGGCGAATCAAGGACGGCGATCATGTGACTGTCAGCTCGGATGGAAACGACTTCACGTTCAACGGCTGGGCCGACCCCACCCGAACTTGACATCGCAATCGTGTGAAACGAAAAACCCCCGCCAATCGCTCGGCGGGGGTTTGGGTATTTGGCTTTTCCGGCCTGCTTACCAAGCGTAGCTCAGACGTCCGTACACGTAGCGACCCGAACGGCCATATGGCGAGTAGTTCGAGAACGGCGTGTTTGACGTTGTGTTCAAGCTTGCCGGGCTTTGCGTGGGGTACTCGTCTGTCACGTTGTCTGCACCCAGAGCAAAGCGCAGGCCTTCCGTGAGACGAACGCGGCCTTCCACATCAACCAACGTCTTGGGCTCAAGCACCAGATCCAAGGCGGCGGTGGTGCCGGGGCTGAGCACTTCGCCGTAGCGGGTGGCGCGGACAGTGGCGCCGAAGCGGCCGTATTCCCACTCTGTGGAGAAGGCGAACTTGTCTTTTGGGGTGCCTTCTTCGAACGTCAGACGATTGATCCGGTCAAACAGGATCGGCGCGGGGGACAGCGACGAGAGCTGGTTGGTGGTGGGGACGCGGGTGACTTCTGTGGTGTTGAAGTTGGCACCGAAGGTGAAGTCGAAATCGCCGAGCGTTGTTCCGTCCAGCGCATAATTGGCAACGAGGTCCACACCTTCTGTGGTGGTGTCCACGCCGTTGATGAAGAAGCGGCCGCCGCCGATGCCGATGAAGCCTTGGCTCGTCAGGTAGGTGCGGACGTTGGTTGCTGTCAGGTTTTCAGACAGGACAATCCGGTTTGTGACGTCGATCTGGTAGGCGTCGAGGGTGACGTTGAAGTCCCCCAGGCGGAACACCGCGCCGAGCGCGATGTTTTCAGACTCTTCGGCCTCCAGCGGCTTTGCGCCAAGGGCGCGGGCCACGGGATCGGTTACCGGGAAGGTTGTGATGTCGAAGGGCACCCCGTTGATGAAGTTCGTGGAGGTGGTAGCGAAGAACTGCTGCTGCAGCGACGGGGCGCGGAAGCCGTTCTGGATCGAGGCGCGCAGGGCGAAGTTGTCCGTGAAGTCGTAACGCACGGCCAGCTTGCCGGTGACTGTTTCGCCGAAGTCTGAGTAGGACTCGCCGCGAACCGCGACAGACGCCAATAGGTTATCCGTCAAGTTCGCTTCAAGGTCTGCGTAGACGCCAATCGAGGTGCGATCTTGATCGGTCACGTTGGACGGGCGGAAGCCTGGGAACACTTGCGCCCCGGATGCGGTAGGCGTGCCGTTCGACAGGAGCGCGCCACCGTTGCGGTAGCTATCTGGCTCGCCGGCGCTGATGGCGTAGCTTTCCCGGCGGGCCTCGATACCGAGGGCCACACTAACAGGGAAGCCAAGGCCGAAATCGACATCGCGAACGCCGCCAAGGTTGAAAACGAGCTGATCGTATTCGAAACCACCGGCATCAAACACCGTTTTGGATGTCGGCCCAAGGGAGCGGTTCAGTGTGTTGCGGATCGTGAAGTCCATGGTATTGCGGCCATAGACCAACGAGGTGTCCATATCCCATCCGGCAAGGTCAAAGCGCACGCCGCCGGCTGCGGACAGATCGATCACTTCGGGGTTGATCAACGGCAGGAAGCCGTTGGGATAGATCGAGGTGATGTTGCGGTCGTCGAAGGCGCGGCGGAAGAAGCCGGCGGAGGTGGAGTCGCGGTTTTGGTAGCTGGCCCAGCCGTACAGTTCTGCACCGTTGGCCAAGTCGTAGCCGGCGTTGGCGAACAGGGTGTACTGGGTGATTTCGGGCTCGCCATACCAGGCGTTGATACGGTCGATTGTCAGTTCGCGCGGATCAAACGGGGCCGCGGCGGAGTATTGCGAGCGCCAGTCTGGGGCTGTGCGGACGGTTTTTGCTTGGTCTAGGTATTCCGCAGAGATCGTCAGGAAGCCAGACTCGCCCAGCGGCAGGCCGATCCAGCCGTTGAGATTTCGAGTTTCGCCGTCGGTCAGGTCCCGCGAGGCGAGGTTGGCGACGGACCAGGTGGCACCGGTTGGCACCGCGCCAACCAAAGTATCGACCGTCGTCATGCGCTGGCCGTAGCTGAGGTTCACGCCCCCGCCAGAAGACGCCTCACGCAGGCGCACGTTGATCACGCCGGCAATGGCATCGGATCCATAAAGCGCGGATGCGCCGTCGCGCAGCACTTCGATGGAGCCAACGGCTGCGGAGGGGATCGTGTTCATGTCAACGGCCGACGAGCCGCGGCCGACGGTGCCGTTGACGTTGACCAGCGAAGCAACGTGGCGGCGCTTGGAGTTCAGCAAGACCAGCGTTTGATCTGGGGCCAAGCCGCGCAGGGTTGCGGGGCGGATGGTGTCTGTGCCATCAGCCAAGCCTGGGCGCGGGAAGTTGAAGGATGGCAGCGATACCGAAAGCGCCTGGTTGATTTCCGAAACGCCCAATTGGGTTAGGGTGTCGGCGCTGATAACGTCCACAGGAGCGGCTGTTTCGAGTGCGGTGCGATTGGCCACGCGGGTGCCGGTCACGACGATCGTGTCTTCAGATTGTGCGGCTTCTTGCGCAAACACGGGGCCGGCGGCCACGGGCGACAAGGCGGTGGCGGCCATCAGGGCGGCAAACCCAAATTTGCCCAAGGATGCAGTTGCGTTTTTCGTCATGTGCAGAATTCCCCTATGTGCCGGCTTCGCCGACTCGTCAGTCCGTACGCGCATCGAGCACTACCATCACCTGCGCGCAGGGGGCCCCGCGCGAGCGGTTATTGCTGCGTTCAGCCCCTGGTTAGCTGAAAAGTGGGCACGAGACCGCCCAAGTCCAGAGCAACTGCACGCTCCGTGGGCGTTTCGCGGCAGACTTGTGGCATTTTAGTTACATATTGTGACAGGTCACCAATGATCGCTGACGGGCGCGTTTTCTAGAATTTCGGCGATCCGCGCTCTTGTGCCCGCCGTGATGTCTTCTGGCAAAGCCGCGGGTGCGAACGCCTCGACATCAGCGATCTCGCCGTCGTTGCTGGTGGGGCCCCAGTGCCAGTCCTTGAGCTGATAGAGCAGGACATGGTCGTTCTTGAATCGGTTGTGATTTGAATAGATTGCGAACAGTATTGGGGGGTGCTGGCTATAGACACCGGCCTCTTCCTGCATTTCGCGTTGCAACGCTTCGGCCGTGGTTTCTGCGCGTTCGACGCCGCCGCCGGGCAGCCACCAGCCGGACCGGTAGGTATGGCGCACCAGGACGATGCGACCTTCGGGGTCTTGGGCGAAGCCGCGTACCCCCAAGGTGAGGGCGCGATTGAAGCGCCACCAGGCGCGGAACATCGGTGTAATCACCGGTTCGAAGGTTTGCCGTAAAGTGCGTTGCGGAGGGGGGGTGGTCATGGTGAGGGCGCGGTAGCACAGTCTGCGCCGTTGCGTCTCTCGCCAAACGCGCCCGAAGCGGTTAGAGCGTACCTTCTAGATCATTTTTCCAGGGGCAGTCGTATGGCCGCGCTCACCACAATTGTTGTCTTTATCGTTGCTGTAGTCTTGTTGAACATCCTGAATTTCGGGCGAGCTGATTGAGGAGCTGCTTGGGATTGCGTTGCAAGTTGCGCGATCGCTGCGGCCAACCGCTTAATGTCGACGGGTTTTTGTAGAAACCCGTCCATGCCTGCGTCTTGCGCCGGTTCGCGTACGCCGGGGGCGCAGCTGGCGGTCAGGGCCAGGATTGGCGTTTGGGCGGCGATGGTTGGCAACTCGCGAATGCGGCGGGTGGCTTCAAAACCGTCCACACCTGGCATGGACAGGTCCATGAGCACCAAATCGTAGCTGACCTGCGCCATCTCTGCCACGGCCTCAGCGCCGCCAATAACCGCATGGGGCTGGCACCCGAGGGTCCTGAGGATCGCGAGGAGCAGCGGGCGATTGCTGGCATTGTCTTCGACGATCAAAATGCGTGGGCTGACCGATCCGGCTGGCGTCGGGGATGGAGCCAGAGCGCTTTGCAAAGGCAGATATGCCGTTACGCTCCAGAGGTGGCGTTCGGGGGCACGTTCCACCAGGACCCCGCCCATAGCCGATGTCAACATGCGGGCCATGGCCATGCCGGTTAAGGTGCCGCCCGCGGCGGCGGGGGCACCAGCCATTTGCGCGTTTGCGCAGGCGGTTTGCACGACATTCGAACGGCCTTCGCTGTCCATGCAGGCCTGAACTTCAATTGGTGCGATCGGGCCGCGGGCGGTTGCCTCTTCCAGAAGGGCGAGGGTGAGCCTGCGGGTGCGGCGCTCATCGCCGAGCAGATGGGTGGTGGGGTCGCCTGCGATCGAGGGCACGATAGACACGCCATCGACCACGTCTTTGGCGATGGTCATGGCCTCTTCGATGGCGCGAGCGGGGGGAAAGGGCTCGCTTGCCAGCGCAATTGCGCCGGCTTCGAGGGCGGAGCAGTCCAGGATGTCGTCGACTTGATGCAAAAGGCGATGGCAGGCGCGCAGGGCTTTTTCCGCCATCTCGTGGGCTTCCAACGGCAACTCCTGGGTGCGCAAGAGTTGCAAACGGCCCATGGCGGCATGCAAAGGCGTGCGCAACTCGTGGCTGGTGGCGGCTAGGAACCTGCGTTTGGCGCGACCGTCGGCTTCGGATTTGGCGTGCAGCAATGTCCGCCGCGCGGCTTCATCAGAGGTGACATCCATGATCGCCATGGCGATGGCGGGTTCGTCGTCCCACAGGATCGGCCGGGTGAACACGTCGGCGACAAAGCTGGTGCCGTCAGGGCGATGCAAGAGGGCGCGATTACGCACCGTTCCCGCAGCAATTCCGCGGTAGAAGGCTTGCTGGGGGTTGGCTTGGGTGTCCAGATCAAACAGCCGCGACAGATCCCCGTCCAGCATCACCTGGTCGATGCCACTGTAGGCAAAGACCTGGGCGAATTGCGAATTCACAAACAGAGGCACGAACCGGCGATGGACCAGTTTGGCCTGAAGGCTGGTTTGTGTGATCGCCTTGAACCGGCGCTCACTCTCCTGGAGGGCGGCGGCGAGGTAGGCTGAGCCGCGGGGGGATATTGTGGGGTGAAGTTCCGAGGGGTAGATTGGTGGGTTTGTCGTGAGTTGTGGATGTCCATCATCTCAACCCAGGGTGGTTGTTTCTCGTTGCTGAAGCGTAAGGCTCTGCAGAAGGCCAGATAAGGTTTTGCGGTATACTCTAGAGGCAAAGACTAAAGGGTCGAAGGTGAGTCCGAAGGCTTGAGCGCAGCAAGAATGTAGCCGGCTGCACTCGTGATGGCCAAAGCGGTGGCCACCCATAGGCCCACATGGGCCAGGCCGGACAGAAGCTCAATCAGGCCCACATCCACTCCGGAGAAGGACAGCGACTGCAAAAGGATCGCTGCGCCGATCGCTACCATCAAAACGACGGTTTTGAGCTTGCCGGCGGTGCTGACTGGAATGGATCGGCCGGAGGCCATGAAGCCTTCGCGCAGGCCGGCCATGGCCACGTCGCGGGTTAGAATGATGATTGCGGCGCACACCAAATTGAGGGGCAACGCCGCATAGGCGAGGGCCACGAGGCTGGCGGTGACCAAGGCCTTATCTGCCGCGTGATCGAGGGCCGTTCCCAAAGGGGTGACAGCGTTGAGGTCTCTGGCGAGGCGGCCGTCGAGAAGGTCGGTTAGCGCGGCCAAGGCAAACACCGCCGTTGCTATCCCATACAGCGTTGCGGCCAAGGACAGGCTCTGGCTGATCGCCACGGTCGAGGCCCACACGATCAGGCCGGCGACCACAGGCGCTGCGATCAAGCGGGCAATGGAAAGGGCGTTTGGAAGGTTCGACGGTTTTGAGGCGGGGTCAGCTTGGGTGGAAGTGGTCATGTATGCGCCTGGCCAGTTCTGAGTTAACGCCTTCGACCTCTTCGAGTTCGGCGAGGGCTGCTCTTGCTACCCCTTTGGCGGAGCCGAAGCGTGCAAGCAAGGCTCGCTTGCGGGCGGGGCCAATGCCTGAAATCTCGTCCAGGGGATTCTTGGTGAGGTCTGCTTTGCGCTTTTGGCGGTGGGCGCCGATGGCAAAGCGATGGGCTTCATCGCGCAGACGCTGCAGGTAATAGAGCACGGGGTGGTTTTCTGGCAGCCGAAAGGGGGCCTGCCCTTGAAGGAAAAAGCGCTCTCTACCGGCGTCGCGATCGACACCTTTGGCGACGCCCACGAACTTGACGCGACCGCTGAGGCCCAACTCTTCAACGGCCTCTAGCGCCATTTTTAGCTGGCCCTCGCCGCCATCGATCAAGACCAGATCTGGCCAATTTCCAAACTTGTCGTCTGGCGTGTCGTCGTCGCGTTCTTTAGAGAAGTCGACGCCCCCATCGCCGGTGCGCTGTCCTTTTTGGGGGCTTGGATCGGTGACCGCCAGGGGGCGTGCATCTGCCGAAAGGCGGGCAAAGCGGCGTTTGATCACCTGTCGCATCATTGCGAAGTCATCGCCGGGGGTGAGTTCGCCTGGGCGAATGGTGAATTTGCGATACTGGCTTTTCTGGAAGCCCTCTGGGCCTGCGACGATCATGGCACCAACGGCGTTCGTGCCTTGGATGTGGGAGTTGTCGTACACCTCTATGCGTTCGGGAGGTGCGGCCAAGCCGAAGGTTTCGGCAACGCCCTCAAGGAGTTTTGCAACGCTGGCGGTTTCTGCCAGGCGCCTTGAAAGCGCCTCGCGCGCGTTGACGACGGCTTGATCCATGATGTCCTTTTTTTCGCCGCGCTGGGGATGGCGCAGTTCGACGGCCGTTCCCGATTTGAGGGCCAGGGCTTCTTGGAGAAGCGGCGCATTGGGCAAGGCGGCGCTGGTGAGGATCAGGTCTGGTGGGGGTTTGTCGTCATAGAATTGGGCGATGAAGGCTTCGAGGATGTCTGCGCCCTGGAGTTCGGCTTCGTGTTTGGGGAAGTAGGCGCGATTGCCCCAGTTTTGACCGGCGCGGAAGAAGAACACCTGTATACAGGAGTGGCCGTGCTCCATGTGGAGGGCAAACAGGTCTGCCTCCGTGAACGTGGTTGGGTTGATGCCTTGGGTGGCGCGGATGGCCGCAAGCGCGCGAATGCGATTGCGCAGGCGGGCCGCGCGCTCAAATTCCAGCGCATCGGCGGCGGTGTGCATGTCTTCTGCGAGCCGGTCCTGGAGGGCCGCGGACTTGCCGCCCAGGAACAGCAGCGCATCGTCCACCAGGGCTTGATACTCGGTATCGGAGACCAGATCCACGCAGGGCCCGGCGCAGCGCTTGATCTGATAAAGCATGCAGGGGCGCGTGCGTGCGGAGTAGACGCTGTCGGAACAGGATCGCAGCAGGAACGCCTTCTGGAGGGTGTTCAGGGTGCGGTTGACGGCATAGGCGCTGGCGAAGGGGCCGAAGAACTGACCCGCGAAGCCCTTGGCGCCGCGATGCTTTTGCAGGGCGGCGGCGGCGTGGTCTGTCCTGATCGCGATGTAGGGGAAGGATTTGTCGTCGCGCATGATCACGTTGAAACGCGGGCGCAGGCGCTTGATCATGTTGGCTTCGAGGAGGAGCGCTTCGGTCTCTGTTGCTGTGACGATCACGTCCATCGCCGAGGTGAGGGTGATCATGCGGGTGATGCGGTTGGTGTGGCCGCGGCCTTGGGCGTATTGACTGACGCGGGCTTTGAGGCTTTTGGCCTTGCCGACATAGAGCACCTCGCCGTCGTGGCCGAGCATGCGGTATACGCCGGGCTTTGCCGGGAGGTCCTTGAGGACGTTGCGGATGACATCCACGCCAATTACGGGCGGGACGGCGGGGGTGGCGTCCCCCGGGAGGGCGTCTAGGTCGGGAATCATTGGCTTATCTGCAGACATGAGGGAGATTTAGACGCATGCGGCTTGAGCGCGAAGGGGGAGTATGCTACCTGCCGCGGCTTCACAAATGGGTGGCCCGGCGAAACGGCATGCCGTGGCGGCCCGCTAACCATGTCTGCGCTTTCGGGTGCGGCAAAAGGAGATGAAATGCCGAAACTGAAAACCAAGAGCGGCGTCAAAAAACGCTTCAAGCTCACGGCGACTGGCAAAGTAAAGGCCGGTCCCGCTGGCAAACGCCACCGTCTGATCAGCCATAACGGCAAGTATATCCGCCAAAACCGGGGCACCAGCGTGCTCGCGAAAGCCGATGGCGATCGCGTTAAGCTGTGGATCCCCTATGGTCTGGATTGAGAAAGCTGGAGGCTGAACTATGGCACGCGTAAAAGGCGGCCCGGCTAAACATGCCCGGCACCGTAAAGTTATCAAAGCTGCTGCGGGATACCGCGGTCGGCGCAAGAACACCTTCCGTACGGCAAACGCGGCGGTCGAAAAGGCCGGGGTGTATGCCTACGTCGGGCGCAAGCAGAAAAAGCGCAATTTCCGCGCGCTTTGGATCCAACGGATCAACGCGGCCGTGCGGGAAGAGGGCCTCGTCTATTCCCGGTTTATCGACGGCCTCGTGAAGGCAGGGATCGAACTGGATCGGCGCGCGCTTGCCGATTTGGCGATGAACCAGCCGGATGCCTTCAAGGGCGTGGTGGCGCAGGCGAAAGCCGCGCTGGCCTAACCGGCTTTGTGCTGATGAACGCAAATGGCCGGTCTGGGCGGATGCCTAGGCCGGCTTTTGCTTTTTGGGTGACTTTTGCTTTTTGGCCGGCATCGCGTAGAAGGCCAGCCTCACTTTGCCAAAAGACAGGCTCATGGACGTCCACTCAACAGACTTGACCGCCCTGGAAGCAGACCTCAGTGCGCGGATCTCGGCCGCCGCAGACGAAGCCGGCGTTGAGGCGCTGCGCGTGGAGGCGCTGGGCAAGGCTGGGGCTATTTCCGGGCTGATGAAGTCGCTCGGGTCGATGAGCCCGGAGCAGCGCCAGACCATGGGGCCGCAGCTGAATGGCCTGAAGGACCGGATCGGGGAGGCTCTTGTGCGCCGGAAGGTGGAGCTGGCGGAGGCCGCCCTGGAGGCACGGTTGCTGGCGGAAACCGTAGATGTGAGCTTGCCGCCACCGGCCTATCGCTTGGGTTCTATCCATCCGATCAGCATGGTCATGGAAGAGCTGGCGGCAATCTTTGGCCAGATGGGGTTTGCGCTGGAAGAGGGACCGGACATCGAGACGGACTTTCACAACTTTACGGCGCTGAATTTCCCGCCGGAGCACCCCGCGCGGGACATGCACGACACGTTCTTCTTCCATCCGGATGGTGAGGGCGCGCGCAAAGTGTTGCGCACGCACACCTCGCCGGTGCAGGTGCGCACGATGCTGCGGCAGAAACCGCCGATCCGAATGATCTGTATGGGGCGCACGTATCGCTGCGACTCCGATGCCACCCATACGCCGATGTTCCACCAGATCGAGGGGCTGGTGATCGACCAGACGACCACGATGGCTGATCTCAAGGGCGTGCTGATGGCGTTCATTCGGGCCTATTTCGAGGTGGACGACGTGGCGGTGCGGTTCCGGCCACACCACTTCCCGTTCACTGAGCCATCTGCAGAAATGGACGTGCGGTGTGATCGGTCCGTGCCCGGACAGTTGAAGATTGGCACCGGCAACGACTGGCTGGAGATTTTGGGCTGCGGCATGGTGCACCCGAACGTGATCAAGGCCTGTGGCCTCGATCCTGAGACACATCAGGGCTATGCGTTTGGCATGGGCGTGGATCGGCTGGCGATGCTGAAGTACGGGATCCCTGACCTGCGGGACATGTTCGCCAGCGATACGCGCTGGCTGAAGCATTACGGGTTCAGCCCGTTCTTGCTGCCGGGGTTGGCGGCGGGCGTGGGGTGAATAATGAGTCTGCGCGTTCACTTTGATTGGGATCCCAACAAAGCCCGCGCCAACCTCGCCAAACATGGCGTCAGCTTCGAGCAAGCCATGGCGGTTTTTAGCGATCCGTTGGCATTATCAGTGCCCGACAAATTGGCACCAGTCACCGAAGAAAGATGGATCACGATCGGGCAGGCTTCGCCGCAGGCGCTGCTTGTGGTAGTGCATACGCATGTGGAGTTGGATGGAGATACGGCGCTAGTCCGGATTATCTCCGCCCGCAAAGCGACTCGAAACGAAAAGCGCCAGTACGAGAATGAGCCAGGATAAGTTCGACGACCCTGCGGAGGTCGATTTCAGTGGCGGAAAGCGCGGTCGGTTTTTCCGCGCCGATGGCGTGATTGTGCCGCCGGTTTATCTGGAACTCGATGTGATACATGCGCTGCAGGCGCGTGCGGCGAAGGAGGGCGTATCACTCGATGTGCTGGCGAACCAACTGTTGCGACAATACCTAGAGTTGGCGCAAAGCTGATGTTTGGCTTTCATGTTCTTAACTGTTGCCAGGGCTGAGGGGTGAGAATCGGGTCTGCGTCCAGTTTCCAATTCAGGCGGGTTCTCTACCAATCAGGCAAAAAGTCTGCCGCGCGGGCTCTACAATAGACCATTTTCCAATCTGATCTGGAGTATAGCAATGATCGAGGTGGCTGCATTGGTGACGGCGCTAGCAAGCCTAATACAGGCAGTCAAACCTCAGCCGAAACCGAAAAACCAAGCCCTCAACTTGACTATTAACGTCCTCACGGGCCCCAAAAAAGATTCGGGCTCCGAAGAAGTGTTAGCTGCACTTGCGGTGGGCTTAAGTGCACTTCCGGCAGACAAGCTCAATGAATTTAGTTCAAGAGTTAAGGCTGTTGGTCTAGATGCCACACAAGCAGCAGACGTAATTGAAGAAATCGATAAGGAGCTAGAGAGTGTTAGCGGCCCCTCTGAAGGGTCGACTTCCGATGATGAGATCAAATTGGATCGTGAGCTAGACGCTCTAGATACAAATCCGGATACAAATCCGGCCAATGAGTATCAGCAAAAGATTTTTGTTGCTTGGGCGGATTTAAGGGCTCGTGTTGCTGGCAGTCAAAAACGAGGCGTCGCAATTGACCAAACTGCTATCCGCTACTTGGATTCAACGGATTATGGCCAATTTTTGGACGAGATAGCGAAGCTTGCTTGGTTTTCAAATGAGACCATGGCAAGGATAAAAAAATTACACGTCAAATTTGAACAGTTCACGCGGCAACCGCCCGACAAAAAACAAGCAGTCGCTTTCGTGAAACTTTGCCGCCTCGTAAAGATTCCGCAGAGTTGATTTTGCGGTATTGATGAGATCAATTGGTCGCCACTCAAAACCCAACAAACACCGCCGCTTCGTCCACGCCTTTGCGCTTCGACACCAAGGCGTTGGCGGGGAAGTTTTCATCCGGCCAGCCAATCGCAATCGCGATCATGATCACCTGATCGTCCGGTGTGCCGGCGTGGCTGTTCGCTGTGGGCTCGCGGTTGAAGGCGGCAATAGCCACCTCTGAAACGCCTACGATTTCCGCTTGGCATCCGCCCTGGGATCATGCCGCGCTCGCTGCGCGAGCGTGGAAGAGACTGGGAGAGGGCTTTGAAAAGCTTTGTTTTCGTCTGCGCGCTGGCGCTGGTGCCGATGGTGGCGTTTGCGCAGGACATACCAACCGAGGAGGCCGCGCCGGCGGCCGCGGCGG
>JBMOEW010000050.1:0-14973 GCA_049314555.1 Caulobacterales bacterium
CAGGGGCCGGCTCTGGTGGTGGCGGCGGCGCAGGGGCCGGCTCTGGTGGAGGCGGAGGTGGTGGCGGCGCTGGCGCAGGCTCCGGCGGGGGTGGCGGCGGTGGAGCCGCAGCAGCCACAGGTGCAGGCGGCGCTTCCGGCGCTTCCGGTGCGTTCACGCGGGCAAGTACAGCTTGGGCCAAGGCCAACCAAGGCGCAAAATCGCCTTCGCCCTTCCACCCAGAAAGATCAACCGACGCGTCCCCGGCAAAAGCGGCCGGCAAATCCGCGCCCAGCATCCGCGCGTGGATTACGGCCCCGCTCGCCCGGGCAGCGGCAGCGCTGGCCAAAAGGCCCTCATCCTGGATCGAATTGGGCGACCACAGCGCAACGATCACCTTCACCCGGCGGGAGATTTCCTCCACCGACGCACCGTTGACGCGCCCGACCTCCACAGAAAGCCCGGACTCTCCAAATTTCTGACCGAGAAAGTTGGCCGGTCCAGCGTCCGCTTCAGCGAACAGGATACAGATGTTGGCCATTACCATGCCCCTGACCTAAAGCTGTGTGTCCCTTCGGCGGACTGCCGCCGATCATATCATCTTGCAACGAGCACGGCAGATTACAACCACGCAACACTCTTCGCCGAGCAGGATATATCAGAGACGCACGCCCCGCTGGCAAGCCGCGCTCGCAGCAAATGCCACCGCAAACACAGTGCCGTTTCCCCCGAAAAGCGTTTTGCACCGGCGCGTGGGTTTGCTACGCGAACGCTATGAATAATCTCCCTCAACTCCTGACTGAAGCCGCCGACCGCATGACCGTCGCGCTTGATGCCCTGTTGCCCCGGGCGCAAGGGCCAGAACAGGAGTTGTTTTCCGCAATGCGCTATGCCGCGTTGGCACCCGGCAAACGCCTGCGACCATTTCTGGCGCTCCAGGTCGGGCGCCTTTTTGAAGCGGATGAAACCACGCTGCTGCGCACGGCCGCCGCCATCGAATGCGTCCACACTTATTCCCTGATCCACGACGATCTGCCCTGCATGGACGACGACGATCTGCGTCGCGGCCAACCCACGGTTCACAAGCAGTATGATGAAGCAACGGCGGTCCTGGCCGGCGACGCCTTGCTCACGTTCGCGTTTGAACTGCTCGCCGACAGCCGCACCCACCCAGATCCCCAAATGCGGTGCCTGTTGATCACCGGCCTTGCCAAAGCGTCCGGCGCAAACGGCATGGTCGCGGGCCAAATGATCGATATGCGCAGCGGTGAATTTGGCGAGGATCTTGCCGCCATCACGCGCATGAATCGCCTGAAAACAGGCGCGCTGATCAGCTTTTCTGTCGATGCGGGTGCCCTTGTGGGCGGCGCGCCAGAGGACCAACGGCAGGCCTTGGCCCGCTACGCCCACGACATCGGGATCGCCTTCCAGATGGTTGACGACCTTTTGGATGTGATTGCCGATCCCTCAGAAACCGGAAAAGCCACTGGCAAGGACGCCGAAGCCGGTAAAGTGAACTACGTCACCCTTCTGGGAGAGGAGGGCGCACAGGCCCGGGTGCGCCTTCTCGCCGCGCAAGCCAAAAGCCACCTCGCCAACTTCGGTCCGCGCGCCAATATCCTGTGCGAGGTAGTGGATTACATCTTGGATCGCCGTCGCTAAATCGGCTACCGATGTTTGGTCAGAACGACGTGCCCCCAAAAACAAGGCGGCGCGCCTGGGAACTCAGGAACACGCATGCCGCAACACAGACCCTATTTGGACCGTGCGCCCACGCCGCATGCCTTGCGGACCATGCCCGAAATAGATTTGGCCCCGTTGGCGGCCGAACTGCGCGCTGAGACGATCGAAGCCGTCAGCCAGACCGGCGGCCATCTTGGCGCCGGCCTCGGCGTGGTCGAGCTTACCGTGGCGCTGCACTATGTCTTTGAAACCCCAAAGGACATTTTGATTTGGGATGTCGGTCACCAGGCCTACCCCCACAAAATCCTGACCGGGCGGCGCGAGCGCATCAAAACCTTGCGTCAAGGCGGCGGCCTATCCGGCTTCACCAAGCGCGCAGAAAGCGAATACGACCCGTTTGGCGCAGCCCACGCCGCCACCTCGATCAGCGCCGCCTTGGGGTTTTGCGCAGCCCGCGACACTGAAGGCCGCGACAATCACGTGGTGGCCGTTATTGGCGACGGGTCGATGTCTGCCGGCATGGCCTATGAGGCGCTGAACAACGCCTCCCACACCACCAAACGCCTGATTGTGGTGCTCAACGACAATGACATGTCGATCGCCCCGCCAGTGGGCGGCATGTCCAGCTATCTGTCGCGGCTGGCCTCCTCAAAGACCTATCGCAGGATCCGGAAGGCTGCCAAGCGCGTAGCAGAGGCCTTTCCCGCCCCCGTCGCAGACGTCGCCCGCAAGGCAGAAGGATACGGCCGAACCCTTGTCACCGGCGGCACCTTTTTTGAAGAGCTGGGCTTCCACTATTTGGGCCCGTTCGACGGCCATGACATTGCAAATCTGTGCCTGATCTTGCGCAACGCCAAGAACTTTGACGATCGGCCCGTCCTGGTCCATGTCGTCACGCAGAAGGGCAAAGGCTACCCCCCCGCAGAGGCCGCCCCAGACAAATACCACGGCGTGGCAAAATTCAATGTCGTGACGGGCGAGCAGGTGCGGGCAAAAGCCAATGCCCCAAGCTACACGCGGGTGTTTGCCGATGCGCTGGTGAAGGTCGCGCAGGTAGACTCCAAAGTGGTCGCCATCACCGCAGCGATGCCCTCCGGCACGGGCCTCGATGTCTTCGCGAAGGTGTTTCCCACGCGCACGTTTGACGTGGGCATCGCCGAGCAGCACGCCGTCACATTTGCCGCTGGCTTGGCGGCCGATGGTCTGAAGCCGTTTGCCGCTATCTATTCCACGTTTCTGCAGCGCGGCTATGACCAGGTCGTCCACGATGTGGCCATCCAAGGCCTGCCGGTGCGCTTTGCCATCGACCGCGCCGGCCTCGTGGGCGCAGACGGCCAAACCCATGCCGGCACATTCGACATCGGCTTCCTTGGCCAGTTGCCAGGCATGGTCCTGATGGGCGCCGGCGACGAAGCAGAATTGGCACGAATGGTTGCCACGGCGGCAGCAATCGACGACCGCCCCTCGGCCTTCCGCTATCCCCGCGGTGAAGGTTTGGGCATAGACATTCCAGACGCGCTGATCCCGCTAGAGATCGGCAAAGGCCGCATCCTGCGCCAAGGCTCGAAAGCCGCGATCCTGTCGTTCGGCGCGCGTCTGGGCGATGCCCTCCTCGCCGCAGACCGGCTTGCCGCGATGGGATTGCCCACAACCGTGGCCGATGCCCGATTCGCCAAACCCCTGGATCAAGACCTCATCCGCCAACTTGTCGCCCACCACGAAGCGATTGTGACGGTGGAAGAGGGAGCCGACGGCGGCTTTGCGGCCTTCGTTTTGCACTTCTTGGCCCGCGATGGGGTGCTGGACCGCGGCGTGAAGATCCGCACCCTAACCCTGCCGGATGTGTTTCAAGACCAGGACAGCCCGTCCAACATGCTCAAAGAAGCGGGCCTCGATGCCGATGCAATCATGGCGTCCGTCTTGATGCTGCTGGGCGTGAAAAGCACGGAAGCCAAAGAAAAAGAAGGGCGGGCCTAACCCGTCGCTTTTTCCTACCCGGTCACACCAAACCAATCGCGCGCAACACCGCTCAGATCGGCATCCGTAGAATTTCCTGATAGGCCTGGATTACTTGATCGCGCACGGCGATCACGGTTTCCAACTGCGTCTCGGCCGCGGCGATGGCGGTGACCACATTGACGATATCGCCGCGGCCCGAAGCAACCTGCATCGCTTGTGTTTCTGCGGTTTGCGCGGCCGCGCCGGCTTGCCCGATGGCGCTTTGCACCAACGCGCCAAAGTCGATCATGTCGTCGCCACCCATGCCCCCGGCAGCGCGGCTCGCCGCCGCGGCGGCCTGAGTATATGCTTTGGCGGCTGAAAGCGGATCAATGGCCATCGGGCCTCTCCTTGATAAGGATTGGTGGCAGCCTTCGGCTCATTCACAAGCGCGGCCATTCTGGCCCCACTCAAACGCAGATGTTTATCGCCGCAACAGATCGAGCGTCCGGCTCGTCAAGCTGCGTGCGGCCTCAATCATGTTGAGGTTGGCCTCATAGGCCCGCGTCGCATCGCGCAGGTCCATCATCTCCACCAGCGTGTCGACGTTTGGTAAGCGCACGTACCCCTGGGCGTCAGCCGCTGGATGGCCTGGCCGATACTCAGAGCGAAACGCACTCATGTCTACCCGCGCGCCCACGACTGACGCCCCGCGCGCCCCGTCTGGCAATTGGGTAGCTTCAATCACCGGTATACGACGCCGAAATGGATCCGAATTCGGATCGGCGCCAGTGGAATTCGCGTTCGCCACATTCTCGGCTGCAATCCGCATGCGCGTGGATTGCGCGCGCATGCCAGAGGCGGCGGCGGCGAGGGTGGCGTCCAGATCGCTCATGGCTCACGTCTCCTAACAGGGGTTAGCGGCCCGGCGCCCGCGCGGCCATCCGCATCAATTGCAAACCCTTTTGGTACAAAGCGAGGCTCGCTTCGTAGTCCATCCGGTTTTGGGCCGCGCGCATCGTTTGTTCTTCCAACACAACGGCGTTGCCATCCATGGTCGTCTCACTGTCGGCTCGGCTGACAACGCTCACGCGAGAGGTCTGCTGTCCGCCGGCCCCGCCAGGCACCATGTGGCCGGCATGGGTGGCAGCGAGGCGAACACTTTGCCCGCCACCGGCCACACGACCCGCCTGCGAACTCACCATCCGCTCAAAGGCGCCCATATCCACATCCCGCGGCACATAACCAGGCGTAGAGGCGTTAGCAATGTTCTCGGCAATCATGCGTTGGCGCTGACCCAAAAGGTCAAGCCGCTCCCGCAAAAGCCCAAAATAAGGAGAATCGAGCAGGTTCATAAACGGTCCTATCCCGGCAATTCCTGCCGAGCTTCGGTTAAGCTTGTCTTAAAGCCCCAAAGAGAAATTAACCTCTCGTTTACCAACGCAGCCAAAGCACGTCCCAAGGCTCTAGAATGGAGACTCCATGGTGGACTGGCTGGATTGGGCGCGCGCGCTGTTTGCGCTGATTGCGACCTTGGGATTGATCGTAGGAGCGGCCTTGGTGGCCCGACGATTGGGCATGCTGCAGCCCCGCGCTGGAGGTGTGGATCGGCGTTTGGCCATGACCGAAAGCCTGATGCTGGACCCGCGCCGACGCTTAGTGCTTGTTCGCCTGGACGACCGAGAGCACCTGATTCTGCTGAGCCCGGCCGGCGACCGTGCCATCACCAGCCAACCCATGAAGGCACCACCACCGCCAGCCCCCAGTGAGGAGTCCGCGCCGTGACGTGGAACGAAATTCTCCCCAAGCCCTATCGTCGGCTCTTGCTGCTTTCACTGTCGGTCCCGCTGTTTTGGCTGGCGATTTTCACGGGCATAGCTGCAGCCCAAGCGGTGCAACCGGCGATCAATATCGACCTTGGCTCCGGCGAGGGGCTAACCGCGCGCGTGCTGCAAATGGCGGCGTTGATCACGGTTCTGTCGCTGGCCCCATCGATCTTGATCATGACCACGTGCTTTGTGCGCATTGTGGTGGTGTTGAGCCTTCTGCGCACCGCCATTGGCCTGCAACAGGCACCGCCAAACGTCGTGCTGGTCTCGCTCGCCCTGTTTTTGTCCGCATTCATCATGCAACCCACCTGGGAACGGGCCTACGAAGACGGGATCGGCCCCGTCATGCGCGAAGAGCTCACGCTGCAGGAAGCATTTCCGCGCATCGCAGCCCCGATCAAAGACTTCATGCTCACTCACACGCGCGAAGCGGACTTGGCGCTGTTTATCGAACTCGCCAACCTCGACGAGCCCATCGCAGCGCCAGAGGATACCCCGCTGCGGATCGTTATGCCGGCCTTCATGATCTCCGAACTGCGGCGCGCCTTTGAAATTGGCTTTATGCTGTTTATTCCCTTCCTGATTATCGACCTCGTGGTGTCGTCCCTGCTGATGAGCATGGGCATGATGATGCTGCCGCCAGTGATCATCAGTCTGCCGTTCAAGCTGATCTTCTTTGTTCTGGTAGACGGCTGGCGCCTCGTTGCGGGCAGTCTTGTAGAGAGTTTCGCCACAGGCCCACCTGTGCCCGGCTAGCGCGACGGGCCGAGGCTCACCCCTTGGTCGCCGCGGTCGGTGGCGCGGGCAGTTCTTTCACGATGCCCGCGCTCATCACCAGCTTCAGTGCCTCTTCGGGGCCTTGCCCAAGCGGCTTGAGCGACGATCGCGGCGCATAGATCAAAAACCCACTGGTTGGGATCGGACAGGACGGCACATACACCGCAACAAGCGCTTCTTGCCCGATCGCCCGCCCGAGCTGCGTTGGCTGCTCGTTGGTCACAAACGCGATGCTCCATTGGCCAGGCGTCGGGAATTCCAGCAACACGGCCTCTTTGAAGCTCTGCCCACCAGGATTCCTCATGGTGTCGACAATTTGCTTGGCGGAGCTGTAAACGCCCTTCACTAACGGTAGCGTGTTGAAAGCGCGCTCCGTTTGTTTCACCACGAAGCGGCCGATGAAGTTCGCCGCAAAAGCACCAAACCCAGTAAGGATCACCACCGCGATCAAGGCGCCAGCCCCAGGCAAACTCTCCGCCACTGCGCCCCACTTCGGGCCAAGCGCTGGCTTCACGAAGGGCACCACGGTGCCGTCAATAAACCCAACCACCCACCAGATAATCGCGATGGTCACAATGAACGGCAGCGCAATCGCAAGGCCCGCCGCAAACCGCGACGACACCCACGCCACGATCCCCAGCTTGCGCGCGGGGCGCTTTGGTTTGGCGTTCGACGTGCTCATGTGTGGCCCTCCCAGGAATAGTGCTGCCTAGCATAACGGGTGGCTCGATGCGGGTGAACTGCCAGCTGTCCAACTCGTCCCCCCCACACTAGAGTCGTCCCATGACAATGCTCTCCGGCATCCAGCGAAAAGCGCCGCGCCCGCCCCGCGTGCCCCGATCTCACTTTGCGATGGAGCAGGGCGATCACGGCATCCAATTTGAGATGGCTGGTGAAGTCGTCGAGGCCCTTCCTGAAGGAGCACTTTGGGCGAAGCACCAGAACGCGCTGATCGTCTCGGATTTGCATTTGGAAAAGGCGTCGTCCTTTGCCCGCCGCGGCCAGATGCTGCCGCCCTATGACACCCGCGCCACCTTGGACCGCCTTCACAGCGCGATTGCCAGGGTAAAGCCGCACATGATCGTGTCGTTGGGCGACAGTTTTCACGACAAGCAGGCCCCCGAGCGCTTGGACCATCAAGACGCGCAAACCATCCAAAGCCTCACCGCTGCGCATGATTGGATCTGGATTGAAGGCAATCACGATCCGCTTCCCCCAAAAGGCCTGGGCGGGCGCACCGCGGCCGAACTCAAGCTTGGCCCGCTAACCCTGCGCCATGAGCCCACTGGCGACGTGGCAACCGGCGAAGTCGCGGGCCACCTCCACCCCTGCGCCGCAGTTTCGGCCCGCGGCAGACGCCTGCGCGCCCGCTGCTTCGCCACCTGCGGCACGCGCCTGGTGATGCCAGCGTTTGGCGCGTTTGCCGGCGGCCTCAACGTATGCGACGAAGCCTTCGCGCCGATTTTCCCGAAGGGGTGTTCAGCGCTGCTGTTGGCGCGTGGACGTGTCTATCCAGCGCCTGGGCCGCGCCTTTTGCCGGACGCGTAGGCGCTGCTAGCGCACGTCCAAAAGGCTCAGGATCGGGATCGCCAAGCAGGCCGCCAGCACACCGCTTGTCAAAATCAAGCGCAACCGCGGATACCACCGCGGCGCAAGACCTTCAGCCCCGGCCGCCCGGTCCCAGATAAACTGCGCCGCAAAGGCAGCTGCCGTGCCCGTCGCGATCAACGCGCCCCCGCCCAAAACGATCCACAGCGCCAACGCCCAGCCCACAAGCGACGCCAGCACAGAAAACACCAACCGCGCCGCCACCGGAGCGCTCGGCTCCCGCGCGATCTCTAGTCCCCACCGCACGCCGCCAAGAAACGACAGGATCACCGCGCCATAAATCGCAAAGCTGGCTGCCCCGATTTGGGCAATCCACGGGCTGCCTGCCCCAATCAAGGCGGCCGACCCGAAGAACGGCAAAAGCCCCAAAAGGCCCAGCCAAAGGACAGGCCGCGGAATAGGGTTACCCTGCATGATCAACTCCGCCTGAAGACCATCGCTGCCACCCATCCCGACAACAGCGCCAACCCGACTGTCAACAGCCCATAGAAAAACGAATAGTGCGTCGCAAGATCATAGACAGTGCGTTCCACCCCGCGGCGATCCACCACCACTTGATCGTCCTTCTGCGACAGCAAAACCCCATTGCGGAACACGAAGGTTTGGATCGTGTAGGAGCCCAATGGCGCATTGGCGGGCAGAGCAAAGTCGGCCTGGAACAGCACCGATTCCTCCACCCGAACCCCGCTCGAATTGGTCCGGTACAAACCCTCCCGCCCCTTAAGCCGCACCAGCGCCCGTCGGTAATCGGCAGGATCAGCATCCCCCGGCACCTCGCCGCCTAGCTCCGCCAGCGCCGCCACATTGAGCCGATACCGCCACAATTGTTGTGCATCGAGAATCTGGGTCACCGGGCGCGTGGAATAGACCGCAAAATAGCTCGGCGCGGCTGTAAACGTAACAGGATCGCTGTTGATCCACAGGCCAAGAATGCGCCGCTTTCGCATCACCCGTTGCGGCCGATCCGGACCGCGCAACACAATCACCACGTCACCGCCGCGGTTGGCCGCCGGGTTGACGCCATACACAGTGACGCTCGCCCCCCGATAATCAGACGTCACCGCCACATCGCGGTTGGTCACGCCAACCGGCAACGGCGTGGGTTCCGGCGGCGAGCGTTGGGCCAGTGCCGCACCGCACAGGCACAACAGCGCAACCAGAACCAGCGCGGGCAGTCTCAAGGCATCACCCGAAGCGTGAAAACCTCGGTGGGGGCCACAATCAAATCGAAGAACAACTTGATGCCAGTGGCCAGAACAACGATCCCAAGCACGGCCCGCAGCTCCTCAGCGCGCATCCCCGCACCGACTCGCGCCCCGAACTGCGCCCCCACGACACCGCCAGCGATCAAAAGCCCCGCCAAAACCAAGTCGACGGTTTGCGTATCGACCGCTTGCAACAGTGTCACCAGCGCAGTCACGATCACGACCTGAAACAAAGAGGTGCCGATCACAACTTTGGTGGGCGCGCGCAGCAGATAGATCAAGGCGGGTGTCAAAATGAACGCCCCGCCAATCCCCATGATCGCCGCCAAAATGCCCACCACCATCCCAATCACAAGAGGCGGGATGATACTGATTTCCAACCCAGATGTTTCGAACTTCATGGGGAAGGGCAGCCGATGCAGCCAAGTCCGCTCCCGCGGCCTTAACGAAGGCTGGGCACCGCGGGTCAGCGCCCGCAAACTCTCCCAAAGCGTGAGCCCACCAATCAGGCTGCAAAAGACAATATAAAAGAGCGCGATCAACAGATCGATCTGGCCGCCCTCCAAAGCCTTCTCAAAAAGATTGACCCCGATCCAGCCCCCAAGCACCCCGCCGATTGCCAGCACCAGGCCGAGGCGCCAATCGACGCCGTTGCGTCGCGCATGCGCAAGCAACCCGCTCACGGAAGAGGCACAGATCTGGCTTGCCTGCGTCGCCACTGCCACCGGCGGCGGAATCCCCAAAAAGATGAGGATGGGGGTCAGCACGAACCCACCTCCGACGCCCACCATCCCAGACAAAAATCCGACCACGCCGCTCGTCATCACGATGAGCAACCAGTTCACCGGCATTTCGGCGATCGGTAGGTAAACTGTCATGGAACCCGAACGGCGCGCAGACCATTGCGCGCACGTGTTATTTCAAGCTGCGCGATGGCGCGCAATCCCGTTCATATAAAACAGGAGATTAGTTCGCCGATTCAGCCGCGACCCAGGGCCGCGGTCCAAAATCACCATTCGCGCGTGCGCTGGCTGCCCGCGGACGGAACGCCTGCGCCCGAGCCCGCGCTTGTTGCACTTGAGCACTGTTCAGCTGCTGTTCCAGCGTGACGGTACGGGCGCGCGCATCCGGGTCCCCAGCGGCCCCCGCCACCAGGAACCAAAACAGCGCCTCGGTGGGATTGGCGGTCACACCGCGACCCTGCTGGTACAGCACACCCAAATTGAACTGGCTGTCCTCGACGCCCAACTCCGCAGCCTGCCGGAACCAACGGAACGCCGCCGCTTCATCAAACGGTGCGCCTTCACCCCGCGCAAAGAACACGCCAAGGTCATGCATGGCGCGGCTATTGCCAGACGCCGCCGCCCGCTCGGTCCATTGGCGCGCCTGCGCGAGATCGGCAGGCACCCCTTCACCGCTCTCATAGATCTTAGCGATCCGATACTGCGACATCGCCAAGCCCTGGTTGGCCGATGCCCGCAGCAACGGCAAAGCGCGCTGGAAATCGCCACCTGAAATCAGCTGCAAGGCAAGCTCATATTGGGCTACCGCTTCACCGCGGGCCGCAGCCTGTTCCAGCGTCACCCGTTGTACAGGCGCGGGTTGCGCGCGTGCTGGCTGCTGGGCAGCAATCGGTTGGATCGGCGTCGCGGACGCAGGCGCAGCCGCACCAGTCGTCGGACGGACTGCCGGTGCGCCTGCAGGAGGTGTACCTGTCGCAGGAGCGAGGGGAGCGGGCGCAGCCGCTGCCGACGCCGGTCCGACCAGCGCCCCCGCCACCTCAGACAGCGGCAAACCGTCTGGACCGAGCACGCTTGCCTCGACCGGACCAACAGGTAACGCTTCTTGAGGAGCCTCAGGAACCGCGCCGGTCGGCGTTGCTGGATCGGATTCAGGCCCAACGCTCGGCGCAGATGTCGCCGCGCTGCCTTGGTTCACATAATAGGCAGCCCCAGCCAGCGCGACCGCGACCGCGCTTGCTGCGCCCCAAAACACAACCCGGTTGCCGCCGCGCAAATCTTTGCCGGCGTTCGCGGGCTTAGACTTCGGCTTGTCCTTGGAAGCGGGCTTTCCCTTGCCCGAGGCAGCACTAGCTGCCCGACGCGCGGCCTGCAGATAGTCGTCGCGAATTTCCGGTGACATCCGTGGCAACCTCGCCGCGGGCTGCGACAAACCAAACGGCTCGTCGTCAAACATGCCGCTTGAATCCCGCGCCCTCTCTGCCGGCAGGTCATCAGCGAAGGGGTCCACTTCGAAGGGCGGGGGGTGCTCTGAAGCAAGGAAACTGGGGAGCGGCTCGATCGGGGGCAATCCAGCTTCCGGTGCTGGACGCGCTGGCGCAGGAACGGGCCCCGCGCGCACCGGCTCCTGGGCAAACGACGGGGAAGGCATCGCTGTAAACGGCCCAACTGACGGCACGGGGCCGCCGGCCTCCTCCAGCGCATGCAGGCGGGCCGCAAAGCCAGCCATCGCCTTCTGCACCGGCGTCACGCTTTCAGTGGTCCGCTGCTCGGCATCAGACAGGCGCTGCGCCAGACCGCTCATCGCGTCGTTCAAGCGATTGGCACTGCGCTCTTCGCTCTCCACCAGACGCTCGCTCAGTTCCCGCGCGACTTGGTCCTGGCGCACGTTGAAGCGTTCCGCCATCCGCGCGACTTGCTCGCCGACCTGCTCAATGGCCTGAGCGCTGCGTGTTTCAATGACGGCAAAACGATCTTCCAAGCGCTCAGAAACGCGGCCGATCTCGCTTCCCATCCGATCGAATGCCGCGCCTTCGCGGGCGTCGATTTCCACAAACCGAGCTTCGATCGATTGCGACAGCTTGCTGATCTCGTCTCGCAGGGCCGCACTGACAGCATCATCGTTGCGCTCTTCAACGCCGCGCAGCCGCTTCTCCATAACCTCGGCCATGCGCCGAATTTCGTTGGAGACGGCTTCGATGGTTTGGGCCTGACGCCGCTCCGCGTTTGCCAAGCGCCGGTTCACATCTGCCAGCGCTGCTTCCACGGCGTTCAAATTCATACCGTCGGTGGCGGCCTGCAGCTGGCTGGTCAGGTCTTGGCGGGCTTCCCCCACCATATCCACCACCTGCCGGGCCATCCCATCCAAGCGGTTCTCCACCAGCGCCCGCAAGGCCTCGGTTTCCTGGCGTGCTTCAACGCCAGATTCAGCCTTGCTGTCGATCGCGGCAACGCTTTGCTCAATGGAGCGCATCGCACTGTTGGCCGTGGACTCGGCCTGCGCCATGCGCTCCGCCATCCGCTTCAGGCTCTCATCCAGCGCGCGGACGGCACCGCCGCTTTCCGCCTTCGCCGCCGCCAGCACCTCATCGAGCTTCAGGACATGCCCCTGCAGCGCTCGCACCGCTCTGGCGTTTTCTGATTTCGTGCCAGCGAGGGTCTGATCGATCTGCTCGACCTGGCCCTTCAAGGCCCGAACCGTATCCACGGTCTCGGCTTTCGCAGATGCCACAGACTCGTCCAGCCGCTGCACTTGGTTCTGCAATTGGCTCACGTGCGACCGAAATGCATCGCCCTCGGCGCGGGCGTAAGATGTCGTCTCGGTTCGCAAAGTGTTGATGGTGGCATCGACCTGCTGCAGCTTTGCGGCAACCGCATCAAGCATTTGCGTCTTCGCAGCAAGCGGCTCAACCACCCCCAACCGCTGTTCAACCGTCGCCACCTGCGCCGAGAGCTGGTCTTGCCCGGTCTTCAGATCCGAAAAGCCTTCAACGGAACCCGCCGCTTGCTGTGCGACGTCCTCCACCATCTTCACACGCGCCTGCAATCCCAACTGGGAATTGCGCAGATCCGCGATCGCTGCCCCAGCGGCTTGCCGCAGCTGCGCAGCAGACTCCTGTGCCGCAACCTCTGCCGCGTCCAAACGTTGGGTCAGCGAGGCCTGGTCAGCCCGCATCGCCTCAAGCAATTCGCCAGTGTGCGCCTTGGCTGCAGCTTCAGCGCGCTCAATGCGCACAATCAACTCGCCCTGCAGGCGGCGCAGTTCGGTTTCTTGGTCAGCGCTCACTTGCTTTGTGCCGGCTTCGCTAAGCGCGATCCGCTGGCCGATTGCATCAAGCGCGCCGCGCAACTCCATCGTCGCGTCGATGGCATGTTGCCGCGCAGTCTTTTCGGCGTCCGCGATGGCCCCAGCGAGCTGCCCCTGCAGCGCACGCACTTCATTGAGCGACGAGCTCGCCATCGCCCGCGCGCCGGTTTCCGAAGCAGCCACCCGCTGCAACAACTCCGCCTGCGCAGCCTTCAACTCATTCAGGGCAGGGATCGCCGCCCGCAGCGCCTGCTCATGCGCCCGCGCTGCCGCCTCTTCAATCCGGCTGGCGATGGTGTCGCGCAGCATTTGCGATTCACGAACAGAGGCCTGGGCCTCCATCTTCGACAACTGGGCCTCGCGCAAAGAGCCTTGCGCCAAAGTCTCAAGGTCGGTGAACCGAGAATCGGCGGCGTTGCGCAGGGCGGTCACGTCTTCGCGGGTCTGGCGCACGTCAACCTGTGCATCGTCCACCCGGGTCGCGATGCCATGCAGTGTGCGATCAATGTTGGCAAACGACCGGTCGATGCCGGTCACGGCAACCTGGTGCCGACGGTCAGCAGCCTCTAGGCGCTTGGCAAGGCGTTCGATCGCATCAGGATCGCCCGACCGATTGGCCTGCCGCAGCATCCAGGCATCTTCTTCAGTGATGCTAACACTGGGCACCAATTCCGGCGCACTCGGAGGGGTAAAGCCTTGCCGCGGCGGGGCAGGAGGGGGCTCCGGCTCAGGCTGGGCAAACATGTCGCCACCACCCGGACCCTCCTGCGCGAGGATGGCCTGATTCAGCCACTCGCCGAGCGTCATGCCCTGCTTGCGCGCAGCTTCGCGCGCTGCTTCCCGCGCTCGAGGATCAATCCCTTTGACACTCCAAGGGTGTGCGCCGCCGTTCATATCGCCCTCACCGTCCATCTGGTTCGAGCGCTCAAACACGAGCGCCCGCCGTGGTCTGGCCCCGCCCACAAAGAATCAAGCGAGAACAGCTAAGATCGAGGAAAACGGTGCGCGTGTTAATGGCGAGTTAAGACCTATCCACCGGTTGCTCACCGGGCCGCCGCCAAGACTGAGGATAAGTCAGCGCCAGCCAAGCCTCATCGCCCGCGCAAAGCGTCAGTAGGCGCAGCCGCGGGTGTCCCCGTTGGTGACGAAGCAACTTCGATCATGCCGTCATAGGCCCGCGCCGCGCCATGATCGGGAATGTCTTCGAACGGGCTAAGGGCGGCGCGCGTCTGGTCTGTACCGGTCTCCAGGGCCAAAAGGCTCACTGCCCCGTCCCGCGGCAAGCGGGCACCCGCCGGCGACCAGGTTTCGCCACTCAGGCCCAACGGTTGGCGCGCCGCGGATTCGGCGTCCACCAATGCGATGACCCGGTCGCCGGTCGACCGCATCGCCATTAAGCGCGACGCCAAAGCCGCCTGTTTCGTCTCCCGGTCCTCGTCCAACGCCTCGGCGATCGCGGTCAGCTCAATTTGCGCGCCCTTGGCCGACCATTGCGCCACCTGCGTCACCAGCCACAGCGGCGCTGCCCCCGCAGCGACGGTGGCCTGCACGCTTTCCCCGCGCGCAGCAGCCGAGCAGATCGCCTGCGCGAACGCCGGTAGCCCGGCCTCGCTCGTCCCCCCGATCAGCAACACCTGAGCTGCCGGCGCATCCAGCACCGCATCAAGTCCTGAAAGCGGGGCGCACCCCAGGGTAGCTGCCAGACGCGATCCATCGTCCTGCGTCTTGCTGCAGCCAAACATGAACAACAGGCTCAGGCACAACAGTGCCGCAACGGAAGGTCGACCATACGTCATCCTTGGGGTTTATCCTGAAGCGCCGCGCTGTGCACGTGGAATTGACGCAATCTTGAGGCAGGCTTGCCGTCTGATCTTGACGTTTACGTCAAGGGCAGTTACGAACACCCA
>JBMOEW010000051.1:0-14382 GCA_049314555.1 Caulobacterales bacterium
GCGGTTAACAGCGAGGTCGGAAAGCCGGTCTCCGAATAAGGTACGGTGGAGCGAAGCTGCTGCACGAAGGTGTCGATGCTTTTGCTGAATAGCGCCACCGAGAACAGCGCCTCGTCATAGGGATACCACTCTATGCTCAGATCGAGATTGTCTGACCGGATCGGATCCAGGAACGGATTGCCCGAGTTGAGCGACAATCCCGGCGGGCTTGCGTCAATCGACCCCCCAGGTGTCAACGCATTCAACGACGGACGCGCCATCGTGCGAGCTGCGGCGAACCGCACAAACAGATTGTCCCGCGGCTCAAACACCAGATTTACCGAGGGAAGCGTGTCTTCATAGGAATGCGTAACTGTCAGCGGTGCCCCGCTTAGAATGCCGGTCGCCTGAAGCTCAGTCTCTACATACCGCACCCCAACATTTCCCCGGAAGGGCAAGGACCCAATCTGAAGGTCCCAATCCAGCTGCACGAAAGCCCCGTTTGAGGTCTCCGTTGCTGAGCGGGTTTCCCCGTCCTGCGCTCGCAAACGGAAATCGCCGAAGGCGTTTACACAGTCGCAATCAAAGCCGATCAGCGCTTTGAGCGCATTGAGGTCGGGCACGATCCAGCTGGTCGCAGTCCCTGCCGGCAGGTCCATCCCGGAACCGAACCCAGTTACTGTCGTGGTGTAAGCGCTCGTTGGGATGCCCCGCGCTGCGAGCTCGGTGAGAGCCGATGCCGGCACCCCTTCGCTCGCACGGCGCCATTCGCGAACGTCAAAGCCGAACTCCCTCGACTGCGCCCCGACATGGACGGTGAAGGCGGGGTTGATGTCGTAGGCGAAGGCCAGCCGTGCGGTGTCATAGGTATTGAGGGTGCGGTTCGGTCGGATCCGGACGAGTGAGGCGTCGCCCAAAGCTGTGGACGACGAAAACACCCAATTAGCGGGGTTGTTGACGTCGAAGGCATAGTTAAACGCCGGCAGATTGGGATCAGAATAGTCGTAGGAATATCCATCGACCTCATATCGCTCCAACGAAATCGTGGTCTGCTGCGGATTTCGACCTAAGGACCGCGACGTCCCTATCAACAACTCAGCCCGTAGGGCGTCAGTGAAGTCGTGCTCGAACGTCAAGGAATGCTGCGTGAAGTCAGTCTCCAACTCGTCGATTCGCTGTTCAGAACGAACGTCGACGTCATTGAATACACCCGCTACCAAAGTCCGGTTACCGTCCAACCGCCCACTCACGAGGTCCGTGGCACGTAGACCTGTGGTTGCGGTTTCCCGCGCGAAGCTAATCGCTTCCAGGAACTCTTCAGTGCGCTCCTGGCTAAGCCGTGCGAACAACCCGTCATACGTGATCAGGGTGGAGTCCGACGGCTCGAATTGGATTGACGAGGTTAGCCCCAGCCGTTCCCGATCATAGCCGATCCGGCCATACCGCGGAATTCGCGGATGTGCCCCATTGGCCGCCGCCGTCGCCGCCGCTGCGCCCGTAAGCGTCGTTCCGTTTGCGTTCACGACCGAGCCGACCGTTTGGTAGCAGCGGGTCAGATTGACAAAAGCTGGACCGACGCAGCCGTCGTCTGCGGGCACCCGGAAGCGTCCGCTGCTTGAACCTTCCTCAAATGTTGTCCGCGTTGAATAGGACAGCGAAAACAAAACGCCAAGTCGGTTGTCAAGGAACCGATTTGAGACAAGCGCTGTTAGCCGCGGATCATATTCCTCTGACAGGTCGTTGTAGGAATACTGAAACCCTGAGGCCACCGTGAAGCCGTCATAGTCGAAGGGCTGCGCTGTCCGCAGTGACACCGTCGCCCCCAGCGAACCCTCGTCTACGATTGCCGACTGTGACTTGCGCACCGTGATGCCGCTGAAAAGCTCAGAGGCAAACACGTTGAAGTCAAACTGCCGGTTGCGGTTGGCCCGACCGTCGCGCCCCCCTGTCGTGGCAAGGGCCTCCATCCCGTTCAACTGGACCCGGACGAAATCGGAGCTAAGACCTCGAACATTGATGGAGCGGCCTTCCCCGCCGTCACGATCGATTTGCACCCCTGGAACACGCTGAAGCGACTCAGCAAGGTTCAGATCCGGGAAGTCCGCGATGTCTTCTGAGGAGATCGCGTCAACGATATCGACTTCCGTGCGCTTAATGTCGATTGCAGCCCGGAGGCTCGCGCGGAAACCGGTAACAACGATTTCGCTGTCCGTGCTTTCAGCACCACCGGCGGCCTCTTGGGCAGCGGCCAGCCCCCCGGTCGAAAAAGCGCCAAACGTGGCAACACCAGCCAAAAGCTTGGCCGTCGTGGACTTCGGTGACCAGCGCAACATCTTGAACCTCCCCGCGTGGCCGCCCTTATGGGCGAGCTCTCATTGTGCCTCAGAGCCGCAACGCCTAGGTCGGCATGGCTGACCCATGAAATTCAGCAAACAATGCTACCGGTGTCAATCCACTCCGGCAACGAAACGCGAAACCCGATGAACTGTGGCGTCTGCAACACGGGACCGGCACCCCCTAAGGTATCAAGCGCCACGAAGCCGGCAGGCCAACCGATAAGCCCCATTATGAAAAGCGACACGGGCCGTCATGCCCGGCTTGGCCTCATGCACCCCCGACACCGCCCCCGTAGAGATCCACATCCCAGCCCGTAGCGGCCGTCCCAGCTGTGCTGCGATTGCGAGCGCAGCTTGCAACGATGCGAGCGGCCCACCGGGCAGGTCCGCGGCCACCCCGCTGCCTTCAAGGACGCCGTCGATCTCGGTCTCGACGTCCCACGTGGCCACATCGAACCCACGCCAATTCTCCAGCGCCGGCCCAACGATTAATCCTGAATTGTTGCCGAAATCGGAAATGGTGACCAACGGACCGTCGGCGTTGATCCCCTCATATGGACTCGAAGCGATCTCAAGGCCCACATGGACCGAAGCTATCATGTCTTCAGCTTCCTTCGCCGACCAGACAGCCTTTCCGGCCGGCGCGTCGGTCCTGATGCGCACCAGATACTCCCCTTCGACCGCTGCGAAACCATCGGCAAAAACCGGCATCTCGTGGACAGTGGTAGCACCCGAAACCGCAGCCGCTTCAACCACCGACCGAGCAAAAATAGGTCCGATGAGCCGGTCGACGCCGAGCAAGCCGGAGTCAGGCGCATGTATCCGCCCGACCTTCCAACCTGCGATCTCGTCTGACCACAGCGATATCGCCAGGTCTTGGATCCGATAGGCCTCTTCAAGGTTTCGGGGAGCGCACCCCGGATAAACCCGCAACGGGGCTGCCGATCGCCGCGCCACGACGAACGCTTCTGCAACGGCCAACGCACTCGAAATGTCCGCAGTCGATTGGAACACGCGACGGGCTCCTTCGGCAAACAGCTTGCGCCCAATCGCTACCGGTGTCATTTTCCCGAGCCTGTCAAGGGGCTTCTTGGTGTAACGTTTAGCCCCGGAGCCAAAGGGAACGATTATGCCCAGTGAGCAATCATTGCCGCTGCCGCGGTTTTATATCCAGGTCGGGGCGTTCCTGGCGGCGATCGCGCTGTTGACTGCTGGAGCCGGATGCACCACCCCTCAGCAGGCCCCCTCCGCCACAGCGGGGGAAACGCAGGCTCTTGCCCAAAACGGCGTCTACTTTGCGCCTTCAGGTTGGGAGGCGATCACAACAGGCGGAGCCGGCGGCCGTATCATCCGGGTCACAACCCTTGACGGTGCAGGTGCAGGCAGCCTGCGCGCTGCGTTAAATGAAACCGGCCCTCGGATCATCGTCTTTGAAGTTGGCGGTGTGATCGACCTTGAACGCCAAACTTTGCTCATCCGCGAACCAAACGTCACGATTGCCGGACAGACCGCCCCCTCCCCTGGGGTTACGCTCATTCGCGGCGGCATCGACGTTCGCGCCAATGACGTGATTATCCAACATATCCGGGTAAGACCAGGGGATGTGGGTGACACAAGAGGCTCAGGCTGGGCCGAAGACAGTATCGCCACCATTGGCGCGGCCGGCGTCATCGTCGACCATTGCAGCCTGACCTGGGGCACCGATGAGAATCTCTCCGCTTCCGGTCCTCGCTTCACTGGTGCAACGCCTGAAGAATGGCGACAAGGCACCTCCCGCCGCATCCTCTTTAGCCACAACATTATCGCCGAAGGGCTGGCGGACTCCACCCATCCGAAGTTTGAGCACTCCAAAGGGTCGCTGATCCACGACAACATTTCCGACATCCTTATTTTCGGGAACCTTTACGCCCACAACATGGAGCGAAGCCCGCTGTTCAAAGGCGGCGTGCATGGGGCCATCGTCAGCAACTTCATTTACGACCCCGGCCAACGGGCCATACACTATAATCTCCAGGCCCTGGAATGGGGCAGCAATCCTTTCCAGCCTGGCGAAATGAGTGTTTTGAACAACGTGATGCGCGGTGGCCCCAGCACACAGCCCGGCCTGCCGATGATCATGATCGGCGGCGACGGTGACTTGAGGCTTTTTGAGCGGGGCAATATCGCCGTAGACCGCTGGGGTCAGTTGGCACCAGTCCTAGGCCGCTACACCACCAGCTCCGCAACGGTGATACCGATCGCAGCCCCCCTCCCCAGTAGCGTGTGGCTTCCTCAGATCCAGGCCTCCCGCGTGGAGGCCTATGTCTTGGCAAACGCCGGTGCCCGCCCTTGGGACCGTGACCGTCACGATGTAAGGATCCTCGCCAACGCCGCGGAGGGTCGCGGCGAAATCATCGATAGCCAAGATGAAGTCGGCGGCTATCCCATTGAAACCCCGACCTTCCGCCCCTTCGACCCTTCCTTTTGGAATTTGCAGTCGATGACGCCGTTGTCCCCGGCTGTTCTGGACCAGGGGGCCGCCGCGCGAGGCACTTGACAAGTGCCGATTGCGCGGGCCGGGGTTGCGCCAATTGGTGGATAGCGGCAAACGAACCACACCGCCGCAATCCTGCAAGCCCTCGGCGGCGGGGACCCGTTCGGCATGGTTCGTGACACACCTAAGACCCAGACAACCCGCGGCAAGCGGAAGGCCACGATCAACGATGTCGCCGCCTATGCGGAGGTGTCGAAAAAGACCGTCTCGCGAGTCATCAACAACTCGCCCCAGGTCCACACAGAGACACGCCGCCGCGTTGAACATGCCATCGCCGAACTTGGCTTTATCCCCGATCCTCAAGCCCGCGCGTTGGCGCTGGGACGTTCGGGCCTGATCGGGCTCGTTTATGACAACCCCAGTCCGCAATATGTCGTGAGCATGCAATACGGGATCCTAGATCGGATCGAGGACACCCATTTCCAACTGGTGCTGCAGCCCTGCGACCGCACCCGGCCGAATTATTTGGACCGCCTCGCCGCCTTTATCGAGCGGCACAAGCCTTACGGCCTGATCCTGCCGCCATCCGTTTCAGAGGACGAGCAGATCGCTACGCTCTTGCGCACCATGGCCTGCGAGTATGTTAGGATCGCGTCAGTGTCCCTGGACAAACCCGAGAGGATGATCCGCACCGCGGATGGGGCAGGCGCAGCCCAAGCCGCGCGCCATCTCACCGCCCTTGGCCATACGCGCATCGGCCACATTCATGGTCCGACGAGCTTTAGGTCCTCCCATGAGCGGCTCTCTGGCTTCAAGGGTGCCTTAGAAGAAGTCGGCGTCGCGCTGCCAGCGGAGCTTGTGATGGAGGGAGGCTACACGTTCGAGTCCGGCCAACGTTGCGCCGAGCGATTGTTCTATGGCGGCCTGCGACCGACAGCGATATTCGCCGGAAATGATGAAATGGCGATGGGTGTCTATTTGGCCGCGCGCAAGGCGGGCTTACGCATCCCTGAAGACCTCTCAGTGGTGGGTTTCGACGATACGCCAGTGGCAGTGCGAATGTGGCCGACCTTGACCACCGTGCGATTGCCGATCCGCGATATGGGTCGCAAAGCGGTGGACCTACTGCTTGACGAGGAAGAAGCGCGGGGCGCAACCACGATCGTCTTCACGCCTGAGATCGTGGTGCGCGATTCCACTTGCGCGCCCCGCTGATGCCCAAGCTATTCTACTCCTTTGGCAATGCGAACGGTTGCGCAAACCACGTTGAACGCGTATGACACCGGTGGACATTTGCAAGGTCGCGCCATCGGGAAACCGCCATGAAAATCGCTCTCATCACCGAAAACAGCCAAGCCGCCAAAAATCCGGCGATTGCCGAAGCCCTAATGGAAGTAGCCGAGCCTCTGGGCCATGAAGTCTACAACTACGGCATGTACAGCGCCGAGGACAAAGCATCGCTGACTTATGTGATGAATGGGATCCTGGCGGGCACTCTGCTCAACGCCAAAGCGGCGGACTTCGTGGTCACGGGCTGCGGCACTGGCATGGGCTCTATGCTCGCCTGCAACGCGATGCCCGGCGTCTTTTGCGGCTTGGTGATCGACCCCACCGACGCCTTCTTGTTCGGCCAGATCAATGACGGAAACGCCATCTCGATGCCTTATGCGAAGGGGTTTGGCTGGGCGGCCGAACTCAATCTACGGGACTGCTATCGCAAGCTCTTCGATGGCGAGAGCGGCCTCGGTTATCCAAAGGAGCGTGCCGCGATCATGGCCAAGAACCGCGGCATCCTAAAAGAAGTGAAAGCTGCTTCCTGCCGCGACATGCTGACGGTGTTGAAAACGGTCGACCAGAACCTCGCCAAAGCAGCGTTCGCGGGCGAACGATTTGCCGAACTCTTTTTCCCGCATGCCCAAGACAAAGCCATCGCAGACCATGTGAAAACGCTGCTGGTCTGAACGACCGCGCCATTCCCTCCCGTCTCGACTCAACCGGAGAATCCTCTTGGTCCCGTCCTTGTTTAGCCTTGAAGGCAAAGTCGCTGTGGTCACTGGCGCCAACACCGGCCTTGGCCAAGGGATCGCAGTGGCCCTCGCAGGTGCCGGGGCTGACATTGCCGCCGTCGGGATTGTGCCAGCGGCGGAAACAGGTGAGGCCGTCCGAAAGGCCGGGCGGCGATTCATTGGGATTAGCGCCAATCTCTCGTCGCTTGAGCCTATTCCCCGGGTCATCGAGGAAACCCTCGCGGCTCTAGGTCACATAGACATTCTGGTCAACAATGCCGGCCTGATTCGCCGCGCCGACAGCGTCGACTTCTCCGAAAGTGACTGGGATGACGTCATCAACGTCAACCTCAAGGGCGCTTTCTTCCTGAGCCAAGCCGCCGGCCGCCACATGATCGCCCAAGGCCACGGCAAGATCATCAACATCGCCTCAATGCTGTCCTTTCAGGGCGGGATACGAGTCCCGAGCTACACCGCGTCCAAAAGCGGCATTGCCGGCATCACCCGGCTATTGGCCTGCGAATGGGCTGGCCAGGGTGTCAACGTAAACGCCATCGCGCCGGGTTACATGGCTACCGACAACACCGCCCAGCTTCGTGCCGACGACAAGCGCGCTGCGGAAATTCTGGGTCGCATCCCCGCGGGCCGCTGGGGTGAACCATCAGACCTTGCGGGCGCGGCGGTGTTCTTGGCGTCCAAGGCCTCAGATTATCTCCACGGTACAGTGATCCCCGTCGATGGCGGTTGGCTCGCCCGGTGAGTAAAGACCCGACGCGCCGGGAAGCTGCGAGCCGCCTCACTGCGCTCCCACTTCTCGCCGGCGCATCGGCCTTTGCGCCGGCAGACCCTTCGAGCGGGGTCGTTCACACACGCCATGGCCCCGTCCGCGGTGAGACAGATGCTGGTGTCTGGGTGTTCAAAGGCGTGCGCTATGGCGCACCGACGCAGCGCTTTCAGCCGCCCGTACCGCCTTCACCCTGGGATGAGATCGTTCAAGCAACCCGCTTTGGCAGCGCCTCGCCACAGAGGTCTGACGCTCCCAACCAATCCGAAGACTGCCTTTTTCTGAATGTCTGGACGCCCGCCCTCAATCCAGAGGTAAGCCGTCCTGTGTTGGTTTATGTCCACGGCGGCGGCTACGCGAACGGCCACGGCGGCGATCCGTTGACCAATGGGGCCAAACTGGCCCGCTTTGGCGAGGCCGTCGTTATCACTTTGAATCACCGCCTCAATGCTTTCGGCTATCTGTCGCTGCCCATGATTTGGCCGGGACGCGCCGACGCCTCCGGCAATATCGGGCAATTGGATCTGATCCTGGCGCTCCAGTGGGTGCAGGCGAATGCCACCGCATTCGGAGGCGATCCACGCCGCGTTACTGTCTTTGGCCAGTCTGGCGGGGGAGCAAAAATCGCGACCTTGATGGCAACGCCAGCGGCGACGGGGCTCTTTCACGCGGCCTGGACCATGAGCGGTCAGCAGATCACAGCGTCCGGCCCTCTTAACGCTCGGCGCCGCGCTTTTGCCTTCTTGGACGCCCTTGGAATTGATCCGCGATCGGATGGTTCTTTTGAAGCACTGACCGCTCTGCCCGCCCAGCGCCTTGCAGAAGCCCTAGCCACCCCCGATCCGATCGATCCGAGCCGGGGGTCGATCTCGTTCGCCCCGGTCTTGGATGAGACGATACTGCCCCGCCATCCCTTCTGGCCCGATGCGCCCGAGCAGAGCCAAACCATCCCCATGGTGTTGGGAAACACGCTGGACGAGACCCGCACCCTGATCGGCCGCAGCGAGCCAGCCACCTTCGAAATGACTTGGGAAATGCTTCCCGATCGATTGGCCACACACGTGCGGTGTGATGTAGATCCGTACACTGTCGCACGGTTCTATCGCGACAAGGCCCCGAACTGGACGCCGGTGGAAGTGTTCTTTGCTGCAACGACGGCCGCCCGTTCCTGGCGAGGCCAAGTGGAGGCCGCCGACGCCCGTAGCCGGCAAGGTGCGCCGACCTGGGTTTATCGCTATGATTGGCCAAGCACCAGCGAAGAGGGCCGCTGGCGAGCACCGCACACGATCGATCTAGCGATCATATTCGGTAACATGGATGCCCCCGGGTCTTACGCCGGAACCGATGCAACGGCGCGCGTCCATAGCCAGGCGATGATGGCTGCGCTTTTGGCTTTAGCCCGCAATGGTGATCCCAACCACGCGGGCCTGCCGACGTGGAGGACCTGCGCCATTCCGGACCGGGCGACGATGGTGTTTGCAGCGCAAGCAAGCCTGCAAATGGACCCCCGCGGCGACGAGCGCGCTTTTTTCGCCCGCGTGCCGTTTACACAGTGGGGGACCTAAGGGTCATCGGCGAACATCCAGCGAAGTCGCACGCATTAGTGCTTCTATCTCTGGCTCAGAGCGCCACGCCGCGTCACCGCGCTGGCCGTGTTTGGCCGCCCCGCAAAAGAGCCCAAAGCGCAAACGCTCCAACAGCGGGGCCTGTTGCAGATGGCGATGGAGGAAGCCTGCGGCGAAAGCATCGCCTGCCCCGATCCTATCCACGATCCCGGTGACAAGCAGCGGCGGAATAGCTTCCACCGCCGCGCCGCGGACCTGCATAGCCGCGCCAAGCTTGTGTGCGTCTTGAGCAACAGCCTCACGAGTAGTCCAGGCCATGACCTGAAGGGCGGGGAATGCTGAAAATGCCGCGTCCAAAGCCTCTGACTCGGAGACCCTGCCCTTGAATCCCAGCACCAGCCCAATATCCCTTGCGTTGATGAACGCAATATCGACTTCTGCCAGCACCCCCCGCAGCGTCGCTGGACCATCCCCGCCCCATGCGGTCCAGAGTCCTGCACGATAATTGCCATCAAATGAAACGCCGACCTTAAGGGCCCGAGCCTGCCTAACAAGAGCCAACGCCGCGTCGGCCGCGGCGGGAGACACCGCAGGCGTGATCCCCGAAAGGTGCAACCACCCGGCTTGCTCCAGCACGACCGCTGGCGACTGCGGCAACGGCTCAACAGCGAATGAGCTGCCCGCCCGGTCGTAAAGCACCTCCGCCGCATCGATCCCGGCGCCGGGAGTGAGGAAGTAAAGCCCCATCCGCCCCTGAGGCCGAATGGTGACAGCGCACGTCTGCACGCCATGCATGCGCAAATGGCGCAAGGCTGCTTTGCCGAGGTCATTGTCGGGAATGGTCGACACCATCTTCGCCGGCGTGCCGAGGTTTGCGAGCGCGACGGCGACATTGGCCTCAGCCCCGCCGACGAAGGCCTCCAACGCTGGGGTTTGAATGAGGCGCTCACCCGCCCCGGCTGTCAGCCGTATCAGAAGCTCACCGAAACACACGACAGGACCGGTCATGAAGCGTTCCCTTCTATGGTTGCACTTGTCTCACAGCCAGGCCCGCCCAGCCTAAGGCTGGGATCATAGCCCTGCACCAAGGGATCAACCCAAGCCGCCGCCCTCGTCTGAGATGTAGAAAGGCCTTGCGCAACAAGGCCCGCGATCGCGCGAGCACCCGCTTCGCTGAAATGGGTGTCGTCAGGTGTCATATCGGGGGCCTCCGCAAGGCCTGCTGTAACCCCGGGGTGCAGGAAATAGGCTCGGGAAGCTTCCTCTCCGATGGCGTCCAGAAGCGCAAGGCTCGCCTGGAGCAGATCCACCAAGGGGGCCCCCGACCCCCTTGCGACGGCCCGCACCGCCTCCCCATAGGCACCATGGCTGTCGATCGCGCGTCCCTCAGCGAACCGGCGCCGCGCCACCGGCGTCAATAGGATCGCCTCAGCGTCGGCGCGAGCGACGTCGTCCAGGAACCGGTTCAGATTATCCGAAAATGCCCCATCCGCGGCGGTGAAGCGCGAGGGGTCTTCGCGCTTCGCATCATTGTGACCGAACTGGATGAGAACGGCATCTCCCGGAGATAAGTCCCTCAGCAACGCCGCCCAGCGCCCCTCTTTGATAAAGCTCTTGGTACTGCGCCCGCTGGCAGCGCGGTTATCCAACCGCACCCCTGGCGCGAGACCGCATCCAAACACCATGCCCCAGCCCATCCTTGGGTAGCGCTCAGGCCCGTAGGCAGAGGCAGTGGAATCTCCAGCGATGAAAAGCCGGCTATCCGCAGGGCGCAAGCGCCAAGACGCCCCAGAAAGCCCGCCACATCCCATCGCGCCCATTGTGGCGGCGAGAACAAGAATCCGCCTCCGAGACGGCGCTGCAAGATGGCGGGGCGCGGCAAGCATGCCCCCCGGCTATCAGCTCACAGCCACCGGTGTCAAACGCCGCAGCGCAAGCACACGAAGGCTCGCTAGCCCCGCTGACATCTGCCGCACAATCATATTGACACCGGTTACCTTGTGTCTTTCATTGACTCGAACGAAGAGCTACAAAGCCGGGCGACTGGGAGCCGCACCTATTATGACGACACGCCGGAACGTGATCCGAAGTGGGGCATCAGCGGCGGGATTGCTGGGGTTGTCCGGCTGCGTCCAGGCTGCGACGGGCGTTCTGACAGCAGCCGACGTGCATCGTTCAACATACCCGACCGTGGTTGCTGTACAATGGATCGGCGAACAGCTGGCAAAGGAAACTCAGGGCCGCCTTTCCATCCAGACTTTTCCTGCAGGCCAAGTTGGCTCCGAAGACGATAGCATCGGCCTCGCCCGCATGGGTGCCCTCGATATGGTGCGGGTGAGCTCCGCCGCCCTAAATAATCGCGTACCCCTAACTCGTTTATTGGGATTGCCCTACGTTATCCGGTCGCGAGAGCAGTTCCGCGCCGTGGCGGACGGTGCAGTAGGCGCCCGGGTCAGCGCCGCCTTTCAAGGCACGGGCCTCGTGCCGCTGGCGATCTACGACGCTGGCCTGCGCTGTGTGTACAATACCAAACGCCCGATCGAAACGCCCCGGGATTTGTTGGGCCTGAAGCTTCGCACGCCGCAGTCAGACCTCTTCATCGGTATTGTTCGGGCGATGGGCGCAAGCCCCACCCCCTTGACCATCGGTTACGTCTTCCAGGGCCTCTCCACCCACCTCATCGACGGGGCGGAGAACAACTGGCCCACATTCGAATCCTCGCGCCACGTCGAACTGGCCAAACACTGGAGCAACACGCTGCACTCGGCTGCACCCGAATTTCTGCTGATGTCACAGCGCCGTTTTGAGGCCCTCTCTGCCGCCGACCGCGCCTTGATAAGAGATGTCGCCGCGCGCTCCAAGCCTGTCATGCGCGCGGCCTGGGATAGGTTGGAAACTGAATCGGAAGCCGCAGCCCGCGCCGAAGGGGCGATCGTGACAGAGCCTGACCGGAGCGCATTTGAAGCCGCCACCAAAAGACTGGTCGCCGAGGAAATCGATCGTCTGAACGCAAGGGATCTTGTCAACGCCATCGCAAGGCTGGACGGATGATGGACCGTGCCCAAAACACATCGATGCAAAAGCCTCTCCGCTCGCCATTGGATTATTGCGAGCAGTTCTTCATTGTGCTTGCGGGAGTGAGCTTAGTCTTGGTCGTCGCCGCTCAGGGGTGGCAGGTCACATCCCGATATTTCCTGGGAGACCCGCCAAGCTGGACTGATCCCCTGTCCACGACCCTGATGGCGCACGCGGCCATGATCGGTGCCGCCGTGGGCGTCCGCCACGGCTCTCACTTCGCCTTTACAAGTCTCGCTGACGCCACCCCTTTGCCTTTGAAGCGCTTGCTGAAGGCGACAGCCAATCTTGCTGTGATCGCCACTGGCCTGTTGCTGTTTGGCTACGGCGTGCACCTCGTCGTCCTTGACGCCGCCACCAAAATGCCTGGCGCGCCGTTGTCGTTGGCCCTCAAATACACGCCGCTCGTCCTGGGCGGAGTCTTGATAACCTTGTTTGGTTGCGAGGCGCTGTTCGCCCGCCCGAAAGCCGAGCCTTGATCATGACAGTTCTGTTCGCCACCTTCGCGGTTCTGCTTGTGATCGGTACGCCCGTTGGCGCGGCCTTGCTGCTTTCGTCGATCGCCGCGATCGCGGCCCTAGGGCTGCCGCCGGATGTCGCGATCCAGCAGATGGCCTCGGGTATGTCCTCCATTTCCCTCCTGGCGATCCCGCTGTTCATTTTTGCGGGCGAGCTCATGATGCGCGGGGGCCTATCAGAGAAAATCATTGCCTTGGCTGTCTCGCTTGTGGGCCGGCTACGTGGCGGTTTGGGGCAAGTCACGATCGTGTCGTCCACGCTGTTTGGCGGAGTGTCGGGCTCGGCCATCGCCGACGTATCCGCCGTGGGCGGCAGCATGATCCCGCAGATGGTGCAGCGCGGGTATGACAGGGACTTCGCAGTCAACGTCACGATCTCCTCCGCCTTGATCGCGCTACTTCTTCCCCCCTCCCACAACATGATCCTCTATTCGGCGTCTGCAGGCGGCGGTATTTCTATCACCGATCTTTTCCTTGCAGGGATTGCGCCAGCCCTAACTGTGGCTGCAGTCTTGATGGTCACGACTTATCTAATGGCACGTCGGCGTGGCTACGGCTCCGAGCCTTTCCCCGGCTGGCGCGCTATAGCCGTAAGCTTCGTCGCTGCCACCCCAGGCCTTATCCTTGTCGGTATCATTTTTCTGGGCATCCGCAGCGGCGTCTTCACTGCCATCGAAAGCGCCGCCGTCGCCGTGATCTACGCCGCCGCCATCACAGCGCTCCTTTATCGCCGTCTGCGAGCCGATGCCTTTCGCGAAGCTGTGGTCGGGGCCCTTCGCAGCACCGGCAACATTATGATCGTAATCGGGGCGGCTGCGGCATTTGGCTGGGTGATGGGCTATCTTCAAGCACCGGCCGCTGCAGTCGCCCTAATGGAAAGCATCGCAGACAACCAGATCATGGTTCTGCTGATGATGGTCGCGGCTCTTTTGATCCTCGGCACCTTCATGGACATGGCTCCACTCGTGATCATTGCAACACCGGTGTTTTTGCCGGTTGCGAAGGCCTTTGGTGTGGATCCTGTCCATTTCGGGGTCATTATGATTTTGTCCTGCGGCATCGGCTTACTCACGCCGCCGGTTGGGTCGGTCTTGTTTATCGGCTCCGCCATCGGGGGCATTTCCGCCACCCAAGCCGTCAAAGGTATGGCTCCGTTCTATTTGGCGTTGTTGGCGGTGCTGGCTCTGGTTGTGGTTTGGCCAGGGTTTTCGCTCGCTCTGCCACACTTTTTGAGGTGATCACAAATCTCTCGACCCGAGGGTCGTGCCCGCTTGATCTTGCCCGCGCATTCTGTGCTCGGCAGCCGCCGCGTCCCGTTAGAAGCCGCCCTACGGTCGCGCCACACCGCACGATTGCCGCCCTTGCCTATCTAAACGCATGCTCGGCACCCTCCTGCGCCAACTGCTTGACGCGCGCGACCAATGCGCCCCGCATTTGCGCTTTCACTGCCACAAACCCAGGCAGTTCCGAAAGCGCTCGCGCCCTAAGCTTGGCGACCTCTAAGACGCCATTAGCGTCCGCGATTTCGTCGAAGACGCCATGTCGCAAGAGGTCTGCCGCTGAAAGACTCCGCGACGACAACGTCAGTTGGCGGAGCAAAGTTGACGGCAGTTCACTCTGAACGATAGCCGCTGGCCCATCTGGAA
>JBMOEW010000052.1:0-14165 GCA_049314555.1 Caulobacterales bacterium
GAGCCGCCAACGGCAGAGGTCTATGCAGGGCCGGCGGCAAAGAACGCTCAACATCGACGGCATTATGCCTGCGCAGAAACTGAAACTAGCCGCATGAATTGCACTGAACGGCCCCACTAGTACGAGGGATTACCGAATGGCGCTCTCAACAGGCCGGGAATGTCGTCCTTTTGGCGATTTCTCTCCATTCCCTCCACTGGCCATGCAGACACCGAAGTGTCCGCTTCACATTGCTAAGCGGCGACCTCAAAGCCGCCGCACCTGCCCCCTCCCCCCCCAAACTTATCCTCCCCCTGAACATCCGGTGTAGGATCACCCCATCCACGCCGACATCGGGGATGAAGCGCTGTCCCTTCAGGGTGTGGAACGGTAGAATGGGAGGTGTGCAGACGAAGCGGTCTGTACAAGGACCATGTCGAGGGTAAGCCCCCGTGCGAAAAGGGGTCGTTGAAGAGCTGATCGAAACGCGCGCCAGATCAGCCTACCGTGCGGCGGTGGTTGGGGTGGTCGAACCCTGAAACCATCCGGATACAAACCAAACGGCACCGCCGGATCAGCCCGGCTACCGCCGCTCCCCGATTTACCCCGCACGGCGCAAGCCGATGCGGCTCTTGATGTGTCGTTCATCCACCCCTTGGTCGCGCCCTTCTAACTTTCGCCGCGAAAATGATGCAATTGCGGTTTGTGTTGCATCGCACACACACACCACACACCGGCACGCAAAGACCGCGATATCGGCTTTTCTAAAGGGAAAATCGCGCGCTGGCCTGCCTCGCTGACGCAAAACTGTCGCTCGCACGACACTAAACCCCAACAAAGCCGTAAACACCCTGTCGCAAACCTCGGCTACCCGCCCAGCTCTCGCTCACCTGGTTGGGCAATTCTGGGGTAGATACAAAAATGGCTAAGAATACGTCGGGCAAAGGGCCCTTTTCCGCCCTTCTTCGGATGGTGCTTATGGGCAGCGCCGCGATCGGTGCGATCGACCAGGCCGCCGCGCAGGAAGCGACACCAACCGCGGAAAGCAGCGACGACATCGTCGTGACCGCACGCCGCCCCCTCGCAGAATCAGACGCCGCCTCCCTGCAAATTCAGCGCAACTCCGACAGCCTCGTCAGCGTGATTTCCGGCGACGCCATCGGCAACCTGCCAGACCAGAACATCGCCTTCGCCATCGGCCGCCTGCCGGGCGTTTCGATCGAGCGCGACCAAGGCCAAGCGCGCTATGTGAACTTGCGCGGCGCGCCGATCCGCTGGACCACCTTGTCGTTTGATGGCCTCAGCGTCGTCAGCCCAGAGGGCCGTCAAACCCGCTTCGACAACATCCCTTCAGCGATCGCCAGCCAAGTGATCGTGGAAAAGGCCATTACCCCCAACATGTCTGGCGACACGGTGGCCGGCAACGTCAATATCCGCACCCGCCGCGCCTTCGACTATGATGGCTTCACCGTGTTCGGCAACCTCGCTGGCGGCTACGTCACCCTCGGTGGCGGCGAAGAGATCGACAGCTCGATCGTGGTCGCCAACACCTTCATGAACGACCGCCTCGGTGTGTTGTTGCAGGCCTCCTATTACACCCGCAACATGGTCACAGATAACTGGGAAACCGATCCCTATCTGGCCCCGCCGAACACCGGCACCATCGCCGATCGTTTCGCCCGCGAATATGAAAACAAGCCCTACCGCTTGACGCGCCAGAACATCTCCGCCTCGGCGCGAGTGGACTATCGCTTGGACGACTCCAACGAACTGTTCGCCAGCTCGATTTTCACCACCTACGCCGATGATGAGCTGCGCACCAACTACATCTTCCGGATGGACCAAGGCACCCGCGCGGCCGGCAGCGTACCAAACCTCGGCACCGTGTTCGCCACCCGCATCAACGCCAACTTCAACGTGCTGGAAAGCCGTGAGTTCACCTCCACCAACACCTTGGGCGGCGAACACAACTGGTTCGACTTCGACGTTTCTTGGCGCTTGAACTACACCTACACCCAAGACGGTCGCGATGCCGGCGCGCTCCCGAACTTCGAAAGCCCAAGCGGCGCGGCCAACCGCCCCACCGTGGCTTATGACTTCCGCAACGGTGCCGATAACACCGTGCGCCTGTTCAACACCGTCGTGACAGGTTCGGTCCTCAGCCAAGGGGCAGCCCAACAAAACATCGAAGCCTTCCCGCTCAGCTTCCTGAACATCGAACGGCGCGACGGCAGCGACGACACGCAAGCCTACACCGCCAAGTTTGACGTCACCCGGGAAATGGAATTCGCCGGCCGCAACGTCGAGTTTGCCTTTGGTGGCCTGTGGTCGGACCGCACCAAAACCTCCTCTGAACAGGTCTTCCGCGCTACTGCAGCCCAAGTGGCTGCCGGCGGTCTGGCAGTCCCTACCTACAACGATATCGCCCTTGGTCGCTCCTACCTCGGCGAATATCAACTCGGCTACACCTTCCGCTATCATTCTCAATCCGCGCTTGAGAATTTGATGAACACCTACATCAACCGCGGCATTGCGCAGGCCGTGGACAGCACCAGCAACTACTGGAAAGTGAACGAAAACATCGTCGCCGGCTACGGCATGGCCACGATCGATTATGACTGGGGCAATGTGGTCATCGGCGGCCGCGTCGAGCAAATCGAAACCGAAGGCCGTTCCTTCGTCGGCGGTCGCCTGCTGGCGGTTCCAAACGACGATACGCTGTTTTTCCCCAGCGCCCACTTCAACTGGAACGTGACCGAAGACAGCCGCATCCGCGTTGGCTTCACCACCAGCGCCACCCGGGCAGACTTCAACCAGCTGCGTCCGAACTTCTCCTTCAACGACTCAGCGCGCACGGTCTCCGGCGGCAACCCCTTAGCCAGCCCAGAACGCCAAACCGGCTTCGATGCCTACTTTGAAAACTATGGCGACAACGGCAGCTTCTTCTCCTTCGGCGTCTTCCACAAAGATGTCCGCGATGTGTTGTTCACCACGTCAAACGTCTTCGGTCTGGACGTGCTCGACACGCCGGCGATCGGGTTAAATCCGGCAATCATTCGCTCCGGCTACACCTTCACCTCGGTCGCCAACGGCGGGACGGGCTTCTTGCGCGGTGCGGAAGTCTTTTATTCCAACACGGCCGAAGAACTCGCAGAGCGCCTCGGCCTGCCAGAATGGATGCAAGGCTTCGGCCTGCGCGCCGGTGCCACCTTCACCCAAAGCGAAGCCAACTATTTGGCCCCAACCTTCGACGCCCGCGTGGGTCGCACGGTCCTCACACCACGCCGCGTCGCCATCCCCGGTGCGTCGGACTGGACCTATAACCTCCAGGCCTCCTACGAAATGTATGGCCTCTCCGTGCGCCTGGCTTACCAGTTCCGCACCCCGTGGGGCCAATCCATTGGCAACTATCGGATCTTGAACAACGGCCAACTCGTGCCGGACGGTAACGGCGACGTCTTCTGGGATGATGACGGCGAGCTTGATCTGTCGGTGCGCTACCAGGTCAACGACAACTACGAAGTCTACTTCGATGGCGTGAACCTGTTGGACGGCCCAGGCCGTCGCTTTGCCGACACTTCGAACTTCCCGGTCGAGTACGAAACCTTCGGCGAGCGCTTCATCGTCGGCGTGCGCTTCAACTACTAAGGCCCAACGATCAGGCCATAACAATTTGGCCAAAACAAACAGAGCGCGGCGGAATGATCCGCCGCGCTCTTGCGTTGTGGTAGAACCTGAAAACAAGAAAGCAGCGCGTCAGCGCCCCTCGCCCTCACCAAACGGGTTCTTGTTTTGCCGCACGATCAGCCGCACCGGGGCGCCTTCCATCCCGAACGCTTCGCGGATGCCATTAACGAGATAGCGCTTGTAGCTTTCAGGTAGATCTGAGGCCCGCGAGCACATCATCACAAACGTGGGTGGGCGCGCCTTCACCTGGGTGATGTAGCGCGGCTTGATCCGCTTGCCGTTCACCGCAGGCGGCGGATGGCGCTCGGTCATGTAGCGCAGCCAGTTGTTCAAATCGTTGGTTTTGATCCGCGCGTTCCAATCGGTGTACGCCGAAAGCACCGCCTCCATCAGTTGGGTGATGCCTTGGCCCGAAATCGCAGAGAGCGTCACCAGCGTGGTGCCCTTGGCCTGCGGAAGCTTTTCGCCGGCCACCAGACGCAATTCCTTCAGATGCGCGCTGGCGTCCTCTGCCTGATCCCATTTCGCGATCGCATACACCAGCGCCCGGCCTTCGCGAATTACCAGGTCGGCGATCGAAAGGTCCTGCTTCTCGAAGGCCTCCGCCTGATCCATCACCACCACACATACATCCGCAAAGCGGATGGCGCGGATGGTGTCGGCCACCGAAAGCTGCTCCAGCTTGGCCTGCACCTTGGCTTTTTTGCGCATCCCTGCGGTATCAAACAGCCGGAACCGATGCTCGCGCCACTGCCAGTCCACAGCAATCGCGTCGCGCGTGATCCCAGCCTCAGGCCCGGTCAACATCCGGTCTTCGCCCAACAGCGCGTTGACCAGCGTGGACTTGCCCGCATTCGGTCGGCCAATCACCGCAATATGGATCGGACGCTCGCCGCCCGCCCCTTCTGGCGAAGGCCCGGCCGCATCGCCCATAGCAGCAACGATCGCGGCATAAAGGTCGCTCATGCCTTCGCCATGTTCGCCCGAGATCGGGATCGGTTCACCCAACCCCAGCGCGAAGGCCTCAAGCACGCCGGACTCAGCAGCCTTACCCTCAGCCTTGTTGGCCCCCAGGATCACCGGCTTGTCCGCCCGTCGCAGCAGGTCGCCGAAGCGCTCGTCCAACGGCGTAACACCCACCCGCGCATCGATCAGGAACAAAACAACGTCCGCCTCGCGGATCGCGGTTTCGGTTTGGATGCGCATGCGCGCTTCCAGGCTTTCATCCGTCAGATCTTCAAAGCCGGCGGTATCGATCATATCCAGATCAAGATCGCCCAAACGTCCACGCCCTTCCTTACGGTCCCGCGTGACCCCCGGAAGATCGTCAACGATCGCAAGCTTCTTGCCGGCCAGTCGGTTGAAAAGCGTGGACTTGCCCACGTTGGGCCGCCCCACGATGGCGAGCTTGATCGTCATCGCAAGGCGATCCCCCCGATCAACGCAGCGCGACGAGACGCGCGTCGTCCGTCACCACATAGATCAAGCCGCCCGCAGCGATCGGGGGAATGAACACCGCGCCGCCGACGTCGCGACGGCTGATGATTTCCCCGGTTTCGGGGTTCACCGCAATCACTTCACCCAAGGAGGAAGCCAAGATCAGCTTGCCGCCCACCAGAATGGGGCCGGTCCAGGCGATACGGTCTTCGCGGTCCTGCTCGTCTTCGAACCGCCGCAGCTGGGTCACCCAATACGCAGCGCCAGTCGCCCGGTCGAAGGCCGCCAACTCGCCGTCCACGGTCACCGCAAACAACACCGGCCCCGCCACCCAAGGCGTCTGTGTCGACGGGAAGCTCCGCGCCCACTGCCGCTGGCCAGAACGCATGTCGATGGCCGCCAGCAAACCAGAGTGGCTTGCCGCAAACATCACCCCGTTATCCACCGCCGGCCGTCCGCCGATATCATTGATCGTCGAAAGAGAGGTCAACCGCCCTTGACGCGCCAAAGCATCAACCCACAGCCGCCGGCCATTGGCGCCAAGCAGCGCCACCAGCTCGCCAGACGCAAACGGCGCAACGATTGTATCCCCAGCCACCGCCGGGCTGGAGGCAGACAGGATCCGCGCAGGCTCTGCAATTGCCTGGTGGGTCCACTCGATGGCCCCAGTCGCTGCGTCCATGGCCACCAATTCGCTGTCGTTGGTGACAGCAAATACCCGCCCCCCCGATACCGTCGGCGCGGCATGGAACGGCGCATCCGCACTGGTGCGCCAAATCTCAGCCCCGGTGGCCGCATCAAACGCCGCCGCAAACCCAAACCCGGTGGTGGCATAAACCCGCCCGTCCGCAGCCGCGACCCCCCCACCGAGCGCCCGGCGATCTCGGCCACTTTCAGGGCGCAACCGCTCCGACCACCGCTCCCGGCCGGTCGTGGCATCGAACGCCCGCAGCGTGTGGCCAGCGTCCAGGAAAAACAGCGCGCCGCCCATCACCACCGGCGGTGCGGCAAGCTTCTGGTGGCGGTTCGAGCCATCCCCAAGGCTGGCCCGGAACGCCACCTCAAGGCTGGCTTCGCCGGCGATATGGCCCGGCGCATTGGCGGCATTCCCGCCAGGCTGGCTCCAATCTGGAAACGGCAGCGCGGCAGGCGTGGCGATGATTCGGCCTCTGAGGTTGGGGTCTGCCTCCAGTTGCTGTTCAAACGTCAAGATGGACACCCGCCCATCCTGCGGCGCGGTCGCGGGCGTCACATCGTCGCCAAACGGCCATACGCGCTCCGCCGTGGCGCACGCCGAAAGAGCCGCCGCAGCCGCCAAAGCGGAAAGTGTCGAGATCCGGTTCATAGCGGGTCCTTTAAGGGGCTGGAGCAGCAGCTGGCGCGCTGGGCGCCGGGGTTGAAGCAGCGGCCGGTGCTGCCGGCGTTTCCGGCGGCGGGCCAAGCACGGCCATGGCCAGGCCTTCAGCGCGCGAACGCACGGGCTCTGGCGCTGAAAGATCAAGGCTCAGGGCCTGAAAAATCGTCCGGGCCCGTTCCACGTCGCCCGCTTCCCATGCCTCGATCGCCAACAACTCCTGGGCAAACGCCCGGATCGGGCCTTCAGCTTCCAAAAGCGGCGCTACGCGGGCCTCAACGGCTTGAAAGTCCTGGGTGTCGGCCACCAGATAGGCCGCCCGCAACCGCGCACTGTCGCGCACAATCGGGTCCTTCGTGCTTTCCGCGGCGGCGTCAAACGCGGCAATCGCGCCCTGTAGATCGCCTTCGGCCACCTTCACGCTGGCCAGTTCCATCTCCGTCAGGGTTTGGTAGATGCTCGGACCATCATCTGCGATGGCCTGAAACGCGGCTTTGGCACCAGCCAGATCGCCGCGGGCGCTCAAGGCTTGAGCGGCGGCAAATTCGTCCGAATGGTCCCGCGCCGATCGGGTGGTGTGGTTGTCAAAGGCAAGATAGGCCCCCACCCCCGCCAAAATCGCCACCAATCCCGCAGCCGCCCATGGCCCGTAGGCCTTCAAGAGGGTCACATAACGCTCTTCGCGCAGCTTCTCCTCGACCTCTTCAAAAGCGTCGGTCACCCTGCCATCCCCGGTTTGGCCGCTCAAGGCGGCGCAGATTCGTCTTACGTTGCGGCCCGCAAGCTAGCCGGGCTCGCGGCCCGCTTCAACGCGCCCGCGCTGTTTTGCTGTTATCGCCTAGGACCGGGCTGCGGCGGGAAAAAGGCGACAGCCTTGCCAAAAGGCAGTTGGTCAGCCGATGGAAGCGCCGCGCTGGCTCAGTCAGAAACCTGATCGCGCGAGAAATAGGCAGCGCCGGCCCCCGCAGCAGCACCAAGCAGCATCACCAACGGTGCCCCAATCGAGATCATCGGGGCCTGCGCGGTCACCAAAGCCAACAGGCTTGGCCCAAGCGCGGCCTGTATCTGCGGCATCAATACGCCGCCCACCAGCAGCAAGCCGTACCCACCAGCGGCCCCAGCAACTGCCATGGCCACGGCGCGCACCCCTGCCCCAAGGCGGTAACGGCGCTGCCGGCTGGCCACCGCCGCGCTCACTTTCACCCCAAAGCCGTCTTCTACCGGCTCATCCGCCAACGCGAACGCCCTGCGCATCGCGGCATTGGCGGCGTCAAGCTCGTCGGAAGTGGCAAAAGGCGAATCGGTCATTGGCGATTTGGTCATGTTTGGACCTCCGGGCTCAGGAGGCGACGAAGCTTATCTGTCCCTCTTAACACATGGGACTTAACAGTGCCTAGCGCCATCCCTGTCATCTCCACGATTTCCCCATGGGAAAGCCCCTCCCCATGATTAAGCGTGACACACAGCCGTTCCGGCTCCGACAACCGCGACAATGCCCGCTCCAGATCAATCTTTGCCCCAGCCGCGCTGTCGGGAAGGCTTTCCTCCGCCATCAGCGGCATGGCGTCGTCCAGCTCCTGATGAACGCCGCGCACCCGCCTTTTGCTCATCAAAAACGTGGTCACCGCGATCCTCCTGAACCAGCCGGGAAAAGCCGCCGGCGTTTGCAAATCCCCCATCCGATCCCAGGCCTTGATGAAGGCCTCCTGGGCTAAGTCGTCCGCTTCTGCGTGGTTGCCCGCGCACAGCCGCCGCAGCAGGGCCCTTGCCCAACTCTGTCGCCGTTTGACGAGCTCCCCAAAGGCCTGCTGATCGCGAGCCTGGGAGGCCACGATCAGCGCCGCTTCGTTTGCGGCCGCCCAGTTGACGCTGATCCGCGCCATCGATGTTTCTCACCCCCTCGGCGAACGTCGATTGCGCAGCGTTACGACTGGGCCGGTGGCTCATCTTTCTTCTTGGTGGCGTAGTCGAACAGGGCGAGAAAAATGAAACCGACGCCAAGGCAGCCAACGATCGCAGCCGCGATCCCCATGCCGTCCAAGTCGCCGCCAGCAAAGTCGCCGGAGTAATAGCCAGCGATCCCAAGTCCAACGGCAAGGGCTGTCAAGATCACCCCAGAACCGAGCGTCTTGCGGGCCTGATCGCGTGGCAACCGCGACTGACCCACTTCATAAAGTTGCTCCAGCACCTTGGCGTCGATCGGCTGGCCTTTGTCGATGGCTTGACGAAGCAAGTCCATCTTGGCCATGCGCCCTTTGTGCGCCAAGTACATCGGCACAATGATCACTGCGCCCAGAAACAAAAAGAAAGTCAGGGGAACAAGAATTTCGACGCCCATTTTCGTGTCTCCATCGCCATCCGCGTATCCATAACGCTGGTCTTGCCTTACAGATGCCACAAGACAGACGGGTGGATGCAGGCAACGTCAGCGAAATGTCATCCGGCATTCAAAGTAGCCGCATAGACGTCTGGCTTAAACCCCACCAACAACACCCCCGGCCCCTCCAAAACAGGGCGTTTGATCATCGAAGGGCTAGCCACCATCAGCCTGATGGCCTTTGCCTGATCGAGATTGGCCTTATCGGCGTCGCTCAAACCCCGAAACGTGGTGCCGGCCCGATTAAGCACGCTCTCCCAGCTTAACCGGGCGCACCACCGCGACAGGCTCGCGTCATCTATCCCCGCCTGTTTGTAGTCGTGGTAATCGTAGGCGACGTGATGCGCGTCCAGCCAGCCCCGGGCCTTCTTCATCGTGTCGCAGGCCTTAATGCCATAGAGCGTAAGAGACATAAGCCCTCTCAGTATGATGCGCCGTCAATCAAGCGCCGCGGCAGCACAGTCCAAACAGACCGCTGCAAGAGCCGCAGATTGACGCCCACGCGCCCGCGGTCGAAGGCCGGCAACGGCGTCCAGTGGGTCACGCAACCACACCGCGCGCAGCGCCACGTGGTTAAGGTGCGATCCCCTTGAACATAGCCCTCTAGCGCACCCTCGCCCGCTACGATTTCCACGTCCGCGTGCGGAAAATAGGCCCATAAAGACCCAAGCCGTGAACACAAAGAGCAATTGCACTCGGCCGCCTCGGTCGGTGCCTGCACCAGCCGTACCTCAACAGCACCGCAATGGCATCGCCCCTCGATCATCGCGCCATCACTCCCACTCGATTGTTCTGCGAAAGCATACGACGCTGTTTTTTCGTGCCTTTTGGGAGAGAGGCAGACAAACCACCGACATTTCCTCCGTCGCGCATTTCCACTTGGTGGCGAATGTTGACGGATGTTCGCGACCATTTGACTCTCGTTGGCGCGCGCAGCTGCCGACAACGGAATACCTTCACGCGCCGGGCGCTAACCACGGATTTAACAAAGCCACGCCCATCGGCTCAAAGTCTCCCACGTTCCGTGTCACCATGGTCAATCCATGCATCAATGCCGTCGCCGCGATGAGCGCGTCACGCTCTGGCCGAGGATCGGGAACATGCAATTGAGCGCCTCGGCGTGCGATCTCGACGTCGACGCCAAGAATTCGTTCGCCAAATCGCACGAGCACCCAACCCTCCAGCCATTGCCGAAGAAGAGCGCCTTGAGCTGCATCGCGACGTTCGACACGCAAGACGCCAATTTCTAGTTCGAGCACCGTGATGGCGGAAAGCCAAAACGAGTTCGCCGGTGCGCTCTGCGCCCAAGTGCGTACTGTGGCGTCGGCGCGAGCCACCTTGCGGAGCTCCGACACTACATTCGTATCCAGTAAATACATCAGTCGATATCTGCCGACCGCGTGACAAGATCCATTTTTGGCGGATCAAACTCGATATCCTCACCGCCCGGCATTGCCAGCGCTTCGAAGAGACTCGGGCCGGCACCCAGCAACTTTTGATAGTTTTCAAAACTCAACAGGACATGGGCAGGCCGACCGCGGTCGGTGATGACGACCGGCCCTCTCTCGGCAGCTTTCTTGGCACCGCCAGCGTCCTGATTGAACTCTCGGCTCGAAATGGTGGTGATGGTCACGGACGATCTCCAATTTGTGCAGAATAGCCGCTGGCGAAGCGTCAGTCAATGCAATGTAGCAACGTTACCACCTACTCCCACTCGATTGTTTCGCGGAAGGATATCAGGCTGTTTTTAAGCACTTTTTCGGAAGCCGGAAAACAAACCACCGCCATTTCCTCCGTCGCGCATTTCCGCTTGGTCGCGAACGTACGCGAAAGACCAGGCGCGCAGCGAACTAGTGATCCCATCAAAACTTCTACACGCGCTTTGCCTGCATTGCATCTATCGCGTGACTGCCATCGTGCTCGGCGGCGTCAAGGCGCGCTCCGCTTTTCACCTGTGACGCCGCCTGCGCGCGATGGCCATTTGGAGGTGTCGGGACGCAGGGCTTTGTCATTGGTTGTTGGCGAGCCGTGCGCCTCCGGCGCGGGCCGAACACAGGGCTGTCCGTGATCGCCGGGATCGTGTCATCCTCTATCGCATCCGCACTCGTAGCGAACGGCAAAAGCCGGCATGAATCAGCGTCTCAGAAGCGCCCTCTTCTCCTCGATTTCCTGTGCATCTAGGTTCGAGCAAACGCTAACAAGAGCGTCATGTCGCCAGCATCAGCCGCCTTGAGCGCACCGACATAGGCTTGGCGCGTCTCGGACGCCGCAACGATCGAATCTCGTCCCCAGGTGAAGCGCTCTTGCCCGAGTTGGATGGCAAGCAGGTCGGCGGCGAGACGCGACCAGCGGCCATTGCCGTTCGGAAACGGATGGGTGGCGACGAGCTTGTGATGGAAGCGCGTGGCGATTTCGTCCGGCGGATAGGTGCTGTGCTCCACCCAATAGCGCGCGTCATCGAGCGCCTGGCGCAGCGCGACCTCGATCGTCCAATGGTCGACGCCGAGATTGCGGGCGCTGGTTCTGTATTTGCCGGCCCAGCGCCAGACATCGCCGAACATTCTGAGATGCAGGCGGCGCAGGAACACTTCATCGAGCGCGTCGCGCTTCCGTGAAAGCGCCCAGCGCTCGCCGGCGACCACATTGAGCGCCTCGACCTCGTTCAGTTCGCGACGGAGCGTGACATAGCTCGGCTTGAGATCGAGACGCTCTTCCGGCGTGAGCGGCGTCGCCGCATCGTCGGCCTGAAAGGGATCGTCGCTTATCGCCGTCAGCCCCAGAGACGTTTGCCGCCCGCCTTGGCGATCTCGGCAGCAAGCGCCTCCAGCATCTCGCGCTGGTCGCCCGCGCGCACGCCTTGGGCTTCGAGCTCCATGGTGTGAAGGGACGCGGCGAGTTCTTTCTTTGCGGCGGCCCTCGCGGCCTCCTCGACCATCGCGTCGAGGCTCTGATTGGGGACGAGCGCATAGACGAACGTGCAATCGAGCGCTTCGGCCGCGCGCCTCAAGGTGGCGAGCGTGATGGCGCCTTTCGCTTCGTTCTTCTCAAGCTCGGAGAGGCTGGCGGGGCGGATGCCGAGGCGGCGGGCCAATTGGGCGCCGGTGAGGCCCAGGGCGTCGCGAACGGCGCGGACCCAACCCATAGGCGGGGCGGCCCCAAGGCCGGTAAAGGCCTTGAGGCGCTCGTCGAGGCGACGGCGGGCGAGGTTCGCGGCGTCTTTCACAGGTTATGACCTTACCGTGTAGGCACGAAAGATAGGTTATAGCCTGTCTTATTGCAATTGTATTTATGGCTATAGCCTTACAAGATAGCTGGCAATTCGGGCGTCGCCGCCTCCGGCGGCCGGGCCCTTGTGCTGAAGCACGAAGCCGCGCCGTTCAATATCTCAAGTGCGCGTCTTCGCCCTTCGGGCTGCGATCCCTGACGCGCAGCGGCGCCCGTACGCGCTAATCGGCGACGCTGCTTGGACGCGTGCATCGATAGCGCGCGATCGTTCGCAAATGTTGCGAAACCTACTGGTCCGATCATCAATCCGAATGACGGCGAAGGCTCGACAAAAACACCGGCGATAGATGGCGACAGCTGGGTTTTGATCAGCAAAACGAGCGTTGGCGATAGTAGACGAGCGTTATAGACCACTTCTTGAGATAGTCCGCGAATGTTCGCGATAGATGGCGAACCCTCACTCCCACTCAATCGTCCCCGGCGGCTTGGACGTCACGTCGTAAACCACCCGGTTGATGCCCTTGACCTCGTTCACGATGCGCGTGGCGATCCGCCCCAAAACCTCCATTGGAAAGGGGAAAAAGTCCGCCGTCATGCCGTCGGTGGAGGTCACGGCCCGCAGTGCGCAGACGTTTTCATACGTCCGCCCATCGCCCATCACGCCCACGCTTTTCACCGGCAGCAGCAGCGCAAAGGCTTGCCAGATCGTATCATAGAGGCCCGCCTTTCGGATCTCCTCCAGATAGATCACATCGGCCGCACGCAAGGTATCGAGCTTGTCTTTGGTGATCGCGCCCGGAATGCGGATAGCCAGCCCTGGCCCCGGGAAGGGGTGGCGGCCCACGAAGGCGTCCGGCAATCCAAGCTCGCGCCCCAAAGCGCGCACCTCATCCTTGAACAATTCCCGCAGCGGCTCGACCAGCTTCATCCGCATCCGCTCCGGCAATCCACCCACATTATGGTGCGGCTTGATCGTCATTTTCCCGTCAAAAGACACGCTTTCGATCACGTCAGGATAGAGCGTTCCTTGCGCCAGAAAGTCCGCGCCACCAATGGCTTTGGCCTTATCCTCAAACACATCGATAAACAGCCGGCCGATGGTTTTGCGTTTCTCGTTGGGGTCGCTCAATCCATCCAGCGCCAACAAGAACCGCGCTTCTTCGTCCGCATGGATCAGCGGGATGTTGAAGGTGTCGCGAAACAGGGTCACCACCTGCTCGGCCTCACCGGCCCGCATCAGGCCATGATCAACAAACACGCAGGTGAGTTGGTCGCCGATCGCTTCGTGGATCAACACCGCCGCCACCGCAGAGTCGACACCCCCAGAAAGGCCGCAGATCACCTTGCCGGCCCCAACCTGCACCCGGATCTTGGCAATCGCCTCCGCCCGGTAGCCCGCCATCGTCCAGTCGCCGGAACACTTAGCGATCCGGTGCGTGAAGTTGCGCAACAGCGCCGCCCCGTCCGGCGTGTGCACCACTTCGGGATGAAACATTGTGGTGTAGATGTGCCGATCTTCGTCGCTGGCCACCGCAAACGGCGCGTTTTCGCTCACCGCCTTCACCGTGAAGCCCGCCGGCAGCTTGGTCACGCGGTCGCCGTGGCTCATCCACACCGGATAGCGCTGCCCCATCGCCCATACCCCAGCAAACAGCGCGCTCTCGGCAATGATTTCCACATCCGCCCGGCCAAACTCGGCCGCATGTCCGCCTTCCACCGCGCCGCCCAGCTGCACCGCGGTGGTTTGTTGACCGTAGCAGATCCCCAGGATCGGCACGCCTGCATCAAACGCCTGCTGCGGGGCCCGCGGGCTCATGCCTTCGGTGACGCTGGCCGGTCCCCCCGAAAAGATGATGCCCTTGGGCCGATAGCCGGCATCCAGCACGGCTCCAGCCTTGGTGTAGGGGTGGATTTCGCAATACACGCCAGACTCTCGCACGCGCCGCGCAATGAGCTGCGTCACCTGGCTGCCGAAGTCGATGATAAGGATGCGGTCGTGGTGTTCCATAGCCCGATATGCGGCGCGTCGGCGCATGGGTCAACGGGGGTGGGTCCAGGGCAGAGTCTTAAATTCTTAGCGTGACGTTAACCAACATCGATTCGACC
>JBMOEW010000053.1:0-13702 GCA_049314555.1 Caulobacterales bacterium
ACCTGTGACCTTTGCCTTCGGAGGGCAACACTCTATCCAGCTGAGCTACGGGTGCTGTGTCAGGGGTTTTGATTGGCCTGACGCGGAGAGGGGTTCTAGCCGAGCTTAGAGGTGGGTGCAATTGGGTCCTGCTTCTCGTTGTGCGCCAGCGGATGAAGCGGCTGGATTGATCGTCTTGTTGATCCCCTTCAAGATCGCGCCATGACAGACACTCGATTTTCGCCCCGCAAAGGCATGAGCGCCGAAGACATCACCCAAACCGTCGATGCCATCTTGAGCGAGGCGACACTTGCGGAAAAAGTAGGCATGATGAGCGGCAAAGGCTTCTTTAAGCAGTTTGCCGAAAGTGGACGACGCTGGGGGAGCGCGCCCTACCGTGCCGGGGGCGGTATCGAACGGCTCGGCGTGCCTGCCCTCTATTTCTCTGATGGACCCCGCGGCGTGGCGCGCGGCAATTCCACCTGTTTTCCATGCTCCATGGCGCGGGGAGCCAGTTTCGATCCAGACCTTGAGCGGCGGATTGGAGAAGCAATGGGCATCGAAGCCAGGGCGCAGGGCTGCAATCTGTCTGGCGCGGTTTGCGTGAACCTTTTGCGCCATCCCGCTTGGGGACGGGCGCAAGAAACCTACGGCGAGGATCCATATCATGTCGGCGAGATGGGCGCGGCTTTGGCTCAAGGCATTCAAACCCATAACGTGATTGCAACGGTGAAACACTTTGCGGCCAACTCGATTGAGAACGCGCGTTTCAAGGTGGATGTCCAGATCGAAGCGCGGGCTTTGCATGAAGTGTATCTGCCACACTTCAAACGGATCCTTGACGCCGGATGCGCCAGCGTCATGAGCGCTTACAACAAGATCAACGGTGAGTATTGCGGACAAAACGGGTGTTTGCTAACCGACGTTTTGCGGGACCGATGGGGCTTTGAGGGCTTTGTGCATTCAGATTGGGTGCTCGGGGTTTATGACGTGTCCGGCGCAACAGCGGGGTTAGATATCGAGAACCCTGAGCCACGCGTTTGGGGAAAGCATCTCATTGCTGCCGTTGAGTCGGGCGCGGTTTCGATCGAAACAATTGATCAAGCCTGTCAGCGGATCTTGACGACTCTCTATCGCTTTGCGGCGGCTGATGATCCTTTACCGGATTATCCGCTCTCCTTGGTTTCAAATACCAAACACGTGGCGCTTGCCCGCGAAGCCGCCTTGAAGAGCGCCGTGCTCTTGAAGAACGAGCGCGCGTTGCCGTTTGCACGGAAAGACGTTCAAAAACTGGCCGTTCTTGGACGTCTTGCTGCGCTGGAAAACACCGGTGACAACGGGTCCAGCCGTGTGCAGCCGCGCCACGTTGTCACTGCCCTTGCTGGACTGACCGAAGCGATTGCGCCGAATGGCGTTGTGCTACGCGGGGACGAAAGGGACCTGGTGAGTGCGCGGGCTGCAGCAGAGGCGGCCGACGCTGTTGTGGTTGTTGTTGGCTACACTGCCCGCGAGGAAGGCGAATATGTGCCAGGTGATATAGCGCTTGGCCAAGACGGTGGCTCTCCTGAGGCTATTGCACAGACGATTGGCGGTGATCGCACATCACTTCGTCTGCCTTCGGATCAAGTGGATCTGATCCGGGCTGTCGCAGGGGCCAATCCGCACATGGTGATTGTGCTGATCGCGGGTTCGGCGGTCATGATCGACGAGTGGGTCGATGGTGTTCCTGCGGTTTTGCAGACGTTTTACACGGGGATGGAAGGTGGAGCAGCTCTCGCTTCGTTGTTGTTCGGAGATGAGAGTCCATCCGGAAAACTGCCATTTACGGTTCCGCAGCAAACGGAAGATCTTCCCGATTTTGATAAGGACGCCGACGCGATCGTGTACGACCTTTGGCACGGCTATTGGAAGCTTTTAAAAGATGAGCGCCGGCCCGCTTTTCCATTCGGATTCGGACTATCATATGTGAATTTTGCCCACAGAGCGCTGCGGGTCCGTCGCGCAAATGGGTGCAGCGAGGTTCAGTTCAGTATTCGCAATCTGGGTGCCATGCCAGCGACAGAGGTGGCACAATTGTATGTCGGACCGCCGGGAAAAGAGGTCGATCGCCCAAAGCTCCTGCTTAAAGGATTTGAGCGTGTGCACCTCGAACCTGACGAGACCCGCACGGTGCGCTTTGCCATCAGTTTGGACAGCCTTCGCCACTTTGATCCGGAAAAGGACGACTGGGTTCTGGAGACTGGCTGTTACGAGATTTTCGCCGGGGGATCGAGCGACACCGCGACCCTCGTGCGGACGCACATCGTGATTTGACCAGAGGCTAGAGGCTTGCAGCTTGACGCGCTCGCGCTTCAATGCCGGCCCAGTCTTGTGCTTGGATGGCGGCGTCCGATGCGATCCAAGATCCACCAACGCAGAAGACATTTGGGAGCGCCAAATAGGTTGGCGCAGATTCGACCGTGATCCCGCCGGTGGGGCAAAAACGCAGCTCCGGCAAAGGACCGGCCATGCTCTTTAGGGCAGCCATTCCGCCTGCTTGTTCCGCGGGGAAGAACTTCATCGAGGCAACTCCAGCCTCCGCAAGAACCATGGCCTCGCTGGCAGTGGACATGCCTGGAAGGCAAGGCACGCTGGCGCTGGCCATGGCCGCGCGCAAGTTTGACGTTGAGCCAGGAGAGACCAAAAAGTGCGCGCCTGCCGCAATGGCCGCCGCCACATCCGCCTGTGTTCGTATTGTCCCGGCACCTACAATCAACTCCGGTGCGGCCTCTCGCATGGCAGTAATCGCCGCCAGCGCAGCCGGCGTTCGCAACGTTACTTCGATGCCGCGCAGACCGCCGCGTTGGAGCGCTCGCGCCAACGGCGCAGCAAAGCCAATCTCAGATATGGTTAGAACGGGCATGATCCGCGTGCCGCCCAACAGATCGAGAATTGCGGTCATGGCCGGTCTCCTTTGCTATCCGGGCACCAATGCACCCAGGCTCTTTGCTCCAACCCATGTAACAACGCCACCGCTGGCGGCGTATCGCCATTGTTGACTGCGGTCTGCAAGGCTGTGCGCTTTGCGTTTCCGAACATTACAAAATGCGCCTCACCCGTTTGGGCCATTGCATGCAAGGTAAGGGATATCCTTGAGAACGGCGCGCTTTCGGGCAGCGGGCTCGGCGTCGTCAGCACAGCCGCACATGTCGCTTCCATCGCATTTGCCATGCCGCCGCCTGCAGGAAAAATGGAGGCGACGTGCAGGTCCGCCCCGATCCCCAGCACTGCACAGTCTGCCCACAGACCGTTTGTGTACGCAGCGTTGAACCTTTCGGCAGCGAGACCTGCGCTGGATTGGCTTTGATCAAATGAATGAAAGGAGGCTGCTGCCGCTTCATGTTGCAGAAGCGATTGGCGCACCAAGCGCGCGTTGCTTGCCTCGTGCTCAGCGGGCACCCAGCGCTCATCGGAGAGAACGATGGTTACCTTTCTCCAGTCCAGCGATCGCCTTGAAAGATCTGCATAAACGGTAGGCGCTGCGGTACCGCCTGTCGCAATAAGGCGTCCCGCTCCGCGTGTCTTGATTGCGTGCTTTAGTTTTTCACATACCTGCGCAGACACGCTAGCCGCCAAGGCGGCTTGATCTGGATACGCGATGATATTTAGTGCACTCATTATTCGTTCCAGGAGCGCCCCATGCGCTCCATCAGCGCAAACACTCCGCTTGGCCCCCAGCTTCCGGATGCATAGAGTTTTGGCGATGTGCCGCTTGCCTTCCAAGCGTTTATGATTGGATCGATCCAAGTCCAGGCTGCTTCGACTTCATCTCGGCGGACAAAGAGCGTGCTGTTGGCATGGAGCGCGTCCAAAATCAGACGTTCATAGGCAATTCTCCTGCGGGGCTCTGCTTGCCCAAACGCTTCCGTCAAAGACAGATTCAAATTCAGCGGCCGCAGGTTCATCCCGTCTTCGGTCAATCCGGGGGCCTTGTTCATAATCCGCAGCGATACTTCTTCTTGCGGCTGTAGCCGGATGATCAGCTGGTTGGGCTGCAAATCGGCACCCGCCACGCCTTGAAATATCGAGTGCGGAGCATCCTTGAACTGAATAAGGATCTCGGTTCGACGTTCCGGCATCCGCTTGCCTGTACGCAGAAAAAATGGGGTTCCGGCCCAGCGCCAATTGGCAATATCGGCGCGCAGTGCGACGAATGTTTCGGTTTGGCTGGCTTTTCCACCTTCTTCGGCATATCCGGCGACGCTGCGCCCTTCGGACACGCCAGGTGCGTACTGTCCGCGCACGGTATAGTGATCCATTTGCGAAGGAAGGATGGGCTTGAGGGAACGAAGAACTTTCACTTTTTCATTTCGCACCGAGTCCGGATCAAAACGTGCGGGTGGCTCCATTGCAACCAGGCAAAGCAACTGGAGGATGTGGTTTTGAACCATATCCCGAAGTGCCCCATATTGGTCGTAGTAATCCCACCGCTCTTCAACCCCGAGTGTTTCGCCCACGGTGATTTGAACATGATCGATGGCGCGCGCGTTCCAGAGCGGTTCGAATATCGTGTTGGCAAAGCGCAGGGCCATTAGGTTTTGAACGGTTTCCTTGCCAAGGTAATGGTCCACACGGAAGATGGACTCCTCTTTGAAAGTCGCGCCCACGGCCTGATTGACCGCCCGCGAGGAGGCCGTGTCGTGTCCGATCGGCTTTTCAAGAACAACGCGCGATTGAGGCGAAACCAGTCCAGCAGCCTCTAAACCCGCACATATCGCGCCGTACAGTTTTGGTGAGGTGCTAAGGTAGAACGTGCGCTCCTCTGTGATTGCCACACTCTTTGCGAGTTCCGCAAAGGCGCTGGGTGCGGTAACGTCCAGGGGGAAGTAGCTGATCCGTCCCAAAAGCTTTGCCATTGCTGCATCGTTCGAGGGGGCGGCGAGCACCTCTTGCAGCATTGAGCGGAAGCCGTCTTGGGTGTGGACTGAATGGCCGCTTGCGAAAATGCGCAAATTGTCCGGCAACAGATTGTCTCGTTCCAGGCCCAGCAATGAGGGAAACAACATCCTCTTTGCCAGATCTCCGGTTGCTCCGAAGAGTGTTAAACTCGCTCCGCCGCGCCGCTCCTCTGCCACCCTGTCGCTCCTTATACGATCAATAGCCGTTGGTTCCGATGCCGCCTGCGGTCATTCCCAGTAGAGAGCGCTGCCACCTTCTTCCGCCGAAGATGCCTCCGCTCGAAACCTTGCGAACATGTCGCGTCCCGCGCCGCGCACCCGGAGTTCTTGCCTTTGCGCAACTGGCCTGGCGTTCCATTCTTGATCATTCACTTGAGCCTCAAACACGTGCGCATCCGGATCGATTCTTATCACGTCGCCGTCGCGCACCTTTGCCAACGCCCCGCCGCAGTAAGCTTCGGGTGTCACGTGGATGGCGGCCAGAATCGCGCCCGATGCGCCAGACATGCGACCGTCGGTCAGCAAGGCAACGCGCTGACCTCGATCCTGGAGGACTGACAGCGGCGGTGTGAGGGAATGCAATTCCGGCATGCCGTTGGCCCGCGGCCCCTGGAACCGCACAACCGCAATAAAATCTTTGCCATCAAGCTGGCCGGAATGCACGGCCGCGCTTAGCTCGGCCTGGTCATTGAACACACGCGCGGGTGCCACGATCGCACGGCGATTGCTCGGGACAGCGGAGACTTTGACAATGGCGCGGCCAAGATTGCCGGCCACTAACTTTAATCCCCCCTCCGCATCGAAGGGGTCTTCGCACCCTTTCAAGACGCTTTGGTCTAGGCTTTGAGCTGGCGCATCGCGCCAAGCGACTTGGGAACCTTTTAGGAAAGGCTCACGGGTATAGGCCGCCAAGCCCTCCGTCGCCATTGTTTTGACCTCACCGATCATCAGCCCGCTTTTCATCAGCTCTCGGATCATAAATTGTGTGCCGCCGGCCGCTTGAAAATGATTCACGTCTGCGACGCCGTTGGGATAGATGCGCGCCAGGAGTGGGGTTACGCTCGAAAGGCGTGAGAGATCCTCCCAATCGAGCAAAATGCCGCTCGCTCGCGCCATGGCAACGAGATGGATGGCATGGTTGGTGGACCCGCCTGAAGCGAGCAAGGCGACGACCGCATTGATGTAGGAACGCGCATCAATAACGTCTGCAAATGAACGCCCCGACCCGCGAAGGTGGCTGGAAGCAAGGGTTAGGCGCACGGCTTCACGGGTGAGCGCCTCGCGGAGAGGGGTGTTTGGCGCGACAAATGCAGCACCCGGAACGTGAAGGCCCATCGCTTCCATCAGAAACTGGTTGGAGTTGGCGGTGCCGTAAAATGTGCAGGTTCCCGGCGCGTGATAGGACTGGGCTTCTGCTTCGAGAAGTTCTTCGCGGGTCGCTTCGCCCACAGCGTAGCGCTTGCGAACCTTGGCTTTGTCTGGGTTCGGAATACCTGATGGCATAGGACCGGCTGGCACGAACACTGTTGGCAAGTGGCCAAACCGGGCCGCGGCAATGATCATTCCGGGCACGATTTTATCGCACACGCCAAGCATGATCACGGCGTCGAACGCGTCGTGGCTGAGGCTGATTGCCGTGGCCATTGCAATCACGTCCCGGGAAAACAGGGAAAGCTCCATCCCCGCCCTGCCCTGCGTGACGCCATCACACATGGCGGGCACACCGCCAGCAACTTGCGCTGTTGCGCGCTCGGCGCGCGCGGCCAGGCGGATAACTTCCGGATACCCCTCAAATGGTTGGTGGGCGGAGAGCATGTCATTGAAAGACGTGACGATGCCAATGTTTGGGATGCTCAGCGCACGGATGCCTTTCTGGTCTTCGCCGCTCGCGGCAAACGAATGCGCCAGGTTTGCACAGGACAAGGCCGCCCGCGCCGGCCCGTCACGACGCGCCGCCAACATATCTTCGAGATACTGAGCGCGCATATCTTTGGATCGCGTTTGGATGCGTTCCAGAACTTCAGCGACGACGGGGTGCATTGGCGTATTCCTTGGTGCCGCAGGAAGATTTGACGTGGCGCGAGCTTTGCGCTCTCAACGTTGGCCGGGGCTTTGATGTTGGGTTATCTGCACTGTCATATCAATCCTTGTGCGCTCGCGCATCGCGCAGTGCTGCGGCCGCGCCGCGTAGACCCAAATCTTGGGTCGTGACCAGTAAACACGGGGTGTCTTTCAAGAATGCAGGTCCAGGCCCGCGTGCATCAAATCGCTGGCGAAAACCGCCCAGTTGCAGAATGGGCTGCATCGATGTTGCGATTGTGCCGACCAATGCCAAAGCCTGCGCCCCTTGAGCCAGCACGACATCGGCGCAAACCGAACCGAAAATCTTGGCAAATCGATCTATAGCCTTGACACAGGCGATATCGGTTTTGGTCAGGGCGCGCTGCATGATTTCCGGGCCGTCGATTGGTTCTACGGGCGTGTCGCAAACCTCCGCCAATGCGCGGTAAATTCGCACAAGGCCTGGGCCGGAGATGACGTGTTCGTTGGTCACGTGATCCAGTTGACGGTGCCAAACGCGAAGCAAAGCCATCTCGACTTCATCGTTCGGCGCAAAGCCGACGTGTCCCCCCTCGGTTGGGGTCACGGCATTTCTTGCCTGCGGATCCAGCCTGGCGACGCCAAGACCGGTTCCTGGGCCCACAACGGCGACGGTCCCGTCGTGCCAATTGCCTCGGCAATCGCCAATTTGCGCCATATCTTCGTTTGGGACGTCCAAAATTGCGCGGGCTTGAGCCGCGAGATCGTTGAGAAAGACAATCCGCTCTAGGCCCAGTTGGTGCGCCAATTCGGCCCGGGAGAAGCGCCAGCGGGAGTTGGTCAGCTGAATTGGCTCATCCTTTGTGGGCGCTGCGAGACTCAGGGCTGCGTGTCGCGGGCAAATGCTGCCTTGCTGTTGAAGGAAGGCTTTGATGGCGTCCCCAGGGGTTGCGAAGTCTGACGTGGTGCAGGCGAAGCGTGCCCTCACTGCGAAGGCCCCAGCTGCGGCTACGAGTGCCAAGCGGCAATTTGTGCCGCCAATGTCTGCAACCAACACCTCTGTTTCTGTTTCAGGCATTGGTTACCCCAACGTTGCCCGAGCGCGCGTTAGATGCCGTCGCCATGAGCGCTCAAAATTGCGCGATCGAGGATTTGGTCCATCGACTGCGCTGGCGTTTCTTCGCAGCAGACGCCGCCAACGGGCCTTGCCGGAACGCCGGCTACGGTGCAGCGGGGTGCCACATCGATCAACACCACTGAACCTGCGGCGATGCGCGCATCCTCACCAACTTCGATGTTGCCAAGGACTTTTGCGCCTGCCCCTATAAGCACGCCGCGGCGGATCTTTGGATGGCGATCGCCGCGCTCCTTGCCCGTGCCGCCCAAGGTGACTGAGTGCAACATGGAGACTTCGTCTTCCACGACAGCCGTCTCACCGATAACAATGCCATGGGCATGATCGATCATGACACCCGACCCGATCTTGGCGGCCGGATGGATATCTACGGAGAACAACTCGGAAATTCGGCTTTGCAGATGAAAGGCCAACGTTTCGCGCTCGTTGCGCCAGAGCCAATTTGAAATGCGATAAGCCTGCAAGCCCGCGTACCCCTTAAAGTAAAGCAGCGGCTGCACGTACGTGCGGCAAGCGGGGTCGCGCTCGCGGACAACGCGCATGTCGCGCTCGGCTTGGCGAACGAGTTCTGGCTCGCTTGCAAACGCTTCCTGGCACACTTCGCGCAGCTGCAGCGCATTCATGTCCGCACCGCCCAGCTTTTGGGCCAGGTGGTAACTGAGCGCATCCTCCAATTTCTCATGATGGAGGATGGTGGCATGGAGAAAGCTTGCAATCAGCGGCTCTTCTGCAGCGGCTTGCATCGCTTCGACCCGAAGCTGCGACCAAACACCACCAGAGGCCTCAAAGAGGCGGGTTGGGGCTCTATCGGGCATCGAGTTCTCCCTTTGGGATGGCGAGCATCGCTGCAGAAATGGCGACCGGCAACCCGCCGGTAAAAGCCATGTGGTGGGCGCGCAACAAAGCCGCAACTGTCAAAGCGTCCGTAATGCGGCCATCTAACGCGGCGTCCAAGGCGGTTTTGAAGGGAACTCGCGCATGGGAAAACACTTCCGTGTCGTCCGGCGCCATCTCGCCTGGGGTGAGATCAAAGGCCAGAAACACCACGCAAAGCTCGTCCGTCAGGGAATTGGACATGTCCATCCGCAGGACCTCCAAAAGGGTCCCGGCGCGCAGTCCCGCCTCTTCTTCCAGTTCGCGGTGGGCCGTGGCTGCAAGGTCTTCGCCCGGCTCGGCGCCACCTTCTGGCATTTCCCAACTGTAGCGACCCAGTGCAAACCGCCATTGCCCGACGAGGCTGACTGAACCATCCGTATGCAGGGGGAGCACGCCAACGCCAATACGCTTAATATGAACAACACCGTATTTTGCCGGCTCGCCGTTGGGCTTGACAACGACGTGGTCGTCGACCCGCAGGTAAGCGTTTTCAAAGGCAACATCGACGGCCGTGGCGCGCCAAGGATTAACTTGGCTTTCTGCTGAACTGAACGGATCACCCGAGTTGGTCATTGTGGCACTATCCCCTCGCCCTGATGCCAGAACCAGGAACGTCGGTCTATCCGCCGGATCGGAAAGCTCTGTATCAAGTGGGTATGTCCGAAAGTGAGGCTATGATGCGTTTTGATCCTGCCAGCGTGCCCGAGGCACCCGCAACTGATTCGCCAAACGCGCCATCTGAGCCGTGTTTGGAGATGTTGGCGCTGATGGCCCGGCGGCGATCGTCAAAGCCGTTTCACTTGGTGGAGCCCGGACCGAGCGCAGACCAGATTGCGGTGCTGTTGCGGCTTGCCACGCGCGTGCCCGACCATGGAAAGCTTGCGCCATGGCGATTTCTGGTGATTGCCGGTGACGCGCGACAGGGTGTGGGCGACCAACTCGCAGCAGCCGCGACGCGCCAAGACGGGGTCACTGCGGAAACTATTGAGGCCGCGCGGACGAGCTTTACGAGGAGTGCCTGCTGCATTGGCGTTATCTCCACGGCCGGCCCGCACGCGAAGATCCCCGTTTGGGAGCAACATTTGAGCGCTGGCGCGGTGAGCTACGGGCTGTTGTTGGCGGCGGAGGCCATGGGGTTTGGCGCTGTTTGGCTGACGGGCTGGCCGGCCTATGACGCCGGGGCCAAGGCAGCGCTTGGGGTGAGCGACGGCGAGCAGGTGGCCGCGTTCATCCATATTGGCACCCAGGCCCAGACTCAGACTGAGCGGCCGCGGCCAAATCTGGCGCAGATCGTTCGCTGGCTCTAACGCCCCCGATAAGCTGGCACGCCTTGGTCTGGCAGCCATAGTTCGGCTGGCGGTCTGCCTGTCTGCCAAAAGACGTCGATGGGGATGCCGCCACGGGGATACCAATAGCCGCCGATCCGCAGCCAGCGCGGCGAAATCGCCGCAACGATGCGTTTTGCGACCTCAATCGTGCAGGCCTCGTGAAAAGCCCCATGGTTGCGAAAGCTTTGTAAAAACAGCTTCAAACTCTTGGATTCAACGATCCAATCAGCCGGGGCGTAATCGATCACAAGGTGGCCAAAGTCCGGCTGGCCGGTGACCGGGCACACTGAGGTGAATTCAGGGCACGCAAAACGGGCCAGATAAAGGGCGTCTGGATGCGGGTTTGGCGCGCGCTCCAAAACCGCATCTTGGGGGCTTGCGGGCGCGATGGTGGGCGCGCCCAGTTGGGTGAGTTCGGTCATGGCCTAGCCTAGCGCGGCAGTTGCGTGCCTTGCAGCAGGAAATATGTGTAAACGCCGTACAAGGCGATAAACAACAGGCCCGTCAGCCGGCCAAACTTCCCAAACGCGTAGGCCAAAGCCACCATCAACACGGCCGCGCCGCCCATGGCAATCCAATCTCGAGCGATCATGTCTTTCGGCACGGCCACCGGCGCGATGAGCGCTGTAAGGCCCAAAATCCCAAGGATATTGTAGATATTGGAGCCAATGATGTTGCCGACGGCGACATCGGAACGCCCCTTCAATGCAGCCGCCAAGCTTGCCACCAGCTCAGGCAATGAGGTGCCGACTGCAACGATGGTCAGCCCGATCACGGTTTGCGACATGCCGGCCGCTTCGGCGAGCGTAATTGCGCCCTTCACCAAAAAGTCGGCACCGAAGATCAATGCGATAAGGCCGCCAAAAGCAAACGCCAGCGAAACAGGCAAAGGATCAAGCTTCGCCTTTGGTTCGGTTGTGGTCTCTGGGGGCGGCATTGTCGCCGATGGCACGGTTTTGCGTTCGCTCAGGAAGGCCACAATAATGTAAGCGATAAGACCGAGAAAGAAGAGCACACCCACCCATCTCGACAACTCGCCAACGAAAACAGCGATGGCGATCAACAGCGCTGAAACTGCGATCATGACCGCGCTATCGCGGGCGATGGACTTGGCGTCGATGGCGACCGGGCGGATCAAGATCACGATTGCGAAAATGAGCAGGATGTTGCCGATGTTTGAGCCGACAACATTGCCAATCGCGATCCCAGGCGAGCCCGCGATTGCGGCATTGATCGAGGTGAGAAGTTCCGGCGTGGAAGTGCCGAAGCCTACAAGCGTCAGGCCGATGAGAAGTTCCGATACGCCCAACCGTCGGGCAACACCAACGGCTCCGCGGACGACGCCTTCTCCGCCCAGCGCCAACAACGCTAAGCCCGCTATGATCTGAATTGCGGTTTCCATCGACCCTGTCCCCGATTAACTGTGTTTCGGCACATAAGTAGCATTGCACTCTGCGACAAGGCGTCGCAGTCAGCCGTGCAGAGATAAGGATACCCCCGATGCGAGATTTCGATGATGCAGTTGTACTGGTGACGGGATCGGCCACAGGGCTTGGAGCCGCTATAGCGATCGGCGCGGCCCGGCGAGGGGCCAAGGCGGTGGTCCTTAATTGCACGAAGAGTTTGAAGGAAGCCGAAGAGACCGCGGACCAGGCCCGGGCTGCGGGCTCTCAAGTGGTGATCGCACAGGGCGACGTGGGCTGCGATGTTGCGTGCCGGGATATCGTGTCCAAAGCCGCCGTGTTTGGGAGGATCGACGCGTTGGCGAACAATGCCGGCACGACCAAGCATGTGCCAAATCACGCGAACATGGACGGTTTGTCGGACGAGGACTTTCTGCGGCTTTACCGGATCAATGTTGTGGGGCCATTTCAGATCACGCGGGCAGCGCGATCGCTGCTGGAGGCAGCTGCGCAGCCATCGAGCGTTTTAATGGTGTCTTCTATTGCCGGCGTGACAGGGGTTGGATCCAGCGTAGCCTATGCTGCCACCAAAGGGGCGCTGAACACCATGACTTTGTCTCTGGCGCGGGCGTTGGCTCCTAAGATTCGGGTCAATGCGCTTTGCCCAGGCTTCATCGACACCCGGTGGTTCACGGACCAGTACGGCGAGGAAACCACCGCCCGGATCCGCGCCAATATCGTTGCAACAACCCCTCTGCAAGCGGCTTCGACGCCAGATGACATCGCTGATGCGGGCCTATTCATGTTGTCTAAGGCGGCGCGGCATGTCACCGGCGAAACACTGATGGTCGATGCCGGCTTGCACCTCGGGTATGCCCCCCTTACCGCCCGCTAGCGGTCAAGCCTGTGCCTGAAAGTTCAGCGATTGCGCGTATTGCAGCGCAAAAAACAATCAAACTTTGGGATTGGCCTTTCATATCAGTCATGAGGCGTTTTTCATTCCGCAATGCAGCGAAGACACTCTAGCCATTAACCTCGCGTTGACCGAATTCGGGACGACTGTCGGGCGACGCGAGTCATTTCGCGGAGACAAATGGGATGAAAGTGATGCGTTCTCTACTTGGGGCTTTGATCGGCGTTTCAGCCCTTGCGGGCGTGGCAAACGCGCAGGAAGTTGCCATCTCCGGCAACGTTGCCTTGACATCGGATTACCAGTTCCGCGGCATTTCGCAGACGCTGGAAAATCCTGCGGTGCAAGGCGGTTTTGATGTCGGCGTCAACAGCTTCTACGTTGGCACGTGGGCGTCCAATATCGACTTTGGTGCTGAAGGCACCATGGAATTGGACATTTACGCAGGGTTTAAGCCTGAGCTGACGGACACCTTGACACTCGATCTCGGCGTGGTCGGGTACCTTTATCCGGGCTTGGACGATGCCGCTTCTGAAGCCGACTACTATGAGCTCAAAGCGGGCGCGATCTTCACCCCGAGTGATGCGTTTGGTTTGACCGGGACGCTCTTTTGGTCGCCTGACTTCACCTTCGACGGCGGCGATTCGCTGTACGCTGAAGTTGGTGCGTCTTACGCGGCAACAGACTACTTTTCACTGTCCGGCGCGGTTGGCAATCAATCCGTCGACACCGAGACCTACTTTATCGACGGCAATGGCACCAGCGACAGCTACACCACCTGGAATCTGGGTGGCACTTTGAGCGCCTACGGCTTCGGGGTGGATGTGCGTTACGTTGACACCACTTTGGAAGACAACGACCTGGCTGAAGAGCGCGTTATCTTCACCATCAAGCGGGCGCTGTAAAAGCTTCTCGCTTTACTTTGGTTTGCTTTTGAGACGCCGTCACCGGTTTGCGCCGGTGGCGGCACTTTTGTGTTCGCATTAGTGCTATCAGAAGCGCAACGACCTTGAATGGAGCAGAGCCCGCATGCACGGCCGAGCTATGCTTGAATCTAGGTGACGGGGCTAAGTGAGCAAATCGGCGTATCGTGG
>JBMOEW010000054.1:0-13599 GCA_049314555.1 Caulobacterales bacterium
TAGCTCAACCGGATAGAGCATCCGCCTTCTAAGCGGACGGTTGCAGGTTCGAGTCCTGCTGGGCGCGCCAGGTGTTCACAACGGGAGCGAAAGCTGAGCCAGGCCTGCGTCAAGGTCTGCGATTAGGTCGTTGGGGTCTTCAAGACCAATGGAGAGGCGAAACAGCGGGCCGCTCGCCTGCCAGCGCGTCGCCGATCGCGCCATCATCCGATCGCCGGGAACTATCAGGCTTTCAAATCCCCCCCAGGACGCCCCAATCCCAAACAGAGAAAGATCAGACATAAAGCGGCTGACAGCCTGGTCCGGCCACGCCTGAGCCAGCGTGAACCCGAACACACCGCTCGCCCCCGTGAAATCCCGCGCCCATAGCGCATGACCAGGAGCCCCTGGAAGAGCAGGGTGGAGCACACTGCTGACAGCCGCTTGGGCGCTCAACCAATGCGCCACTTTCAGCGCGGAAGCCCCTTGTTGCGCCAAACGCACCGGCATGGTCCGCAAGCCCCGTAAAACAAGGTAAGCGTCGTCTGGCGACACGCCCATCCCCAGCATGAGGTTACACGCCGCGACCTGTTCTGCGACGTCCGCGCTGGCACCAATGACCGAACCCATAAGAACATCAGCATGGCCAGCCTGGTATTTGGTCAGCGCCTGAATGCTCAGATCAACGCCGTGTTCGAACGGCTTGAAGAAGACGCCAGCGCTCCAGGTGTTGTCGATCGCCGTCAAAACACCGCGCGCCCGAGCGACTGAAGTGATGGCGGGGATATCTTGAACTTCAAACGTGATTGAGCCTGGCGATTCAAGCCAGATCAAGCGCGTGTTGGGTTGGATCAAGCTGTCAATCTGCGCGCCACAGGCGGGGTCAAAATAGCGAGCGGTCACGCCAAAACGGCTCAACAGGCCATCAGCAAAGCGACGCGTGGGGCGATAGACACTGTCGGTGATCAACACCTCATCGCCAGACCGCGTGGCCGCCAAGAGGGCCAGCGTGCACGCAGCGAGCCCGGAAGGCGCAAGCGTGCAGCCGGCTCCGCCCTCAACCGCCAAAAGGGCTCCCTTGAGGCAGTCGTGCACCGAAAGCCCCTCAAGCCCATAGGTGCGGTTGGCATCGCTGAACAAGCCATCCGCTTCATCAAACAAAAGCGTTGAAGCGCGTTGGATCGGCGGATTGACGGTGAGGTCGCGACCAACCCGGGTGCGCCCGATCTTGCTTAGGGTGCTGGCGAGTTGGGCAAGGGGATCGGGCAGCAGCATCGGCCTAGGAACCGGTGACGATGGGGGTGTCATCGCGACTGCCCCATTCCGCCCAGGAGCCGTCATAAACAGCAGCGTTCCAAAGACCAAGATGCGCAAGCCCAAGGGCCAAGACTGCCGCCGATATCCCCGATCCGCACGTGCACACGATCGGCCGTGCCAAGTCCAATCCAGCAGAAGTCAGCACGCTTCGAAGCTCATCTTTGTTTTTCATCTGGCCGTCGGACGTCAGAAGGTGTCCAAAAGGAAGGTTCACAGCCCCCGGCATATGGCCAGGCCGCAATCCAGGCCTTGGCTCGGGCACAGCGCCTGTGAAGCGGCCCTCGGGGCGCGCATCCGCGATCTGCCCCCCGCGGTCCAGAACGGCCCGCATCTCGGGTAAAGTGCGGATCAGGTCAGCGCGCCGTCTGGGCGTAAAGTGACGTTCTTGCGGCTTTAGCGGTGGCCCCGTATCCACGGCATGACCGGCTGCCACCCAGGCTGGCAGGCCGCCGTCCAGAACCACTACATCTTCTTTGCCCATAAGCCGAAACAGCCACCAGACCCGAGCCGCGGAAAACAGTCCCAAGGCGTCATAAACGACCACCCGGGTGCCGTCGCCGATTCCCATTTTCATGACGCGCGACGCGAACTTTTCCGGCGGCGGAACCATATGCGGAAGCGGATCAGACAGATCAGAAATCTCGTCAATGTCAAAAAAATTGGCCCCCGGAATTCGGCCCTCCAGGTAAAGGGCCCGGGCGTTGCGCGGGTCGTTGGGCATGAACCAGGTCGCGTCCACGATTCTCACGTCAGGCGCCCCCAAACGCGCCGCAAGCCAATCAACGCTTACGATCGGGTCATCTGGAACATCTGGCATGCGTGGCTCCAAGGCTGAGGCCTGCGGGAAGATGACGCTAGCGGGTGCATAGTCGCCATTCAATCCACGTGTCTGTTTGAGTGATCCAACGTGCATGACGAAGCGTAATCCCCCACAAAAGGTGTATCCCGCGCATGAGTTCACATCAGATCGACTATGACACATTGCTGCTGGACCATGCCGTTGGCGCTTTGCCGGCAGCTGCCTCCCTCGTAGTAAGCGTCCATGTCGCGATGCGCGATCCCGCACTCCGGCAAGCGCTGTTCATCGATGAGATTGGGGCGTGCCTGCTTGAAGGGGCACCGCAGGCACAGCTCTGGTCACATCCTTTGCCGCAGCGGCGCACCAACCTGCCATCTCCCCAGGAAACGAAGTGGAGCAGGGCACAGGTCGTTATTGCCGCCGCTGGTGTGGAAACAAATTCGATCGCATGGCGCTGGCGTTGGTTTGGCCTGCACGAGCATGCACTCCCGGTCGAAGGTGCAACACTCTTGCGCATGGCCCCCGGTGTTTCCGCGCCCCGCCATGGCCACACGGCCGATGAACTCACTTTGGTCTTGTCCGGCACCTATCAAGACGAAACGGGCAGTTACGGCGTCGGCGATCTAGCGATTGCCGGGCCTGACTACGCGCACCGACCAAGAACACCAAAAGACGCCGGCTGCGTATGCTTGACCGCGTCCCTTGCCCCAGCGCCCAAGCCACGCTGGCACTGGAACGCCCCCGGCCGGGCATGATCCGAGGTCTGCGCCGTTTCGTATAATCAACGAAACAAAAAAGGGCTTGTCACCGATGCGCACTCTCCTCGTTGCTTTCTTCGCACTGTTTTGCGCCTCGCAAGCCTATGCCGCAACGAACCCCGGTCGGCTTGAGTTCAACGTCACCCGAAATGGCCAACCCTTCGGCTCCCATCGCGTCGAAGTCAGTCAGGCCGGCAATGAGCTTATCGTCCGAAATGTGGTGGCGTTGCGTGCCAACGTCGGCCCGGTCACAGCGTTCCGCTATGAGCATACCTGCACCGAACGCTGGCGTCAGGGTAGCCTGCAGGGCCTGCAGTGCCAGACCTTGAAAGATGGGCGCCGGCTAAGAATGTCGGCGTCCACCACAGCGACGGGCATCGAAACGCAGGGACCGCAGGGCGTGCACCGCTTTCCGCTCACCGCAGCACCTACCAGCTGGTGGACCCGCCAAACATTGCAGGCCACCGCCTTCATCGACACAGAGACCGGTGCCTCTATGCCGGTGTCCGTGACACCCATGGGCCGAGAAACGATCTCCGTCGCCGGCCGTTCGGTCGTCGCAGATCGCTTTCGCGTTTTGGGGTCGATTGCGCTCGATGTGTGGTACGATCAGCAAGGCCATTGGGTGCGATGCGCCTTTACCGCCCGCGGCCAGCGAATCGAATATCAACTCACCTCGCCCATTTCCTCAGCGCCGTCTTGAGCGCTGGCAGTTTCGAAAGTGTAGCCGATGCCGCGTCGTCCCGCTCGAACAGAACACGGCTGCGCCTGGGTGACGGGGGGCAGCTCCGGCATTGGCGCAGCGATTGTGCACAGACTGGTCGAAAAGGGATGGCGTGTTGCAGCCACAGCTCGCGATCGCCACGCCCTAGCGCGATTGGCAGAAGCCTCCCCAGATGGGGCAATTTTGCCAGCGCCCGCAGACGTTTCCGATCTTGCTGCCATGAAGGCGGCCGCAGAAGAAATCCGCGCGAAATTCGGACCGATCGGGCTGTTGGTAGCAAACGCAGGGATTTACCTGCCAGTTCCCGCCCCCGAAATCGACGTCAGTCGATTTCGGCGCACCTTTGAAGTGAACGTCCTTGGTGTCGCCCATGCCTTGGCGCAAGTCCTGCCCGACATGGCGGCCCGCGGCGAGGGCCACATTCACATCGTTTCCTCCGCCACCGGCTTTGGCGGAATGCCAACGGCTTCAGCCTATGGGGCTTCAAAGGCAGCCCTCATCAACATGGCCGAGTGTCTGAAAATCGAACTGGAGCGCACAGGCGTTGGGGTGTCGCTGTCCACCCCAGGCTTTGTCGATACGCCGGCCCAAACAGATAACGCCTTTCCAAAGCCTTTTATGGTTTCGCCAAAGCTCGCCGCGCAACGCATCGTTGCCGGGATCCAGCGCGGCGGCTTTGAAACAACTTTCCCACGGCGCTTCACCTGGCCCCTCAAGGCACTTTATGCTCTGCCAAAACCAATCTATTTGGCGCTCGTCCGCAAGCAGACAGGATGGAACAAACCGGCGGCCTGATTAGCGATCAGGGACGAGTTAGCGCAAGCTGGATGACATCGGTTCGCCCGGTCCGAAAACCCGCTTCGCAATAGCCAAGATAAAAGTTCCAGAGCTGCTTGAAGCGTTCATCAAAGCCAAGGGTTTTCACATCCTCCCAGCGCGAAAGGAAGGTGTGCGACCATTCATTCAAGGTTCGCGCATAAGAGGGGCCGAAACGGTCCATAGCCGCCCAACCAAGCCCGGCCTTGGCCACTTCCTCTTTCAGTCGTCCAACGCTGGCCAGCATCCCGCCTGGGAATACATAACGCTGAATGAAGTCCGCCCGCTGACGATAGGTCTCAAACAGGTCATCCTGGATTGTGATGACCTGAAGCGCCGCGCGACCACCTGGGCGCAACACATCGCGGACCTTTTGGAAATACGTCCCCCAGTACTGCTCGCCGACCGCCTCAAACATTTCGATGGACGCCACCTTGTCATAGTCCCCCACCACGTCGCGATAGTCCTGCAGCCTCAGTTCCACCTTGTCGTTCAGACCTTGAGCTGCGATCCGCTCTTGGGCAAAGGCGAGTTGGGCATTGCTGATCGTCAAACCCGTGACCTTGGCACCAAACTCCTTGGCAGCGACCTCAGCAAAGCCGCCCCACCCGCAACCGATCTCCAAAACGGTTTCGCCAGGTTTCAGGTCCAGATGGCGGGCGAGCGCGCGGTACTTCGCGGCTTGCGCGTCCTTGAGCGGCGCGTCCGCCCCGATCGTATCCCAACGCGCCGAAGAATAGGTCATCGAAGGGTCAAGCCAGGCCCGATAGAAGTCGTTTCCCAGATCATAGTGCGCGAGAATGTTACGCTTTGAGCCCTGCTTGGTGTTGGCGTTACCCATGTGGCGCATCCAATGGGCAAGCCGGTACAGCGGGTTTCCTTGGAAGATCCGGATGATGCGCTCGGCGTTGTCGGCGAGGAAGGTAAGCAGCCCGGGCAGGTCGGGGGTCTCCCATTCCTTCGCCATATAGCTTTCCGCAAACCCAATATCGCCAGACGCCAACACGCGCTTTGCAAATCCAAAGTTCACCAAGCGCATGTGCACGCGCGTGCCACCGACCGAGCCGAACAGAAGTGTTCGTCCGTCTGGCAAAGTCATGACCAGCCGGCCCCCGCGCACGTTGAGGCATGCCAGCGCCACGGCCTTGAAACTGGTAGGAACCCCAGACAAGCCCGCAATCAAAGAAGGCGTCGCATCCGTTTCGATAGGAGATGTGGCGATAGCAGTAGCGGCATTCATGGTTGCAAGGATTTCCTGTTTACCGCGCGTCTGGACGCGGTTTTGGCTGGGCTGATAGCGATGGCGGGTGAGGCTGGCGTTAGCGGAGGGGCGGGCTTGCGCCGATACCTCGCACCCTTCAGCCAGGTCCAAAGCGCTTGCCAATGGATGGCAACCACAACACCCAAAGTCATAAGCGGCATGGTCACCAAAACGCGGGCAAGCCGTCCGTCTGTAAGCGCGGTCCGCACGCCCGCAAGGGTTGCCAAATGAGTCAGCTCCCCTTCGGTCCGGTTTTCGATCCGCAACGCAAACGCGTCGCCCGGCGGTTGTAACGAAAACAGATAGTCACCTTCCACGTCAAAGAATGGCGACACGTGGAACGCTTTCGCGGCTGAATGCGGCTCTGCAGGCGTAGTCGCCACGTAGCAATGGGCTTCGCCAAAGGTATTGCGCACCTCGTAGATCACCCCGCGCAAGTCTCCCTCTGGCCCATACCCGAGGAAAACAGATAAAGGATTGAAAACGAAGCCCAGCATCCGCGGGAAGCACAAGAGATGGACCGCACCCCCGTCCAGCCGCACCCCATGGTCACGCCATAACGCTTCAGACCAGGCGCGCAGCGAGCCCCCGTCCCGTGGCCCGTGATCTTTGTCGCGAAAGCTGAAAACGCCCGGCCTATTGTGCGAAAGCAGCCTCAAGTGCTGTGCAGCCTCAGATACACGGTCGACATCGAACATGATCTGGAACAGACGGTAGCTAAACGCGCGTTTGAAGGGCGTGTAGCGCGCATGCAGAGTGCGGTTCAGATAGCCCCAGGCGGGGGCGGTGTCTACGCCTTGCCCCGTCATGCGGCTGCCCGGGCGGCGCTGACCGGATCAACCAGCGAAACGCCGACCTCCCAGGGCAGGCGCGCCCCGAGCCCCTTGGCGGCCGCAAGACCCGACGCAAGCCCGTCTTCGTGGAACCCGTAGCCGAGCCAGGCACCGGCAAACCGTGTCCGGTTCTCGCCCTGAAGGGCCTGGATTTCCCTTTGCGCGGCCATCGCTTCGGCGTTGAACTGAGGGTGGGCATACTCAAACCGGTCGAAGGTTAGGTCTGCCGCGGGCGGCGTGGTTGGATTTAGCGTAACAAACAACGGATAGGCCCGGTCGATGTTTTGCAGGAGGTTCATCCAGTAGGTCAGGCAAACGCTGTCTGGGCCGCCTCTGCCGCGCATATAGTTCCATGAGGCCCAAGCGGCCCGACGCCGCGGCATGAGGCTTTCGTCGCGATGAAGGTAAGCGGTGTTCGGAAGATAGCGGATGGCCTGCAGCGCTGCTCGCTCCGCTGGCGTTGCGCTGTCCCCTAAGATCGCAAGGGCCTCATCCGAATGACAGGCAAAGATAACTTGGTCAAAAGACTGCCAGCCGTGGCCAGCAATCAAAACATTGACCCCTTCAGGCGCGCGCTGGACCTCCATCACGCCGGCACCGGATGAAATCCGAGCACCAAGCGCGCCGCGAACCGCCTGGACGTAAGAGCGACTGCCCCCAGCCACCGTGCGCCACTCAGGGCGACGGGCGTGCAGCAGGCGGTGATTATCAAAAAACCGTAGGAAGCTCGCGGCTGGGTACCGCATCATTTCATTTTCCGGCGTCGACCAGATAGCGGCCCCCATCGGCAACAAATAGTCCCGCATAAAGCCACGAGAGAGGTTCAGGCTCTCCACGTATTGCGCGAGGCTCCGCCCTTCGATGTTGCGGTTGGCGGCCAGGTCAGCCCGGGCGCGCGTGCTGAAGCGAAGGATGTCGCCCAACATGGCCAAAAAACCGGGTCGCGCCAGATTGCGCTTCCAGGCAAACATGCCGGCCAAACCATTCGTGGACCATTCAAAGCCAGACGGATCACTCACCGCAAAGCTCATGTCCGACGCATAGGTCGCAACCCGCAAATGGTCGAGCAAAGCGGTAAAGTGCTTATAGTTGTGGCCATTGAAGACAATGAACCCGGTGTCCACAGGGATCCTGGCTCCATTGTACTCCACATCAACCGTATGCGCGTGGCCGCCGATCCGCGTTTCTTTTTCAAACAGCGTCACTTCATGGCTGTCTTTCAGCGCGAAGGCTGCACCGAGGCCAGAGATCCCACCACCAACAACGGCAACGCGCATGAACTAAATCCCTTCCACAGGTAAAGCAGGTGCCGGCCCTATCATGGGGCTTCCTTCAAGGATTGGAAGGCAGCCAACGCCCGCGCCCGTGCCGCGCCATGATCAACCACAGGCTTCGGATAGGTCTCGCCAAGGAGCACGTTCGCGCGACTGAGGATCTCTGCCGGAGCGACCCACGGATGATGGATGAATTGATCCGGAAGGCCCGCAAGCTGCGGCAGCCATCGGCGCACATAGGCACCGGTTGGGTCAAATTTCTGTCCCTGGGTCACTGGGTTGAAAATTCTAAAGAACGGGGAGGCGTCTGCGCCGGAGCCTGCAACCCATTGCCAGCTAGCCGCATTAGTTGCCAAGCTCGCGTCCACCAGCGTGTCCCAAAACCAGTCTTCGCCAACGCGCCAATGGCCAAGCAGATGCTTGATCAGGAACGACGCCGCAATCATCCGCGCGCGGTTATGCATGAAGCCCGTAACCCAAAGCTCGCGCATGGCAGCGTCCACAAGGGGATAGCCAGTCTGGCCCCGCCGCCACGCCTCGAGGAGGGGGTCGCCCGCATCTCCCCACGGGAAACCGTCAAAGGCAGGCTTCCAATTGTGCTCAGGCATGTTTGGCGCATGGTGAAGAAGGTGATGCGAGAACTCACGCCAAAGCAGCTCTGAGCAAAACACGCGCCCATCTTCGGCCAAATCAGGGTTTGCCGCGACCGCAGCCTCAACCGTCCGCCACACGCGGTTGGGTGAAATCTCGCCCCACTGCAGGTGAGGCGACAGCTTTGAAGTGGCATCAAGGTCCAAGCGGTTTCGCGTTTCGCTATAACCGGCAAGTCCGTTCGCCAGGAAGCGTTCAAGGCGCAACTGCGCGCCGTCTTCCCCAGGGCTCCACGTGGCCCGAAGGCCTGCGGCCCAATCAGGCCTCTGGGGCAGCAGACCTAATTGAACGAGCTCAAGGCCCTTGACCGAAAACGCCAGGCCCTCGATCCGCGCAGGTGCGGCAAGGGACCCGCCCGCCAGGCCCCGCGCGCGGGCAGCACGGGCAAACGCGGAATAAACCTTAAAGCCGCCACCAGTTCCGGTCTTGAGCTCCCAAGGTTCAAACAGCAAGCTGGCGTTATAGCTCTGCGCGGCGACGCCCAGCGCCTTTAAGCGTGCTTTTGTGGCCGCGTCGCTTGTTTGACCCGCCGGCTCATAGCGACGGTTCCACACCACCAAATCCGCACCGGACTCTGCAATCAGCTGCTCCAGGACGGTCGTTTGCTCCCCGCGCAAAAGGATCAAACGCCCCCCGCGCCGCTCCAAGTCAGCTTTGAGAGATGCTAAGCTATTGTGCAGCCACCAGCGGACCGCACCGCCAAGCGGCCAGCCGCCCGCCGCCGTGTCATCCCAAATGTAAACGCAGATCAACGGCCGGCCGCTTGCCACAGCAGCTTCCAGGGCGGGGTTGTCCGCAAGGCGCAAATCTTGGCGAAACCACATCACAGCTGGCGCGCGGGAGGCAGCGTCCACACTGAGTTGCGTCTCGGCCGATCCTTTCGCCACGGGGTGATCCTGTACCTAGCGCGCCAGAGCAATGCTCCCGACAATGCGAGGTTTACGTGTCGATAATGTTTCCGGATCAATTCGGTATGCTTGTGGACTGCTCCTGTCAGGCCTAAGAGGGCCCCAACCGCGCCTAGAGGGCTCGCGAAAGCATCGAGACGATTATGGCCGTGCAGATCATCATTACCGGAGGCGCAGGTTTCATCGGGTCAAATCTCGCTCATCGCCTGGGCGCAAATGGCGCGTTCGATGTTGTCGTGGTTGATCGCCTGCGGGACGCACAGTCCGGTAAATGGAAAAATCTGTCCGCCGCGACAATTGCGGATTTGGTTCACCCAGATGACCTATCAGGCTATCTTGCCGAAAACGGGCGCGACATTGCCGCGGTTGTGCATCTGGGTGCCATCTCCGCCACCACTGAAACGGATGTGGATCGGATCGTCGCCAACAATTTCACCTTGTCTAAGTCCATCTGGCACTGGTGCACGGAGCACAAAAAGCCCCTGATCTACGCCTCTTCCGCGGCCACCTATGGCGGCGGCGAATTGGGCTTTGTTGACGACAACGCCGCAGACGCCATTGGTGCGCTGCGCCCGCTGAACGCCTATGGCTACTCGAAGCGCCTGTTTGACGAGTTCGCTGTGCGCCAATCCGCGCGCGGACACGCACCACCGCTTTGGTCTGGCTTGCGCTTCTTCAACGTGTATGGCCCCAACGAGCAACACAAGCGCGGCCAAATGAGCGTTGTGGCGCACATGTATCCCAAGATCGCTGCCGGCGAACCGGTCCGCCTTTTTCGCTCTCACAAAGATGGCGTCGCTGACGGCGAGCAGCTTCGGGATTTTATTAGCGTTCACGACACCGTGGACGTGATGGAATGGCTGCTCACAAGCGAACGAGCCACCGGCATCGTCAATGTCGGAACCGGCCAGGCGCGCTCGTTTCTGGATCTGGCAAAAGCGGCCTTTGCAGCATTAGACAAAACCCCCGCAATCGAATTTATCGACACCCCAGAAGCCATTCGCGCCAACTATCAATACTTCACTCAGGCGGATTTAGGCCGGCTCCGTGAGCTTGGCTTTGAAGGTCAGTTCACCGGCCTCGAAGAGGGGGTTACCGCTTACATTAAGACGAATCTTGTCCCAAACGGTGGCCATGCGTGATTTGCAGGACGTTTCGCCCGAGACGGCAGCTTCAGCGGGGGCCTTGATCCGCCAGTACGGCCAAGACGCGGCGGTGATCGCAAGCCTGCGCGCCGCCGAAGAAGCAGCCAACGCTAATGCCGAAGCGAGCGACTTTTGGCTGAGCGTCGCGTTTCTGATCGAATCCCTGGAACCCACCGCCGATCCCGATTGACCTGTCGTGAACCTTGCGGCTCCGAAAACGGCTGCTAGTAGTTTCGCTGGTTAATCAGTTGCGTCCGGGAGTAAAGAACATGGTCGGCATCACAGGCTACGGTGCTTACGTCCCGCGGCTGCGCCTGCAACGCTCTGCGGTCGCAAAAGCCAACGCTTGGCTTAATCCGGGACTTGCTGGCAAGGCCAAGGGCGAGCGGTCGATGGCCAACTGGGACGAAGACGCCATCACCATGGCGGTCGAGGCTGCGCGTGACTTGCTTGGCCCCGACGAAGACCGAAGCCACATTCAGGCCCTTTTGTTTGCCACGACAACGGCCCCCTTTGCAGATCGACTGAACGCAGGCGTGATCGCCGCTGCACTGACCCTGGAACCTGAAATTGGCGCGAGCGATATCACGGGGTCTCAAAAGGCAGGCGTCACAGCGCTTTCCACCGCCTTGGTGTCCGCCAGGGGCGCTTCGGGCAAGCACTTGCTTGTCGTTGCTGCCGACAAACGCAAGGCCAAGGCAGTCTCAACCCAAGAGCTCGATTTTGGCGACGCAGGGGCGGCCATCCGGGTTGGCGAAGCGGACGTCATCGCAGAGTTCATTGGCGGCGCCGTGCAAACGTCAGATTTTGTCGATCACTTCCGCGGCGCGGGCGAAGAGTTTGATTACAACTGGGAAGAACGCTGGATCCGAGACGAAGGTTTCTCAAAGCTGGTGCCGCCAGTCATCGAACGGGCGCTAAAGAGCGCCGGCATCAAGGGCGAAGACGTTGCACATTTCATCCTTCCCTCGACCTTCAAAGGCGTTCCAGAAGGATTGGCCAAGCGCCTGAAGATCCCGGCTGAAGCGGTGCGTGACACCCTGGGTGCGACGGTGGGGGAGGCGGGCAGTGCGCATGCCCTGGTGATGCTGGCGCATTGCCTGGAGACCGCACAGGTTGGCCAAGTGATCGTCGCCGCGCAATTCGGACAGGGCGTTGAGGCGCTCGTCTTCCGCGTGACCGAAAAGATCAATGCCTTCAAGCCGCAGCGGGGCCTGTCGGGGTGGCTTGCCAATCGCAAAGAAGAAACGAACTATATGAAATGGCTTGTGTTTAACGGGCTGGTGGAATGGGACCGCGGGATGCGCGCGGAAAAAGACAACAAGACCGCGCTGACCACGCTTTACCGGTACAATGACCAAATTCTTGGGCTTGTTGGCGGGCGGTGCACGCAAACGGGCACCGTTCAATTTCCGCGCACGCGCCTCTCCGTGAATCCCAACAATACAACGGTCGACACGCAGGAGCCCTACAAGTTTGCTGAACGCAAAGCCGAAGTGCTCACCTGGAGCGCTGACTTCCTTACTTATGCGATGAGCCCCCCGAACCATTACGGCATGATGGTGTTTGAGGGCGGCGGTCGCATCATGATGGACATTACGGACGTGGAGCAGGGCGACGTCGAAACCAGTATGGCCGTGCGCATGGCGTTCCGGATCAAAGAGACGGACGATCAGCGGGGGTTCACGCGCTATTTTTGGAAAGCGGTTCCGGATCGTTGATCAAGCGCTCCCATGCACGCATCCACGACCTTTGACATGTGATAGCCCACTGTTCCCTGCAAACACAGCAGTCCGGATGGGCGTGTGGAGATGGTGCGAACCGCTCCCAGTAAATCCGCACGACGCAACCGGTCCTTCAAATCTGCGTACGCCTTCGCGTCCAATAGCCCGGCGCGGCGCTTCCGAAGGGCGCTTCGGTCTGTCTCTGACAGGCACCCAGCATACGTTGAGGTAAAGTAGCTGTCTGCGTCCAGCATGGACCGGAGATGCTGCACATCCAATTGGCGTGACAGTGAGGTTTTTCTCTAAATATAGTGATACATTGCCTGGCTTGTGTAGGTGAATAGGGCGCCTTGGGCCATCAATTCGGCAATAAAGAGATAGTCTTCGCCGATACACAACGTCTCCCTATACATCGTTGGATTCGCCTCGATCGTCGCGCGCCGCACAATTGGCTGCAGGAACCCAAGCGAATGTCCAGATTTCGCTAATTGGTTGCCAAGAACATATTCGGTTAGGCTAATTGAGCGTTGCCGGTCGTAAGCGCGGCCGACCAGCATCGGGCGTTTTCGAACCCTCAGGCCGTTCTCGCGAACCAGGAGCAGGTTGTCGGCTACGATGTCTGCCTTTGTCTTTTCCGCGACGCCCAACAAGGTCTCGAAGCGATGAGCTTCCATGTCGTCGTCGCTATCAAGCACTGCAATCCACTGACCGCGAGCGAGGCTGAGCGCAGTATTGCGCGCCGCCGCTGGGCCGCCGTTGGTGTCACGCCTGATCACCTGTAGCCTCTGATCGCCATCACCCGTTTCGAGCGCGCGTTCGCTTGTTTTGTCCGTAGAAGCGTCGTCGACGACAATGATTTCTAGATTTCTTTCCGTTTGTGCCAGGGTGCTCCTCACAGCCCGAGCGATGTGCCCTTCAGCCTGCCACGCGGCGACAATCACCGAGATCGTGGGGACCGCATCAGCGCGCGGCATGATCGCCATCGCACAGCTCGACGCGACCGGCAGCAACCCCAACGCGGAACGCTTCGCTCATGGGCAATACATCAAGCCCAGCGTCCCTTACAATTGTTATGGCCTGAGCGAGGGTTTCCGGCGTGCATCCGTGGGCAGAGGGCGACGCAGACACATCGTGGGAATAAAGAATCAACCAGCCCTTTGTGCGTGCGGTTTCCGCTGCGAAGGCTTCCAAATGTAGAATGTCCTTAGACTTGGCCTCGAGGCCGACGGCAAGCAACTCACTTAAGTCGACTCTGCCGTGGTTAACTCCCCAGCGGGTTCCGCGCGCTGTCTTGAATCGTGATGCACATAGCTTCTTCGCGCTGACCGGCGCGTCACCGTAGGTATAGGCGAAGTGCTCGGCTGCTGGGATTTGCAAGACATTCAAAAAATAGTCCCGATTGGCATCTAG
>JBMOEW010000055.1:0-13109 GCA_049314555.1 Caulobacterales bacterium
CGAAGGCTTCGGCAAGCTGGGCAAGAAGACCTACGAAGAATCGATCGGCGAAATGAAACACGCCGATATGGTGATCAAACGCGTTTTGCTGATCGAGGGCTTCCCCAACCTGCAGGACCTGCACAAGCTGTCCATCGGCGAAAACGTCGAAGAGCGGCTCAAAGCAGACCTAGCGGCAGAGACCCGCGGTCGCGACACGCTCGTCACTTCCATCACACTGTGCGAGAAGAAGGCTGACTATGTAAGCCGTGATCTGCTGGTGGAAATCCTCGAAGACACCGAAGAACACATCGATTTCCTGGAAACCCAAATCAGCGTGATCGGTCAGGTCGGTCTGCAAAACTACCTGCAAAGCCAATATCACCTCGAATAGAGCCCATGACCACCATATCGTCGAACATCAAATCGATCTTCATCACCGGCGCAGCCTCTGGCATCGGCAGGGCCACCGCCCAGCTCTTCGCCGCCCGCGGCTGGACCTGCGGCCTGGCGGACGCAAACCAAGCGGGCCTTGCCGAAACAGCGGCCTTACTGCCCGCCGGCAAGGCCGTCGTACTGCCAATGGACGTCTGCGACCGAACCCAGTTCGCGAGCGCCCTGGAAGCCTTTGCCGCGCGCCATAACGGCGGCATCGATGTGGTGTTCAACAACGCCGGCATCGCCCAAGGCGGCCCCTTCACGCAAATCCCCCTCAGTGCACACGACCGCCTGATCGACATCAACTTCAAAGGCGTGGTGAACGGCGCCTATCTGGCCATGCCCTACCTGCAAAAGACCGGCGGCTGCCTGCTCAACACCGGCTCGGCGTCTGGCATTTACGGCGCTTCGGGCCTCGCCATTTACGCCGCCACCAAGTTTGCCGTGCGCGGCCTGACCGAGTCGCTGGACATCGAATTTGCCCCGGTGGGCGTAAGGGTCCGCTCGCTCATGCCCTCGTTCATCGATACGCCGTTGCTGGACGGCAGCGTCGCCAACACAAATAGATCGATCCGGGAGACGGTACAAAGGGCGCGGTTGGAATTCACCCCCTTGGAACAGGTGGCAGAGGCCGCCTGGTCCGCCGTCCACGGCAACAAAGTCCATGTGCTGGTGGGCAAAACCGCCCATCGGCTGGCGTTCTGGGCGCGCTTTGCCCCTGGCACCTTGGCCAAAACCTTCAAAAAGCGCGCCGCCGCCACCCAATCGCGCCAATCGCCAACCGGTCAAGCCACCGCCCCTTGACGCCCCCATCGCCTTCCGCCATAAGCCGCGCCTCCCGCCCTCGCCCCAAAAGCCAGGGCGCGGGAAATACTGGGTTGAGGGGTGGACCGCCAGGGCAGCTGCGGCTTCATGGTGAAGCGGCCGGGCCCCCTCTGCGAAAGAAAGTTCAAGCGCAATGACGAAGCGCGTCCAAGCCAAATACAAAACCGACCGCCGCTTTGGCCAAAATCTCTGGGGCCGCCCCAAGAGCCCGGTCAACAAGCGCTCCTATGGCCCAGGCCAGCACGGCCAGCGCCGCAAGGGTAAGGTCTCAGACTTCGGCCTTCAGCTGATCGCCAAGCAAAAACTTCGCATTTACTACGGCAATATCACCGAAAAGCAGTTCCGCCGGGTGTACGCCGAAGCCTCCCGCCGCAAGGGCAACACCGCCGAAAACCTGATCGGCCTCTTGGAAAGCCGGTTGGACGCGGTGGTGTACCGCGCGAAGTTCGTGCCGACCGTGTTTGCGGCCCGCCAGTTCGTGAACCATGGCCACGTCAAGGTGAACGGCAAGCGCGTCAACATCCCCTCCTACCTGGTCAAGGCCGGCGACCTGATCGAAGTGCGCGAAAAGGCCCGCAACATCGCGATGGTTCTGGAAGCCATGGCGAGCGGCGAGCGCGATGTGCCAGACTACATCGAACTCGACCCCAAGGCTGTCAGCGCCAAATATGTGCGCGTGCCGCTGTTGGCCGACGTCCCCTACCCGGTCCACATGGAACCAAACCTGGTCGTGGAATACTACGCGAGCTAAGGCCCAAAAACGCGCCGCGGCGATCGCCGCCGTCGGCGCGTTTGCCTTCGTATTTGGGGCGCTGATCGCACCGTGGCGCAACGCCGCCCGCTGACCTAGGCTCCATTCGAAAAGCCGGAGCAAAGCCTGATGGCCAAAGCAGACGGGAAAAAGCTGGACGCCACTTTGCGGGTAGAGCCCGGCGACAAACCGAAACTCGCCAAACGCAGCGCCACCTGCAAAGACTTCTTCCCCGATCGGCAAGAAGCAGAAGCAGGCCTCGCCAAGGACGCCGCAGCCATCGACGCGCTGCAGGATCGTCTGTTTGCGGAAGGCACCCGCGCCCTGCTGGTGGTGCTCCAAGGCATCGACACTTCAGGCAAGGACGGCACCGTCCGCGGCGTCTTCAACGCGTCTGGCCCGCTCGGCGTGCGGGTCACCCCGTTCGGCCGCCCCACCGATCTCGAACTAAGCCACGATTACCTGTGGCGCGTGCACCAAGCCTGCCCGCCAAAGGGCATGATCGGGATCTTCAATCGCAGCCACTATGAAGATGTTCTGGTGGTGAAGGTTCGGGGCCTTGCCCCTCAGGAGGCGGTCGAAAAGCGCTACGAACAGATCAATGCTTTTGAAAAACACCTCGTGGAAAACGGCACAACGATCCTCAAATTCATGCTGCACATCTCTAAGGACGAGCAGAAAAAACGGCTCCAGGATCGTCTGGACGATCCCACCAAGCACTGGAAGTTTAACCCAGGCGACTTGGAGGACCGCAAGCTCTGGCCGCAATACGAAGCTGCCTACGAGGAAGCCTTGGCCCGCTGCTCAACCCAGCATGCACCGTGGCGCATCGTGCCCGCGGATCAAAAATGGAAACGCAACGCCATCATCGCAAGCATCGTCCGCGCCACCCTGGAAGACATGAACCCAGACTATCCAAAGCCGGACTTTGACCCCAAGGCGATCACGATCGTCTGAAGACGGATTACTCCGCCAAGCGTGAAAATCAGAAATTCTGCTTGGCCACAAGGTGCAACCGGCTCAACGCCCCATCCAGGCCGTTGAACAGCTCGCGCTCCGCATACCGATATTCAGCCCCAAGCAGAAGGCCTGACGTTGGCTCGAAAAACAGATTGGCCGAAGCACTCCAGCTGCTTTCGCTGGCGGTAGCCGGCAGCCCATCGCGATCAACCTCGATCATCGCATAGCTGACAGTGGAGCGCGTCCGCGGGCTCCAGCCGTGCCGCAAGGACACAAACCCCGAAAGCACCGACGGCACCTGCAGATCCCCAGCCACCAAAACCGCATCCGGCGCAAACCCAAGACCCAGATAGCGCCCAATCCCCTCACCGCCGCTGACCATAAAGCGCAGATCGTTGCGCGGGTCGAACACGATCTTGCCGGCTGCCGAAAGCCCAAAGCCGGTTTCCTCAGCGTTCACCGCGCCCTGCTCGTAATTCAGCTGGCGCACCACCCCCGCAAGCGAAAACTGGTTGGAGCCCCGCGTCAGGTTCAAGCGGCCAACCACGTCCGGCATTGTGTCGTCGTCCACAGCCCCAATTCCAGACACGCCGGTTTCCGGGTTTTCCAACGCGACCTGCAGCTGCAGCCCCTCACCCAACGGCTGCGAATAGCGGATCTGCGCTTGGCGCACGAACACGGTACCTTCCGTGGGCCCCACAAAGTCTGTGGTTTCTGGCAAAACACCACTGTTCTGGAACGTGGACCAGTCCTGTCCAAACAAGAATTTGTCGTAGGAGATGTAAGCCCGGCGCATCGCGAAGTTGTAGCCGTTGGTGGTCATCTCCGAGCCCTGCGTGCCGGGCGCTGTTTGGAAGTCCCCCTCCAGATAGCCAGAAAGGGTATGGCCTTCAACGGCCCGGGTGGCGGTAAGGCTCAAGCGGGTTTGCTTGCCATGAAAGTCCACGCTCAAGTCATCTTCGCTGGCACCACCAACCGGCGTGGCCCCCGGCTGATAGAGATCACGGCTGGTGCCAGCAGGCGCATCGCCCGCGCTATAGTCCGTGAACAGAGCGTCCGCTTTGATGAAGCCGCCGATCCGAAACGTCGTGGCACCGACCTGAAACCCGTCCCGCGCTGGTGCCGCCGCCTGCACAGGGGCCGCTGCCGGCGCGTCCCGCAGGCGCACGATATCGTCGCGCATCCCGTGTTCGGCCGCCCGCACCGCCCCAAGCTCGGTGCGAACCTCCGCCAACGCGGCTTCGAGGCTGCGGATACGCTCCTCAAGCTGCGCCGTCGAGCTTGTCTGCGCCAACACGGGTCCAGGGGCCAAGCACAGCGCTGATGCGCTAAAAGCCAGCAGTGCTTTCCAAGACGCCGTGGTCGACATGGCCAATCCCTCACTCATGCCGAAGGCCCCAAACGGCCATTCATGACTGGGACGTTGCGTAGGGCGCGTTGGTTACTTTTCGGTGTTTAGGCCAAACCCCTCAAGGTCGCCGCGCAAATCCCCGCAGAACCCCACCATAAGGCGCTGGTTTAAAGCGAAATTTCCTGCAACACTGCCCGCGCGGGTTCACATTAATTGCCCCGTCTTTTAAGACTTGCGTTCGCCCTGTGGATTGGGAAGCATTACCTGAGTGTCACAGCGCGCACTGCATCGTGCCCGCCGAACCGCGCAGGGACGGCGCTCAGGAGGTTGGGAAATGTCGCAAAACCTGTTTCCGGTTCCAGAGGCCTTCAAAGGGCGCGCCCACGTCAGCGAAGTGGCCTATCGCAGCATACACGCCTCTGCCCTGGCAGACCCGGAAGCCTTTTGGGGCCACCACGGCCAGCGGCTCGATTGGTTCAAGCCTTACACCCAGGTGAAGGACGTGTCCTTTCACGCCGCCGATTTCCGCATCCGCTGGTTTGCCGATGGTGAGCTAAACGTCGCCCACAATTGCATCGATCGCCACCTCGCCACCCGCGCCGATCAGGTTGCCATCATCTGGGAGGGCGACAACCCCAACGACAGCCAAAAAATCACCTACAGGCAGCTGCATCGCGAAGTCTGCCGCTTTGCCAACGTGCTCAAAGCGCACGGCGTGAAAAAGGGCGACACCGTCACGATCTATATGCCGATGATCCCGCAGGCGGCCTATGCGATGCTGGCCTGCGCAAGGATTGGCGCGGTTCACTCTGTCGTGTTTGGCGGCTTTTCCCCAGACAGCATCGCCAACCGCATCGCTGACTGCGACAGCCGGTTTGTCATCACTGCCGACGAAGGCGTGCGCGGCGGCAAGAAAATCCCGCTGAAAGCCAACGTCGATGCCGCCGTTGCACAGACCCATTCGGTGCAAACCGTTTTTGTGGTCACCCGCACCGGGGCAGAGGTGTCCATGACCCCTGGCCGCGACGTCCGCTACGAAACCGCCGCCATGCAAGTCTCGGACGACTGCCCCGCCGCCCCGATGAATGCGGAAGACCCGCTCTTCATTCTGTACACCTCAGGCTCCACTGGCAAACCAAAGGGCGTGGTTCACACCTCGGGCGGCTATCTGGCCTATGCCGCCATGACCCACCAGTACGTCTTCGACTACCAAGAAGGCGACATCTACTGGTGCACCGCCGATGTGGGTTGGGTGACCGGCCACAGCTACATCGTCTATGGCCCCCTGGCGAATGGGGCCACCACCTTGATGTTTGAGGGCCTGCCGACCTACCCAACCGTCAGCCGGTTTTGGGAAGTCATCGACAAACATCAGGTCAACATCTTCTACACGGCCCCGACCGCCCTGCGCGGCCTGATGCGCGATGGCGAAGAGCCCGTGAAACGCACCTCGCGCAAATCGCTACGGGTGTTGGGATCGGTGGGCGAACCGATCAACCCGGAAGCTTGGCTCTGGTATCATCGCGTCGTTGGCGAGGGCCGCTGCCCAATCGTCGACACCTGGTGGCAAACCGAAACCGGCGGCGTTTTGATCAGCCCGCTGCCCGGCGCGACTGCCCTGAAGCCAGGGTCTGCCACCAAGCCCTTTTTCGGCCTGCAACCAGCCTTGGTGGACGCAGAAGGCAAAATCCTAGACGGCGCAACCTCCGGCAACCTCGTCCTCCTGGACAGCTGGCCTGGCCAAGCGCGCACGGTCTACAACGACCACGCCCGCTTTTTTCAGACCTATTTTTCCACCTACAAGGGCATGTTTTTCACCGGCGACGGCTGCCGCCGCGACGAAGACGGCTACTACTGGATCACTGGGCGCGTCGACGATGTGATCAACGTGTCGGGCCACCGGCTGGGCACGGCCGAGGTCGAAAGCGCCCTGGTCGCCCACGAGTCCGTCGCCGAAGCCGCCGTGGTGGGCTTCCCACACGATATCAAAGGCCAAGGCATCTACGCCTACGTGACGCTCAGCTCGCATATCGCCCCCTCCGAAGAGCTGCGTTCGGCGCTTGTGCAGTGGGTGCGCCGGGAAATTGGCCCGGTCGCCACGCCCGACGTGATCCAGTTCGCCCCTGGCCTGCCCAAGACCCGCTCCGGCAAGATCATGCGCCGCATTCTGCGCAAGATCGCGGAAAACGACGTCTCAAATCTGGGCGACACTTCTACCCTGGCCGATCCTACGGTGGTCACAGACTTGGTAGCCAATCGCGCCGGGGCCAAACCCTAGTTTTGGCGTCAAATCGACCACGCGAATGCTGGCCAACACCTGTGCAAGCTTCAGAGCGCGCCGTCGCGAAATCAAGACAAACACACATGAAAACGGCGTGAAACCTATCAGACCCGCACAAACGCGCGGATCGAGACTCTGAAATCTTCACGCGGTCAACAATCGCCGGATGTACGCCATCGCTACTTGTCCAAAGGGTGGATAATGATGTCCACAGAGAGGACAAACCGTGGGCCAAACCACCATCTTGATCGTCGGCGATCACCCCCCGCTTCGCAGGTTTGCTGTGTCACGACGGATGCGGTGAGCGCGACGTCAAGAGGCGCAGAACAGGTCCACCCCGCCCTCCAATCCGATCACCAGCGTCTCGCCAACGGCCATCGCGCGAAAAACGCGGCCGCGCGCCTCACCTCACCAGCACAGACCCGCCCCCCTCGACGGGCCGGCGTGGTTTTGAAAAAGCCGCGCCCGCACATGGTGTTTTCGCACCGCATGATACCCACTTCATCTGCCTACAGATTATCTTAACCGAGGCCAAAGGCCCCAAAATGTCGCGTCGATTGCGCCTTGAATTTGGAGCGCCTTTGGGGTATTAAGGACTATGTCTGATGGTCCGCCACCAGACAAACCAAACACCGCCGGCCCCACCAGCCCTCTGCCGGCGTAGCGTCGCTCTCACTAATCGGGGGGCGGCGCTTTTTTTGCTGAAATTTTGCGGTCACGACCACTTTGGGCCTTCAATTTCAGCCGGCCCGCCTACAGATTTCCCTTGCAGGACATGGCCGAGCGCGGGCGTCACACTCACGTCACGGAAAATCTGTGCACGGGCGGGAAAGTCCGGACATTTGGCAAAACACGCAGCGCCCGGAACGTGCCACGGCCAGCGTTCACAGCTCTTCAGCACCCCCCTCAAAAGCGCAGTCGACCCTCAAAACTCGGAATTTCGCGGCCCGCCTCGAACTCAACCCTACAGCCTCCGGACCATCCAAACGCAGAACAACAGCCCTCCGCAGCCCCCACAACACGCGCCGCACCTAGAAAACCACACAGGGACGGATCAACACGCCAGCAGCCACATCCGCCGCCGAACGCAACGACACGCCACCTGCGCTCCTATGTCGCGGCCAGGAAGGCACGATGCCCAGAATGATTGACCCTCCCCCGCAACCGGCCCATATCGACGCTTTCCGGGGAGCCCCACCGGTGCCGCGTGCACGCAAGGGGCTGAGAGGCTGACGGATTTTCCCCAACCGGGCGAATGGCGCAGCGACCCGCAACACCTGATCCGGATCATGCCGGCGAAGGGAGATCCGCAATGCGCATACCATTCGCCATCTTGGCGCTCTGCTCTCCGTTTTGGCTAAGCCTCCCCGCCCTTGCCCAACCGCGCGAGGAACCGATCGCCGCCGCCGATGCGCCCGATGCAGATACCATCACCGTCCGCGGCCAGCGCGAGCCGCGCTTTTTTGCCCCCCTCTCGGCGGTGACGCTCTCCAGCAACCAAAGCCAGAGCTTGCGCACGCTGGATGATGTGGCAGTGGCTGTTCCGGGCCTCACCATGATCAACGATCAAGACCCGGGCACCAACGTCGTTGCCCTGCGCGGCGTCACCACCGATCGCCTGCAGCAAGCAGCGATCGTGTATGTGGTGGACTCTGTGCCCTTGGCAGACACAGAGCTGTTCACCGGCCCGCTGTTTGACGTCCGCACGATCCAGGTTCTGCGCGGCCCGCAGGGTGCGCTTTTTGGCAAGGGCGCGGCCGGCGGTGTGGTCGCCGTCGAAACCGGCGGCGAGGGCGGGTATGTGTCCTTAGGCCTTGGCAACGGCGGCTCCCGCATCGGCCAAGCTGCCGCCAGCTTTGATGTCAGCCCCACCTGGACCTTGCGCGCCGCCGGCCAGTGGCGCGCCGCCGACGGCTGGATCACAAACCGCACCTTAAACCGCGTGGTCGATGCAGAAGAAAGCCGCGCCGTGCGCCTCACCGCGCAGGGCCCCCTTGGCTGGATCAACCTGGCAAGCTTTGGCCTGCTGCTGATGCAAGACAGCGGCGGCGCGGCTTGGGCCTCCTCCGGCGACATCACCGGCGACTTCGGCGGCAAGCTGGATGGTGCAGCTCTGACAGACCCGATCGGAGACTTCGAAGGTCGCTCCGCCCGCGAATGGATCCAGGCCCGCGCCCGCTTCCAGGTCGATACGCAAGATAGCGAACTGTCATTGCTCCTGGCCCAAGATGCCTACCAAAAGCGCTGGGTGGAGGAACTGGACTATCGCCCGGGTGCCCTCACCTTTTTCGGCGCGCCGCTCTTTCCCAACGGCCTGCAACCGATTGCCCAGCCCACCGACATCGATGCCAGCACCGCAGAGCTGCGCTACACCTGGGCCCCAACCCCCACCACAAACCTGGTAGCCGGCCTCTTTGCCCAAGCCGTCGATCGACAGCGCACTGACGATTTCGGCCCGCTGCTGTTTGGCGGCCCAGCCCTGCGCTACAACACCCAAAGCGTTCAAACCGCCGCCTTTGCCGGCGTCTTTCACACAGCCGGCCGCTTCCGCCTGGAAGCGCAACTCCGCTATGACATCGACGATCGCACCCAAGACATCAGCGCCCCAACCGGCCGCTTAGAGCGCCGGCAAGCCAGCTTTGAGCGCCTCCAGCCGCGCGTTGGCGCAAGCTTTGAACTCACCCCAAACGCGGTCGCCTATGCCTCCCTTGGTGAAGGCTTCCGATCCGGCGGCTTCAATCCCCGTCCAGCGCCGGCCTCGGTTTGGCGCGCCCAGTTTGAGGCGGAAATCACCCGCTCCGCCGAACTCGGCCTTCGCTTGCGGGCGCGGCCCGCCCTGCCCCATCAATGGCACCTGGAACTGACCGGGTTTGGCGCAGAAATCAGCAACTACCAGAACTACACCTTCCTGGACGGCCAATCGGTGACGCTGAACGTCGATCAAGTGTCGGTGTCTGGCGGCGAAATCAGCGCCGGCCTGCAAGCCCCCCTCGCCGGCGCCTGGAGCTATGACGTTCAGGCAAGTGCGGCCCTCTCGCGCACCGAAATCGATCGCTACCTCGCCCCAGACCCGCTCATTGCCGGTGCCACCCGCAACTATGCCGGCAAACGCGTGCCCAACGCCCCCGAATGGACCGGTGTCGCCACCGCCCGCCTCGTCTGGCAACACTCCGACCAGACAGCAGACCTTAGCCTCACCCTGAACGCCGCCGGCGAAACCTTCTACGAAATCGACAACGCCCTGCGCTCGCCGCCACGCACCTGGGCCGACGCCCGCGCGTCCTATCAGAACGGGGATTGGACCATCGCCCTGTGGGGCCGCAACATCACTAACGAGCGCTGGGCGATTTCCGCCTTTGGCCAAGGCATGCTGCCCCTGCTCGCGGGCTTAGGCCCAGGCGGCCCGTTCGATACCTTTACCATCAACCGCGGACGCCAGACCGGCGTTGAACTGAGACGGGAGTTTTGATGTCGCCCTCTGACCTGATCTGGGCCAAAGCCGAACCGATCCGCCGCGCCATGCGCACCATGCCGTTCAACGCCGAACTCGCCGCCGGCACCCTCAACCGCGACAGTTTCAAGCACTATATGCTTCAGGACGCTGCCTATCTGCAGGGCTATGCCAGGGTGCTGGCGATCGGCGCGGCTAAGGCCCCAACCTCAGACGACATCCTCGAATTCTCAAAGGCCGCCGAAACCGCAATCATTGTCGAGCGCGCGCTTCACGCCGGGTATCTGGACCAATTCGGCATCTCCGCCGCCGAGATGGAGGCCGCAGAACCCACCCCGTCCTGCGCCGGCTATGTGAACTTCATGCTGGCCGAAGCCGCAACCGGCAGTTTCGCCACTTTGGTCGGCGCCATCCTGCCGTGCTTTTGGGTCTATCGGGAAGTTGGGCTCGCCATCAAAGATACCGCAGCGCCCAACAACTTCTATCAAGCCTGGATCGACACCTACGCCGACGAAAGCTTCGGCGCGGCCACACAGCGCATGATCGCCATCTATGATCGCGCCCACCAGGCGGCCGGCATCGCCGAACAGGCGCGCATGGAAGCAGCCTTTCTGCGCTGTTGCCAATACGAATGGATGTTCTGGAACGCCGCCTACCACCGCGAAACCTGGCCCGTTTAAGCGCCCCCTAGCGCAAGAGCCCTGCCGAACCGCCCCCCCCAACGAAATCGTGACGCGATCACCGTTTGACGCCACGGTAACGATGCTTAGGTTAAGGCTACAACATAATCGAACAAACCGGGGAGCAAAGCGCGTGGGGTTTTTCAAGAATATCAGCCGCGACATCGAATTGGTCACAGGCCTCCAGCGCACCCTGAAATGGTATGGCAACCTCAGTCCAGACGGCACCGACACCGTTGGTCAAGAGCTTGAAAAAACAGCAGATCGCTTGCCCAACAAAGAGGCGATCCGCTTTGAGGGCCGCGCCCTCACCTATGCCGAACTCGATGCCCTGGCGAACCGCTTCGCCCATTGGGCCAAAGCCCAAGGCCTAAAAAAGGGCGATAGCGTCGCGCTCTTCATGACCAATCGCATCGAATACATTGCCTGCTGGTTGGGCCTCGGCAAGGTTGGCGTGATCACCGCCCTGATCAACACCAACCTGATGGGCGCGCCCTTGGTGCACACGATCAACACCTCGAAGGCGGGCGTTTTGTTGATCGGCTCGGATTTGTCGGAGCCGTGTTTTGCGGTCGCTGGCCAACTCGAAGCCAAACCAATCGTTTGGGCCCAAGGCGGCCCGGTCAATGGCGCAAAAGATCTGGATGCGGCGTTGGCCCAAATGCCAGACACCCGCCCACAAAAGCCCGAAGGCACCACCAGCGGCGACACCGCGTTATACGTCTACACCTCAGGCACCACCGGTGCGCCGAAAGCCGCAAGAATGCCCCATATGCGCGTGATCGGCATGATGCGCGCATTTGTCGGCGGAGGCCGCGGCACCGAAACAGACCGCATCTTTGTAACCCTCCCCCTCTATCACGCCACGGGCGGCATCTGCGCCGTCGGGTTTTCGATCACCGTCGGTGGTACGATTATCCTGAAACGGAAATTCTCAGCCTCCCATTTCTGGGACGATGTGGCCAGTGAAAAGGCCACCGTGTTCTTCTACATCGGCGAATTGTGCCGCTATCTCCTCAATCAGCCGCCCCACCCGCTGGAAGCCAAACACAACCTGCGCGTGGCGATCGGCAACGGCATGCGCCCAGAGGTTTGGGAACGCTTCCAGCCGCGCTTCAAGATCCGAAAGATCGTTGAATTCTATGGCGCGACCGAAGGCAATGCGTCGATGCTGAACTTCGATGGCAAGATCGGCGCGATCGGCCGGATCCCTAAGTTTTTGAAAAAACAATTCAACGTCCGAATCGTGAAGTTCGACGTGGAAAGCGAAACGCCTGTTCGCACACCGGAAGGTCTGTGCACGGAAGCAAACTTCGACGAAGTGGGCGAAGCCATCGGCGAAATCCGCGCCCAAGACGCGCGTTTCCGCTTTGAAGGGTACTCCGGCGACCCCAAGCAAACGGAGCGGAAAATTCTTCGCGATGTGTTTGTTCACGGCGATGCCTGGTTCCGCACCGGCGACCTGATGAAGCAGGACAAGGACGGCTACTTTTATTTCATCGATCGCATCGGCGACACCTTCCGCTGGAAGGGAGAAAACGTCTCGACAAACGAAGTGGGCGATGTCTTGGCGAGCTATCAAGGCGTCAAGGAAGCCAACGTCTACGGCGTCAAGATCGCAGATCTCGATGGGCGGGCCGGCATGGCCGCTGTCAGCCTGGACGAAGGTGTCGACCTTTCGGGCCTTTACGCCTATGTCGCGCAAAATCTGCCGCCCTACGCGCGCCCGATTTTCCTCCGCATACAATCCGCTACAGACATCACCGGCACGTTCAAATACCGCAAAGTGGATCTGGTGACCGTTGGCTTCGACCCCGCCAAAACCGATGATCCGCTCTACTTTGCTCATCCCGAGCAGCAAAAATACGTGCCCATGACCAAAGAGCTGTTTGCCCAAATCGCCGACGGTGGGTTTCGCTTCTAGGATGGGTCAAGCGGTGCGTTCAATCACGCACCGCGCGCACCTCGCCGCAAGCTGCAATATCAATTGTTAGCCGCTCGCAGTTTGCGAAAGGACGAGCGGATTGCTGCGTGCGAAAAACCCCGATCGCGTCTTGGTCATGGATGTCGGGCTTATCAATCAACACATGTAAAGCCTGCATAAACTGTCCGTGCGACACCAACACGTTGAACGGTGTTTGCGCCTCCCGCACTTGCGCCAAAAAGGTCCGAGCCCGCACCAAAAGGTCGCTGAAGGATTCCGCCCCCGGGCCATCCACATACGCCGGGTCCAGACGGTCCCAATACGCATCAATTCGCGGCTTTCGCTCAACAGAGCTGGTACCAACACACAAAGCCGGCGCGAGATAGGTAAACTCCTGGATTGGCCAGATCGCCGCCAACGAGCGATCAAATCGCCGCCGGATCGGCAACGCGGTTTGCGCCGCGCGCAG
>JBMOEW010000056.1:0-12435 GCA_049314555.1 Caulobacterales bacterium
CTTGCTTTTTGGCGCCTGCAACAGCGAGAGAAGTCCCCGGCTTCTGTTGCCAGGCGCCGGGGGGCCCCGCCTCAGGGTGCGAACCCAGAGGACTTAAAGTGGGAGTTCCTCGCACTGCTTACGCAGCGAGAGCATAACCCTCAGCGTTGTTGTCATTGGCAACTATGCTGTTTGGCCTGTAACGGGACCACCCGAGCAAAAGCCTCGTCCTTCAACGTCCGTCGATCCTAATTCGGCCCCATACCCAACCCGCAATGATCGGGAGTGCTGGTGGAGCCGGCGGGAATCGCACCCGCGTCCGAGCCGCCTATCTCCGCGCGTTTATCGCCATAGTTCGAGTAAACCCGAACGATTCGAATATATGCGCTTGCGCGGCTTTATGAAAGACGTCAGCGACGGTTGCGGAGGATCCCATGTCAGCGATTACACTTTGGCAGTTCGAAGTCTCGCCTTTCTGCGACAAGATCAGGCGGATCTTGGCGGCCAAGCAGTTGGCCTACAGTATTGTGGAGGTCAGCATCGCTGATGCGATCGCTGGCAAGCACAAGCGTGTTTCTCCAACCGGGAAACTGCCGGCGTTGGAAATGGACGGCCGGGTGATCGTTGATTCCACTGAAATCGCTTACGCGCTTGAAGCAAAGGCCCCGCACCCGTCGCTGTTGCCAGACGATCCGCGCGAGCGCGCGATGATGCACGTGATCGAGGATTGGGCCGATGAAAGCCTGTACTTCTATGAAATCGCGATCCGTTGCGGCTTTCCGGAAAATGCAAAACAGCGGGGCAAAGATCTGACCCAGCACGACAAAGGGCCAATGAAGGGCGTGTTGGCCGCGATCGCGCCGGGCACGGTGATGGCGCAGGCGAAAGCGCAGGGCGTTGGGCGCAAGTCCAAGGATGACGTGTTAGCCGAAACCGCCCGCCACCTAGATGCGTTGCAGGGGCTGCTGGGTTCGCGCGCGTGGCTCGTCGGCACGCGACTCAGTCTTGCCGACATCGCGGTGTTTGTGCAGGTGAACTGCTTTCGCCCAGACGCCAGCTGTGGGCCGATGATTACGGCTCGCCCGGAAGTGGATGCGTGGCTGAAGCGGGTGGAGGCGGCGACCTCTTGATCGTGCCGCCGGTTCCTTGGTAAGCCAAGGGGTGCGGGGGGCGTGACGTGGCGGACATCTTCCTTTCCTATAAGTCGGAAGACCGCGCGCAAACCGGGGTTTTCGCCGCCGCATTGCAGGCGGAAGGCTTCACCGTTTGGTGGGATCCGGTTCTGCGTACTGGGGAAACCTATGACGAGACGATCGAACGGGAGTTGCGCGCCGCGCATGTGATCGTGGTGTTGTGGACACCCCGCTCGGTTGTGTCGCGGTGGGTGCGCGCAGAGGCAACGATTGCGGATCGGCGTGGGGCTTTGGCTCCGGTAATGCTGGAGCCGTGTGAGCGCCCGATTGCATTTGAGTTGGTGCAGACTGCCGATTTGATTGAGTGGAGCGGCAACAAGAGTGATCCGCGTTGGCGGGCGCTGGTGGACGAGTTGAAGCCGCGGGTTGCGCAGGCCCGGGGTCGCGCGCAGAGCCCGAATGCGGCACCCCCGCCTGACCCTTTGACTATCGAGACGTTGTTCTGGTCCTCCATCAAGGACAGCGCGGACCGGGCGGATTTTGAAACCTATTTGCAGCGCTATCCCCATGGGCATTTTGCGGAGTTGGCGCAGAACCGTTTGGTGGGGTTGAAGGCGGTCGGCGCTGCCGCGAGCGAGCCTGCTCGCGTGCAGCCTTCACCACGTTCTCCGCCCGCCACGAAAAGCCCGGTTGTTTCTCCTGACCGCCCTGTGCGGTCTGGACACTTTGCGGCGATGGCCTTGGCCTGTTTTGCGATAGGGGGGTGCGCGAATGCAGTGTGGAGCTTTATGTGGCTCTGGAAAAACGTTTTTGGCTTACCTGCAGCTGACACCGAAGGTTTTTATAATTTAGCTTTTTATGGCTTGCAGTTCTTTGGGGGCTTGATCGGTGTCTGGGCCAATAAGGCCACTGGGCAGACAAAGGGAACTCTTTTGTGGGCGGGCGGGTTCGTTGCCTTTGCGATGGGTTTTCAATCGATACTTTCTGGCAATCCTGCGCTCCTTGAGGCTTCTCTATCGCTTCTTGTTTACAGCCCCTTCTTGGTGATTGGTTTTATTGGGTTGTTTGCTATATCTCTCGGCGCGTTATTCGTGAGCGTGATCTTCAGTGTTCTGAACTTGTTTCCAGATCGCCGGGTGATGATACCCGCTTCGGTTGCGCTGCTGATCGGAAATCTGTTTTTCTATCCAGCCTTGCTCGGACTTGAAGAGAGCTGGCCCGCGCTGGGCCAGTACACTGCCGTGGCCGCGGCGTTGATGGTCATTGCGTTGATTTGGATCGCTGCCTTGCGTTGGCCCGCGCCGCAGGGCCGCTCTGAGCCACCTTTGCCGTTTGGTGCACTGCTTGCGATCGTGTTTGGAACAACGGGTTTTTATGCCTGCACGATGACCGTTCGCCCGGGCGCGCTGGAGCAGGGAAGCCATTTTGCGCTCGAGGTGGGGTTTTTGATCGGGATTGGTCTTGGGGGTGTTCTTGCCGCAGTGGTGACAAAGGCTAATGTCCGTGGGCTTGCACTGCTTGCGGTTCTTCTTTCGGTGCTGTGTTGTGGACTGTTCGTTTTTGCCATTTCGCCCAGTGGGTATGCGGTTTTTGCGCCTTGGGCCGTCCTGAAGGTTGCTTCTGGGGCGGGGCTTTCGATCGTTTTGGCGTTGGCCTGGCGATCGGCCTCGGTCGCTGGCAAGCCGGTCGTGGTCTCGGTGTTTGTGACGTTGGCCCCCATTTTTTCAGCGATCGCTTTTTACGATCCGTTAAGAGTTGCGACGCCCGAGGCCTATGGCATGGCTGGCTTCTTGCTCGCCGCGTTCTTGATTGGCGGAGGGCTTTTGGCGATGCCGAAGACCTTCGGGCGCGAAACCGCTTGAACCGTCGAACCTCAACCCCGCGTCTCTCCACCTAGCCAAATTGGCGCACTGAATTTGGTCCGCGGCCAAATCAGCGTAAAACTGTCTTCCCACAAATCAGTTGGGGAGGAAGCCATGAAGAAGCTGATTGCCGAAATGATCGGTACGGCGACGTTGGTGTTTTTCGGGTGCGGATCGGTGATCCTCGCGGCGACCGGAACCTTTGATCAATTGGCAGTTTCGTTGGCCTTCGGTCTTGCGATCGTGGCGATGGCCTATGGCATCGGGCCGGTGTCTGGGTGCCATGTCAATCCGGCGGTGAGTTTTGGGGCTTTTGTGGCCGGGCGGCTCAATCTGAATGACATGATCGGTTACGTGTTGGCGCAATGCCTTGGGGCGATCCTTGGGGCGGCCGTGTTGTTTGTGATCGCGTCGGGCAATCCGGCGTTTGATCTTGCCACCAACGGGCTTGGCCAGAACGGCTACGGCGCGCTGGCGGCGGGCGGGTCCCCGGGCGATTATTCGCTGCAGGCGGGCTTCGTGTTTGAGGTGTTTGCGACGTTCTTGTTCCTGGTCGTTATCCTTGGGGTAACGCAGAAGGGCGCGCCGTCGCACTTGGCGGGGCTGGCGATCGGTTTGACGTTGGCGGTGATCCACATCGTGGGCATCCAGGTCACCGGCGTTTCGGTCAATCCGGCGCGCTCGCTGGGGCCTGCGATGTTTGTGGGCGGTGTGGCGGTGAGCCAGCTGTGGCTGTTCTTCCTTGCGCCGTTGATTGGGGCGGGGATTGCGGGATTGCTGTTTAAGCACCGCATCCTGTCTGCCGATAGCAGCGTTTGATGGACACCCCAGGGAGCAACGCTTGCGTTGCTCCCTGCCTGGTTTGGGGCAAAGGGGGCGGGTGACGAATCTGGTGGAGTGGGGCAAACTGGCGTCATGACCATTGCCATGAAACGGGATGCACCGGACGCTGTAGGCGCTGACCATGCCTACCTTGCATTGCTGCAAGACATTTTGGACACCGGCGTTGATCGGGGCGACCGCACCGGCACCGGCACGCGCAGCGTGTTTGGGCGGCAGATGCGGTTTGACCTCAGTGCCGGGTTTCCTCTGCTGACCACGAAGAAGCTGCACCTCAAGTCGATCATCTTGGAGCTGTTGTGGTTCTTGCGCGGCGATACGAACGTGCGTTGGTTGCAGGAACGCGGCGTTTCGATCTGGGATGAATGGGCCGACCCGGCAACGGGCGAACTGGGGCCGGTGTATGGCAAGCAGTGGCGCAGTTGGGCCGCGCCGAACGGGCAGTCGATCGATCAGATCGCTGTGTTGCTTGAGGGGCTAAAGCGCGCGCCGGAAAGCCGGCGGCATATCGTGTCGGCGTGGAACCCGGCGGATGTCGACGACATGGCTTTGCCGCCCTGCCATTGCCTGTTTCAGTTCTACGTGGCGGAGGGGCGGTTGAGCTGCCAGCTCTATCAGCGCTCGGCCGATGTGTTTTTGGGGGTGCCGTTCAACATCGCGTCTTATGCCCTGTTGACGATGATGATCGCTCAGGTGAGCGGCTTGAAGTCTGGCGATTTCGTGCACACGCTTGGCGATGCGCATCTGTATCACAACCATTTCGACCAAGCCCGCGAGCAGCTTTCGCGCACGCCCTTTGCCGGGCCACGGATGCAGCTTAACGCAGACGTAACTGACCTGTTTGCGTTCCGGTATGAAGACTTCACGTTGGAGGCCTATCAGGCCCACAAGGCGATCAAAGCGCCGATCGCGGTGTGAGCCAGCCTCGCCTCACTCTGATCGCGGCGCGCGGCGCCAACGGGTGTATCGGCGCTGCCGGGGCGCTGCCTTGGCGGCTGGCCAGCGACCTTAAGCATTTCAAGGCCGTTACCTTTGGCAAGCCGGTCCTGATGGGCCGCAAGACCTGGGACAGCATAGGCAAGCCCTTGCCGGGGCGGGCCAATCTGGTGTTGACGCGGGATCTGGGCTTTCGGGCCGAGGGGGGCTTTGTCTATACCGACCTTACCGCCATGCTTGCGGCCGGGCGGGCGATGGCGATCGCGGGCGGTGCTGAAGACGTGTGCATCATTGGCGGGGCCACGCTTTATCAAGCTACTTTACCGCTGTGTGACCGGCTGATCTTGACCGAAGTGGATTTGAGCCCGGTTGGCGACGCTTTCTTTCCACATTTTGAGGCAAAGTTGTTTCAGGAAACATCGCGCGTCGTCATTGAGGCCGGGCCAAAGGACGAGGCCGCGATGGTGATCCGGGTGCTGGATCGGGCTTGAGGGCTTTGTTCGATCCCGATTTGGGAGCGGTCTTTGATGGGCAGAGGGGCGTTGGCTGGGCTATTGGCGGCGCTCGTGATTGGCGGGGCCACAGCTGGGGCGTTCGTGCTTGAAGGTCCGATGGACCGCCCGTGGCCTGCGGTGGAAGACGTGGACCTGGCCGCGCGTTGGGACTATAACGCCGATCCCAGCGCCGATGGGGGCGCGCCTGGCCTTGGCGGCGGGATCGAGATTTCCCTCGACGATAGCCTTTGCACCGAGCTTACCTTTCTCGACCATCCGCCCTGCGCGGCCATCAAGGCTGCGGTGATGGCTGCGGCCAATCGCTGGGGCGAGGGCCATCCGATCTTGCGCTTTGTGGACGTCAGCGATCGCATTGCTGTGGCACCCCAAGGCAGCTTTGCGGCCAGCGATGGTCAGGGGGCGGAGGTTGATGTGTTCGCCGCCTCGCCGGCGCAGTTCGGCCCGTTTCGCGCGCGGGGCGTGGCGGCGATGACGGTTTATTATTTCGACACGGAGCGTCGGCCGCGGCTGACCAACACGTTTATGGCGGATCGTTCGCTCGGCACCCTGACCGCTGCCGATGTGCGGCTGTCAACCAGCGCTTGCTATTACATCGATGAGGCGGATCGTCGGTTTGGGTGTGCGCATTTTCCCTCGCTGATGATGCATGAATTTGCCCACGTGATTGGCGTGGACCACCCGGACGAAACGCCCGATCGCAACCTGGACACCGACGACAACCCGGCCAACGCCATGCCGGTCAATTGTGAGGTGCCGCGTCAGGGGCTGCAGGTGTCGCTGCGGTTTGAGCCGGCGGCCACCAGCGTGGGGCAATTGTGGGGGGCAAACGCCTGGCGGCGCGGGTTGACGTTTGACGATGTGGCGGCGCGCGATGCGCTTTATCCGCATTGCGGGATTACCCTTGTGGAGCGCGGTACGGGCGAGCGCTGGGGGGCGTTTGCGCGGTCTGACGATGGGGCGACCATGAGCGTGATTGGGGCCGCGAGCGAAGGCGATGCTCGCGCGCGGATCAACGCGGCGTGTGCGCGGCGGGGCGAGCCGTGCGCCACGCTGGCCGCGTTTACGGCCTGTTTTGCCTACGCTGAAGGGGCGTCCGGCGCGGGGGCTGGGGCTACTGGTCCTGCCATTCCCCAGGCGCAGGCCCGCGCCCTTGCGATGTGCGGGCAAGAGGGCGACCAGGCCTGCCGGGTGCGAGAGGCCTTTTGCGCTTTTGAATGAAGGCCTACAACACGCCAACACAATCTGTTGGAGGCGCGTGATGGACTTTGAAATCCTGGCAGAGGGGTTGGCGTTTCCGGAAGGGCCGATTGCGATGGCCGATGGATCGGTGATCCTTGTGGAAATTGGCCGTGGCACGCTGACGCGCGTTTGGAACGGCAAGACCGAAGTGATTGCCAACCTCGGCGGAGGGCCAAACGGGGCGGCTTTGGGGCCCGATGGCGCGGTGTATGTGACCAACAACGGCGGGTTTGAGTGGCACGAGATGATGGGCACGCGGGTGCCTGGCCATACCGCTCGAGATTACACCACGGGGCGCATCGAACGGGTGGATTTGGCAAGCGGGCGGTTTGAGCGGGTGTATGACAGCGTCGAGGGGCGGCGGCTGTCGGGACCCAACGATCTGGTGTTCGATCGTGCGGGCAATATCTGGTTTTCAGACCTCGGCAAAAGCTATGGACGCACCAAAGAGATGGGCGGGCTTTATTTCGCGAAGCCTGATGGCTCTTTCATCCGGGAGGCTGCTTATGGGTCTGTCGGGTTGAACGGGGTTGGTCTGTCGCCGGATGAGAGCGTGGTGTATGCGGCGGAAACGCTGACGGGCAAGCTGTGGGCGTTTGACATCACGGGTGAAGGGGCAGTTGCCCCTGGGCCATTTGGCGCGATCGGCCGGCATGTGAGCACGTTGCCGGGCCATCAATATCTCGATAGCCTTGCGGTGTTGCAGAGCGGATCGGTATGTGTGGCCACGTTGTTGAACGGCGGGATCACGACGTTTACGCCTGAAGGGACGCATAGCCATGTGGCGCTGGATGACGCGATGGTCACCAACATCTGTTTTGGCGGGGCGGACTGGCGCGATGCGTTCATCACGCTGTCTTTGTCTGGCCGTCTCATCAAGGCACGCTGGCCTGAAGCCGGCTTGAAGCTTAATTTCTCTGGGTGCTGATATTTAGGAACCGTCCGATGATTACCGTGCATCATTTGAACAACTCGCGCTCGCAGCGCATCCTGTGGATTTTGGAAGAGCTGGAGCTTGATTACACGATCAAGTTCTATCAGCGCGACGCGATGACGTCGCTGGCACCGCCCGAGCTTAAGGCTGTGCACCCGTTGGGGAAAAGTCCGGTGATCACGGACGATGCGATTACGGTGGCCGAGAGCGGGGCGATCATCGAGTATCTGGTGGACAAGTACGGGAACGGACGATTTAAGCCGGCGGCGGGTACGCCTGCGGCACTTGACTATCTGCAATGGATGCACTTTGCCGAAGGCTCGGCGATGGTGCCGTTCTTGTTGTCGCTTTACACGGGATTGCTGGGGGACGCTGCAGCGCCTTTGAAGCCGCGGATCGTTTCCGAGATGCACAACCATTTGGACTACATGCGCGATCGTCTGTCTACGCACGACTATTTTGTTGCCGATCGCTTCACGGCGGTAGACGTGCAACTCTGCTTCGTGCTGGAGGCGTTGGGCACGCGGGGGTGGCTTGAAAGCTATCCCACATTAAGGACCTATGTGGCGCGGATGCAGGCGCGGCCGGCGTATTTGACGGCGTTGGACAAGGGCGGGCCTTATGCCTATGGCCCCGCACGCGCGGCCGGTTAAGGGCTTGGGGTTGGCAGGCGACTTATCCGCCTGCCAACAAGGCGCGGTAGGTTTTGTTCATCTACACCGATAGCGGGGATGAAGCGCTGTCCCTTCAAGGTATAGAACGGTAGAATGGAATGTGTGCAGACGAAGCGGTCTGTGCAAGGACCATGTCGAAGGTAAGCCCCCGTGCAAAAAGGGGGTCGTTGAAGAGCTGATCGAAACCCGCGCCAGATCAGCCTACCGTGCGGCGGTGGTTGGGGTGATCGAACCCGCAATCATCCGGATACAAACCAAAACGGCAACGCCGGATTGCCCCGGCCACCGCCGCTCCCCGATTTCCCCGCACGGCGCTCGGGCCGATGCGGCTAAAGGTGTTCGCGGTGCCTAGGCGTTTGCCATTTGTGGCCCGCGCAGCACCTGGCCCGGCAAAGCGCCGGTGGGGATGCCATCGCGGTAGGTGACGCGGCCCGAGACGATGTTGGCGCTATAGCCGGTCGCCCCTTGCAGCAGGCGTTTTCCGCCGGCGGGCAGGTCGTGCACCATCAAGGGGGGCGCGATGCCTAACGCGTCCATGTCGATCACGTTGATGTCTGCCTTCAGGCCCGGTTGCAGGCGGCCACGATCGTGGAAGCGGAAAAAGTCTGCCGGTTGGCTTGTCAGCTTACGGATGGCTTGCTCCAGGCTGAAGACGCCGCGCTTGGTGACCCATTCTGTGAGCAGGAAGGTGTTGACGCTGGCATCGCAGATGGTGCCCACGTGGGCACCGCCATCGCCCAAGGCGGGGATGGTGTTTTGGTGGGTGAGCATCTCACTAATCACGCCACCGCTTGGGTCCTGGTAGCCAGAGATCGGCAGATAGATCAGCGCCTTGCCGCCATTGGCGAGCTGCAGATCATAGAGGAGTTCATAAGGGTCGCGGCCTTCGCGGGCGGCGCGGGCGGCAATGCTGTCTTCCGGGTTCGGAAGATAGTTGGGCACATCGCCGAGGGGGAAGAAGCGATCCAGGCGATGGCCGAAGTACTTCATGAAGACGTGGGGTTCGTGGTCTTGTTCAGCAAGGATCCGGGCCTTGGTGGCGGGATCGGCCAGGTGCTTGGCTTTTTCCGCAATCGGCAAATGCTTGATGGCCAGATAGCTTGGGCGGAAGGCAAAGGTGTGCATGGAGGCATCAAAGCCCATCACCACGCCGATCGGGCGGCAAATGGTTTGGGCGGTGATCGCAACGCCCTTGTCGTTGGCGGCGGTGAGGCGATCCAGCACCGTGCGCCAACGATCCGGGCGCAGATCGTTTTGCATCAGGCTGAAGGCACCGCGAGCACCATTTTGCGCCACTAATTGTTCCAGGCAGTCAAACTCGTCGTGGAGATCGTCCCAGTCGGTGATCATCTGAAAGGCCGCGTTGGGCGAGGCGCGCAGGCCTTCCGCTAGGCCCAGGAGCTCGCTGTAGGCCGCGCCGTAGCTTGCCACCAAATTGCCGTCCGCGGTGCGGTGGGCCAACGTGCGGGAGGTGGAAAGACCGACCGCGCCGGCTTGCACGGCACCGGCTACCAGGGCACGCATGGTGGCGATGTCGGTTTGGGTTGCGGGTTCGCGGTCCACTGCGCGCTGGCCCATGGCAAACACGCGCACCGCGCCATGGGGCACAAAGGCTGCGAGGTCTGCGTCGCGGGTGCGTTGGGACAAAAACTGCAGATAATCCGCAAAGCTTTCCCAGGCCCAGGGAAGGCCCTCATGGAGGGCTGTGCCGGGGATATCCTCCACCCCCTCCATCAGGCTTATCAAGGCGTTGCGATCCTCTGGCTTGCACGGAGCAAAGCCCACGCCGCAGTTGCCCATGACCACGGTGGTGGCACCATGTTGGGTGGAGGGTTGCAGACGGTCGTCCCAGGCGGCTTGGCCATCATAGTGGGTGTGCACATCCACAAAGCCGGGGGTGACGACCTTGCCCTTGGCGTCAATCTCTTCGGCCCCGGCCGCAAGGTTTTTGCCAATGGCAGCGATGGTTTTGCCGTTCAGTGCAATGTCGGCATCGAAGCGCGGCGCGCCGGTGCCGTCGATGATGGTGCCGGCCCGGATCACGAGGTCGTAGGTTGCCATGGGCTCCTCCCGAGAGCGGATGTTGCTTGTGTTTGGGCAAGCATGCGGTTTGAAGCGGCGCTTGGCAATGGCTTGCCCTTGCGGGCGGGGCAATCGGGTGAAACTGTTTGGCGGACGTTTTGTTGAGGGAGGACCGCCATGACCGGCCAAAATGTGCGCACGATGCAGGGGCTCACGGCGTTTATCACTGGGGCCGGGGGTGGGATGGGCCGGGCCACGGCTTTGGTTTTTGCGCAGGCGGGGGCGCGGGTCGGGCTGTGCGATGTAAATGGGCCGGCTGCCGAGGCGGTGGCGCAGGAAGTTATCGCGGCCGGCGGGGAGGCGCGGGCCTGGAGTTTGGATGTGGCCGATGGGGCGGCGGTGGCTCAGGTGGTGGCCGCGGCCGGGGCGCACTTTAGGGGGCTGGACGCAGTCGTGAACAACGCTGGCGTTTCCGGATTTATCCCGATCGATGGGGCCAACTACGAGGCCGAGTGGGCGCGGCTGCAAGGGGTGTTGCTGCAGGCGCACCCGCGGGTGATCCGGGCGGCGCTGCCGTTTTTGCGGCGGTCGGACCACCCCCGGATTGTCAACATCGCCTCAACCGAGGCGCTGGGGGCGACGGCGATGGACAGCATCTATTGTGCGTTCAAGGCGGGCGTTACGGGCCTGACGCGGGCGCTTGCGGTGGAGCTTGGCAAGGAGGGGATCACGGTGAATTGTATTTGTCCGGGGCCCATTCTGACGGGGATGACCGATGCGATTTCCGAAGCTGATCGCGAGACCTACGCCAAGCGGCGCACGGCCTTGCGCCGGTATGGGCGGCCGGAGGAGGTGGCGCACATGACCTTGAGCCTGTGTCTGCCGGCGGCCAGCTACATCACTGGTGCTGTCATCCCGGTGGACGGCGGGTTGATGGCGCGCAATGCGTAATGGCCGGCTAGGTGAAGCGGATGGTTGGCGGGGGTTTTGCGCCGGTGGCGAGGGTTGCTAAGGCCTCCTTGGCCATGGCGATCAGGCGCTGGCTGATCGGGTGGTCCGGGTTTTGGGCCACCAGCGGGTGGCCGGCATCGGCACTTTGGCGCAAAGCGAGGTCTATCGGCACTTCCCCCAGAAAGGACACGCCGGACGATTGGGCCGTTTCGCGAGCCCCGCCTTGGCCAAAGATGTACAGCTTTTCGCCGTTGGCTTGCTCCAGCCAGGCCATGTTCTCGATGATGCCGACGATGGGGACGTGGGTTTTTTCAAACATGGCAATCCCGCGCCGGACATCGGCAAGGGCCAGTTCTTGGGGGGTCGAGACGATCACGGTGCCGTCAAGGGGGGCACGCTGGGCGATCGTCAGCTGGGCGTCGCCGGTGCCGGGGGGCATGTCCAGGACCAGGATGTCGAGGGGGGCCCAGGCGACATCGTCGAACATCTGGCGAATCGCGGAGGTCACCATCGCGCCACGCCAAATCATCGGCGCATCGATGTTCACCAGGTAGCCGATCGACATCGACCGCAGGCCGTGGGCCTCAAGCGGGATCAATTTTTTGTCAGGTCCGATCTCTGGTTTGCTTGCCGCCAAGCCTAGGAGCGTGGGGACGGAGGGGCCAAAGACGTCGATGTCCAATAGGCCGGTGCGCAGGCCAAGCTGCGCAAAGGCGCAGGCGAGGTTGACCGCGATGGTCGATTTGCCGACGCCGCCCTTGGCGGACGAGACCGCCAGAATCGCCGCTATGCCGGGCAGACCTTCGGCCTTGCGAGGGGCGGTTTGGGCGGCTTGGGGGGCGGGATCTGCGCCTTTTTGCACCCGCACGGTTGGCCCCAAGCCTTTTGTGGCATGGGCTGTGAGCACGATCGTGACGCGGGCGACGCCGGGGACGGCGCTTACCGCGGCTTCTGCAGCATCACGGGTGGAACGATACCGCTCCACGTCTGCGGGCGGGGCTTCCAGCACACAGCGCACGCCGCCTTCTGGGCTGACAATCAGGCCTGTGATCCGGCCGGCGGTTACCAGGCCTTGGCCCGTTACCGGATCGGCAACAGATTCCACAGCCGCGAGAATGGCGTCGCGCAATTCTGTCAAAGGCTTATTCATTCCTCACTCATACTTGATACGCAGGCTTGTCCCGCTCATATCGGCGCGAGGGCGGCCGAATGCATCGCCTATTGCGCCAGAAGGTAGCTTATTCATGCCATGGAACGACCAGTCGAGCGGTTCTGGGGGCGGCGGCTCTGGAGGAGGCGGCTCTGGAGGAGGCGGCTCTGGAGGAGGCGGCTCTGGAGGAGGCGGCTCTG
>JBMOEW010000057.1:0-12048 GCA_049314555.1 Caulobacterales bacterium
GCGGGAACAGTTCAACGCCCTGCCCGTCGCTCTCAACCGCGGGCGCATTGGCCAAAGCAAGGCCGCCTTCGACATGGTGGCCGGCGACGAGCGCCTGTTTGAATACACCCTCGACATGCGCTCGGCCCAAGATCGCAGCGAGGCACTTGTCCGGTTTCAGGCCCTGATCAGCCAATTGCGTAACCGCTATCAGGCGGTGGTCATCGACGTGAACCCCTGCGCCACCTTCTTGACCCGTTGCGCCATCAGCGCCGCTGATCATATCGTGGCCCCCGTGCGTCCTGAAAAATACTCCCTGACCGGCCTCAACATGCTCGAACATGTCGTGCGCGAAATTCGCTGCCGCAGCTTGCGGCCAGACGAATTCTCGGTACTGCTCAACGGCGTGGGCGATCGCACCCGGGCGCGGGTCCTGGGCGACGTGGATGCCATGACCCGCAGTGAAATTCAGGCCGCGCCGTTTTTTGGAAGCGCCCTTTTGCCCCACGCGATACCCTATTCCGGGGCCCTGCGCGCCACCCCCGCCGATCGTTACGCCCCCAACCCGATCAACGTCACAGCCCTGATGCGCGAGCGCCAACGCGACGTGAAAGACAGCCTCACCGCTGCCGCTGCAGATATTCTGCGCCGCGCAGGCCTGCCATGAGCGCCGCCCGCCGCACCGGGGCCCGCCTCATGGCGCAGCTCGCCCACACCTATACCCGCAAGGAGCTGGCCGCTTTGTTCGCCCTGGTGCGCGCCTATGATGATGAGGAGCTCTTGGCGGCGGTCGAACCAACCAAGTCAGCCCCCAAATCCGCGCAAGACACTTTGCTTCAGGACGTGCGCACGATCTTGCATCCGATCCTTGCCCGCTCAGCTGAAAAGGCCGATCTACTGATCGAACACATGACAACAGCCGAAGGCGCAAGCCCCACCCACCCGATCCCCAAAGGCATCGCCCACGCCCTGCGCACGCTTCGGAAATCCTTCAGCGACGAGGAAATCCGGGCCGGTGCGCGCGGCCTGATTGCCAAGCTAGCGCGCAGCCATTCTTCCCGCGAAACGGTCGTTTGAGGCCGCGAGGTGCGCAAGAACAGAGCAAAGCACAAGACAGCCTCCCTCGATCCGTCCTAGGACTAACGCTGAAACCAACGACACGGGCTCAAGGTCGCCACGGGTCACCAAAGCGGGGAGGACGCCAAACTTGGCGTCAGTCATGACCATGCGAACCACAAGCGCAAACCAGCGCACAGGCGCACACCCATGACCCGCACCCGCCTGCCACGCCAAACCTTGATCGCCTATGCCCTGCCGTGGTTTGCGGTTCAGGTGGTCCAGCTGCCGTTGGTCAATTTCGTTCCCGGCTATTATTCAAGCGACCTTGGCATGCCCCTTTTGACGATCAGCTGGGTGATGCTGGCCACGCGCTTTGTCGACATTTTCACAGACCCCCTGATCGGCTGGCTCAGCGACCGCACCAAAACACCGATTGGCCGCCGCCGGCCCTGGGTTTTGCTGGGGGCGCCAATTTTGATTGCCGGTGGCTGGCTGATGTTCAACCCGCCAGACCGCCCAGACGCCCTTTATCTGTTTATGGCCGTCACCGTTGGATATCTGGGCTTCACGTTGATCCAGATCCCTTATGTGTCTTGGGGCGCAGAACTCAGCCCAGACTATGACGAGCGCAATGCCATCGTTGGCTGGCGCGAAGGGGTGGGGGTGTTTGGCACCCTCACGGCCGTATCGGCCCCGCTGATCGCGATGGCCTTGGGCTATCCAGGCTTGGGGCCAGCGATGTTTGCCATCGCCGTTGGCCTGACCATCGTGCTGCCCCTCTTGTTGATCCCGGCCATGACGCTGGTGCCAGAACCAGCCCATCCGCCCCACGCCGGGCCGCCCCTCACATTCCGCACAGGCCTTGCAGCCCTTCACGCCAACAAGCCCTTCGCGGCCTTCATCGTGGCCTGCTTTGTGTTGTTCATCGGCGTGGCCCCCGGCGGCGCGGTGGGCTATTTGATGATGAAGCACACCTTCGATGCTGAAGCCCTCTATCCGATCCTCGTGTTCAGCGAGTTCGTGGCCATGCTGATCAGCGTGCCGGTGTGGGCGTGGGCGGCGTCGCGCATTGGCAAGCACAGGGCGATGGCACTGGCGCTGGTGTGGATGGTGATCTTCACCGCGGGCGTGCCACTTCTGGGGCTTCAAGACCCGCTGCTTGCCGTGATCTCGAATGCTGTGCGGGGCTTAGGGTTTGGCGCGGTGTTCGTGATCCCGTATTCTCTTCTGGCCGACGTGATCGATCAAGACACCCTCAAAACCGGCCGCGCCCGCTCGGGCCTTTATATCGCCCTTGCGGGTATGGCGCTGAAATTCTCCCTGATGTTTGGCGTGTTCATCGCCACCGCCTTCCCAACCCTGTTTGGCTTTGAACCCTCGCGGCCCCAGAATACGCCCCTCGGAGAATTCTCCGTGGCGATCAGCTATGCCTGGGTCTCGTGCGTGTTTTGGCTGGCAGCGGCCTGGCTGTTTTGGAAATTCCCCCTGTCCCGCGCGCAACAGGAAGAAACCCGCCAAGCCTTGGAGGCGCGCGCGGCGGGCTAAGGCTCAACGCATCTTGTAGCGCAGCGGCAAGGTTTTCAGACCACTGACAAAATTGGCACGAGTGTTGCGCGGCGCTCCCGCAAGCTCCACCTCGTGCAGGCGCGGCAGCAGTTCTTCAAACAGGGCCCGGATTTCCATCCGCGCCAGGTGCATGCCCAGGCACAGGTGCGCGCCGTAGCCAAACGCGATCTGCTTGTTGGGCGACCGGTCCACCTTGAACGCAAACGGATCCTCAAACACGCTCTCGTCGCGGTTGCCAGACCAATAAAACAAGCACAACCCGTCGTCCTTGCTGATCCGTTGCCCCCCCACCATCGCGTCTTCGGTGGCAGTCCGCATGAAGTGTTTCACCGGCGTCACCCAGCGGATCATTTCTTCCACCGCCCCAGGCAGCAGGCTCATGTCTGCCTTCAGCTTGGCCATCTGATCGGGGTTTTTGATCAGCTGCAAAAGCCCACCGGCCGCGGTGGAGCTGGTGGTGTCGTGGCCAGCGGTCGCAACGATGATATAATAGCTCATCGCTTCGAGGTGTCCGATAGGGGCCCCGTCAATCTGCCCGTTGGCGATGATCGTGGCCAGATCGTCCTTGGGATGGGCGCGCCGGTCCTGGGTCAGGGCCCCGAAATAAGCAAACAACTCCTGCGCCGTTGCCATCAGGTCCACGCTGCTGACGTTTTCATCTTGATGCTGACGATCGGTAGACGCCACAACATCGGGATCCTGCGGACCGAAAATCTCCTGCGTCATTTTCAGCATGAACGCTTCGTCAGACTCTGGAACCCCCAGGATTTCCATGATCACCCGCAGCGGATACCAAAGCGCCACCTCCTGCACGAAGTCGCACGCCCCGCCCAACGCCGCCATCCGATCGACATGGGTTTTGGCAATCCCCGCGATCCGCGCTTCGAGTTTCTTCAAACTGGCCGGCATGAAGTAGGGCTGGGTCAAGGCCCGCAGCTTCATGTGTATCGGCTCATCCAGATCCACCAACGTGCGAAACAAATGCGTGTCGCCGGTGACCGAGTGCACCCACGCCTCCGCTTGGGTGGTGGCGAGGTAGGTGCGCTTGGAATTCACAAACAGCGCGTTTTGGCGTTCCACCTCAAGAATGTCGGCGTGCCGCGTGATCGCCCAAAACGGGCGCATGTTTTTAGGCGACACAAACCGCACCGGGTCATCGCGCCTCAACATCGCATAAAGCGCGTGCAAGTCGTGTTCTTCGGCATAAAGGTCAGGATCCACCAGCGCGTCATCCAGTCGCTGTGTGCCCCCGTTTCCCACGGTTTTCATGCGCCCCCCTCCTGATTGCAAAACCGATAGCGCCTTAGAGGTAGCGACACCGGGCCAATTGACCAGGACAGTCGGCAGTGTCCAATCATCGCGCCAATTGGCGACGGATCTCTAACAGCGGCGAGCTTGTAAAAAGCCCCAGCAACCCCCCGCCCAAGAGCCCAACGCCTGCCCCCGCAAGCGCCGACATGCCGATCCCTTCCACCAGCGTCAAAAGCGGCCAGGCAAGGGTGGCCACGGCCACAACAGCCGTCCACCCAAGCGCGCAGCCAACGATCCACGGCAGCGGCCGCGCGCCGAGCCTGGATAAGGCGATGGCCTGGCTCGCGCCCACCAGCGCCCCACACAGCGCCCCAACACAGAGCATCAGCCCAACCGTCGCCCAGCCGTCGCCGAACGCCAGCCGTGCCCCGTGCAGGATCGTGAACGCCGTCGTTGCCGCCGCCATCGTCGCCAGGCAAAACGGCCAAAAGCCAAGCTCAACACCGATGCGCCGCAGCGCGACCCATTGAAAGCTGGCCAGCACAAAGCCCTCAAATGCCCCCGCAAACGCCAGCCAAATCAACGCCTCTGGCCCGCCCTGCGCGTGCCCGAGCGCCGCAGCCACCGCAGCCGACGCCTCAAGCCCACCTGCTTCCCCCACCGCGCAGCAGCTCAGCCACACCAAAACAGGCGTGCGCAAAGCGTCGCTGGGGGGAGGCAGCCTTGTCACCGGAGGGCAGGGTCCTGTCGGCCGAATGACCGCAGGTTGGACTGTGGGGCAGTGAGGCATCAGGCACCACCCCTAAAGCGTCAGTTGTCGCGATTGTGACCGCTGACAGGCGGTCGTGTGTTCAACTAGGCAAAGACGGGAAAGATCAGCGGTGCCAAGACCATCGCCCCAAGCACGATCTCAAACCCCACAGACGCCCAGTTGAACCCAAGGCCGGAGCGGTCCGCGAAGATGGACACCAATCGCCCCACCGCCGTGCCCCACCAGATCAGCCCGCACGTGGCCAGTACCCCGACCCCAGCTACGCTCAAGAATCCATCGACCGCGATCGGCAGATCGAGCGGCCCATTCACGATCGTCGCCAGCCCCAATGCGTGGGTGAAGAAAAACAATCCGCCATAGGTGCCGCGGAACTCCCCCGCACCGCCAAGCCGATTTGGATCATCGCGCAACCGCACCAACCAACCAGCCCACCGCGGATCAAATAGCGCCCGCAGCCCCATGGCCGCCCCAATCGAACAGCCGATCGCACCGATCACGCCTGCAACGTCCATCATCTATGCCTCCCGCCAACCGCAGCGCTTGAAAGGGGATAGCCCTTCAAGGGGGCCCCTCCAACCCCTGCCCCGCAAACGCCGCGTACCGCGCCATCGCCTGCCCCAAAACCATATCAACCGGCCCAGCGATCGCGCCCATGCCGCCGGGTTCATACCCGCTCACCACATACCGCAACGTCACACGTGTGCCAGCACCTGCCTCCGCTACGGAAAAGCTGACCGTCATGGCACCACTGGCCCCCATCGCCTGTAGCGGTCCAAGCCCGCCCACCATCCGGATCGCGCCCCCATCCGGCGCGATATACACGATCCGCAGGTGTTCAACCCCGCCCCCCCCAGGCAACCGCTCGCACCAGCAGGCCCCAACCTCCGGCGTGAAGCTCAGATAGCTCGCGTCCCCCGAATAGGTGTGCGCCGGGTCCCACCACAGCGGTAGCGCCGTGAACGCATTGAACGCCTCCGGCACCGTGGCGTCCACAGACACCACCTGCTCGACCGTGAAGCCATTGGCCGCCTGGTCGAGCACCTCTGCCAACGCCGCCGGTGCCCACACCAAGCCTATACCAAAGGCAGCCGGCACCAAGAGATAACGCAGGCTCATTGGCAAGGCCCGGTAGGCTTAGCGGCTTCCCGGCACATGCAGCTTACCCTCGGCTTCCGCCTGTGCCCGCGCGGCATCGCCCGCGTGCTTGCCAAACTCCATCCGGGCGATGGTGCGCGCATGCACTTCGTCCGGCCCGTCCGCCAGGCGCAGCGTGCGAATCTGGGAGTAGGCCTTCGCCAACCCAAAGTCCTGGCACACACCGCCCCCGCCATGCGCCTGGATCGCATCATCAATGATCGACAGCGCCATATTCGGTGCCTGCACCTTGATCATCGCGATTTCGGCCTTGGCGTGCTTGTTGCCAACGGTGTCCATCATATACGCCGCCTTGAGGCACAACAGGCGGGTCATTTCGATGTCGATCCGCGCCCGCGCGATCCGCTCTTCCCACACGCTGTGGTCAGCCACGGTCTTGCCAAACGCCACCCGTGACAAAAGCCGCTTGCACATTTTCTCAAGCGCCACTTCCGCAGCCCCGATCGTGCGCATGCAGTGGTGGATCCGCCCCGGCCCAAGCCGCCCCTGGGCGATCTCAAAGCCGCGCCCTTCGCCCAGCAACAGGTTTTCCACCGGCACCCGCACATTTTCCAGCACCACTTCAAAGTGGCCATGCGGGGCATCGTCGTAGCCAAACACGTGCAGCGCCCGCACCTTGGTGATCCCCGGCGTGTCGAGGGGCACCAGGATCTGGCTTTGCTGGGTGTAAGTTTTCGCGCCGGGGTCTGTTTTGCCCATCACGATCGCCACTTTGCAGCGCGGATCGCCAACCCCGGAAGACCACCACTTGCGCCCGTTGATGATGTAATGATCGCCGTCGCGCTTGATCTGGGTTTGGATGTTTGTGGCGTCGGAAGAGGCCACCGCCGGCTCCGTCATCAAGAACGCAGACCGGATCTCCCCGTTCATCAGCGGCCGCAGCCACTGCTCCTTTTGCGCAAGCGTCCCATAGCGCATCAGCACTTCCATGTTGCCGGTATCGGGTGCCGAACAGTTGAACACTTCAGACGCAAACCCAACCCGCCCAAGCACTTCCGCGATCGCAGAGTAGGTGACATTCGACAACAGCGGGCCTTCAAACTCGAACGTGTCCTCCACGTGGTGATGCCCCCCCGAAGGCGGCATGAACATGTTCCACAGGCCAGCCGCCTTGGCTTTCTTCTTCAAGTCCTCAACGATCGGGATCACCTTCCAGCGATCGCCTTCAGCGTCCTGCTTTTCATAAATCGGTATGGCCGGAACAATGTGCTCGTCCATGAAGCGCTGGACCCGATCGACCCACATTTGCGTTTCTTCGGTGTGATCGAAATTCATGTCGCACGCTCCTCCAGCAATTAGGGATAAGGTCTTGGACCCACCGTAGCTATCCAGCCCTCACGCGGCAATCACGTTCACGCTGAACCTGGCCGGGTGTTTTTCGCGTCATGCGTCATTCCGGTTGCGCAAAGCCAAAGCGCTAGCGATGGTGCCGCCACCGGAAACCGCCCCATGACCCTCACCGCCCCCCTAGCCGACGCCCTCGCCCGCACCGACCTGCTCTCGCGCCTCACGCCGGAAAGCCGGGCGCGCCTGGCCGGCCGCGGCACGGAACTCACCCTCGCGCCGGGCGCGCAACTGTGTTCCCGCGGCGACCCCGGCGATGCCCTTTATGTGATCATGGAGGGCGAGATCGAGGTGTCTGTCACCACCCCCGCCGGCAAGCAGGTCCGCTTGGCAAGCCTGGGCGCAGGCGAAGTGATTGGGGAAATGGCGGTCCTGGATGGTTTGGGCCGATCCGCAGATATGGCAGCCCTGCGTCGCACCCGCCTCGTGAGATTGGGGCGCGAGGCGGTGTTGGAGGCCTTGCAGGCCGAACCGGCGGCTTTGCTGGCCCTGGTGGAGGAACTGGCCGCACGCCTGCGTCATGCCAACACCGCGATGGAAGAAGTGTCCGTCCTGGACTTGAAGGGCCGCTTGGCCCGCCTGCTCCTGACTGAAAGCGGTGAGGGGGCAAAACTCGTCCAGCTGACCCAAACCGAAATGGCACGCCGGCTTGGCGCTTCGCGCGAAAAGGTCAACCGCCGCCTCCACACCTGGTCGGCGCAGGGCTATTTGTCCTTGAGCAAGACCGGCGTGCGGCTGACCCGCCTGGACCCCTTGCGCACGGCAGCCGCCGGCGACAAAGATGGTGAATAGCCAATACGTCGCAACAAGCTGGCGCCCTTGCCCTTGCGTCTGGGAACCGATTGGCCATATCAATATTCGATAAACCCCAAAGCTGGGTCCCACCGGCTGATGGACACGCGTGACCCAGCACCAGCCGGGTTGCGCAGATAGTAATGGCGGCCTCCACCGCCAGAGGAGCGAGATGTGAAGCAGTTTCTGATCACAGTATTGGGTGTGCTGATCGGCATGATCCTGTTTTTGGTCGTGGCACCAATCTTTGTTGTCTCGATGCTGTCGAGTTCGATGGGCAGCGCCCCGGCTCAGCCCAACAGCATCGTAGTCGCGCTGGACCTGCGTGAGGATATGTCTGATCAACCCGTCGGCGGCGGCCCTGCGCTGTTTGGGGCCAACCCCTCGCTGCTCGAAACCCTCGCCAAGATCGATGCCGCCGCCGACGACGACCGCGTAAGGGGCCTCTACATCCGCGCCAACACCGCCGGCATGCCCCCCGCCCACGCTGAAGAGCTGCGCGCCGCCTTGGCGGCCTTCCGCGCCAGCGGCAAGTTCGTGATCTCGCATTTGCAAAACGATAGCGTCCGCATGTCGCTGGCGGGCTACTATGCCGCCTCCGCCGCAGACGAGGTTTGGCTCCAAGAAACCGGCGAAGTCATGCCGATGGGCATTGCTGCTGAAGTGGATTTCTTTGGCGCCACCCTGGAACGCTTCCGCGTGCAGGCCGAGGTGGAAGCCCGCGAGGAGTTCAAAACCTTCGCCAATATCTTCACCGAAGACGGCTTCACCCCTGCCCACCGCGAAGAGACCACAGGCCTGCTGAACAGCCTGTTCGACGTGATGGTCGCTGGCATCGGCGAAAACCGCAACCTCACCCCAGACGCGGTCCGCGCCGCGATCGCCGCCACCCCCTTCACCGCCGCCAGGGCCATTGAGCTGCGCCTGGTGGACCAGCTGGGCCGCCCAGAAGACGCCGAACGCGCCGCCTTGACCCGCGCCGGCGGCGATGCCGAAATCGTCGATATGGCGATGTATTCCGCCCGCAGCGAAGGCAGAGGTCCGGTGATTGCCGTGGTCCAGGGCGAAGGCGAGATTGTCTCTGGCCTGCCAGACGACAGCCCCTTTGCCTCCACGGTCATGAACTCAGACTCCGTTGCCCGCGCGATCCTTGACGCGGCCGAAGACGAAGACGTCCGCGCGATCGTGTTCCGGGTCTCAAGCCCCGGTGGCTCCGTGGTCGCCTCAGATCAAATCCTCCATGCCATTCGCACCGCCCAAGAAGCCGGCAAGCGCGTGGTTGTCTCAATGGGCCCGGTGGCTGCCTCTGGCGGTTACTATGTGTCCGCCTCCGCTGATGAAATCGTCGCCAACCGCACGACAATCACCGGCTCGATCGGTGTTGTCGGGGCCAAGATCACCTTCGGCCCGGCGCTTGATCATTACTTCAGCGTCCGCACCGAAACCGTCGAAGTCGGCTCCGAACTGAGCGACTGGTTTTCCCCAGCCCGGCCCTTTAGCCAGGCCGAGCGCGCAGCCTTCGCCGGCATGATCGACCGCATGTACACAAGCTTCGTTGGGCTTGTGGCAGAGGGCAGAGACTTGACCCCAGAACAGGCCCGCGAAGTGGCCAAGGGCCGGGTCTGGACGGGCGAACAGGCGCTGGAGCGGCGCCTTGTCGATCACATCGGCGGCTTCATGGTGGCGGTCGATCGGGCCAAAGCCCTGGCCGGCATCGAAGCAGACCAGCAGGTCCAGCTGCGCTTCTTCCCCGAGCAACTCACCCCGGTCCAGGAACTGCAGCGCTTCTTGGGCGCTTCAGGCCAAACCGCAGAGGCCGGTGCCCGCCTAAACGCGGCCCTGTCAGACCCCCGCATCGCCCGCGCCCTGGACGCGATCGCCCGCGACGAAGACGAAAGCGCCGCACAAGCCCGCACCCAGGACATGCTCGTGCGTTGAGCATTGCCCCCGCCCGGGTCTATGATCACGCTTCATAGATCCGGGCCCTTTCCTGCACATGACCAACTTGCCAAACCCCGCTGCCATCCTGTCTGAAGCGATGGGATGCCTCCAACGCGGCGACCCCCAAACAGCGGCCCGCACCCTGGAAGCGGGCATGCAGCGCTTTCCCCAAGAGCCAGAACTGCCGCTCAACCTGTCGCTCGCCCGGCGGATGCTGGGCGATTTGGCCGGGGCGCTGCAGGCAGTAGACCAGGCCCTCGCCCTCGACCCGTATTTCTTCATGGCGCTGCTCTCCAAAGGGGCCCTGCTCGAAGCCGCCGGCCACCCCCGCTTGGCCGCCCGCGCCTACAAGGACGCGATCACCATTGCCCCGCCAGACGATCGCCTGGCCCCCGGGGCCCGCCAGGCCCTGGCCCGCGCCCGTTCAGTGGTACAAGCCAATGCCGAAGCGATGGCAGCCCACCTGCGCACCGCCACCGCCGCCGCCCGCGCCCGCCACCCAGACGCCGATATGGCGCGCATGGACGAGGCGCTGTCGATCGTGTCTGGCCTGTCAAAACCCTACCCCCAGGAAGCCTTGTTCCTGACGGTGCCGCGCCTGCCGCCCATTCCGTTCCTGGACCGCAGCCACTTCCCCTGGCTGGCAGGGCTGGAAAACGCCACGGACATGATCCGCGACGAGCTGCAAGCCGCGCTCAGCCAGTCCTGGGCCCTATTTGACCCCTATATCGATCGCCGCCCCGGCGAGCCGGTCAACCAGTGGGCCAAGCTCAACCACAGCCGCGACTGGAGCACGATGCACCTCTGGCGCGACGGCGTACGCAATGAACCCGCCTGCGCCCAATGCCCCAAAACCGCAGCCCTGCTGGAAGAACTCCCCCTGGCGCGCCAAGTGGGCTTTGGCCCCACCGCGATGTTTTCGGTGCTCCAGCCCCACACCCACATCCCGCCCCACACCGGCTCCACCAACGCCCGCCTGATTTGCCACCTGCCCCTGATTGTGCCGCCCAAGTGCCTGTATCGGGTTGGCTTTGAGCGCCGCGAATGGAAGCTAGGTGAGGCCTTCGTGTTCGACGACACCATTGAGCACGAAGCCTTCAACAACAGCGACGAGGTGCGCGTGGTGTTGATCTTTGACGTGTGGAACCCGCTGTTGACGCCCGCCGAGCGCGATGTGGTCACCGCCTTGAGCTTGGCGGTGCGGGACTATAACGCCGCGGGTTGAGATCACACGCCACGCACCAAGAGCCGCATCGGCTTTCACCGTGCGGAGGAAATCGGGGAGCGGCGGTGGCCGGGCAGATCCGGCGGTGCCGTTCGGTTTGTATCCGGATGATTGCGGGTTCGATCACCCCAACCACCGCCGCACGGTAGGCCTGCCTGGCGCACGTTCTGGCAGACTCTTCAACGACCCCTTTCGCACGGGGGCCTACCTTCGACATGGTCCTTGTACAGACCGCTTCGTCTGCACCGTTTCCATTCTACCGTTCCACACCCTGAAAGGACAGCGCTTCATCCCCGATGTCGGTGTGGATGCATCGAACCTAACCCGGATTTTCACAGGCAAGGATAAGTTTGGGGTTTGGGTGATCGCGCGGGGGCGTGCGCAGTGGTCATGAGGGTGGGGTTGGAGCGGAGAGCGGAGCGCGGAGAGCGGAGAGCGGAGAGCGGAGCGCGGAGAGCGGAGAGCGGAGAGCGGAGAGCGGAGAGCGGACACTCGGGCGTCTGCTTTCCGCCAGACGCGAACCGAGGGAAATCGCCCAAAGCCGAAACTTTGACCTACCGGCCGGAATGTGAACAGATTCTGGACATTCGCGCTTTGGCTGGATCGGGCGGCAGATCGCCGTTTGCAGTCGCTGAGCAATCTTGGGTCAGCGTCCGCTTTCAGGTCCAGTGCGGACAGTAGAGCCCAGCAACCAATTCCTGAAGAATCCCAGAAGCGATCATTAGCCCCTGCCGTTCCGTTAGCGGACATGCGCCCCTGATTGACCCTGACTGAAGACCAGCCACCAACGCCGCTCAGTCATGACGCCACGCAGCATCCCTAGCAAATTGCCTAGCTCGACCGACCCGAGCATGGATACTCTAATGGGGCATCTGTAAGGGATTAGTCGTACCGTGAGCAGCCAACATCAGCGCGGGAGGCCATTCTCGCCCGGACCTCCACCCCAAAACGGGACCTTACCTGC
>JBMOEW010000058.1:0-12047 GCA_049314555.1 Caulobacterales bacterium
ACGCCAGAAAGCTAACGCCAGAAAGCTAACGCCAGAAAGCTAACGCCCGAGAGCGAACGCAAGCGAGCTGGCGTCAGAGAACCGAGTTATGAAGGCGCAGCATAACCAGGGCCAAATGCGCAACATGAGGTGATCAGTGGCGAGACGTAAAAGCCAAGTGCGCCGAGCTGGCAGCGGCCAACTTGGGGGCGGCGCGATGGCGGCCGTTGGCTTGATCGCGCTCGCCCTGACCCTGGTTGTTGTGCAATCCAACGATGACAAAGACGCCGCCGGCAACGTGGCCAACCCCGCCGCTGTCGGCGGCGACGATTTCGCCAGCGTCATCGGCCGCATCGCAACCGCGCCGTTCCGCGCCGTCGAAACCTACAGCGAGCGGGCCGCCACCATGTGGACGGCCGCCGCCCGCGTCGAACGTCTGGAACGGGAAAATGCCGAACTGCGCGCCTGGCGCACCCTCGCCGAGCAGATGGCCGAACGTAACGCCCGCTATGAGGCCTTGCTTGGCATGCCACCGGCCGCCTTTGGCGAAGGCGCAATGATCGAGAACTCGATCGCAGCGCAATTGGTCCTGGATTCCGGCGGTCCGTTCCGCCGCACGTTGGTAGCCAATGCCGGCAACGAACACGGCGTTAAAGTGGGCTACGTCGTGATGAACGAAAATGGCTTGATCGGCCGCGTGGTATCGGTGGGGGCCCGCTCCAGCCGCATTCTGTTGGTCGATGACGACAGCAGCCGCGTGCCGGTGATGGGCGCAACCTCACGGGTGCGCGCCGTGCTCGTTGGCGACGCGGGCCGCCAACCTCAACTGGCCACACTGCCGTTCGACCTCACCGCCCCACGCTTGGAATTTATCGTCGGCGCGCGCAGCTTGCGTGACGGCGAACCACTGGTCACCTCCGGCGACGGCGGCGTGTTCCCGCGCGGCATCCCAGTGGGGGAGGCCCGCGCCACGCCGGCTGGCGAATGGCGCGTGGCGTTGGTCGCCAGCCGCCGCCCCATCGATTTCGTCCGGATTCTACCCTACGCCGCGCCTGAAGCGCCAGAGGCCACCGCCGTTGCCGATGGCTCGTTGCCCCCGGCCCGCGCCTTGATCGGGCCGGCCGGCAGCGCCTCCGCCGCACCAGTTGTAGTCACCGGCACGGTCTTGCCATCGATTTTGCCGGGCGCACCAAGGCCCACCGGCGCACGCCCGTCCCCCGTTTCCGGCCCTGTAAGCTCGCCCACCTTGGCCGCACCAGACGTCCGCGCCGAGCCAGGCCCCCTGGGCGACGACGAACCGCCACCAGAGCCCAGCGCCCTGCAGCCCGCCGCCCCAACCCCCACAGAGCCCGCGCCGTCGGGACCGCCCGCCTAATGGCCCCCGCGACCCTCTGGGCCAGGCGCGTCGGCTGGGCGCTCGCCATCTTCAGCGCGGTAGCACCGGCGTTGCCCTTCGGCCCCTTGTTTGCTCAACCGCCTTGGCCGATGGCACCGCTCTGGCTGGCGTTTGGCTTGGCCACAACCGGCGGCGTTGCGAGCCGCGCCATGCTTGCCCTGTTTGCCATCGGCATCGTCCACGACCAGTTCGCCGGCGGCCCGTTTGGCCTGTTCGCGTTGATCTATGTGTCGGCCTACCTGTTCGGCTGGGTCGCGGCCCGCGCCATGAGCGCGCCAAACCTGATCGCCCTGTGGGGTGGCTTTATCGCCACCGCCGGCGCAACGGTGATCCTGGTGGCCGTAATCGCCCCGCTGACCAACGCGCCCACCTGGCCCTATTTACAGACCGCAGCGATCACAGCGCTGCTGTTTCCGCTGGTGCGACCGCTTTATATGGATCGGCCGGGGGCGTCCCGGATTTCCTCTCGCTTTGGGGCAGGCCGATGAGCCGAAACAGAAAGTCGGGCATCTCAAGCGCCCCCAAGCGCGATCTGCATCAAAGCTTCAACCGTCGTTCGGCCTGGATGATGTTAGGCGGCGGCCTGGCATTCACCGGCGTTGCTGTGCGCATGGCAGCACTCCAAACCGAAAACGCGGCCTCCAACCGCTACTCCGCCGAGCGCGACGAGAACCGCTTTGATATGCGCATCGTCGCCCCACCGCGCGGCATCTTGTACGATCGGTTTGGCGTGCAGCTCGCCACCACCGCCGTTGACTACCGCGTTTCGCTGGTGCCGGAACGCGCCGCCGCCGCCATCACTGAGGCCACCGGACAGCGCTTGAACGCCGAAACCAGAGAAGCAGCCGTTGCGTCCGTGGTCATGGACATTGCTGCCATCTTGGGGCTGGACGACACCTGGGTGGCGTCCCGGATGCGCGATGCGCGCCAGGGCCGCCGCTTCGACGCGATCCTCCTGCGCCGCGGCCTCACCTGGGAGCAATTCAACGCGATCAACGTGCGTCTGCCAGAGCTGCCCGGCATCAACGCAGAAACTGGCCAAACCCGCCGTTATCCCTTCGATGTGGTTTATGGCCACCCGATTGGCTACGTCCAGCGCCCCAACCAAACCGACGTCGAACGCCTGCGCGACGAGGGGCGCACCAGCGCCTATTTCCAACACCCAGACACCCGCGTCGGCAAGTCCGGCATGGAGTTCGCCCTGGAACAGGAGCTGGACGGCATCCCCGGCTACCGCCGTGTGGTCGTCAACGCCCGCGGCCGCGTGATCAGCGAAACCGGCGGCCAAGACAAGGCCCCGATACAAGGCCAAGACGTCATCATGACGCTTGATCACGAATTGCAGAAATTCGCGATGGAACGCATGGCTGGCGAAAGCGCAGCCGCTGTGCTCATCGATGTGCTCGACGGAGACATCTACACCCTGGCCTCGGCCCCCGGGTTTGACCCCAATGCCTTTGTTGATGGCATCGGCCGCACGGCGTTCCAAGCGCTGAACGCCCCCGAAGCGGTAGGCCCAACCGGCGAAATGCGCAACCTGAACCGCTTGTTCCACAAGTGCGTCACGGGTGCATATAAACCTGGCTCCACCTTCAAAATGGTCACCGGTCTGGCAGCCCTATCGTCCGGCCTCCCAGAAAACTTCCGCGTCACGTGTCCCGGCTATTTCCCTTTTGGCGGGCGCGCCTTCCACTGTTGGAAGCGCGGCGGCCACGGCACGGTAGACCTTCACACGGCCATCAAATCCTCTTGCAACGTTTTCTTCTACAACGCGGCCCTGCGCGCCGGGATCGATAGCGTGGCCGCCATGGCCCGCACCTTCGGCCTTGGCCAAGCATTTGATATCGACGTGCCAGGGGTGGAAGACGGCATTGTCCCCGATCCGGCCTGGTGGGGCAGGGTGCGCGGCGGGCCTTGGCCTCCGGGTAACACCTTGAACGTCGGCATCGGCCAAGGCGACATCCAGGCCTCGCCCTTGCAGCTCGCCGTTATGGCGGCACGCATGGCCAACGGCGGCTTGAATGTCATGCCGCGCCTGGTGCGTGAGATGTCCGGCCGTGCGCCGCCTGCGCCGCCCCAGTCGTTGAGGATCAATCCTCAGCACTTGGACATGATCCGCTCCGGCATGTTTGGCGTGTGCAACGAAGGCGGCGGCACGGCCTTCCGCGCCGGCCAGCTCGGCCTGGTCCGCCACCCAGATACTGGCGAGATCGTGGAGGCCAGCGAGTTCACCCGCGGCTTCCCGCCAATCCAGATCGCCGGCAAAACAGGCACCGCCCAGGTCCGAATCATCACCGCCGCAGAACGATCCCGCGGTGTGCGACGCAACCAAGATCTCGAATGGCGCCTGCGCGATCACGCCCTATTTGTGTGCTTTGGCCCGTTTGACCAACCCCGCTATGCCTGTGCTGTCATCGTGGAGCACGGCGGCGGCGGTTCTGTCGTGGCGGCTCCCATCGCGTCCGATCTGATGCGCAAGGCGCTCCTGCGAGACCCCGCCAAGCGCCGCGCGCAATCCCTCGTGGATTTGGCGGCCAAACCAGGGAGCCAACCCGCATGACAGTGCTCGGTTTGCCAAGTCGCCCCACCGGCATGATGGCCAAGATTGGCAAGCTGAATTGGGCGTTGATCACCATCCTGTGCGCAATCGCCTTTCTGGGCGTCATGATGCAGTACTCCGTCGCCGAAGGCGGATCGACGCGCGAACCGATCGTCCACGGCGTGCGCTTCATCGCGCTGTTGATCGGCGTGGTTTTGCTCGCAACGCTGGATCTGCGCATCTGGCTGGGCATTGCCTATCCGCTGTACGCGTTGGGCCTCTTGCTGATCCTGGCAGTTGAAGTCCCGGGGCTGGGCGTCACGGCTGGTGGCGCCACCTTGTGGCTGAAACTTGGTCCGGTTCAGTTCCAACCGTCTGAAATCATGAAGATTGCGATCGTTCTGGCCACAGCCCGCTACTATGCGGGCATCGACCCCAAACGCGCCGGCCATGTCCTCACCCTGATCCCGCCGATCTTGATGATCGCGATCCCCGCTGGCCTGGTGGCCGCACAGCCCGATTTGGGCACCGCCGTTTTGATAGCGATTTCCGGCATCTCCGTCATGTTTCTGGCGGGCCTGCGCTGGCGCTACATCATCCCGGCCGTCATTCTGGCGGTGGGCGGTGCCGTAGCGGCCTATCAATACGTGCTGCAACCCTATCAACGCGATCGGATCGAGGTGTTCCTGGGCCTCCAGGAAGACCCCCTCGGCGACGGCTACAACATCGCCCAGTCCAAGATCGCGGTGGGCTCGGCCGGCCTGTTTGGCGCCGGCTACACCCAGGGCCCGCAATCGCAGGGGGACTTTGTTCCCGAAAAGCACACCGACTTCATCTTCACGATGATCGTGGAAGAGTTCGGCCTGGTCGGCGGCTACTTCGTCCTGGCGCTTTATGTGGGGCTGCTTGGGGCGGCCATGCGCGTGGCCGCCACCGCCAAGAGCCTGTTTGCCCGCCTCACAGCCGCCGGCATCACCACCACCATCGGGGCCTATGTGCTGATCAACACCGCGATGGTCTTGGGCCTGTTCCCCGTGGTCGGCATCCCATTGCCGCTGGTCTCATATGGCGGCTCGTCGATGTTCACCACCATGATCGGCATGGCGATCGTTTTGTCAGTGGACCTGCACAAAGAACAAACCGGCGCGCGTGGCATGTTGTGGTAGGCGCAAACGCATAAGGCCATCAAACCAGCTTGTTGTCTCGGCCCGTCCAGTATTGATCCCGCAGCAGACGCTTATAGAGCTTGCCGGTGGGGTGGCGCGGCAGCTCTTCGATAAAGTCCACTGAGCGCGGACATTTCACGCTGCTCAAGTGGGCCCGGCAAAACGCCATCAACTCCGCCGCAAGCGCAGGGCCAGCGTCTTCGACCCGCAAGGCTTGCACGACGGCTTTGACCTCCTCACCGAAGTCATCATTTGGCACCCCAAACACGGCCGCATCGGCAACCTTTGGGTGCGTGATCAACAGGTTCTCGACCTCCTGCGGATAAACGTTCACCCCGCCTGAAATGATCGTGAAAGACTTGCGATCCGTCAAAAACAGAAACCCATCGTCGTCCACATACCCAATGTCGCCCAGCGTCGTCCAACCAGGCTCAGTCGGGTGTTGGGCTTCAGAGGTGCGCTTTGCATCGTTGTGATAGGCAAAGGCCGGCCCGCCGGCGAAGTACACGATGCCGCTGACCCCGTTCGCCACCAGCGCGCCGTCCTCGTCACAAATCCGCAAAGACCCCACCAGCGCCCGCCCCACAGACCCCGGCCGCGCCAGCCAATCCGTGGGCGAACAATAACAAAACCCATTCCCCTCCGTGCCCGCATAATACTCGTGAATGATCGGTCCCCACCAATCCATCATCTCCAGCTTCACCGGCACGGGGCAGGGTGCGGCCGCATGCACCACCACTTTGAGACTCGACACGTCATATTGGGCGCGCACCTCCGGCGGAAGTTTCAACATTCGCACGAACATGGTGGGCACAACTTGAGTGGCCGTCACGCCATGGCTTTGCACGGCCTCCAAATAGGCCTGAGCCTCAAACCGCTCCATGATCACGGTCGTGGCACCCATACGATGCATCGCCATCGTCCACCGAAGGGGGGCGGCATGATAAAGCGGCGCAGGACTAAGGTAGATGCTGTCTCCAGATAGTCCAAACAGCGCCCCGGTGCGGTCTGACATCGGGTCAGGGCCATCGATCGGGCCTTCGGGAAGCGGCACACGCACCCCTTTTGGCCGCCCGGTCGTGCCGGAGGAATACAGCATTTCCCGACCCGCGGCCTCGTCCGCAATCGGTATTACGGAAAAACCATCGCGCGCCGCCTCATAGGACTGAAAGCCCGGCAGCGCCCCATTCGCTACAAACCGCGCCTCCGGGGTGGCGGCGTCATGCACCAGCTCCAGCGCCGTCGAAGCAAATGCCGCGCTCACCGCAAAAAATTTCGCGCCACTGTCTTGAAGGATGTAGCTCACTTCGCTGGTCGTCAGCTTCGTCGAGAGGCAAACATAGTAAACGCCGGCCCGCTGCGCGCCCCACACGAGTTCGAAGAATGCCGGGCTATTTTCCAAAAGCAGCGCGATGCAGTCGCCTTGCTTAATGCCGTGCGCGCGCAACAGGTGTGCCACCTGATTGGCTCTATTTTCAAGCTCTTGGTAGGAAAGCGCCTCGCCGCTGCCAGCCATGATCAGCGCCCGCTTGCGCGGATTCGTCGCCGCGTGCGTCCGTGGATGCATGTTACAGTCCTCCAACATCGCTGGGCTGATGTGGCGTTTTTCGCCCCGCTGACACTGTAGCATGTGAGGCACTGAGATGGCCTGTCAAACCATGGCGCGCGCGCCACGGTTACACCCCCACTGCACGCGTGGCATTGACATTGACGCCGTTTCCGAAAAGTTAGTCACGCGAGCGCCGACTGGGAAACGAGACCGCAGATGTACTGCGGCAGACCAATCGGCCGGTGGGAGGAACAGACGCTGTCGGCCGCGTGACCACGCAGCCCGGCTTCAGCCAAACCATCGTTTTTCTCGCGGGCTCTAAGCGGTCATTGCACATTCGCGTGTGCCATGGTCCGTCTGGAGTGGCGGCCTGATCGCCGGAAGGGATCCTTTGGGGTCACTTTTTGTGCAGTCGATGCCGCGCTGTCTGGCCCCTAGGGTTCAGGCAAGGCCCGCTAGGAGAAACTTGCCCCTCGTGTGCGTCGGCCCCCCTTGTCGGGTGCGCCTAAATGATGAAAAGTCTGTCAGAAATCGCAACAACGACAGAAGACAGACGCACGAACGACACAAAAAACCCTTATAAGGCCTTGTAACGTTCCCCACAGCCAAGGCGCTAACCACGCTACCGTTGCGGCAGGGCCAAGAAAAGTCGAAGCACACACTGGAATTGGGCACCACAGAGCTGGAATAGGTCACAAAGGGCACACCATGAACGCGTTGATGTACTCGCTCCTCACCTTCTACGCGCAAACGGCGGCCGGAACCCCGGCACCGGGTGCGACCCCCGCCGCTGGCGACACTGCGGCCGCTGCTGCTGCCGCTGTTCCTGCAGCGCCAGACGCTGCCGCGCTGGAAGCCGCGAAAGCCGCCGGTCAAGCGGCACAGCTGGAAGCTGCCACCGAAGGCGCCGCCGACATGACGGTGATGAGCCTTTGGAGCAAGCTGAACGAAGTCGAGAAGGGCGTCGTGCTCATCCTCGGCATCCTCACCGTTTTCGCCATCATGCAATTGGTGGAGAAGGTTTGGGTCCTGCGCACGGCAAGCGCCCAGTCCAAGGAATTCCTGGCAGCCTTCCGCAAGGCAAATTCGGTGGAAGAAGCCGAAGCCATTGTCCGCAAGCTGCCGCAGTCCGGTCTGCGCCTCATGTTTGATGCGGGCCTCGCCGAAGTCCGCCGCACTCAAGATCTGGGCCTCTACACGATGCGTGACGCCCGCGATCACACCATGCAGCGGGTCACCGCCGCCGCGGTCTCCAAGCAGAACGAGTATCTCGAAGAAATCGGTTCCAACATGACCATGTTGGCCTCGATCGGCTCGAACGCACCGTTCATCGGCCTCTTTGGCACGGTCTGGGGCATCATGGTGGCCTTCATCGGCATCGCGAACACCCAAACCACCTCGCTCGCGGTCGTGGCACCAGGTATCGCCGGCGCTCTGTTGGCAACCGCTGCAGGTCTCGCCGCCGCTATCCCGGCCGTGTTGATCTACAACTTTGCGGCCAAGTCGATCGCCAAGCACGGCGGCAAGATGGACGACTTCCTCTCGGAATTCATCGCCCTCGTGTCGCGTGACATGGACCGCCGCGCGGGTTGATCTTCCGGGTACATCCTTAAGGAGGATCGCCCATGGGCGCTAAACTCGACACAGGCGTAGGGTCCAAGCGGGCCAGGCCTGACGTGAATGCCGAACCGAACGTGATCCCGTTCATCGACGTGATGCTCGTTCTTCTGATCATCTTCATGGTGGCCGCACCAATTGCCACCGTGGATGTCCAGGTTGCTTTGCCAACGACGCAGGAGATTGTTCCCTCCAAGCGTCCAGCCAAGCCCACCTGGATCTCCGTGAAGGAAGAGAACGGCGTCAATCGCGTCTACGTCATGAACGACGAAGTCACCTTCGAAGGTCTTGGCGATGCCGTGCACACGGCAGTGCTGCAGAATACCCCAAGCGCACAGGTGCTGACCGGCGACGAGCAGGAAATCGAACTGCTCACCCAGCGGGTCTACATCCGCGGCCAGGGGGAGATGGAGTACCGCCACGTGTTGCGAGCGATGAACTTGTTGCAAGCGCGCGGTTTCGTGAAGGTGGCTTTGGTCACTGAAGATCGTCGCAGGAACTAGGAGGAGGTAAGTCCATGGCCGGAAAACTCGCCTCCAGCGTTCGGGGCAAACGTCGCAGCGTCGCCGTCAACGCAGAACCAAACGTCATCCCGTTCATCGACATCATGCTCGTGCTGCTCATCATCTTCATGGTGGCTGCACCCATGCCAACGGTGGACATCCGAGTGGATCTTCCCTCTTCCAACAGCATCATGAACCGCCAAGAAGGCATGCGTCCCACGCAGGTGCGCATCGAACTCGAAGGCACCGAGTTGCAATACTATGTGGATGGTACCCGTACCACCCGCCAGCAACTGGGCCAGACGGTGCTTGAGCGCGCGATCGTCAACAATCCGGTCCTGCCGGTGGACCGTATCTACACGGAGGCGGTCATCATCTTTGGGGCGGATCAGGAAGCCACGTATTCCTCGGTCGTTTCGACAATGGGCCAGCTGCAGGCGGAAGGTTTCGCCAAGGTCAGCCTGTTTTCTGAACTCGCGCAGATCTGAAGGGGCTAAACCAAGATGGTTCGTCTTCGCATAGCCTCCTTCGTCATCGCTTCGCTGGTGTGCGGTCTGATTGTCTATTCGGCAGTCAGCGCCCGCTTCGGCGGCCCGACGGAGTGGTTCCAGGAGGAAGAGGTAATCGAGTCTGTGGTCGAGGAGAAAAAGCCTCCGCCACCGCCTCCGCCTCCACCGCCACCACCGCCACCAAATACGCCGCCACCACCGGTTCCGCCGCCAATGGCTGTGGCTCCGCCATCGGAGTTCGCACCGCCAACGGAAACCTTCGTTGAAACGTCGCCAAATCCACCACCGCCACCGCCGCCGGCACCCCCGGCGCCGCCAGCGCCACCGGTGATCTCTGAAGCTTCGTTCTTGGAGCAACCAAACGGCCGCGACTTCCAGGATTTGTTCCCGGAACGTGCGCTGGAACGGGGTCGATCAGGCGTCACCCAGATCGCTTGCACCGTGCGTGCAGATGGTCGTGTGAGCTGCACGGTCACCCGGGAAGAACCCTCAGGATGGGGCTTCGGCGAAGCGGCATTGCGCGCAGCCCGCCGCTTCAAAGTGGCCCCCGCCACCTCGGACGGTCGCCCGACCGAAGGCGGCACCTTCACCAAAACGTTCCGGTGGAACGCAGAATAAGAAACCCCGGGAAACCGGACCAATCGAATGGGGCTGCTCCGCGCGGGGCAGCCCCTTTTTCGTGCAAAGCCCGCTCTTGGCCTCAGAGTTTTTTCCAAACACAAGTGACGTTCGCCATTGCCTTCAGCGGTCCGGCCTTGCATACCCAAACGCTGGCGCAGCGCCGGCGCCGCATGGTCCAATTTCAGCCGTGTTCGCTGGCGAAAAGCCAAGTTATGCAGGCCCCGCAATGATGCGCGGCGCGCCATGCCGCAGGAGATCGACATGACCCGCATATTCGCCATCGCCGCTGTCGCCGCTATCGCCTTCGCCGGCGTCGCGTCCGCCCAAACCCCGCAGCCGCCGGCCTTCGTCACCGCCTGCCCAGGCACCTTGCCCGGCGCCCCCGCGGTGCCAGATGGGGCCACCGCCAATGCCCGCGCCATGGATGCCGGCAACGCCGCCATTCAGGCCTGGAGCACCTCGTATCTCGACGTCATGACCTGCCGCGTCGCCGAAGTGAACGCCCTCGAAGCCGAACTCGCCGCCGTGCTCGCCCGCCGTAACGCCGCCAAAGCCATGTACGACGCGGACGGTGCCGCCTATCGCGCCGTCGGTGCCGCCTGGACCGCCGAAGTCGAAGAATTCAACGCGCGCTTTCCCGAAGCCTCCGCCCGCGATCGCCGCAGCACCGGCCGCTAAGCAGCCATCTCATCGCGCGCGCACCCCCGCTTGGGCTCCAAGCGGGGGTGTTGCGTTGTGCGCCATCGGCCTAAGCTTGGTTTGGCCTTATCGCAAAAATGACAGGAGCGCCCCATGTCCAAAGACCAAACCGCCGTCGCAGAAATGTCGTTTGAGGCGGCTCTCGAAGAGCTCGAACGCATCGTCCAATCCCTCGAACGCGGGGCGGTCGCCTTGGACGAGCAGCTGCGCATGTACGAACGCGGTGCCACGCTGAAAGCCCACTGCGAAAAGAAGCTGGCAGACGCCCAGTTGAAGGTGGATCAGATCGTGCTGGGCGAGGGCGGCGTTTCGGTGCAGCCAGCCAAACTCGGCGGCTAGACGGTGAGCGATACCGCATCGCCCCCGATCACCTGGGACGACTTCGCGAAAGTGGATGTGCGGCTGGGCACCATCGTTAAGGCGCAGCCGTTTGAGCAGGCGCGCAAGCCCGCGTTTCAACTCTGGATCGAGTTCGCACCGCCGCTGGGCATCAAAAAATCATCCGCCCAGGTCACGGCCCACTACACGCCGGAAGAGCTGGTCGGCCGGCGTGTCGCAGCCGTCGTCAATTTCCCGCCCAAACAAATTGGCCCGTTCATGAGCGAGGTTCTTTGCCTCGGCTTCCCCGATCGAGACGGGGAGGTGGTGCTGCTCACGATCGACCGACCCGCGCCGAATGGCGGGCGGCTTTACTGAGGCGTGGGCCCGCTCGGTGCTGGCGATGCAGGGGGCGGCGACGGATTGAGCGGCGCGCCCCGCACATTGCCAGATGGGGCAGCCACTGGGGCGGCAGGACGCGTGCTTTCTCCAGGCGCGCTCAGGCCGTCAGGATCAGCCAATTGGGCCGCAGCTTCCGCCTGCTGACGCAAACTTTCGATCCGCGACCGCGCCTGCGCAATCCGTTCAACATTATCCGGGAAGGTCGCCATAAAGTCTTCAATGACCGCGACATCTGTAGCGCCCATGGCGTTCGAGAAGGCCCGCGACTCCAGGTCTTGCAGAGCCATGGTCGCAAGCTCGGCGTAGGATCCCTCCGGAGCCTCCGCCAAGTATGCCCGCAGGGCTTGCGCCGAAGTGGTATCAACACTGGACCAGCGCTCCGCCGCGACTTGCGCAGCGCTTGGCGGCAGGAACGGAAGCGATAGGTCGCCCCGCTGATAGGCCTGGTAAGCGAAATAGCCCCCTACACCAACGCCGGCAGCAACCATCAGCGTGATCAAAAGCCCAGCACCACGCTTGCGCTGTTCTACTTGAATTGGCGGCGGCGGCGCAGCAGCGCGGGGAGGAGGTGCCGCAGCAGCCGCAGGCGGCGCTGTGGCTTGTACCGGAGGCGGCGCTGCGACCGGTGGCGGCGGCGGTGTCACAACCACTGGCGGTGGCGGTGGCGGCGCAGGGGCCGGCTCTGGTGGTGGCGCAGGGGCCGGCTCTGGTGGTGGCGGCGGCGCAGGGGCCGGCTCTGGTGGAGGCGG
>JBMOEW010000059.1:0-12021 GCA_049314555.1 Caulobacterales bacterium
GCCGGTGAGCAGCGATCCAACCCACGAGTCCGCCGTATCTGGCTTTGCCGTCGCCAAGACCTTGGCGGAGGCCCTGCCCTTTATTCAGATCTATGACCGCGAGACGGTTGTGGTGAAATATGGCGGCCACGCCATGGGCGATGCCGAAACCGCCAAGCGGTTTGCGGCCGATGTGGTGTTGCTGAAGCTGGTGGGCATTCACCCTGTGGTGGTGCACGGGGGCGGGCCGCAGATCAGTCGCATGCTGGATCGGGCCGGGGTGAAAAGCGACTTTGTCGACGGGCTGCGGGTGACCGATGCTGCCACCATGGAAGTGGCGGAGATGGTGCTTTCGGGCAGCGTCAACAAAGAACTCGCTCATCTGATTACGATGGCGGGTGGCGAAGCGGACGTGCGGGGCGTGGGGCTTTCGGGAAAAGATGCGCGGCTGATCACTTGCGCCAAGGTCCAGCGCACCAAGAAAGACCCTGAGTCGCTGATCGAACAGGTGGTGGACCTTGGGTATGTGGGCGAACCAACCTCGATCGATCCGACGCTGCTGCGTGCCCTGATTTCGGCGCATGAAGATTATATTCCCGTCATCGCGCCGATTGGCGTGGCTTCGGATGGAGCAACCTATAACATTAATGCAGATACGGCGGCCGGAGCGATTGCCGGGGCGCTGAGTGCAAAGCGGTTTTTGCTGTTGACGGATGTTGAAGGGGTGCTTGGGCCCGATAAGCGGTTGATCCGGCAAATGACCCGGGCGGACGCAAAAGACCTGATCACCAGCGGCGTTGCCACGGGGGGCATGATCCCCAAGCTCGAAACCTGCATCGCCGCGCTGGAAGCAGGCGTCGAAGCGGCTGTTATCCTCGATGGGCGCAAGCCCCATGCCCTCCTGATGGAGCTTTTCACCGAACATGGCGCTGGTACGCTCATTCGATAGGGTTCGCGCGGTCGTGCTGGCCGGGCTTGTGTGCGCCGGTGCGTGGCTGGCCTTCGCGCCGTTGCCAGCAGAGGCGCAGACGCGCGCGCGGGCGCCGCAGGGCTGGGAAGTCTGCAACGAGACCAGCTATGTGCTGGAAGCTGCGAGCGGACGACCGGAGGGCGAGCAGATCTTGATGCAGGGGTGGCTGCGGCTGCGCCCTGGGGAGTGCCGTCTTGCGCTTTCGGCTCCGCTAGCGCGGGGCACGCACTATCTTTACGCGCGGACATCATCGGCGCACCGCGGCGGGCGGCGGCAATGGGGCGGCGGGCCACACCTGTGCGTAGACCCCAATCAACAGTTTTCCATCGAGACGCCACAAGATTGCGAAGCGATGGGGCTCGAGGCGCGTCAGTTTCGCGAAGTGATCGTGTCGCGACGGGATGGTTGGCGCACGACGCTCACTGAGGCGGAGCCCTACTCGCTATATCGGGCGCGCTCTGCGGGGTTGCAGCGGTTGCTGACAGACGCGGGCTATGATGTACGCGAGGGGCGCCGGGCGGTTGATCCGCGACGCACCGCGGCTGCGATTGCGCAATTCCGGCAGCTGGCGCGGTTGCCGGCGAATGCCACGGAAGAACAATTGATCGACGCGTTGGAAACGGCGGCGCGCCGGCGGTCCAATGAATTGGGCCTGACGCTGTGTAATCGTGCGGAAGCGCCGATGTGGACGGCGATTGCGCGGCGTAGGGCCGACAGCTGGGAGTCTCGCGGGTGGTGGCAGATCGCGCCGGGGGCGTGCGCGCGGGCGATCGACGATGCCCTGCTGCAGGACGTGTACTACGTGCACGCAAGCCTCGTGGCGGAGGACGGCGACCGTTACCTCGCGGCCGGCGGTGAGCCGTTTTGCACAAGCCCCTCCAAGTTTGCGATCATGGGCGATAGCAATTGCGAGAACCGCTATTACGACACCGCCCTGTTTAGCCCGATCAGTGCGCGGGGGCGGCAAGGTTTGGTGGTGGAGTTTTTCGAGCGCAACTTCTTGCCGATGGGCCAACCGCAGCGCCAGATCGCACGGCGGCGGGAAGCGAGTGCGCCGCCGGTGGCGGCTGCCGCGGCCACGCAGCCGCAGCGTCCAGCCGGGGCGCAGGGTGAGCTGGGTGAAATTTTGCGGTCTCGGGTGGTGCGTCCGCCGCGCTCGGCACCGGCGGACGGGCCTGATCAACCGATCATACCATGAGCACACCGGCTGCCTTTGACGGCGTTCAGACCTGGGTGTTTGACCTCGATAACACGCTCTATCCTGGCGAAAGCGACCTGTTTGCACAGATCGACGCCAAGATGACGGCTTACGTCTCGCAGCTGTTGAGCGTCGATCCGGTGGAAGCGCGCGAGATCCAGAAGCGGTATTACGGCACCTATGGCACGACACTGGCCGGTCTGATGGCCTTGCATCAGGTGGACCCGCACGACTTTTTGCACCACGCGCATGACATCGACGTTTCGCTGTTGGCACCGGACCCGGAGTTGGCGCGGCTGATCGATTTGCTTCCGGGAAAGCGCTTGGTGTTTACCAACGGCAGCCGGGCGCATGCGGACCGGGTGGTGCGGCGTTTGGGGTTGGACGGGCTATTTGCCGATCATTTCGATATCGTCGACACGGGTTTCACGCCCAAGCCAAGCCGGACGGCGTTTGACCGGTTGATTGCCCGCCATGGGTTTGCGCCGGATCGCGCGGCCATGTTTGAAGACTTGGCGCGCAATTTGGAACCCGCACATGGGTTGGGATTCAAGACCGTTTTGATCCGGTCTGGCAAAGACTGGAGCCACGAGCCTGCAAGCGCGCGCCCTGCTGGTTTGGACGCGCCGCAGGCTGATCACGTACATTACGTGACGGACTGTTTGAAGACGTTTTTGCGCGACGTGACAGCGGCTGTGTGACCGGCAAACCCTTCATGTTGCCCGGAATCGGGCGATGAAAAACCCGTCCATTCCGCCGGTCTCAAGGCTCAAGCCCGGATGAGTGCGGATGTGGCCAGCGGGGGTGATGGCCTGAGTCTCGCCGCCGATTTCGTGGGCTGAGATCGGGTCTGGCTGCAAGGCATTGAGGGTGGCTGCGACGCCTTCGCCTTCCTCCGGTTCCAGGGAGCACACGGCATAGACCAGGCGGCCTTGCGGTTTGAGCCAGCCCGCACACCGGGCCAAGAGGGCTTGTTGGAGGGCGGCCAAGGGTTGGATATCACTGGGGCGGCGCAGCCAGGCGGCGTCTGGATGCCGGCGCAGGGTGCCGGTGGCGGTGCACGGGGCGTCCAGCAGGATGGCATCGACGGGGGCGGGCGGGGCCCAGTCCAGGATGTCAGCATGCACTAGTTCTGCGGGAAGGTTTGTGCGGAGAAGATTTGCGCGCAGGCGGTCCAAGCGCTTGTCGTCCTTGTCCACGCCCACAACGTGGGCGCCGGCGGCGGCCAGTTGCATCGTCTTGCCGCCTGGGGCCGCGCACAGATCCAGCACCGTCTTGCCGCGCACATCGCCGAGCATTTTGGCGGGCAGAGTGGCTGCGGCGTCCTGCACCCACCATGCCCCCTGCTCAAACCCGTAGAGCGAGGTTAGATCCTGGCCCGCATCGAGGCGCACACTGCCAAAGGGGCCGACGCGGGCCCCCAAACGGGCGGGCCAGTCGTCTTCAGGTTGTTTGGGGGTGAGGTCCAACGGCGGTTCTTGGTGCAAGGCGAGAGCGATCGCTTGCGCCGTTTGCTGGCCGTAGGTGGCGCGCCAGCGCGTGAAGAGCCAGTCTGGGATATCGGTGCCGGCCGGCAACGCAGCAAAAACGCTGTGTCCTTCTGTGCTGGCTTTGCGCAGGACCGCATTGATCATGCCGGCGAACGGCCGGGCAGAGCGTGCGCTGTTGGCGAGGGCGACGGCTGCGGAAACCGCTGCGTGCGGGGCTACCGCCATGGCCAAGATTTGTGCGGCCCCGGTGCGCAAAATCGCGCGGGCAGCTTCGGCCCCTGGACCCAGCGGGCGGGCCATGTACTGGCCCAAAACCGCATCGATGCTGCCAAGCCGGCGCAGCGTTGCGGAGGCGATGGCGCGGGCAAAGGCGCGGTCGCGCCCTTCGAGCCCCTGGTAGGAGCGCGCTGTCTCCAGGGCTGTTTCCAGGGTTTTGCCTTCGTCGGTGACGGCGCTTAGCAAAGCCGCCGCCGCCCGACGGGCCGGATCAAGTGTTTGTGTTGTTTGGGCCATCAGGGGGCCGATATGCGCCCGCGGCCTTTGCAAAGCAAACGCCGAGGGCGGTGGGTGGCCGGTTAGGCCGAGACGTCCACTTGGCTGCCCGGTTCTCCATCGCCGGCGGGCGGCGGCGCGGTGGACTGCCCGCCAAGGCTAACCGCAACCATCGCTGCCCGAAGGGTGCGGTCGTGCAGCACATAGCCGGGTTGGAAGACTTCGGCGACAGTGCCGGTGGGGCTATCTGATGGGATTTGAGCCACGGCCTGGTGGCGGTTGGGGTCAAACGCTTCGCCCTTGGCCCCAACCCGGCGCAGGCCATGCTTTGCAAACACGTCCAACAGCGCCTTTTCGGTCATTTCGACACCGATCAGAAGGGTGCGGGTGGTGTCTTGTTCGCGGGCCTCTGCCGGGGTGGTTTCGATGGCGCGGGAAAGCGTGTCGGCCACCGACACCAGATCACCGGCGAAGCGGTCTACAGCATAGATGCGGGCTTCTTGGGCCTGTTTTTCGGCGCGGCGCTGCGCGTTTTGGCTTTCCGCCAAGGCCCGCAGCATTTGATCTTTCGCTTCGGCCAGTTCTGCTTCCAGCTGGGCGATGCGCACTTCAGCGGGCTGGACGGGGATCGGGCTTTCCAACTCGGATGGCTGTTCGGGCTGGTCTTGCATAGGGTTTTTCTCCAAGGAATCAGCGCTCGCCGATGCGGCCGTCCAGAATGCGGCCAACGACGCGCGCGGTGTAGTCCACCACCGGGATGACACGGGCGTAGTTCAGGCGGGTTGGCCCGATTACGCCCAGTGCGCCCACAACTTTCCTGTCCTGGGTCGCGTAAGGGGCCACGATCAGGCTTGAACCGGACAACGAGAACAACGGGTTTTCCGACCCAATGAAGATTCGGACCGGATCGCCATTTTTTGCCAAGTCCAGGATTTGCACCAGCTCGCGATTCTTCTCCAGGTCGTCAAACAGTTGGCGCACGCGCTCCAGGTCTGCCGTGGCCTGCGGGTCCTGCAAGAGATTGGAGCGCCCGCGCACGATCAAGGATCGCCCCTGCAGCGGATCTTCGCCAGACCATTCCACGAGGCCTTGCGAGACCAAGCCGGCCGCCGCCGCGTTCAAGGCCGCGCGATCTGCCTCCAGGGCTTCAGCGACGTTGGCGCGGGCCTCCACTAGGGTCTTTCCCTTGAAGCGGGTGTTGATGAAGTTGGTGGCTTCGGTCATGGCGGAGGGGCTAAGGCCCGGTGGGGTTGAAATCAGGCGGTTTTCGATTTGCCCGTCTTCAAACACCACAACCATCAGGCCCTGGCCGGGGCCGATCGAGACGATTTCAACGTGCTTGACCGGGGCTTCTCGGGCTGGGGCCAAAACCAAGGCCGCACCGCCGGCAAGGCCAGAGAGCAGTTCTGAGGCCGCGGCCAACACATCGGCACGGGAGCGCCCTGCCTGCGCCACACGGGCATCGATGTCGTTGCGGTCTTCTTCGGCGACGTCGCCGATCTCCAAAAGGCTATCCAAGAAGAAGCGCAGCCCAACGTGGGTGGGGCGGCGACCAGCCATCACGTGGGGCGAATCGAGCAAGCCAAGGGCAGCCAAGTCCTGCATGGTGTTGCGGATCGAGGCGGGCGAGAGGCCAATCGCCCCCATGCGCGACAGGGTGCGCGAACCGACCGGCTCGCCGGTGGTAAGGTAGGCTTCGACAATCTCGCGGAAGATTTCCCGGGAGCGCTGGTCGAGGCTGGCAAGGTCTGTGTGGCTTGTCATGGGCAGCGCCTCATAGGTAGCGAGTGCGGGGGCAGGTGCAAGCGGTGTAGACGACATGCAACCAAAGGGACCGCGCGCACGTAATAGATAGGCTCAGGCGTTTTGCTATTTGGGGTCCGTTATGCGCCAGTTGATTTCGGTAATCGCCTTTTTCCTTTCGATTTGGGGGGGAACTGCGTTGGCGCAGGTGCCAGACCCTGCGCCTTGGGACCGGCTGCTGCAGCGCTATGTGCAGACCAGCTCCGATGGATTGAACCGCGTTGATTATGCCGCTTGGGCGGCAAGCCCGGCTGACCGAACTGCGCTCGATGGCTATATCGCTAGCCTTGCGGCCACGCGGCCTTCGCAAATGGCTCGGGCGGACGCCTTTGCCTATTGGGCCAATCTTTATAATGCGGCGACCATCAAGGTTGTGCTTGGGGCCTATCCCGTTGCTTCAATTCGGGACATTCCGTCGCGGGGGGTGTTGATCAATCCGCTTGGTGGGCCGTGGAAGATGAATGTGGTGACGGTCGAGGGGCGGGCGATGAGCCTTGATGACATCGAGCACGGCACCATGCGGCCCACTTTTCGCGATCCGCGGGTGCACTATTCGGTCAACTGCGCGTCGGTCGGGTGCCCGAACCTGCAGCGCGAAGCGTTTCGTGGCGAGCGCCTCGAAGCTCAATTGGACGCTGCGGCGCGGGCCTACATTAATAGCCCCCGAGGGGTGCGGGTGGGTCCTCGGGGCATGACGCTTTCGAACATTTACCAATGGTTCCGGGCCGATTTTGGCAGCGAAGCAGAGTTGCGCGCGCATTTGGCACGGTATGCGCAAGGCCCGCTGGCGCAGCAAATCCGGTCGTCGCCGATCGCTGGATATGCTTATGACTGGGCCTTGAACGAAACTCCACGACGGACACGATGACCAAAGACAAGGCGATTGCGGGTGAGGCTCTGCCCCTATGGCGGCGGTATGCGCCCCTGGTGTGCGTTGTGGCGTTGCTAGGGGCGTTTTTCGCGTTTGGGGGCGGCGATTTAATCTCGATCGATACCCTGCGCGAACATCGGGCGTATCTGACGGCTTTTGTCGTTGAGCGACCCTTGCTTTCTGCAATCGGCTTTACGCTTATCTACACCGCGCTGGTGTCAATCGGTTTTCCAACAACCATCGTTTTGACCCTGTTTGGGGGATATTTGTTTGGCATGGCGGGGGCCATTGGGTCTGTTATCGGGGCAACCGTGGGTTCGCTTGGGCTTTATTTTGCGGCGCGCGGCCCGCTGGGGGACGGTCTGAAGGCGCGTTTTGGGGGCGTTTTACGCCGGTTGGAGCGCGGGTTTCAGGGGGACAGTTTTCTATATCTGCTATCGCTACGCTTGTTTCCGTTCGCGCCCTTTATCGCGGTGACTTTGGCGGGGGCCGCGTTTGCGATGCCTTGGCGCGCGTTTGGGCTGGCCACCTTTATGGGGACGATGCCCGCCACCTTGATCTACACTGGGGTTGGGGCCGGGGCTGGGGCTATTCTTGATGCGGGCGGGACGGTATCGCCCTCTTCTGTGTTGTTGCAGCCATTGGTGTTGCTGCCGTTGCTTGGCATGGCGTTGCTTGCGGCGGCGCCTGCTGTTTGGCGCGCGATGCGCGCGCGGCAGGCCTGAGCGATGCATGACCCCAGTGCCCCCGCGACCGGCACCGGGGACGGCGTGGCCGATGACCCGCCTTCGCGGCCCTGGTATTTGCGGCTGGTCAACAGCTTGGCTGGGCGGCTGCTGGGTCTGACGGTTTTGTTGGTGCTGTTGGCTGAAGTGATGGTGTTTGCGCCGTCTGTGGCACGGTTTCATGTGTCGTGGATCGAGGACCGGATCAACTTGGCGCAGGTGGCGGCGCTGGCGGCTTCTGTGGATCCGGGGGGGCCTATTGCGGAAATGTTGCTGGAAGACTTGCGGGTGCAAGGCGGCGTGCTGCGTATCGCGGGCGCTGGCGGCGTGCCTATTGTGTTGAGCCCGCAGCCGGCAAGGTCAATCGACCACATATGGGATTTCCGGGGTGCTTCGGCATGGGACCACGCTGTTTGGGCGGTTGACACTTTGTTTTCAGCGCCCGGGCGCGTGATCCTTGTGCGGACCACAGCGCCTTCTGCTGCGGGACGCGTGCTGGACGTGACGCTGGACGAAAGCCTGCTTCGGCATGCCACGCGCCGGTATGGGGCTGAAGTGGCGATTGGGTCCACGCTGGTTTCAGTGCTGGCCGGGGCTTTGGTCTATCTGGTCTTGATCATTGCCTTTGTGCGGCCGATGCGACGGCTGACGCGCAATGTGGAGCGCTTCAGGCGCAGGCCGTCGGATGTGGCCAGGACAATGCCAATTTCGCGCCGGCGGGACGAGATTGGGCGAGCGGAGCGCGCGATCCGGGCGCTGCAGAGCGAAATCCAAGCGAGCTTAAGGCAGCGCGAGCGCCTCGCGGAATTGGGCGGGGCGATGGCGCGGGTGGCGCATGATTTGCGCAATATGCTGGCGACGGCCCAGCTGGTGACGGAGCGGATCGCCACCTCCAGCGATCCTGACGTGCGGGCGGCCGCGCCCCGGCTTGAGCGCGCGATTGGGCGTGCCGCTGGGCTTGCGGCGAGCGCGCTGCGCTATGGGCGCGCGGACGAGGTGCGTGCGGTGTTGCAGGCCATCGTGTTGGAAGATGTGGTGCGGGAAGCCCTTGCCGATACGTTATCGGGGTTTGCCGACGTAAAGGGCGTGGTGACGCCGCAGATGGCGATGCGTGTGATCGCTGATGGCGATCAACTGCACCGGCTGTTGTCCAATCTTATCCGAAATGCCGCGCAGGCGGTGCGGGCTGCGAGCGCCCAGGACCCAGATCATCCCATGACCATTACCGTCAGCGCCCAACAGGTTGGGGCAAAGGCCGTCGTGCGGATCGCCGATACTGGCGGCGGCATGCCAGCGCAGGCGATCGAGCGCTTGTTTGAGCCGTTTGCTGCAAGCCGGCCCGGAGGCGAAGGGAGCGGGCTTGGCCTTGCCATCGCGCGGGAACTGGCGCGCGGCCAGGGCGGTGATTTGGTGCTCGAAAGCACAGGGTCGACCGGGACTGTGTTCCTGCTTACCTTGCAGACGGCGTAAGGGCTGGGGTGATCGTTTCCCGGATCGCGCGGCCTTCGCGGCGTGGATCTGCACCACCTTCGAGGCCCTCAGGGGTGACCAGCACGCCATGCAGGCCGCTGGCTTCCATGGTGGTGGGCTGGATCGTCCACCCGCGGGACTGAAGCTGATCGACCATGCCTGGTGGCAGAAGTTGAACCTCCGCCCGCACCGCACCTGGGCGCGACGCCACCATGATGGGCTGATCGATGGCTGCTTGGATCGGCAGGTCCCAGTCAATCACGCCGATAATCGTGCGGGCGACGTAGGAGATGATCGCTGAACCGCCGGGCGAGCCAATCACCATGTGTAGCGAACCATCCGAATTGAGGATCACGGTGGGCGACATTGACGAGCGCGGGCGCTTGCGGGGGCCTGGGGCATTGGCCACGGGCAGGCCGTTTTTCAGCGGGTCGAGGGAGAAGTCCGTCAGCTGGTTGTTCAAAAAGAAGCCGGCGGCAAAGCGTTGCGAGCCGAAAATGCTTTCTACGGTGGCTGTGAGGGCAACGGCGTTGCCGGCGCTATCGACAACCGACAAATGGGTGGTGCCCGGCACTTCGTTGGTGCGATCCCGGCCCCAGCGATCCAGGTAAGACGGTCCGCCGACGATCAACGACGGGTCGCCGGGCTGAATAATGCCGGCGGGCGCGCGGGTCAGATCGATTTGGCGCGCGCGATCGCGCAGATAAGCCGGAGCAACCAAGGCCTCTGTGGGTACGGGCACGAACTGATCGTCCGCAACGTAGTGGTCGCGGTCGGCATAGGCCAGGCGGCTTGCCCACAGGAAAGCAGACCAGTCGTCGGCGTCATTTGGCCCGTTCGGCATGGGGCGGGCCGCTTCGTACTGGCCAAGGATCGACAGAACCGCGACTGCCCCGGACGACGGCGGGCCCATGCTGCACACCCTAAAGCTGCGGTAAGGGCCGCACACCGGATCCAGGCGGCGCGGGCGATAGGCTTGGAGGTCTTCCAGGGTCAGGCTGCCGGGGTTAGGGCCTGCCTGCACCGCGGCGATGATGTCTTGGGCGATTTGGCCGTGTGTGAGGGCGCGCGGGCCTTGGATGGCGATGGCCCTTAGGCTTGCGGCATAGGCCGGGTTGCGCAGGATCGTGCCGATCGGTTTGGGGGTGCCAGCATCGTCGAAGAAGTAGGCGCGGACGGCGGGCGTTTCGAGGAGGCGGCCGCGTTGCGCGCCAAACTCGATCCATTCGTGGAGGCGTGGGGTGAGCTCGAAGCCGTTCTCGGCCAAGCGGATTGCGGGCTCAAACAGGCTTGCCCAGGGTAGGCGGCCCTGGTCCTGGTGCAACATATAAAGCATCGCAATCAGCGATGGGGTGCCGACCGAGCGGCCGCTCAAGACCGCTTCGCGGAATGCCATTGGCCTGCCGTCTTCACCCAGGAACAGGCCAGGGCCTGCGGCGGCGGGGGCCCATTCGCGGCCATCATAGGCAATGATCGCGCGGTTGTCTGCGGCGTAGGTCAAGGCAAAACCGCCCCCGCCGACGCCTGCGGATTGCGGTTCCACCAGTCCCAGGACCATCATTGTGGCGATCGCTGCATCGGTGGCGTTGCCGCCGGCGCGCAGGATTTCCATGCCGGCTTCAGAGGCGCGCGCATCGGCTGAGCTGACTACCGCCTGCCCGGCGGGGGGCTTGGGCGCGGTTTGGAGGCTCGCACATCCGGCCAAGGCACACGCGGCGAGGGCAAAGAGTGCCGCGCCGGAGCGGGCAAAGAGGCTACGCTTGTCAATCATGATGCCACTACATACACGGGCAATCTTGTTTGACTACTGCTTCGGCACTTGCACATAGGGCCTGCCTCGCATGTCTCATCCCCTGTCGCGCCCAGGTCCGCGCAACTCCTTGACCGATGTGCCTGGTTTACGGGTTGGGTCGGCCCAGGACCTTTCGGTGCGGACCGGGGTTAGCGTGATTGTGCCGGATGCGCCGGCGGTGTGCGGGGTGGATGTGCGCGGTGGGGGGCCTGGCACGCGGGAAACCGACCTGCTCGCGCCGGAAAACCTGGTGTCAGCCGTTGATGCGATCACGCTGGCGGGGGGGTCTGTTTACGGGCTTGCGGCGGCGGACGGGGTGGTGGCGGCCTTGGGCGCTGCGGGCAAGGGGTATGTGGTGGCGGCCGGCCTTCGAACCGCGCCGATTGTGCCGGGGGCAATCCTGTTTGATCTGGCCAACGGGGGTGACAAATCCTGGGGGCTTGAACCGCCCTATCGCCGGCTTGGGATTGCCGCTTTAGAGGCGGCCAGTCTGGATGTGGCCCTTGGCAGCGTTGGAGCCGGTGCGGGGGCGATGGCGGGCGGGTTGAAGGGGGGACAGGGTAGTGCTTCGGTGGTGTTGCTGGATGGAGCAACCGTTGGGGCTTTGGCGTGCGTCAATGCGCACGGGTCTGTTGTTATGCCCGGCAGCCGCGCGTTCTGGGCTTGGCCGTTTGAGGTCGATGGCGAGTTCGGCGGGGCGCGGCCTGACCCCAATGCGCGGGTGGACGCGCTGGACTGGGGGCTTGCGAAATCCCAACCGAGCGCGCGAACCAACACCACGCTTGCGGTGGTGGCGACCGACTATGCGCTTAGCCCCGCGCAGGCCAAACGCATGGCGATCATGGCGCAGGACGGTTTGGCCCGGGCGATCCGGCCTTTGCACGCGATGTTTGATGGGGATGTGGTGTTTGCGCTGTCTACTGGCTTGCGACCGTTGCCGGAGCCATGGGCGCGCAGTTTGACCATTGTTGGGGCCGTGGCGGGCGATGTCTTGGCGCGGGCGGTGGCCAGGGGGGTTTTTGAAGCGCGTGCGTTTGCTGGGGAAACCTGCTGGCGCGACCTGCCCTAGGAATGTTGCAGTGATCGGTCGGGCGCGACTTGAAACCGTCAAACAACCGCGCTATGCACCGCCTCCCCTTGGCAAGCGCCCGTAGCTCAGCTGGATAGAGCACCAGACTACGAATCTGGGGGTCGGGCGTTCGAATCGCTCCGGGCGCGCCAGTGTTTTCAA
>JBMOEW010000060.1:0-11268 GCA_049314555.1 Caulobacterales bacterium
GCGTCGCCTTCAAGCGCGTAGTACGCGTCCCCGACAGTCTTTGGCGAGTGACCGCAAATGTAATCCGCGACCACGCTGTCGATTCCCGCCACCAAGGCGCGCGTCTTGAACGTGTGGCGCCAGGCGTGGTTAGGCTTTATGTTGAGGTCGCTGACGCCCAGCTCGCGCACCCAGCCCGCCAGGCGGACGGAGACTTTCTCATGCGGATGCCTGCGGGGATTTGACGGATCGTCCTTGGCGGTGCGGCGCAAGCGCTCCGGCTCATAGAAGAGCGGACCTTCGGCTTGAGCCTGGATGAACTCGACGATGCCCTGCTTGATTAGGTGGTCGTGGATGGGGACGATGCGCGCTTCGCGGTCCTTGATCGTGCCGGCTTCGGGCGTGAGCCGCAAAGCCCAGCGATCCTGCACCTTGCGGAGGTCTTCGCGGCGCAACTGGCAGATCTCGCCCGGTCGCGCGCCGGTGTAGGCGAGCAGCCAGGGCACCCAACGCCGCGACTTCGCAAACACGGTCGCCCGCGGACCCAACGCGATCCCGGCGGCGGCTGGCAAGATGATGCTCATTTCCTCCAGCCGGAACGAGCGCTCGCGCAGCTTGGTGGTCTTCTTCGAGCCCGAGCTTTTGCCGAACTTGAAGTTGGCGAAGGGATTGAGCGGCAGGAGATCGCCGCCGTCGTTCGTCTTCGGCTTTGCCGCCCATCCGAACACGGCCTTGCAGGCGGCGATGTACTGGAAGTTGACGGTCTTGTCGGTCCGGCCGCCGGGCTTGTCGCCACCTGCGCGAAGCTCGTCGCGCCAGCGGATGGCGTCTTCTTCACTGAGCAGGGTGACGTCTTTGCCGTCCCAGAAGCGCTCAAGGTCGCGGAACACCGAGATCCATCGGTTGCGGGTCGATATCGAGGTCCGCGTCTCCGTCGCTTTGCACCAGGCCTGATAGAGGCCCATCGGCGTAAGGCCGACGGTTGGCGCAGGCACCTTCCATTCCGGAAAGCGCGCGGGCCGCGGATCGGGCGAATAGTCCCCTTTGGCGCGGCGAACGAGGAGCGCGTTGGCGGCCATCAGCTCCTGAACCAGGGCGGCGAGGAAGCGCCGCCGGCCCGCCGCCGACAGGATCACGCGCTCCTGGGCGAGGAAGTCCGGAACGAGCGCCGCCGCAGCCAAGTGGTCAAGGACCTTGCCTTGGGTCTCGGTCAGATTGTCGAGGAGTTCGGCGAGCCGTTCGGGCGCTGTTCGGACGCCGGACGCCGACAGACCCTTGGCGGCTTCCTTCGGCAACAGTCCGGCTAGGCCCGTGATGAGCGCGCCGATTTCCTTCGACCAGCGATCGGCCGCGCCGGGGTCGTCCTGGTGACGGGCGACCTTCCAGCGATACCAGCGGCCAGCCAGCGCATGGGCCTGAATGTGGGAGAGATCGACGCCGTCGCCGCGCAGGCTCGCGGTCACGAAATGGATGCGGCCTTCGACCTCGGCCAGCCATTCGGCGAAGGCGACCCGCGCTTCCTGCTCGGGGAGCGTGGCCGGACGGGCGAACTTCTCGGCCCAGCCCTTCCCGAAAGCCGCCGTGTAGGCGGGCCTCAATCGGGCCGGAATCTGTTTGCGGGCCACCCACGAGCCCGACTTTTCGTCACGTGCAAGCATCCAGTTCAGCGCCACGCTTAGTACCTCGGTTTAGTACCGAAGGCGGTTTCAGCGCTTATGGAACTCAACAAACCCAGTGTTTACAAGGCTTTTCGCCTAGTATGGTGCCCAGAAGAGGACTCGAACCTCCACGTCCTTTCGAACGCTAGCACCTGAAGCTAGTGCGTCTACCAATTCCGCCATCTGGGCACGATGGACGGCGGAGATAAGGGAAAGTGTGTCGCGGGTCAAGCGGGGATGGTTAGCGGCGCTCTGTTCAGCGGCCGGTCTTTTGCCTGCCTTGTCCTGGCGGTGCATCGCTGGCGGGGCGCATTCAATGATCTCCGATCCATGACTGCGCTCTAGCATTTTGATCTGCCACATTTTCGGACGGGAAACCGGGGGGCCACTTTCCCTGAAAATGCTCATTTACTTGGACGCATTTTCAGACGGGAAACCGGGGGGCCACTCTCCCTGAAAATGCTCATTTACTTGGACGCATTTCCGAACGGGAAACCGGGGGCCACTTTCCCTGAAAATGCTTTATGGCCGCACGACGGCGCAGCTTCGCCGGTAGCCAAGATCGCAAGCGCGCGCCAACAATTCATCGCGCCGGGCGCGATCCTGGGTGACGCCTACGCCGTCTTGATACTGCACCGCCAGGTTATGGCAGCTGAGCCCGTTGCCGGCCTCGCAGGCAGACCGAAACGTACTGATCCCTGCCTGCACGTCAAGGGGACCACCACGACCTTCAATCTGCATGTTGGCGAGATTTGTGCAGCTCGCGGGTTCGCCGCTGGAGCAGCTTTTTTCGTAAAACGCGCGCGCGCGGGTTTGGTCTGATGGGCCGCCGACGGCGGTTTCCAGCATGTGCGCGGCTCGATGACATGAATCGGTGATGGGGTCGGTCTCGCACAGGTGCGCAAAAAGCGCCCGCGCGACCATGCGGTTCCTTTGGCGCCCATCGCCTTCGTTCAAAGCGACAGCCGTCTCAAGGCAACGAAAACTATCCATAAGCGGGCAGGCCTGCACGTAAAGCCGGGCGGCTTCATCGTTGTTGCCGGGCGTGCCGAGGCCCGCGGCGTTTGCTTCGGCCAAGCGCAGAATTGCGTCCAACTGACCCTGACCGGCGGCGGCTTGATACAGGGGCAAAGCAGCGGCGATGCCGCCGGTTAAGCCGCCCAGTCCGGTTTCTGTCGCGGCGGCGAGCAAGGCTTGGCCAAGCATGTTGCCGCTTTGAGCGCTGGATTGAAACAGGCGCACGGCTTGCGCGGCGTCCTGGGCGACACCCGATCCATCGCGAAACCGCAATCCCATCAGCGCCTGTGCGATTGGATCACCAGTGTCGGCGACCTCTTGCATGATCTGCGCGCCCCGGATGGGATCGCCCTGAAACGTTCCGCTACAAAACCGCAGGGCCTCGGCATAGGCGATGCGGACTTTCGCATCCTCTGACACGTTGATCGCTTCAATGATGTTGGCGATGTGTTGGTCAAACTCCGGGTCTTCGCTTGGTATCGACGGCAGAAGGGGGGCGCACATGCCAATGCCAACGCCGACAAGACTGAGAAAGTCGCTTTGAGCCGCGCCGATTTCGATAATCGGTGCGCCATCGGGGCGCGCGACGAACGGGCCACTCCCCAATGCTTGAAACTGAATGGTTGTGGCACCGCTCCAGACACTTGCGGGGATCTCCTCCAGCCAAGCGGCGGCGAAACTTTTGAGCTCTTCCTTGCGGAGCACCTCCATAGCCAATTGCTCGATTTCCATGCGCCGCTGCGCGGAGCGATCGAGGGCATTTTGACCGGTGAAGAAAATTCCCGCGATCGTTGCGACACCAACCCCTATCCCAAGGCCAGCGGCGATCCAGCGGTTGCGCGTGGCGGCGAGGGGGCGAATTCTTTGCGAAAGCCAAGGGTTGGCCGCGAAAGCGAACAGCAAGGCTGGCAACGCGCCAAAGCCAATGACAGCCGAAAACACGATCCATTCAAGGCGCGCAAAGCCTGCCACGCTTTGCATCTGGGCACCGACTGCCCCGGCAATCAGGCCCACGGCCGCCAAAACGGCACCGAGGCTGAGCACCCACAACAGAATTGTCTTCAGTAGCTTCATCTTGCAGTCCCCCTGTCTGTGAGAATAGTCAAGGGGCGTGGAAGCGGCAACATGTTTGGTTTGGCTGGCGCGGGGCGAGCGCATTTTCAGGCACGGTTAAGCGGAGTTGAAAACAAATACGCTGCTTTCCCTGCGCGCGACGTGCGCTTTCCTTGATGGCGGTCTAGCCTGTCGGTGGGGTGCTCAATTCCAACACCAGCGCGTGTAGACCGGTTTCAAACTCAGCCTGCAGGACACGGTTGACCGCGCGCTGGCGTTCGATGCGACTTAGCGAGGCGAAGGCTTCGGCCTGCATCCGCACGATGTAGTGCGTTTGACCTTCTGGATCGGCCCCGGCATGCCCGGCGTGACGGTCGCTTTCATCGATGATCTGCAGGGAGCCCGGTGAAAAAGCAGCCCGCAACGCGGTTTCCATGCGAAGCAGGCGAGAGGCGCCAAAATTCGCGGATGTCAATTCCTTGTCCGACACGGCGGCGTTCTCCATAGTGAGTTTTGTATGCCGAGCGCTTTTTCTTACCGTCCCAAGTTCGTGGACATTCGCGTGAAGAAACCTTCACAGCGCAAATCCGCAGCGCAGCCGCCGGAAGAACGCCCGTGCGACCATACGGGATGCAAGCTAGCGGGGTGCCATCCGGCGCCAAAATCTCGCACGCGTACCTCTGAGTTCTGGTGGTTTTGCGCCGAACACGCGGGTGAATACAACCGCCGCTGGAACTATTTTGAAGGCATGGACGACGGCGAACTGGCCGCGTTCTCCCGCGAGGCTGAGATCGGCCACCGGCCAACCTGGAGCTTCAAGGCGTCTCGCAATGATCGCGAGGCCGCGACTGCGCGGGGGTTCAAGCCTGGACAGGGACAGGATGCGTTTGGCGTGTTTGAGGCCGCGCGCAAAAAGAAGGCAGCCGCGGACGCGCGCAAGAGGCGGTTTAGCCGGCTTGAACGGTTGGCGCTGGATGCGTTGGCGTTGGAGGAAGACAACGTCACCGCGGAGGCCATTCGCACGCGCTACGCGGAAATGGTGAAGCGCTACCACCCAGACAGCAATGGCGGGGATCGAACTCACGAGGCGCAGTTGGTGAAGGCAGTGAAGGCCTACCAAGTGCTCAAGCAGGGCGGGCACGTTTGAAAGGCACCAGCTGCGCAACCCGGCGCGCTTGCCTGTCGTAACGGCAACTGGACGTTGGCCCTAATTGCCCCACGTTTTCAGTTGCCGGAGAGCGCTGCGCCCGCCTAGAGATTGATAATGAGCATCACTGACGACCTTGCTGCAATGATCCCCGACCACGAAGTCAGCGCGCGTGACTTTGGGGTGGACAGCGACATGAAGATCCCGGCGTTTGCCCAACGCACGGAATATGTGCCAGATCTGGACACGGCCTATCAGTTCGATCCGCAAACCACGTTTGCCATTTTGGCGGGTTTTGCGCGCAATCGGCGCGTGATGGTTCAAGGCTACCACGGGACAGGCAAGTCCACGCACGTGGAGCAGGTGGCGGCGCGGCTCAACTGGCCGATGGTGCGGGTGAACCTCGATAGCCACGTCAGCCGGATTGATTTGGTGGGCAAAGACGCCATCGTGCTGAAGGATGGCAAGCAAATCACGGAATTCCGGGAAGGGATTTTGCCGTGGGCGCTACAGCGGCCGGTGGCGATCGTGTTTGATGAATACGATGCAGGCCGGCCGGATGTGATGTTCGTGATCCAGCGGGTTTTGGAATCGAGCGGCAAATTGACGTTGCTGGATCAAAGCCGGGTGATCGCGCCAAACAAGTATTTCCGCTTGTTTGCCACCACCAATACGGTTGGACTTGGGGATACGACCGGGCTCTATCACGGTGCGCAGCAGATCAATCAGGCGCAGATGGACCGCTGGTCTTTGGTGACCACGCTGAACTACCTCGATCACGACGTGGAAGAGGCGATCGTTTTGGCCAAGGCCCCAGGGTACAAAAACGCCGACGGCAAGAAGATGATCAAAGCTATGGTGCGGGTGGCGGACATGACCCGCAACGCCTTCATGAACGGCGACATATCCACGGTGATGAGCCCGCGGACGGTGATCACATGGGCAGAGAACACCGAGATCTTTGGCGATGTGGGCAATGCGTTCCGGGTGACGTTCCTGAACAAATGCGACGAGCTCGAGCGGCCGACGGTGGCTGAGTTTTATCAGCGGGCGTTTGGAACTGAGTTGCCAGAGTCTGCGACGCGGGTGCGGGTGGCTTAAGGTTTTGCGCTAGCCGGCAAGGGATGCGCGGTATTTGGCCAGGAGCGCATCCTTGTGTTGGCCAAGGTGGTGCAGGTATTCCCAGGAATAAATGCCGGTGCTGTGGCCGTCATCAAACACAATGCGCACCGCATAGCGCCCGACCGGTACGGCGTCGGTGACGCCGACGCTGGCTTTATCTTTGACGATGATCTTTTGCCCGCCGTGGCCTTGGACCTCAGCTGAGGGGCTTTCCACGCGCAGCAGCTCGAAGGGAATCTCCAGCACCGTGGCGTCTTCGTAGGCCACCATCAGCAGGCTTTGCTGGCGGTCAAAGGTGAGGTCCAGCGGCCATGGCTTTTGTTCACCGGGCTTTTGTTTGCTGGCGGTAGGGTTCATTCGTCTGGCCCGAGTTCGCGGGCTTCGTCGATGATCAAGACCGGCACGCCATCTTTGATCGGGTAGGCGAGGCGCGCGGCAGGGCTCACCAACTCCTGCTTTGCGCGGTCGTAGCGCAGGCGGGTGCGGCTGTGGGGGCAGACGAGCACTTCCAAAAGGCGTGGGTCCAGGACGGGGGCGTCATCAATAGGGTCGCTCATTGCAGCGTGCCTCCGCTGGCGGCGGGGCCCTGGGTGCCCAATTCCAAAAGCGCGATTAGCACCGTGCAGCGGTCGCTGAGGGTTTCTGCTTCCAGCAGGGCTTGCTTGGCCGGCACGTCAAACGGGCAAAGGGCGGCAATGGCGTGCACCAGGGCTTCTGGGGGGGCGCTATCGACGGCGGACCAGTCGGTGTCGAAGCCGTTGACATCCACATACTGGCGAAGCGCGGCGCTGAGGCGGTCGCGGTCAATCGGGCTGTTGAGGCCCGGCGCGGTGAGGTCTCCTGCGTAGGGTTCGAAATTGGCGCGGACTTGCCGGTAGGGTGTTGGGGCTTCCATTTCTGCGACCACGCGGAAGCGGGCGACGCCGGTGAGCGTGACCAGATAGCGGCCATCATCGGTTTCGGCGAAGGCTGTAATCCGACCAACCCCGCCCACGTCCTGCAGGCGCGGCACCGCGCCCACCGATTGCCCGAAGGCCGGCTGGATCATGCCAATCAAGCGTTCGCCAGCAAGGGCATCATCCACCATGTTCAAATAGCGTGGCTCAAAAATGTTGAGCGGCAGGGTGGACCTGGGCAGCAGGATCGCCTGCGGGAGTGGAAAAACCGGGATCACACTGGGGAGATCCTGGGCCTTGCGATAGCCAAACGCGCTCATGCTTGCTGCCCTTGCTGCTTTTAGGAGAAAAGCACGGCTGAAAGTTTGCGGCGACCGGATTTTGTGACTTCGGCCGTGGGGCCGGCTGCTTCGAAGATCTTCAAGACTTGCTTGCGGGCCGCGCCTTCGTTCCATTCGCGGTCGGCCTTGATGATCGCCAGGAGGTGATCGACGGCGCCGTCCAGATCGCCTTGGCCCGCCAGGACGCCGGCGAGGTCAAAGCGGGCGGCATGATCGGTGGGGTTTGCGGCGACTTGCTCTTTCAGACGCGCTGCGTCTGCGCCAACCGGCGCTTCAGCGGCCAATTGGAGGGCCGCAAGAACGCCCTGGATTGCGGGGTCGTTCGCTTTTTCGGGCGGTGCCATGTCCAAGATCGCCTTCGCCTGTGCGGGGTCGCCGCCCATCAAATAGCAGCGGGCCAAGCCGGCGATGCCTTTGGGGTTTTCTGGATCCAATTGGAGGGCTGCGGCATAAGCCTGCGCTGCGCCGCCAATGTCTTGCAGGGCGAGGCTTTCTTCGGCTTGGGCGATCAGGGCATCGAGGTCTTCGGCCACACCGCCGGTGCCGCCCAGTATGCGATCGATGAATTGCTTCACCTGACTTTCTGGCAGCGCACCCATGAAGCCGTCCACGGGCCTGCCTTGGTCAAAGGCAAACACGGCCGGAATTGAGCGCACCCCAAGCTGGCCAGCGACACCGGGGTTTTCGTCAATGTTGATCTTGACCAGCTTGATCTTGCCTTGGGCGGCGCGAACCTGGTTCTCCAGGGCAGGGCCCAAGGTCCGGCAGGGGCCGCACCAGGGGGCCCAGAAATCCACGAGCACGGGCTGCTGGCGGGAGGCTTCGACCACGTCGGCCATAAAGGCTTGATCGCTGCCATCCTTGATGAGGCCAGAGTCAGAACCGGTGTTCGAGAACAAGGACATGGGACGCCTTCCAGTCGCGAGGGGGTGGCGGGCGCGCCTTGGTTTTTGCGCGACCGTTCATTTCCCCCGTTACATGGCGGCGATCGGCCTGCTGTTCAATCGGTTTTGGGGTTTTCTGCGTGTGGCCAACCCGCTTCGTCAAAGTGCAGCACCAATGGGACGCGGCCATGGACCTCCAGAAACCTGAAAAGCCCGTCGCGTTCGATGGTTGTGGTGGCGGCGTTGGTGAGGGGGTGGAAGTTGATGTGTTCGCAGGCGAGGAGGGCTGCATCCAGCACGAGGCGCAGGCGGTGGGATGGGTCGTTGATCAGCGCAAACAGCGTCACAGACCCTGGGGTCACGCCTAGAACGTCCAAAAGCAGGTCTGGGGATCCGAAACTGAAGCGGGACACACCGAGGTGCCTGGCGGTGGCGTTGAGGTCGATCCGGGTGTCGCCCAGGGCGCAGATCAGCCAAAGGCTGCCCTTCTTGTCCTTTAGAAACAGGTTCTTGGAGTGTCCGCCGGGAATGGCGCGCTTCAGGTCTGTGCCCTCTTCCACTGTGAAAATGGGGCGATGTGGCGTGGTCGTGTGGGCCACACCGATGCTGGTCAAATGGGCGATGAGGTCTTCTGGGGTGGCTGGCATGTGAAGTCTGGGTTGGCGGTTGACGTTTGCTTCGCTACCAGGATTGATCGCATCTCCCAAATGGAACGCGAAGCTCATGAAACTGACCTGCTACGTTATCGAAGGTGAACCGCGCGAAATCGTTCCGGGGCGGGCCGATCGCGATTGGATGGACGCTTTTGCGGACCGCCATCCCTATCGTTGCTTGCCGCTGGTGGTGGCGAACACGACGGGGTGGGAAATCCTATGCCCGATTTCGTTTACCGCAAGCTGGACAGGCGGGCCGCGGATCGAAGATATTCGGATCGACCCAGACGATGGGACCAGTCGCGATGAGCTGGCGCGAATTGCCGTGTCGCACTTTTCAGCCGGGGTATTGACCTTCCACACGGGCTATCTGTTTCAAACTGAACCGGGCTGGGACCTATGGGTTGGTGGGCCGCCGAACTGGGTCAAAGACGGGATCCAACCCCTGACGGGCGTTGTGGAAACCGACTGGCTGCCGTTCCCCTTCACCATGAACTGGAAGTTCACCCGCCCTGGCCTGGTCCAGTTCAAGAAGGGCGATCCGATCTGCTTCATTATGCCGATCAGCCACACCGCGATTGACGAGGTGGTGCCGATCACCAAGCCGATCACCGCCAACGCCCCGTTGCATGCGGACTATTTGGCGTGGGGGCAATCGCGCACCAGCTTTTTGGAAAAGCTGCAAAGCCGCGACCCCGATACCGTGCAAAAGGGCTGGCAGCGGGACTATTTCAAGGGCCAGGCCCCAGAAGGCGTGAAGCAGCAGGGCGGTGCCCAGCACATCAACCGGCGTCGCTTGGAGAAGCCGCGTCCGGCAAAGCCTGGGGAGTGATCCGGCGGCAGCCGGCGACCAGCTGGGCGGGGTCCAGGGGGCTCCACTCCAGCGGTTGCAGCACGCGCCAGCCGCGGCGCAGGACCAGGGGTGCCTGGCACACAAGGACGTGGCGGTAATTGGCCAAGACGTGGGGGTCGATGGCGGCACCGGTTGGACTGAAGCGATAGAGCTGGTCCTGGCCGATGGCGATTGCGCCGCCTTCAAAGGCGACGCCGTTCAGCCATAGGTGAGTGTTGTCGCGCTGGGCACCCGGCACCCCAGCGAGGGCCGCCAAGACCCCGGTGGTTTGGGGATCGCGCAGCCACCGGTTATGGGCGCGCGCGTCCCAGTCCTGGACCAAAGCGCCCGGTTGCAGGCTGGGGCCGGTGAAAGTGACTTCGCTGCCCTGTCGCGTGAACAGCGCGATTTGAACGATATTGGACAGCATCAAGCAGAGGGCCAGCGCAATCATCGGTGCGCGGGGGGCAAACGCGCCCAAGGCCGCATGCACCGCCAATGCCGCGGGCAGGAGGTATTCCAGTTCGTCGGGGAGGGCCAGGAAGCGGGCTGCATAAAGGCCGCCGGCGGCGATGGCGATCCACACGAGAACGCGCTTGGCGGGGGGCGCTGCCAGGATGTGACGGGCGGCAGATCTTGGGGCCTTTAGAGCCAGCGCGGTGAGGCCTGCCAGAATGAGCGCACCCGGCAGGCTGACAACCGTGATCGCCCCCAAGACAGCGCGACCAAAGCTTCGCCCTGCCTCGTCCTGGGTCACGGCCACTTGAGAAACAAAGGCATAGCCGCCGTTCATGACGCCATAGAGCCCAAGGGCTGCCAGGCCGCAGACCGCAAAGGCCGCCAGGATCAGAACGACGCGGTGCCAATCCGGTCTTGCCTCTAGCGCCAACGCAAAGCCAACCGCAAGCGCAAACAGCACCGCATCTGGGCGGCTCGCCACGCCCAAAGCGCAGGCTGTGGCGGCGATCCAGATCCACGTCCAACGGCGGCTGGTGGCTGCTTCCACCGCCGCCCACAGGCCAACGCAAACGCACAGGACGACGGCCGCTGTTTCCATCATGGCGCTGGCATTGATCAGGATTAAGGGCTGGCTCATGGCGGCCAACAGCGCAAAGGGTGCGGCCGGGCCGCCCGCGCGCCGCAGGGTTTGCCAAAGCGCGTAGCATGCGCCGGCGCAGAACACGGCGGAACCGAGGTTCACCAGCACCAAGCCACCAACCGCGTCCATGCCGGCCGCAAACAGTTCGTAGAGCGGAACACCGTAAACCCGCGAGCGCTCGTAGCCGCCGGCCTGGATCGCCTCGAGGCTGCGAGCGATGCCCAGGGAATCGATGTCTTCTGCATAGCCGAGCCATGCGCCGCCGAGGCCGGCTGTAGCGATCAGCGCAAGGCTTGCCCAGAGGGTTGTGGTGAGGCTCAAACGAGTGGCGGTCAGCTGCATGGCCTACCCATGCCTTGCGCCGCGGGGGTGGTGCAAGATGGGTTTCCTGTTTGGGGTTTAGTGGCGCGTTTCTGGGGGCCGGGGGCTTGTGCGGAGGACACGCGGATGCCCCTTGCGCTGGGGACGCGAATGAGCGATACACGCGCCCTCGCGCTCGGGGTCCTTGCGGCACCGGCGGTACCCCCCAGACGGATGCGGGCGTAGCTCAGGGGTAGAGCATCACCTTGCCAAGGTGAGGGTCGGGC
>JBMOEW010000061.1:0-10979 GCA_049314555.1 Caulobacterales bacterium
CGTAGCGCTCTCCCCTCGCAGGAGGGGCCTACCGCGGGAGCGGTTTAGTCCCTTGCCCATAATTGGTCGGTCGATCTTGTAAGTACATAGCCATTCGGTTGCTGTGTCTTGGGCCTCCTTGACGTAGTCAAAGATTTACTGGCCCAGCCATTCCTTGCGAACCGTGCGATTGTAGCGCTCCACATCTGCGTTCTGTTGCGGCTTGCCGGGATGGATTTAGCTGAGCGGGATCCCGCGCCGCGCGGCCCGAGCGACCAACACGCAGTTGACGTATTCAGGGCCATCATTGTCCACGCGAATAGCTGTGTGTTTTCCGCGCCATGCGATGCGGAGGAGGATTAGGAAACGGTCCAGGGGACCGTTTCCCCGACGACGGATCCAATGGGCGCACCACCCGCAAGGGCGGCAGCGACAGATCAACCCCAATGCCAATGCCTTCACGATTGAAGTTGCTCAAAATAGTCATGATACGGACGGATTTTCCATTGGCGAGTTGATCGGCCATGAAATCCATCGACCAAGTCTCGTTCGGTCGCTAAGGCACCGCCAAGGCCTCGGGCTTGATCCGCGCCAGGCGTTTGCGCGGCTTGAGCCCCAAGTTAAGCTCGAGCTCCCGATAGGCCCTATACAAAGGCTTTTGGTTCCAGGCATGGCCCTGGCATCGTACGGGTCACAGGTTCAATCCCCGTGCACCCACGATTGCTTTCAAGCGGGTTAGAGCCTTTTCCGGCTCTTTTTGTTTGGGCTGGCCGTAATCTACCCGCAACGTTAGCAATCGGTCGTGGCTTGAAACCAACGCGGTGGTCTAAGTGAGCTGATCCAAAAAGCCCTATCCACCGCTACCGTCGCCGCCGCTGTGATCACGTCAGTTACGCCGACGGGGCGGCGACGAGGCGGGTAGGGGGCAACTCCATTCGCAAGAAAGACGCCTCTGACCACGCGGTCAGAGGCGCAAGGAGCGGGAGATGCAGCGACTAGGGTTTTCTGCAAAACGGCGTTGCTTGGCCGCGATCAGTACTTGACCTGTAATTCAACGCCCCAAGTCAGCGGTGCAGCCGCAGTGCCAAAGTCCACAAGGGAGTTCGTGTATGAGCTGACCTCCTGGTTCTCGGTCAGATTTTCTCCAAAGAGCGTAATGCGTGCACTGTCATGGTTGGCTCCCCCGAACTCATAGGTCACCGAAGCATCCACGAACGTCTGTGCTGGGATCAATCCGCGGGGGTCGTTGAAGAACTCCGCGTACTGTTCATCAACATAGCGGACTGTGGTGCGCGCTGTCAGGAAACCGTTGGCGAACGGAGTCTCAAACGTCGGTGTCAAGGAAGCCGTAAACTCAGGTACACGGCGCAAGGTGAGCCCGGAAAGGTCCGCCCGAATGAGCGTTCCAGCGGGTTGAGGCGGGGTAGACACATATTGGGCTGAGCCAACGAAAGTGTTATACTCCGTATACTCCGCATCCATCCAACCGAAAGAGCCGTCCAGCCGGAATACGTCCGAAACGATCATGCTGCCTTCTAGCTCCAATCCCATGATCCGCGCGCCGGAAACGTTTCGCACGGTGGTGGAGGTAAAGGTGGGGGGCGGTCCAGGCTGGATCGCCTCTTCCTGCTTGTCTTCGTAATCGTTGTAGAAGAACGCGGCGTTGAAGCGCGCGCGCCCACCCATCAGATCGGATTTGAAGCCGACTTCATAAGCGTTGATGTACTCCGGATCGAACGGGGTCGTCACGTCTGCCACTGTGCCCGCCCGTGCGGAAAAGCCGCCTGCGTTATAGCCTCGCGTATAAGAGGCATAAAGCAGGAGGTCATCGGACCACTTATAGTTCATAGCCACGCGGGGGGTGAACTCGAACCAGTCTTCTGAAGCGCCCCCCTGTGACGTGATCGGACGGTTTGCCGGAATGCCTTGAGCAATCGAATAGGCCGCTGCATTGAAGCCAGGAGGTGCGTTTACAAATCGGGTATAAACTTGTTTCTCGTCCCAAGAAGCGCGCCCGCCAAGTGTCAAGGTCAGCTGTTCGCTCAGCGCCCAGTCAGCCTGTGCAAACAGTGCGTTCGTCGTGGCTTGATGCTCATCCTCGTCGCCTCCGCCGGCAGTGAAAGCCAATCCGAGCGCCGGCAACGGAGCCGCCATCGCCAGGTCCAGTTTGATCGCCTGCTGCAAGTTGTACTCGCTGTGGAAGTGGAACGCCCCTGCGACGAAGTTAATCGGGCCGTCAAAATTGGTTGCCACTCGCAGTTCGGCACTCACTTGCTCGAAGTCTTGATTGCGCACCACATTGAAAACAGTGCGGCTCGTGCCGTCAAAGTCGATATAAACTTCTTCGTCCGAGCTACGATGACCAGCGATAAAGGTCACGTCCAGAGCATCCGACGGCTGCCATGCGGCGGTGAACGTCAATGCATGCATGTCGGCGTTCATCCGATGAGGATCGGTGCTCCGCGAGAATGAGAAGTCGGTCTGCGCACAGGCACCACCCGCCAGCAGGCAATACCGATCCGCCGATGAGCCAGGAACGACGGTGGCTGCTGTTGGGAACGTCGTCTGGGTGATGCGATACGGCAGCGGCGTAACAATGCCGACCCCTCGCGGAATATAGGGCGTCAGTTGGCTTTCGTCGTGGGCGGCGTCGTAGATTATGTCAAAAGACAACGTGTTGGTCGGCTCCACCAGCACACGCACACTGAATCCGCGCCGGTCCTCTGCCCCCGTCGCGCCGCCGGCTGGGTTGTCCCACAACCCATCGTCCCTGAACTGAAAGCCTGACAGCTTAACGCCAATCGAATCGCCGATCGGAAAGTTGATGACGGTCTGGAAGTCGCGCCGATCATCCGTGCCCAACACAGCGCTGGCGCGAATGCCAAACTCGCCTGTTGGGAGCGTCCTGAAGGCGTTGATGGCTCCGCCGGTCGTGTTGCGCCCGAACAATGTGCCCTGTGGTCCGCGCAACACTTCCACTTGCTGTAGATCAAACGCGTCCAGCAGATTGAACGCGGACGTTCCCAGATAGACACCATCGATGAAAACGCCGACGGCTGGGTCAAAGCTCTTCTCTGGATCTTGGCTGTTCACCCCGCGCAGGGAAACCTGGCTCATCCCAGGGCCAATACTGACCTCGCTCAGAACAAGGTTTGGCACCAGGCCCGTAAGGTCGCGGAGGTCGCGAGCGTTCAGGTCTTCGATCATCGCTGCATTGAGAGCGGTGACGGCCAAGGGAACTTCCTGCAACTGTTGCTCGCGACGTTGGGCAGTCACCACAATGTCGTTAATGCCCTCATTTTGGGCGGTGGGCGGACTATCGCCCGGCGCTTGCGCCACTGCCGCTGGTGCGGCGAGGCAAAAGGATGTTCCTGCCAACAAGGTGGCTTTGATCAGTTCCCGCTTCAATAACATGGTCTTCCCCTATCGTTCGTTTCCGTCCGTGCCAGCGTCTGCGGACCCAGAGCGATCATTTCCGTCGCTTTGTGGTCGCGATCGCCTAATGCGGCTGCGGCCCGATTAAGTTTTTTCACTCCTGCTAAAAACCGTCAATGGCGTAAGGCGCTAAATCGTGTATTTCTTGGAACGCGCGGCGCTCGCGCCACATAATTTAATCCAAAGGGAGGGACGATGAGCGCGATGGGAACGGGCCTTGGGCCCTTCCCCAATGGGCCACAGCGCCTGCGGGGATTGAATGATGATGAGATTGGTCCACAAGCCAGAGCCGCATTGGGCGCTTGGTGGCCGCCCTTTAATCTGCACCGCGTCTTGGCGCACAACCCTGCTACACTGGCCTCGTGGATCGGGTTCGGATCGCACATTTTGCGTGAGAACCTGTTAGATGAGCGGCTGCGCGAACTGATTGTTCTCCGCGTCGGCTGGCAGGCGCGCAGCGCTTACGAATGGGGGCAACATGCTGGGCTTTCGCGGCGATTGGGGATCCCTGACTTAGACATTGAGCGAGTGGCAATAGGGCCGGACGCGGAAGGGTGGAGCCCGCTAGAGGCCGCCGCTTTACGCGGCGTGGACCAAATGATGCGCTCCCAAGCAATCGACGACGACATCTATGCCATCCTCGCCGACCACCTCACGTCCGCTCAGCTCGTTGATTACGTCATGTTGGTGGGTGAGTTCATTCTAGTTTCGTTGACGTTGAATGTCTTCCAGATCGCCTTGGATCCTGGCTTGGCACCGATGCCGAAAGGAGACAGCGCATGAGCCAGCCCTCAGACCGAATAGCGATGCCAGGCACGCCTTGGCCTAGCACTTCGGCTTCCGCCTATCTCATGTTCGTGCTCACGATCGCCAGCATGAACTCCTACGTGGACCGCATTATTCTCAGCTTGATGATCACGCCCATCAAGCAGACTTTCGATATATCAGACACGCAAGTGGGGCTCTTGCAGGGGGTGGCTTTCGGCCTTTTTTACACGCTTGCGGCGTTGCCCATGGGTCGCTTGGTGGACTACGCAGATCGCCGCTGGATTATTGCCGCCGGAACCACCTTTTTTTCGGCCTGCACAGTGCTCTGCGGGATGGCCCAAACCTATTTGCAGTTGTTCCTAGCGCGCGTGGGTGTCGGCGCGGGCGAGGCGAGCTTGAACCCGGCTGCGTACTCCATGCTGGCCGACAGTTATCCTCAAGAACGATTGGGCCGCGCACTTGGTGTCTTCACCATGGGTGCCTTTGTCGGCATTGGTCTGGCGTTCATGCTGGGTGGCGCGATCGTGCAGTGGGCGCTGACCACAGGTCCGCTTTCCGTGCCGGTCCTTGGCACTGTGCAGCCATGGCAAGTCGCGTTCTTCATCGTCGGCCTGCCAGGGTTTTTGATCGCCCTTTGGGTGGCCACGCTGCGCGAGCCGCTGCGCCGCGGCGTAGCGTTGGATGCCAAAGGCGCGCTGAAGCCTCCCCCCCTAAAAGCGGTGGGGGAGCGCATTTGGGCCAACAAAGGCCTGTATCTGCCGATGTTTGCCGGTTTCTGCATGATCACGCTGAACGGCTATGCAGGCACAAGTTGGACGCCGGAGTTTTTCAAGCGGACCTTCGACTGGAGCGCAGGCCAGGTTGGCTTCTGGTACGGTCTGGTGGGCGTTCTGATTGCCAGCGTCGCGGGCGCCTTTGTTGGCGGCTTGGTGGCCGACCAGGTGGGCAAAACCCATAAGGACGCCCCGCTGCGTGTGGCTGCGATCGCGATGTTGCTGTCTTGGATTCCCTCTTCTTTCGCGACTCTGATGAACGATCCTTGGCAGGCTTTGGGTGTCCTGGCTGTGGCGCAGTTCTTCACCACCTTCACTTTCCCGCTGGCGGCGGCGGCGATCCAGCTGTCCACCCCTAATCAGTTCCGGGGCCAAACTTCTGCGCTGTATCTATTCACGATCAATCTGTGCGGTTTGGGATTGGGGCCTGTTGTGGTGGGCCTGATGAATGACATGATTTTTCCTGGAGCGGATGGTGTGCGCTATTCGTTGGCTTGGGTAAATGCAGTCACTGCGCCTTTGGCGGCTATGTTCTTGTGGATGGCGCTGAAGCCTTACCGCGAGGCTCGTGTCCGCTATGAAGCAGGGGGGTGATCGCCACGCACGCCGGTCTTGGTAACTACAACGTCGCGCAGGGGGCGCGCCTGACAGGCCAAGCGCGCTTGGCCCTGTCTCGCCACCACAGCTGAGAGTGTCGCAAGCGCGATTTGTTCGATCTCTTCGGCTGGGCTGAAGGCCTCAGGGGGCTCACGGGTTGTAAAGTAGCACGTCCGGCAATCTGCATGGCCGCCGCAGACACTGCGCCACGTCAAGCCTGCGCGTCGCGCTGCTTCCAGCACGGTTTCGCCCGGGGCGACTTCAAGCCGTAAACCAGACGGTTCAATCAGAAGGCGGATCATCCGGGCTCACATAGTCCGCAAGGGTCTTGTGAAAATGGCGTAGGCGATTTTCCTGGTACCGCCCGAGGGTGGTTTGTCTGCGCTGAAGAGATCGCAGACCCTTTTGAATGGCCCAAAGATTAGCTGCATCTTGCTCGAAAACCGCACCCAGACCGCCGAGCTCCTTTGCGTCGGTCCAGGGCTGGTCTGGACGTAAAGCGTTGAGCTTCGCCGCCTTCGGGCGCGCTTTGCCATGCGGGACCGGCACAAGCAGAAACACTTCCTGCGTGCACCAATCGGGATCTGTCCCAAGGGGGCGAAAACGATAGCAGATCGGCGCATTGTGTCCGAACCAAAGCACCAGATTCGGAAAGACGAGATACTGGATGGTGTCCACGGCTTCGCTGTCAGTCAGACGCTCCAACGCCGGTCCTAAAACCGGCGCAAGCTGGGCTCTGCGTCGATCGGCCATCACTGCGCGCGGGGTGGACCCTTCAGGCACGGTGATCGGTCCGGCGTCTGGTTCGGAGGCCTGCAAAATCTCGTCATCGCTCAGCGCGCCGCCAAGCGAAGGTGAAGCAAGCCCGCGGGGCGAAATCATCCGACTATAGTGCTTTTTGTCTTCCCAGACATCGTACTGAGTGTTGAAGTCGCCAATGTAGCTCGCGGCTTGGGGATGGGTATCTGAGACATGGAACGACTCGATGAACGCTTCTAGCGCGAGCTTCCAATTGCAATTGATCGGTTTGCTCACGTACGCCGCTAGGAAGCGATCTTCCATCGGCCAACGGGCATAAATGGCGGGAATGTCTTCCAGGAAGGTCTCAAGCGGAGGCGCTTCAGCGTACATGCACACAAAGACGAACCCGCCCCACAGGCCCACGCGCGCTTGCGGCAGCTTGAACGTCTCCGCCTGGATTTGGGGGAAGTCCCAGGGCGTCGGCACGTGCTGTAAGGATCCATCCAGGCTCCAGGTGAAGCCGTGAAAGGGGCAACGGAAAGCCGCGACCTTGCCTCCACAGTCGCGCAACTGGCGTCCTCTGTGTAGGCAGGCGTTATAGTGCGCGCGGATCTCGTTCTCAGCGCTTCGCACGATGATCAACGACCAAGGCCCAATTTCATACAGGACGTGATCTCCCACCTCGGGGATCTGCTCTTCGCGGCAGGCCATTTGCCAGGTGCGGCCCCAAAGCCCCTGCATCTCGAGCGCTGCGAAAGTACTTGATAGGTATGAAGACGGGGCTATTCCGCCGAGCCCCAGGTCTGCATAGGGAGCTTCTTTCAGCTGCCAGGGTTGTTCGCGCGGGTCTTGGCGGAGTAAGTCCCGCACCGTGGGTTGGGGGCGATTCAGCGGATCTGGACGGACATCGTCAGCGGCCATGATCTGTCTCCTTTGCTTGAGTCTCAATCGGCAGGCCCGCCGCCCAGGCGATGCCCCGGCGCAAGATCTGGTGGAAGGCGGGGGAAGTCCAAGAGCAGCGTTCCACATCGGGATAAAACGGGGTGCGATGGGGCGCATCGTAGTGACCACGGCAATGGCCGAGCGTACAATAGAGCACCGCGCCTTCGCCCAGCGGCCGCAGGTACAGCACTGGGCGTGGCGCATCATCGGGCCAGTCCGCGGCGATGAAGCCTGGGGCGGCGCCAGTGAAGCGCGTCTCCATCAAGACCTCCAGCCCCGGTTGAAGGGTCGACAGATAAAGCTCGTCGACCGTTTCGAAGTCCTCGATTCCTTGCGTGAGGGGATGGTTCGGCGCGACGTTGCGCACGTGATAGGCGCCGATCGGCGGATGCGCCAAAAACTGCGAGCCCAAAGCGTGGATGAAGTCATGCGCCTCTTGCCGCGCGGCAACGCCATTTTCGGTCCAAGCCAGGAGTGAATTGGTGGCGTGCAAGGCGAACCACCGGCCGCCGCGCGTCACGAAATCCTCGAGTGCGCTGGCGGCTTCGTCCGACGGCTGAAGGTTGCACGTATAGGTGATCAAGAACTGACACGCTTTCAACTTTTCAGTATCTTCAAAGCTATCAGCGACTCCGACGCGGAGTTGTTCATGCGCCGCCAAATGCGTCAGCAATTGCAGCCGCGCATAATCGAAGTCGTGCGCCATCCCGCCAGTGATCAAGCGGCCGTCGATGCGGGAGGGGGGAGGGTTCATGCAGTCAGCCCACCGTCGACACTGAATAACGCCCCCGTCACAAACTGCGCTTCTTCGCTGATCAGGAACGCGACCGCGCTTGCGATATCGCCTGGTTCCCCCACAAACCCTATCGGGTGAAGCGAGGCGGCTCTTGCTCTGGCTGCGGCCGCGTCGCCGCCGGCGGAGCGTAAGCGCTGCACCATCGGCGTTTCCACCGAGCCCGGGAGCACCGCATTGCAGCGGATATTGAGCCCCTGACGGCCGCAATAGACAGCGACCGTCTTCGTCAACATATGCAGGCCTGCTTTGCTGGCGCAATAGCCGGCCATTTCGCCCACTGCGCGCACGCCCGCCGCCGAGCCGATATTGACGATGCGCCCGCCGCCGGACTTGCCCATCAAGCGTACCGCCTGGCGACAACCCAAGAAGGCACCGTCCAAGTTAACGCTCAAGATCGCCCGCCAGCGCGCAAAACTAAGCTCTTCAAAAGGCTCCGGGCCCGGATTGACGCCAGCGTTATTGATCAAGACATCCCATTTCGGGTGCGCGGCGCTCAATCTCTCCCAGGCCGCTTCATCGCTGACATCCAAAGCGAAGAAACGCCCTTTGATCTCGTCTGCCAGGGCCTCGCCCTCCGGTGCCTTACGGTCGGCCACAACAACCAGCGCCCCGTCGCGCGCGAGTCTGCGCGCGATCGCCGCGCCGATGCCTTCGGCCGCGCCCGTCACCACGGCGATTGTCCGGTCCTGGCTCATTGCGCCCCGCTCAGTACTGCACGCGTTTGGTGAAACCGCCGTCGATCACCAGATTGGCTCCCGTAATATAGCCGGCCAGCGGGCTAGCAAGAAACGCTACGGCCGAAGCGACTTCGTCAGGGGTCCCCATGCGGCCAATGGGAATAGTAGAGAGTGTCTTTTCGTAAAATTCGGGCATGTTTTTCTTTAGAAAAGCCCATCCACCGACGTCCGCCCAGATTGGTCCAGGCGATATCGTATTCACGCGCACCCCCTTGGGCGCAAGCGCCTGAGAAAGGTTTTTCGCGTAGTTGATCAAGCCTGCCTTCATCACGTTGTAGGGCTGCGGTACACTGAAGGTTTCCAGGGCTGCGGTCGATGAGATCATGACGATGGCGCTGGATCCCGCGCTTTCCAAATGGGGCTTGGCAGCCTCCACCAAATAATATGGTGCCATAAGGTCCAACTCGAAATTCGCTTGCCACTGCTCTGGCCCTGTGCGGCCGCCGCCGCCTGCGCTGACGTTGGAGACCAAGACATCAAGCCCCCCAAAGGCGCTTGCGGCGGCCTCGACAAACGCCTGCAGCGCGGCTCCGTCTCCCACATCGACGGCTTGCGCGAACACCGTTGCTCCTCCTGCCTTAAGCGCGGCTGCGGCGGCCTCTACGGTTTCGCTGGTGCGGGCGCAAATGGCGACAGCGCAGCCTTCCATGGCAAGTCGTTCTGCGCACGCGCGTCCAATGCCGCGGGTTGCACCGGTGATTAGCGCGCGCTTGCCCTTGAGTTGCAAATCCATGATCTCGTCTTTCAGGAACGGGCTGTGAAGGTGATGGGCAGGCTGAGAAGACCGCGGTGCTGGGCGCTTGGAACCCTCATGAGCGCTACTTCTGGCACTGCCAGTGCGATCGCGTCCAAGCGGTCCAAGAGGCTTCGGAACGCGATCTGCAGCTCTTTCCGCGCCAGCATGGCTCCAACGCAGAAGTGAATGCCGCCGCCAAAAGAAAGGTGTTGTGGTGCGTTTGTTCTGCTCAAGTCGATGGCGGCGGCGTTGGGAAAGAAACTCTCGTCGCGATTGCCGGCGCCGTAACGCACATGCACCACCGCGCCGGCCGGGATGGTGATATCTCCAAACTGGACGTCCACCTTCGCTTTGCGATAGTGGCCTTGGACCGGGGCCTCGGCCCGCAAAATCTCTTCAACAAAGATCCGCATGTCTTTGGCGTCGCCATGACGGAGTCGCGCTTGCAGTTGCGAATCTTGCGCCAGATACAAGACGCCCGAAGCAATCGTGTTTGTGGTTGTTTCGTTGCCGGCGACCATCAACTGCATTAAAATTGACGCGATTTCGGCGTCGCTGAGGAGGGCACCAGCTTCATCCTTTGTGTTGGCGAGGTCGGACAGAATGGAGTCTGAAGGGTGTTCGCGCCTTAGCCGGACTTGCGCCAGGAGAAACTCTAGCGCTTCCTTCTGCAGTCCGGCGCACGTGACCAGTCGCGCGTCGTCCCCCATGAGACCAAGGATTTGGATCATCGCGTCAGACCAGAGCTTGATCTTATCGATTTCGCTGATCGCCACGCCCAACTGATCGGCGATCACCGTGAGAGGTAGCGGCGCAGCGAAGGTGGGCACGAGGTCGCACGTTCCTTGCGCAGCAAACCCATCAATCAGCCGGTCTATCGTTTCCTGAATGAACGGGACCAGTTTTTCCACGCGCTCAGCGCTGAAGACCAAATTGACCAAGGGGCGCAGCCGTGTGTGCACCGGGGGATCAGCGCCGACCAGCGTTGGCGTGATCTTGACCGTGCCGGCAAGTATTGCGGTCGCCTCCGCCGGCATCCCGCCTGGGCGTAAGGCAGGGCGATCAACGACGGACGAGAAGCGATCATTATCGCGCAAGACATCCTGAATCTGGCGATAGCCAGCCACAATCCAAATGCCGGTTTCGTTGTCTTGATGGACCCCCTCATGGGCATGAAGCGCTTGGTAATACGCCCAAGGGGAAGCGATGACTTCGGGGTCGCGCAAGCTGAAGGCTGACGGGCTTAGCTTTGCGCTATGCGCGGGACACCGTTGGGCGGCGTCTCGGCTAATGCGTCCGTCCCTGGGCACGTCCATTGTATTCCCCTCTGCATTCCGGCCACCATGCTGCCAATGCGCTTTTTTCACCTGTGTCTAAAAGTGCGCGAAGCGCCGCCAACGGTCAAGCAGTATGCAGCTGCACTGTCGGTGACACGGGATATGTCCGATTTTTGTAGCAAGCGATTTGTCCGGTGT
>JBMOEW010000062.1:0-10792 GCA_049314555.1 Caulobacterales bacterium
AGCGCGGCCTCCAGCGCCTGGATCATGTCCAAAAGGGCTACGGGGGCGCTGTCGCCCAGGTTGAAAATCCGATGCTCACCTTCGGCAGGGGGATGGTCCAGCACGCCGAAGATCCCGTCGACGATGTCGTCGATGAAGGTGAAGTCACGCGCCATGCGTCCTTCCCCGAACACGTCGATCGGCTGGCCTGCCAGAATCTTTTGGGTGAAGCTGAAATAGGCCATGTCAGGGCGACCCCAGGGGCCATAGGCGGTGAAAAAGCGCAGGCCAGTTTGGCGCAAGCCATAGAGTTTGGCGTAGGCCGCACTTATCAGTTCGCAGGAGCGCTTGGTGGCGGCATAGAGCGAAGCCGGTGCATCGACGGGGTCTTTCTCGGAAAAACCCACCGGCCCCAAGGGGCGATCACCATACACCGAGCTGGAGGATGCATAGATGATCGGAATTATGGGATCGCTTGCCCGCACCGCTTCCAGGACGGCAAGGTGACCGCGCACATTGGCATGTTCATAGGCAAACGGGGCTTCAAGCGAATACCGCACGCCCGCTTGCGCGGCGAGGTGGATCACGGCGGTGGGGGCTGTGCTCTTGCAGAGATCTGTGATCGCTGCGGCATCGGCGACGTCGAAGGCGTGCATCTTGACGTGCCGTGTGGCGTCCAGCCGGGCTGCGCGGGCGCGCTTTAGGGGCACGGAATAATAGGCGTTGAAATCGTCTACTCCGATCACCTCCTGCCCGCGGGCGATCAGGCGTTCGGCGACGTGCATTCCAATAAATCCGGCAGCACCCGTTACGATGATCATTGCTTGCTTTGACTCATAATCGCGATGCTTGGGGACGCGTTTGCTGTTTGGGTAATGGGGTTGATTTGCTTTCGAAATACGAAACTTAGCTCGCTGCGCCAACCGCGCCAAGGGCAATGCCCATTGCCTTGAAGTTATGCTGCCTTGTTGGGCGGCGATCTGATAGACTTACACGTATGCGCCTTGCCCATGTGACGATCGACGTTTCAGATATTGGCCGCTCCAAGGCGTTCTATGTGGGCGTTGGATTTGAGCTGTTGGTGGACGCCGCGCACTACTGCCGTTTCAATATTGGCGGAGCGACGCTGTCGATCCATGGTCATGAGGGGCCTATCACGCCCGCTGCGGAGGTGGGTATCGTGTTTGAGAGCGCAGAGGCACTCGATGCCTTTGTGGCGGGGCTGATTGCCAAGGGCTTTGCGGTGAGCCTGCCGGTGGACCAAAGCTGGCTGTGGCGGGAGGCGCGGGTGCTTGATCCCGACGGGCACACGATCCTGTTGATGTTTGCGGGCGAGAACCATCTAAATCCACCATGGCGGGTGGGGTGAGGCCTTCGCATTTGCCGATTTCTATCCACTCGGCGCTTTTGCGCGCGCCGTGCATGTGGCAAACTTGCTTGAATGGGAAAGTTTGAGCAAGTCACTGCCGCCTTAGAGGCCTTGCCAGCCGATCGACGCGAGGAGATCGGGGCAATCCTTGAGATGCTCTTTCACGGCGATCTGCACCCCAATGAGGGCTTGACTGACGCGCAAATGGCGGAGGTGCAAGCGCGGCTGGCCAACCCTGGCCCGCTGGCGACCGACGCGGAGGTGGAGGCGTTTTTCGAACGGTTCAACGGGTGAACCGTTTCACGGTGCGGTGGCGGGCTACCGCGCTCGCGGACCTGGAAACGCATGGCGCCTGGCTTGGCGAATTTGACTCCGCAAAACCGAAGCTGATCATGCGGCGCATCCGCGAAGCGGCCATGATGATGGAGCGCCTCGGAGACATCGGCAGGCCGGGGCGCGTTGCGGGCACGCGTGAGCTTTCGGTGCGGACAGCCCCCTACATCCTTGTCTATTCTTTTTGACGACACGACTTTTGAGGTTATTGGCGTGTTCCACATGGCCCAGGATCGTTAAATGCGCTTGGCCTTAACTTTTCTGGTTGCGCCTTCGCTTGGGGTCCTCGCTGCCTGCGCGCCGGACACGGCGTATCTGAACCGCTGGGATGATCCGCGGGTGATTCAATTCGAGGCGTTCCACCTGAATTGCCAATGTGTGAGGATTTCTGAACGACCAATTTGGCATGAGGATGCCAAACCCGCTCCGTTTGAGGGGGGCTTTGAGTGCCCGGGGTGCTAGTGGTTCGACGCCTTCATTTGGGTCCAAAAGGACGTTGCTGCTTTTGAGCTTCACATCGCTTCTCGGGGGCGCATTATGGATCTAAACTTCGATCTCAGCGCGCGCCTCATGCCGCCCCCGCCGCCGCCTCTCGGCATACAGCCAACGCCTCGTCCCACGATACCGCCGCGTGTCTCCGCCTTTTCGACAATGAACGAAGTTTTGGAAGGAGTTCCTGCCGTCATCGCGACTTATCAACCTGAAGGCGTTCGCCCTCAGCAAATGTGCCTGTGGCTGCGGCTGTCGCAGGCGCTGACCGTGGATGAGGTCTTCGCCATCCACAACGCATTCAAGAGCGCAGGGGTCACTCGTCTCTATATTGAGACGAGCTTGGCGTTGACCGCGGAGGGCGAGCGGTTTCCGGAAGCGCCGTCGCGCTAACCCCCTGCTTCCTCCGGCATCCAGGCCAGGTCTTTCGCTTGCGCCAGCGCAAACGGCGGCTCTTGAGGAAACACTGTCACGTCCAAGTCTGTCTCGGTGGAGGCCTCGCGCCGCGCCAAAACATAAGCCCGGGCAAAGAGGTCATCCTCTGCGCTCTTCAGGCCAGGATTTCGCGCCAGATGGTCAGCGATCTCGTCGCGCTGGTTGGCGATGGTGTTCTCCCAACTCCGGGAGCGCCGTTCCGGCTGGTAAGACCACTTCAACAGATGGGCGAGAAGCACGACAAAACAGGCCTGCAGTTCTCGCTCTTCATTGGCCCCCAATGATTCGAGCTCCTGCGCCAAGCGGTCCCAATCGAGCTCGTTTCCTGAACGGCGACGCAGGGCTTCGGCCTGCCGCTTGGTCCAGGTCCAGTAGTCTTGGTCATAAAGCTCAGACATCGAGGGATGATACCACAGGCCATGCGCCCTTGCATCCCCTGCCCCCTTGCCCTAGACACGCGCGATTTTGCGCTGGGGGTCCTTTTGGGGGTCCCCTGGTTCGCGAAGGCTGGAATGCGCGCTCATGCCGAAACGTACAGACATCTCCTCGATCCTGATTATCGGCGCGGGGCCAATCGTGATCGGGCAAGCCTGCGAGTTTGATTATTCCGGGGTGCAGGCGGTCAAAGCGCTGAAAGAGGAAGGCTACCGGGTGATCCTGGTGAACTCCAACCCGGCAACGATTATGACCGATCCAGGCTTGGCCGACGCCACCTACATCGAGCCGATCACGCCAGAATTTGTGGCCAAAATCATTGAGGCCGAGCGCCCCGACGCGCTGCTGCCCACCATGGGAGGGCAGACGGCGCTGAACACCGCGCTTTCCCTGCATGCAGACGGAACGCTTGAAAAGTTTGGCGTTGAGATGATCGGCGCGAAGGCAGACGCTATCGAAAAAGCAGAGGATCGGCAGAAGTTTCGTGCCGCAATGGATCATATCGGGCTTGAGAGCCCGCGGTCAGCCATCGCGTCGTCGCCGCTTTTGTCGAAGCCGGGGCAAACGCCTGTCTATGACAAAGCAATGGGCCTGATGGAGGCGATGAAGGCTTTGGACGTGGTGGGGCTGCCCGCCATTATCCGGCCTGCCTTCACGCTGGCTGGCACAGGCGGCGGCATTGCCTACAATCGCGATGAGTTTGAAGCCATCGCCAAGGGCGGGATCGATGCCTCTCCCGTGGGGCAGATCTTGATCGATGAAAGCCTGTTGGGCTGGAAAGAGTATGAGATGGAGGTGGTCCGCGATCGCGCGGACAACTGCATTATCGTGTGTTCCATCGAAAACATTGACCCGATGGGCGTGCACACGGGCGATTCGATCACGGTTGCGCCGGCGCTCACCTTGAGCGACCGGGAATACCAAATCATGCGCAACGCCAGCATTGCGGTGCTGCGCGAGATTGGGGTCGAAACCGGCGGATCGAATGTGCAATTTGCCGTCGATCCCAAGACCGGCCGAATGATTGTGATTGAGATGAACCCGCGGGTGTCGCGGTCTTCTGCGCTGGCGTCCAAGGCCACCGGGTTTCCGATTGCGCGGGTCGCGGCGAAGTTGGCGGTTGGCTACACGCTGGACGAAATCCAAAACGACATCACCGGCGGGGCAACGCCGGCGAGCTTTGAGCCCACCATCGACTATGTGGTGACCAAGATTCCGCGGTTTGCGTTCGAGCGCTATCCGGGGGCCGACCCGACGCTGACGACGTCCATGAAATCGGTGGGCGAAGCGATGGCGATCGGGCGCACGTTCGCTGAAAGCCTGCAAAAGGCGCTGCGGTCGCTGGATATCGGGCTGATGGGCCTTGAGGACATGCCAGAGCTTGGCGCGGGCGATGAAGACGGCGGGCGGGGTGCTGTGCGGTCGCGGTTGGTGTCGCCGCGGGCGGATCGCATTTTGGTGGTGGGCGAGGCGCTGCGGCGCGGCTTAAGCGTGGACGAGATCTGCGCGGCGAGCGGCTATGACGCCTGGTTTGTGCGCGAGATTGGCGAGATCGTTGCGGTGGAAGCCTGGGTGCGGGAAAACGGGCTGCCAGTCAGTGCGGAAGGCCTGCGGGCGCTGAAAGCCATGGGCTTTGCCGATGCGCGCCTTGCTGCCTTGACCGGCCTTAGCGAAGTGGCGGTGCGATCGGCGCGCCACGGGCTTGGGGTGCGGCCGCAGTTCAAGCGGATCGACACCTGCGCTGCGGAATTCAGGGCGGCAACGCCTTACATGTATTCCACCTATGAGTTCCCGTTCGCGGGCTTGCCGGTGTGTGAATCGGAGCCTTCCGATCGCCAGAAGATCGTTATTCTGGGGGGCGGGCCAAACCGGATTGGTCAGGGCATTGAGTTTGACTATTGCTGCTGTCACGCGGCCTTTGCCTGCGCCGACCTCGGCGTGGAAAGCATCATGGTCAACTGCAACCCGGAAACGGTGAGCACGGACTATGACACCTCTGACCGGCTGTATTTCGAGCCGTTGACCACGGAAGATGTGCTGGAAATTCTGCACGTCGAACAGGCGTGCGGGACGGTTATGGGCCTGATCGTGCAGTTCGGCGGGCAAACGCCGCTGAAGCTCGCCGCACCGTTGGAGGCCGAGGGGGCCCCCATCCTTGGTACGAGCGTGGAAAGCATCGATATCGCCGAAGATCGCGAACGCTTCCAAAAGCTATTGCACACCATTGGCCTGAAGCAGCCGGTGAATGGGACGGCGCGGTCGGCGGACGAGGCGATGGCGGTGGCCCGCGAGATCGGGTTTCCGTTGGTGCTGCGGCCCTCGTTTGTGTTGGGTGGACGGGCGATGGAGATCGTGCACGATGAGGCGGGCCTCATGCGCTATGTGACGGAGGCGGTGAAGGCCTCCGCCGAACACCCCGTGTTGCTGGATCGCTATCTGCACAATGCAATTGAGGTGGACGTCGATGCGCTCTGCGATGGGCAGTCGGTGTTTGTGGCTGGCGTAATGGAGCACATCGAGGAAGCGGGGATCCATTCTGGAGACAGTGCGTGCGCGCTGCCGCCCTATTCGCTGTCGCAAGAGGTGATCGCTGAAATCGAGGCCCAGACCAAGAAAATGGCTCTCGCGCTGCACGTCAAAGGGCTGATCAACATTCAGTTTGCGGTCAAGGGTGACGACATTTACGTGCTGGAGGCCAATCCGCGGGCGTCGCGCACGGCGCCGTTTGTGGCCAAGGCGATTGGGGTGCCGATTGCTGCTGCCGCTGCCAAGGTGATGGCCGGGCAGCCCCTGTCGGCGCTTTCGCTCGTGAAGCTGACCGGGGGGCATGTGGCCGTGAAGGAGGCTGTTTTCCCGTTTGCGCGGTTCCCGGGGGTCGATCCGATCCTGGGGCCGGAAATGCGTTCAACGGGCGAAGTGATGGGGCTTGATGTTACGTTTGAGGCGGCCTTCGCCAAAAGCCAGACCGCTGCCGGCCAAAGCCTGCCCACCGCCGGGTGCGTTTTCATCTCGGTCCGAGAGCATGACAAAGCCGCCATGGTGGATATCGGGCGCGACCTGATCGGCTTGGGCTTTACCTTGATCGCAACCAGCGGTACAGCCGCCCACCTCGCCCAGGCCGGTTTGCCTGTGGAGCGGATCAACAAGGTGGCAGAAGGCCGGCGCCATATCGTTGACGAAATGATCGACGGTCATGTCCACCTCGTGTTCAACACCACAGAAGGGGCCCAAGCCTACCGAGACAGTTTCTCTATTCGCCGCACTGCCCTGTCACAAAACATCCCTTATTATACGACAGTATCTGGGGCCCGGGCTTCCGTGATGGCGATTCGCCGATTGAAGACCGGGGCGTTGGGCGTTCGCCCATTGCAGGCTTACGCTTGACGGATTGCCCCGCCCGCGCACATCCTTGACACCTAAATACGGACGAAAGCTCATACAAAATGGACAAAGTGCCCATGACCGCCGAGGGCTATGCCGCCCTCGACGCCGAGCTCAAGCGATTGAAGACAGAAGAACGCCCCGCCGTGATCGCGGCGATCGCTGAGGCTCGTTCCCACGGCGACCTGTCGGAGAATGCTGAATATCATGCCGCGAAAGAGCGGCAGAGCTTCATTGAAGGCCGTGTGGCAGAGCTTGAAGACAAGCTCGCACGGGCGCACATCATTGATGTGTCTCGTCTGTCTGGTAAGTCGGTCAAATTTGGCGCGACGGTCACGGTCTTGGACGAGGATACCGATGGTGAAGCCGTCTACAAGATCGTCGGGGAAGATGAAGCCGATGTGCGATCGGGCAAAGTCTCGATCACTTCGCCGATTGCGCGCGCCTTGATTGGTAAAGAAGAAGGCGACGTCATTGAGGTGACGGCACCGGGCGGCGCGAAATCTTATGAGATCTTGAAGGTTCGCTGGATTTGACCCAAGCGCCTCGGCCGGTCGGGTTCAGCCGCGCCGAGCCGCTCAGGATCTGGGCGGTGAGTGACGGGCGCGCGGGGATAGAGGGCCAGGCCTTAGGGCTTGCAGAGGCGCTCGCACGGCGCACGGACGCGCTGATCGTCGTGAAGCGTGTGGCGCTGCGCTCGCCGTGGCGGTGGCTGCACCCTGGGTTCGTTCCTGCCCCTTTGGCGGCCTTGAGCGTTGGATCGGACACGCTGGCAGCCCCCTGGCCAGACGTTTGGATCGGCTGTGGGCGCCAATCCATTCCTTACTCGATGGGCGTCAAGGAATGGTCCAACGGGCGCACCCTGGTGGTGCAGCTGCAGGACCCGCGGATCAACGCGCGGGAGTTTAACCTGGTATGCCCGCCCAGCCACGACGAACTGGAAGGGCCCAACGTGTTGCAAACGCTTGGCGCGCTGCACAGGGTGACGCCAGGGCGGATCCTACAAGAGGCTACGGGCTATCAGATCGACTTGAACAGCCTGCCCTCCCCGCGGATAGCGGTGTTGATCGGGGGGCGCTCAAAACGCCAGAATATCAGTGCAAAACGGGCAGAGATCATCGCGCGGGACCTGCTGCGACTGAAGGCCCTGCATAACGCGGCGCTTCTGGTGACGCTGTCTCGACGCACCGGCACCAGAGCGCGGGCAGTGTTTCAGCGCCTCCTGAAGCCAGAAGCGGCGCTCTACTTCGATGGCGAGGGCCACAATCCCTATTTCGCGCTGCTCGCTGCGGCGGACACGCTGCTGGTGACGGCAGACAGCGTGAATATGGCTGCGGAAGCCTGCGCCACCGGCAAGCCGGTTTTGATTGTTCCGGTGGATGGGCAGGCGGGCAAGCTCGCGGTGTTCCACCAGGGCCTATATGAGCGCGGGTGCGCGCGGCCCTATCTGGGGGAGCTCGAGCAGTGGACCTATGAGCCGCTGCTGGAAGCGGACCGGATTGCGCAAACGCTGGTGAGCATGATGGCGGCGCGGGCGTAGCGCGGGGGCGAAAGCGTGCCTATCTTTGGGGCGATTCAGAAGGATTCGCGCCGATGCCCGCCCCGAAACATGCTCCCGTTGCTATCATTGGGTCTGGCCCTGCGGGCTATACAGCGGCTATCTACGCGGCGCGCGCGATGCGCCAGCCGATGTTGATCGCGGGGATCCAGCCCGGTGGGCAGCTGACCATCACGACCGATGTGGAAAACTATCCAGGCTTTGCGGATGTGATCCAAGGGCCGTGGCTGATGGAGCAGATGCGCGCGCAAGCCAAGCATGTGGGCACGGACTTGATCGACGACGTGATCGTGCGGGTCGATTTTGCCAAGCGGCCGTTTGAGATGATCGGTGATGGGGGCCAAGTGTACACCGCCGACGCCGTGATCATCGCCACAGGGGCCAGCGCGAAGTGGCTGGGGATCCCCACTGAGCAAGGGTTCTGTGGGTTTGGGGTTTCGGCCTGCGCGACCTGTGATGGCTTCTTTTATCGCGGGAAAGAGGTTGTGGTGGTGGGCGGCGGCAACACCGCGGTTGAGGAAGCGCTTTACCTCACCAATTTTGCCACCAAAGTGACCTTGATCCACCGGCGCGGCGAGTTGCGCGCAGAGCGCATCCTGCAGGATCGGCTGTTCAAGCACCCGAAGGTGGAGATGGTTTGGAACCATACGGTGGAAGAGATTTTGGGCGGCGGATCGCCGAAGGGGGTGACCGGGGTGCGGCTGCGCAATGTGAATACGGGCGAAGACAGCACGCGGCCAACGGACGGGGTGTTTGTGGCGATCGGACACGCGCCAGCAACCGAGATCTTCAAGGGCAAAGTGGCGATGAAGGCCAACGGCTATATCGTGGTCGAGCCCGGCAGCACGCGCACGAGCGTGGACGGGGTTTTTGCCGCTGGCGACGTGGCGGACGAGACGTTTCGCCAGGCGGTGACGGCGGCCGGGCTTGGCTGCATGGCGGCGCTGGAGGCCGAGCGCTTCCTGGCGGCACATGAGCATGACGCGCACGCAGCCGCTTAAAGGGGGCGCTCTGCGTACGCGCTACCGGCTCTGTTTTGCCCAGAAGCGCCGGAACAAGTGAGGCCGGCTGGCCTCACGCCTCGATATGTTTTTTCAATATCTGGTGGAGGTGGCGCAACCTAATCTCCGTGTATTGAGCAAAATGCACGGGAATTTCCGAGCCCATCATGGCAAGCCCCTCTTGCACGTACGGCAGGTTCGCCATGTCTTGATCGAATACGCCGCCGAGCGCACCGAGTTCTGATGCCGCGCTGAAGGGTTCGTCATCGGCCAGCCAATGCACTGGCGCGGGTCGTGGGCGCATCTGCCCTTTGGGCACCCGCTTGAGAATATAGATGTCCATAATCGCGGAACCGACGCCGTCCGGGCGCCAACGGTAGATGATGTTTGGGCTGTAACCGGCCCAAAAACTCATGTTTGGGAACACGTTGTAGAGCAGTGGATCGAGAATTTCAGCGTCGGACGCGGCGGTGTAGTCGTAGCCATCTTCTGCCGCCAACGCCGCGCGTTGCTGGGCAGCGGCAAAGCCGCGGGCTGATTGACCCTGTGGCACTTCTGCGCGTTCGCCAGAGTTCAACCGGCCAGAGCTTTCCAACATCGCCGTGAGGATGTCCGTTTGGGACAGCCCCGAACCGTCAATGAACGGGCTTGGCACCGCCATCGCGGTCAGTTGGCGCGAGGTGTAGTCTGAGAAGACGTCATAGCCGGAGTTCGCGTCGCCCAGATACGGCATGAACTGGGGATGTGTCGCCACGCTGTGGTGGCTCTCCATAAAGGCTTCGGCTGTCGCCTTCCAATTGGCAGGGTACTTCTTTGCCACGTGGACGGCGATGTAGCGATCCTCAAAGTGATAGTCTTTGAAATGCTCTGGGATCGGATCAAGAATAGACTCTAACCGGGGGGCGTTGTGATCGAAGGTGACGAAAACAAAGCCACCCCATCGCCCCACTTTTGCTTCCGGCAAACTAAGCTTTTCGGGCTCCAACTGCGGGAAATCCCAGGCGAACGGGTTGTGCCTGAACGAGCCATCGGCATTCCATTCCCATCCGTGGAAGGTACACCGAAACCGCTTCTTGCAGCCTGCATGGGTCTCCAGCTTGCGACCGCGATGGAGGCAAACATTCTACAACGCCTTGATCTCATTTGGGGCGGTCCGGACGATCAGCAGCGAGCGGCCGACAATCTCGTAGATGAGATAATCGCCGACCTGGGGAATCTCTTCTTCCCGACAGGCCATCTGCCAGCACTTTAGCCAGACCTTCTCGACCTCTTTTTGGTAAAACTCTTGGCTCGTGTAATTGGTGGCCGGGATCGGCTGTGTGCCGAGATCGGGCACCGTATCGTCAACAAGCCACTGTGGGGCTGGCACGGCGTCCGCGGTGATGATCTGTTTGTAGGTCGGGCGCTGGTCTGGTCGATCCCCAGACGGCAAGAACTCGATTTTCAACATAACCTCCCTGGCCTGAGGATGGAGGGCGATGCTTCCGGCTTCGCGAACCGCTAAAACAAACCGTCTTGTCTGTTTGTTTTTCGGCGGACATGGCACCGCCTGCCTGTTGAACCTGAGATGAACAGAGATTTCCAAGCGGAGAAATGTGGCAGCCGGTCGCGCGGCAGGGCGTCGCGGGGGCGGCCTGCCTGGGACAGGGATGGCCAACAGTCGCTCGCCACTCCCCTTTCGCCTTTCGCTTTTCGTCTTTCGTCTTTCGTCTTGCGTCTTTCGTCTTGCGTCTTTCGCTTTTCGCTTTTCGCTTTTTGCCTTTCGCCTTTCGCCTTCTTTGGCGGGAGATCAAGCGATCAGCATGCCGCCGT
>JBMOEW010000063.1:0-10452 GCA_049314555.1 Caulobacterales bacterium
GTCCACACATGTCGGGTCCCAGATTTCGCCGCCGACCACAGCGCAATTCACAGCTTGGGGCAGAAGCCACCTCTGCGAAAGCCGCCGATCCGGCCGCTTAACGACCGGTCTCAGAGCACACTCGCAGACCAGTCCTTAGACCCAATCGACCTGATCGGAGACAAGCTGGCAAGGCGTGTCTCGGCGGATGGGTACGTCCATGCCGCCGTATTTGGCCTTCCACTTGAAAAAGGTCGCGTCGTTGATCCCGTGCTTGTGGCAGACATCGGCCGTCTTCGCGCCGGCCTCCTACGCCTTGACGATTGCGACGATCTGCTCTTCGCTGAACCTGCTCTTCTTTATGGCCCAACTCCTGGCCACGGATCCTACCCATTTTTGGAGGAGTTTTCATAGCTCAGGTCAACAGCACGTCCCGTCTTGACAGCTTGTCGGGTCCAATGAGACGATCTCCAAATGCGGAGCCAACATCAAATTCTCGTGCTCCGGTCCGTTCAGTTCCATCTGAAGGACTGGTTCAACGAATGAGCCCCTCCCCGGCGGGGTAAAGCGTCGCTCTGAGACGCGGTAACCAGACCGATTGACGCGGTCAGGGCTGCGCACCGTGCGCCCTTGATCAAGCGTAATGACCTGTCACCTGTGATTTCGAATGGTAGCGCCGCAATGGCGCGCCCGCAGCTTTGCGACAGCGTCCCGCCGCCGCTAACCAAAACGCGACCGTTTCCGCTGGCTGTGTGCCGGCCGTCCTCAGCTTGTCTCGGGGGAACTTTGAATGTCCAACCCTATGCTTCCATCCCGCCGTCATCGTTTTGGCGGATCTTTGGCTCTGTTGCTGTGCGGTGCCGCTTGGGCCCCCTTGGCGGGCCCCGCCTTTGCGCAGGAACCCACGCTCACGCCGCCGCCCCAAACCGAAGAAGTGCCCGCTGACGAAGAGGCGATCGTCGTCATCGGCTCGCGAATTCCCGGTGCCGCCCAAGACGGCGCGGTCCAAGCCCTGACCGTGACCCGCGAGCAGATCCTAGAAAGCGGTGCCGCCGAAACCAGCGACATCTTCCGCGATCTGACCGTCACCTCAGGCGGCGCGGGCACCTTCTCCACCTCCACCGCCGGTGCCCTGTCCAGCGACACCCCCGTCGGCTCCTCCGCGGTGTCCCTGCGCGGCTTGGGCGCAAGCTCCACCCTAACCCTGGTCAACGGCCGCCGCGCTTCTGTCAGTGCCTTTGCGCTGGGCCAGCAAAGCTTCATCGACACCGGCTCCATCCCGGCCGCCGCCATTGAGAGGGTCGAGGTGCTCCCCAACGGCGCCTCCGCCCTCTACGGTGCAGACGCCATCGCCGGAGTAGTGAATATCGTGCTGCGGGAAGACTTCGAGGGCTTTGAAGTCAGCGCCTCCTATGGCGACTCTACCGCCGACACCGACGAAGGCCGCATCAACCTGAACGCCGTGTGGGGCGGCCAATTTGGCGGCCATCAAATCATGGCTGTCGGCGATTATTTCCAGCGCAACGCCCTTTTCGATCGCGACCGCGCCATCTCGCAAGACAGCGTGCGCCCCAGCCAACAAGGCTTCTTCCCCAGCTTCAACGATCTCTTCTTGATGCGGCTTGACCAAACCGAAGAGCCTGCAGACGGCGGCTGCGCGTCGCCAGATTTCGGCACGGGAAGTTTGGGCGAGTTCTGCGAAGTCGACAACAATGACTTCGTCTCCACCAACGACGCCCTGGAAAGCTATGGCGGCCTTCTTACCCATCGCTACCGCTTCGGCGGCGGCCTCGAGTGGTACAACGAACTGATCGTTCAGCGCACGGAAAGCCGGGGGACGAGCTCACCCGCGAACTTCTCCCGTGCCCCCATCGATCCTCAAAATCCCAATTGGCCCGCCGCCTTGATTGCTGACATCAATGCCGAGGCCCGTGTCACCAACTTCTCCTCGTTCTTCCGTTTCCCGATCTTCGCCTGGGGCAAATTTCCAGAGCCCCGCGCCGTGGAGGTCGAAAGCACTTCGTTCCGCTTCACCAGTGGCCTGGAGTTTGAACTCGACAACGGCTGGGAGATCGACGCAAGCCTGCTCTACGGCGGCAATGACCGCACCCAGCGCGGCTTGAGCGGCCTGGTTCTCTCCGAGCGCTTCTACGATGCCAATTTGGGCAATCTGTGCACAGACGGCAGTCGGGTTCGGCGCTGGGATGTGACGCCCTCGCGACCCACCGCCCGCTATTTTGGCGAAACCTGCGAAAGCCTGGGCCGCACCACCCTGTGGTATAACCCCTTCAGCGGCCAAGACCAGCAAGCAGCCGGCGTTGACGCAGCGATCCGCACCACCGCCGAGCGCACCGGGGAATCCCGCCTATGGGTGGCCGATTTCGCGGCCACAGGCGACCTCTTCAGCTTCAATGGTCGCACCGTTCAGGCCGCCTTCGGCGCTGAATGGCGTCGCGAGGAACTGAACGATGCGCCCGCCGGCGAAGCCCGCGCAACCTTCCGCAACCCGGAACCGATCTTGGGCTTCAGTTCCACCTCCGCGGTGGGCGAGCGCGACGCTTACGCCGCTTTCGCCGAGCTCTATGTTCCGTTGTCGGACACATTCGAAGTGCAATTGGCTGGCCGTTACGACGAGTATGACGGCTTCGGCGGCGACTTTAACCCGAAGGTCGCATTCCGCTTTGCACCAAACGACGCCTTCATCGTGCGGGGCAACTGGTCGACCTCGTTCCGCGCCCCTTCCATCGCAGAAGCTGGGGCGGGCACACTGTTGTCCAGCTACACCGTGAATTGCCGTATTACGCCGCAAGCCTGCAACAACAGCGCGACCGCCAGTGGCCGAGCCCTGTTGTCGGAAGACGTCGCAAACCCGAACCTGCAGCCAGAAGAAGCCGAAAGCTGGGGCGTCGGGTTCCTGTTCCGTCCGCACCAGGACATTGATTTCAGCCTCGACTACTGGAACATCGAACACGAAAACCTGGTCGGCATCGACGAAGATGACTTCATACGCCGCGCGCTGGCCGGCGCGTTCCCGGTTGTTGCCCCTGGGCTTTTGCCCACCGGCTCGCCGGGCCTGGAAGTGGACCGCGGCTTCGTCACAGACGCCCATTTCCAACTCACCAACCTGGGCTTCCAACGCACCTCCGGATTGGATGCAAGCTACACCCAGTATTGGGAAACCGCCGAATATGGAACGTTTAGCCTCCTGGCGGACGTGACCTATCTGTTGGAGTTTGATCGCAAATCCTCCTCCAGCGCCGCGGTGGAAAGTCTCGCCGGCACGTTCCGTTACCCGGAAGTGCTGGCGGATGTTCGCCTGCGCTGGCGCGGCGATCGTTGGGGCGCTTCGCTTGCTGCGAACTACACAAGCTCGTATGAGGATGATCCGGCTCCACGCACATTGGCGGCAGTGGGCTTGCCCGCCGACGCCATCGTGGAAGTGGACTCCTGGCTTGTCTTCGACGCAAGCGTGAGCTTCGAGGTAACGCCTGCCTCCACAATCCGGCTGAATGTCCAAAACCTATTGGACGAGGAGCCGCCGCTGGTCCTCGGCACTAGCGCAAACGTGGACAATATCAACCACGATAGCCTTGGCCGTTTTGTGAGCCTGCGGTTCTCGCATAGTTTCTAAACTGCCCGTCCTCCGCGGCGACGCCAGGCGAACCCTGGCGTCGCCTGCCTTGCCCCAAGGCGCACAACATGAGCATGTCTCCCCCGCCGCCGGCGCCAAGCGCTTCTCGCACGCCGGACGCCTACCTCATACTCTTGGCCCTCGCGCTTTTGGCGTTTGTCGCAACGTGGTTCGTCACCCCCGGTCGCTTCGCTGTAGCCGAGGCTGACAATGGCCGCAGCCAAGTCGTCGCAGGAAGTTACGAGGCGGCCTCTGGACCGCAGCCTGCGCCATTGCTGTTCGGCGATGAAAATCAGGCAGGCCTGGCAGGCTTTCTCTTTGAAGGCCTTGTCTCCGGCGACCGCTACGGCGCCACGATCGGCTTAATGGCGTTTTTGCTGATCACTGGAGGTGCCTTCGGCGTGATTATGCGCACCGGCGCAATGGAACGCGCGCTGCATGCAAGCCTCTACGACAAATTCGGCGCACCGAAGGCCGGCAACGACGCGCTGCCTGCAATCCTGTTCTTCGCCTTCTCGCTGGGCGGCGCCGTGTTCGGCATGGGCGAAGAAGCGATCGTCTTTGTGCTGATCGTCACGCCTGCCCTGATCCGCTCGGGCTATGACAGCATCACGGCAGTGGTCTGCACCTATGCCGCAACGCAAGTGGGCTTTGCCACAAGTTGGATGAATCCTTTCAGCCTGGTCATCGCGCAAGGCATCTCCGATTTGCCGGTCCTGTCCGGCATGGGCTTCCGCATTGCATGCTGGAGTTTGTTCACCGCAGCAGGGGCGCTCTTTGTGTGGCGCTATGCCCGTGGCGTGCGCCTCAAGCCCGAAAGTTCGCATGCCTTCCGCTCTGATGAACGCCTGCGCGCCGAAGCGGCAGGCATCGCCGTAGACGGACGATTGGGCTTCGGCGATTGGCTCATTCTTATGGGCGTCGCCGTCGGAATCGGCTGGGTCGCCTGGGGCGTTACCACGCAAGGCTATTACCTCGCCGAAATCGCCGGTCAGTTTCTAATTTTGGGGATCGCCGTTGGCGTCATCGCGCGCCTCTTCCGCTTGAATGCGTTGAAGGGCAATGACCTCGTCGAAGCCTTCCGCCAAGGTGCCACGCAAATGGTGCCCGCAGCCCTCGTCGTGGCCGCCGCCAAAGGCATCGTCGCCATGCTGGGCGGCGATGATCCAGACGCGTTCACCGTGCTGAACACCGCCCTGAACGCCGCTGCGGGCTTTACCGCGGCCCTGCCCGACTGGGCCGCTGCCTGGGGCATGCTGGCGGTGCAAAGCGTGTTGAATCTGGCGATTGTGTCCGGATCCGGACAAGCAGCGCTCACCATGCCACTAATGGCACCCTTGGCGGACCTCTCTGGCGTAACGCGCCAAACCGCGGTTCTGGCGTTCCAGTTTGGAGATGGCTTCACCAACATGATGACTCCAGCCTCCGCCGCCTTAATGGGCTGCCTCGCCGCCGCCCGCCTCGACTGGGTCACCTGGCTGCGCTTTGTCTGGAAGCCCATTGTGGTCTTGATGCTGATGAGCAGCGCAGCGGTTCTGATCGCCCACGCCATCGGCTATACTTGAGGAGAAATACGATGCGCAGGAGTGCAATCTCTGCCCTATTGGGCCTAGCCCTTGCAGGAACGGCTTACGCCGAACCCGGACGATTGGTCATTGCCGGCGGCGCCGTGTCCCGCGACAATGCCGAAATCCACCGCGCCTTCGTCGAAAGGCTTGGAGAGCAGGGCCGCGTGGCCGTGATCCCGGCAGCATCCGGTGAGCCCGCCCAGTCCGCTCAATCCTATATCGAGACCCTGGCCGCCTATGGCGTCAGCGCGGACCGGATCGACATTGTCCGGTTGGCCGTCATGGATGACGAAGATACTCCGGCAACGGATGAACGCGCCTGGGCCCGAAACGCTACAGATCCGGACGAAATTGCCAAGATTAGATCCGCCGCAGGCATCTGGTTCACCGGCGGCGACCAGGTCCGCATCACCGCAACCCTTCTGTCCGAAGACGGCGCGCCTACCCCCATGCTCACCGCCATCCGCGCCCGCTTGGCCGACGGCGCAACGGTTGGCGGCACCAGCGCCGGTGCCGCCATCATGAGTTCCGCGATGATCGCCCGCGGCGATAGCCTCGCGGCCCTGACAGAGCCTTTGCTCAACGGCGACGCTACCGAAAGCGCAATGGACGGCGGCGCGCTGATGCTGGCGCCTGGCCTTGGCTTTTTCCGTTTGGGCCTCGTCGATCAGCACTTTGACCGCAAGGCCCGCTTGGGCCGACTGGCGCGGGCCCTGGCCGAGGTCCCCCCGCCGCAACGCATCGGTTTTGGCGTCGACGAAGACACGGCCCTGGTGGTCGATCTGGCAGCCAATGCTGCCTTCGTGGCTGGAGTCGGCGGCGTGACGGTGCTCGACGCCCGCGCAGCCCAGGTTCCTGCTCACAGCGGCCGCTTCGCCGTAACAGGCATCGCGCTCAGCCATCTTGCAACCGGCGATACCATCAACCTTGCTGATCTCGTGATCACGCCGGCCCAAAGCCGCGAGCGAATCGACCCGGAAGATGGCTACTACAGCCATGTCGCACAATCCGGCGCCGGAATGGCGATCCCGAACGATGGATTGGAAGACGCCTTGGGCGTGGAGCTTTTGGACAACCGAGTCAGCGATCGACTGGAGCGCGTCTCGTTTGGCGCAAATGGCCAAGGCGTTCGCTATGTCTTTGAAGAAACACCGCAAAGCTGGGGGGCCTACGGCGACGATCCCTCAGGGGACGGACGATACACCATCGGGGCGGTCGCCTTCTCGATCGAGCCCGTGCGCGTCCAGGTCAGAAGGATCGGCCGATGAGCAGCCAAGCAACCTGGGCGATCGCCCTGCACGGCGGCGCCGGCGTCGAACCCGGTCGCGACTACTCCCGCGCGATTCAGCATCTGGACGAATTGGTCCGGCGATGTGTGTTGCGGCTAGAAGCCGGAGCAACCGCCCTGGATGTCGTCGAAGAGGCCGTGGCGGAAATGGAAGCCTCTGGCCTTTATGTCGCCGGGCGCGGCTCGGCGGCTTCGACTTCAGGCCATGTCGAAGTCGATGCCTCAATCATGGACGGCGCGCGCAGGCGGGCAGGCGCCGTGGCAGCGGTACCCGGCGTTGTGCACCCTATCCGCCTGGCCCGCGCGGTGATGGATACCACTGCCCATGTGATGTTGACCGGGGAAGGTGCCCTTGCCTTCGCCAAGACCCACGGCCACGCCCTCGTAGCCGATCCCGCCAGCTACTATGTCCTGCCACCGGGCGTAGAGGAAGCCGACCTCGTGGACGCGGCGCGTAACCACGGCACCGTGGGCGCCGTCGCCTTGGACCAAGGCGGGCGCTTGGCCGCCGCCACCTCCACGGGAGGCCTGTTTGGTAAGCTGGCTGGGCGGGTAGGCGATACGCCCTTAATCGGCGCTGGCACCTGGGCGGATGAAACCGTCGCCGTGTCTTGCACCGGAACCGGAGAATATTTCATCTTGGCCGGCGGTGCCCAGGATGTCGCCTCCCGCATGCGTTACCTTGCTTCGCCCGTTCAAGCAGCTGTCGATGGCCTGATCGGCGATGTGGCCCGTCTTGGCGGCGACGGTGGGGTTATCGCTGTTACCAAAACCGGCGAGATCGCCTTCGGCTGCAACACGCCCGGCATGAAGCGCGCCGCTGCAAGCAGCCGCCTGGCCCCATTCGCCAGCCTCTAAGGGATCGCGCCGTCTCGCCGGCCAGCGCTCGCCGCATATGGACGTATGTGCCCGGCGCATCGCCCAAGACTGGATAGTCCAAATCCGTGGTGGCTAAAGGCGGCGGCGCACGCAGTGCAGCGCTCCGCTGACGGTGCAGCCATGCGCTCCACGCTGGCCGCCACGACCCCTCTTTAAGGTCAGCGCCCGCAGCCCAGGTGTCGGCGTCGCAATAAGCCTGCCCTGCCCGCCGCTCGCTGATGCTGTAGTGCCGATTGCGCCGCCCCGGCTCGGACACAAAGCCGACATCGGCGCGCCCGCGCACTACGACCGCCATCGACGATCTGCTGCCGGATCGAACCGGAGCGCGAATGTCGTGAATGGGTTCGCATCCTGTCCGATCGGTCAATTGTTAGAGATTGGGCGATAAAGCCACCTCTTCGGCTGCGAGCAGACCGGACAGTCAAACCGAGAGTTCCAGCCTGCAGGGCAAGGAGTAAAGATCACATATTGCTGACATTCACGGGGAACGACGCGAACGAGATCGCATGGCTGCCGTTTGAACTTCCAGGTCCATCGGGCTGGAAATCGCCTTACAGCATTCTGCTCGCCGCCTAGGCCTTGTTGGCGCGCCCCGCGTAGAGTTTTCCGAACACGATGTCCCAGCCGCCTTCATATCCCCCGCGCACTTCGATGGCGCGCTCACCAAGGCGCTCCCAGTGCTCGTGCCTCAGCACAACCCGGCAGCTTTCGTTGTCGAGCGGTTCGAAGTGCACAACAACCTCCGATGCAAGGGATTCTGGGCGGCCAAGTTGCCAGAGTAGGCGCAAGCTCTTGCCTGCCTCGAATTCCAAGACTTTTCCCCAATCGCATGTGCTGCCGTCGACGCCTGTTTCGTAGATACGGCCACCGACAAACTCTTCGATCGCAACCGAAATCGGCGCAGTGTTCCCTTTGTCTGCACCGATCGAGTGCGTCTGAAGCGGCCACCAAGCCGCTATTTCTTTGACGAAGATATCAAAGGCTTCCGACGCAGGGCGAATCACAATGATGGTTTTGCAAATGGCGGCAAGGTCATTTCTTTCCATTGTTTCCCTCCGCATGGTTTTTGAAATGGGCGAGCGGCTCGTCCCAAAAACTTTCAACCCAATCACGCAAGGCAGCGAGCCCAGGTCTGTGGATAGCGTACAGGCGCGCGGTTCCGCGCTGTTGGTCGTGAACAAGGCCGGCCTGCTTCAAAACCCGAAGGTGTTGTGAAACCGCGGGGCGGCTGACAGGGAGGCCTGCTGCAATTTCGCCCACGGGCAATGGGCCGGCCTTCAGTCGCTCAAACACCTTTCTGCGCGTTGGGTCTGCGAGGGCGTCGAGGGTCAATTCGTAAGTCATAACTAACAGTAAGTGGATGCTTACCTTTCGTCAAGCCGTTGGTCCGACAAGCGGCGCAGGAAGTTGACCGAATTTGCGGCCCGTTAATTGGCGGCGCGTTCTCGAGCTTGCATCTATATGCATACGCCCATAGTATCTATGGGATGATGCATATAGTGAGGCCCAATGTCTCTGGACCACATTCTTTTGGGGGCGCTCGAGACGCCGCGCTCGGGCTATGAGGTGAAGCAATGGTTTGACCAGGTGTTTTCCTTCTTCTGGAACGCCGATCAGAGCCAGGTCTATCGCACGATCAATCGGCTGGCTGATCAAGGGCTGGTGACGGGCAAGGAGACGCACTCGCCGATCGGGCCGGATAAGCGCGTCTATCGCACGACCGCGAAGGGAAAAGCGGAACTGAGACGCTGGCTAAAGAATGGACCTGTTTCGCCCGCGCAGCGCACAGCGGTTTATGCGCAGCTCATTTTTCTCGTGCGCGTGCCGGATGTGGAAGCGGCCCAGTTCCTGGCGACGATGAAAGCGCAGGCGGACGGATTGGTCGCAGCATTGGATCAAGTGCCGGACGATGATGCGCCGCAGACAGCGGAGGAGCGTCGCGCCGCATTCTTCAATCGCGCCTCGCTGGGCCTTGGGCTTGCGCGCGCCAAGGCGACGCAAGCGTTTGTGAACGCACTAATCGATCAGCACAAAACCGAGTTTGGATCGGAGGAATACAATGGAAATCCTACATGAGATTGCACGCTGGTCGCATATCGGCGTCGGCACGCTTGCGTTTGCATCGCTATGGACCGCGGCGTTCGCTCGCAAAGGCGGCGGATTGCATCGCGGGGCTGGGCGTGTTTACGGCTGGACGATGGTGATCGTGCTGATCACGGCGGCAGTGCTCACGCTGACGACGCTAACACGCGGGCAATGGACAGGTGCCGTTTTCCTGTTCTACCTTCTGACAATTACGGCCACATCTCTTTGGATGGGCAAGCGCACCCTAAGTTTCAAGGGCGATTCGCACGGCTACACGCGCGGGCCATTTCTGACTGTGGGCGTGCTGAACATCGTCGCAGCGACCGGCGCAATAGCGGTGGGGTTGATCGCTGAGCAGCACTTTATCGTCGGCGTTTCCATCATCGGCTTTCTCATCGGCTTTGGCATCATCGGCATGTGGCGCAAACCGCCGGAGCATCCGCGTTTCTGGCTGAAGGAACACATCGGCGGCATGGTCGGCGCCGGTATTGCAACCCACGTGGCGTTCGCAAGCATAGGATTGCGTCAGCTCTTCCCAGACTTGGACGCAACGGTGATCACGATTTGGCCTTGGCTTGTGCCTGTAGTTGGCGGCTTTGTGTTCGCTGGTTTGGCGGAACGGCGCTACGTCGATCGCGGCGAGCCGCTGCCTGCCGGCACGGCTGAACGCAATCGGATTGGCGGCGATTCGGGTGCCACTTAGTGCGCCAACCTCAACAAAGCCGTTCAGCAACGCCGTTACCATTGTGAGCGGGGCGAGCGAGCCAGCGACTGCCCTTTAACACCGACGATCCAGCCTCGGATTACCTGTTAAGACTGGAAAGTGGAACCGTGGGTCTTGCCCCGATCCGTGAACTCCTATGTGGCCGGCAGCGGAAACCGGAATACGACGTTCAGGCGGGGAGGATCGCGCCGGCTGAACCGGTGGGGTCATCGCCACTGCTGACTTTTATCAGGCCGGCAGGAAAGCGGACGCATTCGCGACATTCGCGCTTTGGGCTGATCTGGCTAAAGATCGCCGA
>JBMOEW010000064.1:0-10374 GCA_049314555.1 Caulobacterales bacterium
CTGGAAACCGCTACGAATCTGGGGGTCGGGAGTTCGAATCTCTTCGGGCGCGCCATGGGGGCCTTGGGTTTTCCGCCCTGTTTTTAATCCTTCGATTTAGTGCTCAGAACGGCCTAACGGCCGCTTTGGCGCACCCTTTGGCGCACCGGACGGGCTGGCGCTTGCGTTGAGGGGGGCCGTTTTCGGCGAGACGCGACCCGGTCTGGCGGGTATCGGAAGGGGCTTGAGCAGGAGCCCGCCATGACATCCCGATCCGACAAGGCCCATCAGTTTCATGCCCTACATCGTGCCGGCACGCCGCTGGTGCTGTTCAACGTTTGGGACGCCGGCAGCGCAAAGGCGGTTGCTGCCGCTGGGGCTTTTGCGCTCGCCACCGGCAGCGCCAGCGTTGCCGGTAGTCACGGCTATGCAGATGCCGAAGCGCTGCCGCTGGCGCTCGCGCTTGCCAATGCGGCGCGGATTGTGGCGGCGACGGACTTGCCGGTAACGCTCGACTTCGAAGGCGGCTATGCGGTGGAGCCCGATGCGCTCGCGCACAACACGGCAGCGGCCCTTGCGGCCGGCGTGATTGGGTTCAATTTCGAGGACCAGATTGTCGGCGGCACCGGGCTCTATGCCACGGACGTTCAGGCCGCGCGGCTTGCGGCCATGCGTGCGGCATGCACTGGGGCCGGGGTCGATGCCTTCATCAACGCGCGCTGTGATCTTTTCCTAAAGGCACCGCGCGCCAGCCACGACAGCGCCTTGGTCGATGCGGCAATCCTTCGGGCAGAGGCTTATGCGGCCGCCGGAGCGAGCGGGTTTTTCGCGCCCGGCCTTGTCCATGCCGATCTCATTGAAGCCCTTTGCAAGGCCTGCTCGCTGCCGGTCAACATCATGATGATGCCAGGGGTGCCGGATCGGCCGGCGCTTGCGGCCCGCGGTGTTGCCCGCATCAGCCACGGGCCATTCCCCTGGCGCAGCGCGATGGCAAACCTGGAGGCCGAGGCACGGGCGGCGATGGCATAGCTTTCTGGGTCCTTGGTGCCTGCAAGCGGCACGGGAAAGCGATCGCCTGGGCAAGCGCGTTGGACCTCACTAATGTGGGCGGCGAGAGGGCTGACAGCGCCGCTGTCGCCATTGGTGCTTAAATACAGGCGAGGCGATGGCGATGGCGATGTTGGATGCAGGGGCAGATGCGCGGGCGGCACTTTTGGCGATGGGGCTTTTTGTGCCTGAGGCCAACGGCCAGCATCGTTCACCGATCGATGGCGCGGCTCTTCCGCTTCCGGAAGCGATTGGTGTGGAGCAGGCGCGTGCGGCGATTGCTGCTTCAAGCCAGGCGTTCGCTGCTTGGCGCAGCGTGCCCGCGCCGCTGCGGGGCGAATTGGTTCGTCAGTATGGAGACTGTCTGCGGGCCCAAAAGAATGAACTTGGCCGGTTGGTAACGATCGAGACTGGCAAGCCCCTGTCTGAGGGTGTGGGCGAAGTGCAAGAAATGATCGACATCTGTGACTTCGCGGTTGGATTGTCGCGCCAGCTTTACGGCCTGACGATCGCTTCGGAGCGGCCAGACCATCACATGCGCGAGATGTGGCACCCGCTTGGGCCGGTTGGGATCATTTCAGCGTTCAATTTTCCGGTGGCGGTTTGGGCTTGGAACGCGGCGCTGGCGGTTGTGTGCGGGAACGCAATCCTTTGGAAGCCTTCACCCAAAACACCTTTGACTGCCTATGCAGCGCACGCGCTTTTTGAGGCTTGTGCGCGGTCTTATGGGGCGCCAGCTTTGCTGTCGCAGTTGCTTGTTGGGGGCGACGATATTGGCACCACGCTTGCCAAGGACCCAGGCGTTGCCTTGGTTTCGGCGACGGGCAGTGTGCGCATGGGGCGGGCGGTTGGTGTTGCGGTGGCGGAGCGCTTTGGGCGCTCGCTTTTGGAGCTTGGGGGAAATGCAGCTGCAATCGTTTGTCCGTCTGCGGATGTTGAACTTGCGGTGCGCGCCATCGCATTTAGCGCGGCTGGCACCACCGGGCAGCGCTGCACCACATTGCGCCGCTTGATTGTGCATGAGGCAGTGGCGGGGCCGCTGTTAGACCGGCTAAAAGCTGCCTATGCAAGCCTGCCGATTGGCGATCCCAGGGAGCCCGGCATTTTGTGTGGGCCGCTGATTGATGAGGCTGCCTTCACGGCGATGCAGCATGCCCTGGAAAAGGCGCGCAGCGATGGCGGCATCGTGACCGGTGGCGAACAGATTGCGTGCCTTGGGGCGTACGTGCGGCCTGCGATCGTTGAAATGCCTGCACAAACCGAAATCGTGCGGGAAGAAACGTTTGCGCCGATCCTTTATGTTTTGAGGTATAGGACGTTTGAAGAGGCAGTGGCGCTGCAGCGGGATGTGCCGCAGGGGTTATCGTCTTCTATTCTGACGACGGATGTTCGGGAGGCAGAACGGTTTTTGTCTGCCACCGGATCTGACTGCGGGATTGCCAACGTCAATATGGGCACGAGTGGGGCTGAGATCGGCGGCGCGTTTGGCGGGGAAAAGGAAACCGGCGGCGGTCGCGAGAGCGGGTCCGACGCTTGGAAGGCCTATATGCGCCGGCAGACGCAAAACATCAATTATGGCACCACGCTGCCGTTGGCACAGGGGGTGCGCTTTGATCTTGGCTAGCTGCTAGCCTCTGTCGCTTTCTTTTCCGACCGATGGAGCAGCGCTGTGGCGGTCATGTCGGCGCTGACATTGCCGATGGTGCGGAACACGTCTGGGATCACTTCGACGGCCAAGAGCAACGGGAGAAGTTCAACAGGCACGCCGAGGGCGAAGCAGATCGGTGCGACGCTGGCAAAGAACGAGGTTTGTCCTGGCAGGCCAACGGAGCTGACGCTAACGGCAAAGGCGACGGCCAGGGCTGCGGCAAGCTGCGGCACGGTGGGGGCCACGCCGTAAAGGTGGGCCAAAAACAAGGCGACGGCGAGGTTGGCAACGGGGCTTGTGAAGCGAAACACTGCCACAGCCAGTGGCAAGACAAACTCGGCCGTGCGCGGAGGGATTTCCAGAGCTTGCAAGGCCGCTGTCAACATGGCGGGCAGGCTTGCCAGAGAGCTTTGGGTGGAGGCTGCAATCACTTGCACCGGGGCCAAAGCGCGCAGGAAGCCGGCCGGGCGGAAACCACCGGCAAACATGCCGACCGCTACGATCACGACGATGGATGCAATCGTCACGGCACAGACGATGGCGACATAGTGGGCGAGGGCACCTATGGACCCAAGCCCGGTGTTGACGCCGAGCGAGGTTGCCAAACCAAACACGCCGATCGGTGCCAAGGCCAACACCCACATCACAATGACGATCATCGCATCGGCGCTGGCTTGAAAGAACCCGACGAGGGGGGCCCGGCGCTCTGCGGGCAGGCGAGTCAAGGCAAAGCCAAAGAGGCAGGCAAAAGCCACAAGGGGAAGCACCGCATCTTCGGCCGCGGCGGCAACGATGTTGGTGGGCACGAGCGAGCGCGCCCAACTTGCCATATCCAGGGCTGGTGCTTGGGTGGGGGTGGCTGAGGCTGCGCCCGATGCGCCATCAACCAAGGCGCGGGCGGTTTCTGGGGCTACAGGCCAAAGCGCAAGCAGCGCATCTGTGGCAAGAATGCTGAACAAGCCCGCCAAGAGGATCAGCCCCGCAAACAGGATCAGGGCACGCCGCGCCAAGCTTCCGGCGCTTGCCGCATCTGCCATCGCAGCGACCGCAGAGATCAGGACACTGACAATCAGTGGGACGAGCGTCATGCGCAGGGCATCGAGCCAAAGATCGCCTAAAGTGACAAACACTTGCGCCAGACCGCTGAGCGCGGCGCTGTTTGCCTGGCCGGCAAAAGCGCCAAAGCCAATGCCTGCGGCCAGTGCGGCCAAAACCCAAAGTCCGAGCTTCATGATCGTATTTGCGTCCTTAAGCGCACAAGCTGCGTTTGGCTTGCGCCAAGCGTTCGACGCCAGCATCCAGGGTGGCATCGGCCTTGGCAAAGCACAGGCGAATGACGGGCGGTGCAGTGGCCGGGTCTTGGTAGAAGCTGGTCAACGGAATGGTGGCCACGCCAAACTGGGTGACGGCGGCTTTGGCGAAGGTCCAGGGGTCTTGGGCGATGCCTGAGGTGGGCAGGTCCACACACAGGAAATAGGTCGCTTCACTGGGCAAAACGGCAAAGCCCTCTTGCGTTAAGGCTGCCGCGAGGCGATCGCGCGAGCGCTGGAAGGATTGTTGCTGGGCGGTGAACCAGGCGCGGTCCCAATCGAGCCCATGGGCGATGGCTTCTTGCAGCGCTGGCGGGGTTGTGAAAGTTAGATATTGGTGGGCTTTGGCGATGGGGTCCAGCAATCCAGGAGCCGCGACCACGAAGCCAACTTTCCAGCCCGTCATGGAGAACATTTTTCCAGCGGAGCCGATCTTGACGGTGCGTTCGGCCATGCCGGATTGTCCGAGGACAGACACATGCTGGTTCTGATCGAAAATCACGTGCTCCCAAACCTCGTCGCAGATCGCGATCAGGTCGTGCTTTTGGCAGAGGGCGGAAAGGGCTTGCACCTCCGGCAGGGAGAAAGCTCGCGCGGCCGGGTTCATCGGATTGTTGAACAGGATTGCACGGGTGTTGGGGGTGAGTGCTGCTTCCAGGGCTGGCACGTCGAGGTGCCAATGTGGCGGCTGCAGCGCGAAACTGCGTGCGCGGCGGCCTGCGCGGGCAATAAGGGGGCGGTAGGCGTCGTAAGCGGGGTCCAGGACAAGCACCTCATCGTCCGGGTGCAGCAGGGCCAGGAGCGTGGCTGCCAGGGCCTCAGTAGCCCCGGAGGTGACGAGCACGCAGCGCGCCTCCAGGTCTAACCCCTGGTGGGTCTTGTAGTGTCTGGCTGCGGCTTCGCGCAGGTTTGGCAGGCCGCGCATTGGGGGGTATTGGTTGGAGCCGGTGAGGAGGGCTTCGCCAGCCAGGCAGCGGAGTTCTTCGGGGCCTTGGGTGTCTGGGAAGCCTTGGCCGAGGTTGATGGCGTTGTGGGTGCGCGCCAAGCCAGACATGATGTCAAACACGGTATCTGGCCAGTTGGAAACGATCGGGTCGGTGCGCATGGGGGCCTTGGCGATGGGGCGCGCGAAAGGCGCAGAAATCCCCTTTGATGATCACGCCTTGGGGGCGCGGGTCAATGGGGGAGCTTGACCTGCGCGCGCGGTGCACGTCCAATTCTGCCGAGGAGGATCAAGATCATGGCCAACACGCCCTTCGACCTAAATGGCAAAGTGACGCTCGTGACCGGTGGCAACAGTGGCATTGGCCTTGGGATGGCGCGGGGCTTGGCTCAGGCAGGCGCGCGGGTGGTGATTTGGGGGCGGGATCTGGCCAAGAATGACGCGGCGGGGGAGGCTCTGCGGGCGCTTGGCGGCGAGGTCTTGGTGCAGCAGGTGGATGTGGGGGACGAAGACGCGGTTGTGGCCGGCTTTGCGGCCACGCTTGCGGCCATGGGGCGGGTGGATTTTGTGGCGGCGAACGCGGGCGTAGGCGGCGTTGGGGCGTTTCACGAGATGACGACCGATGCGTGGCGGCGGGTGATGCGGGTGAACCTTGAGGGCGTGTTTTGGACGCTGCGCGAGGCCTGCAAGCATATGGTCGAGCGGGCAAAGGCCGGCGATGGCGGGGGATCTTTGGCGGTCACGGGCTCGGTTTCGGCAGTGCACGGTGCCCCGCAAAACCAAGCGTATGCCAGCGCAAAGGCGGGCGTTGGCGCGATGGTGCGGGGGATTGCGGTGGAGTATGCGCGCCACGGGGTCCGCGCGAACGTGATCCAACCGGGCTGGGTGCGCTCAGACATGACGGCGCGGCTTCAGGAATGGGATGCCTTCAACAAAAAGGCGATCGGTCGGGTGCCGATGCAGCGTTGGGGCGAGGCGGATGACTATGCGGGGTTGGCTGTGTACTTGGCGTCGGACGTCTCGCGGTTTCACACCGGCGATACGCTGACGATCGATGGCGGGTATTCGGTGTTTTGAGGCAGCGCGGCGGGGGTGAAGCCGGCAGAAACTTCACCTGCCCCGCCCTGGGTTTCGCCTTTTTGCAAAGGGCCTCTTATTCGGCTGCAGCGATCGCTTGTTCGGCTGCAGCGATCGCTTGGGCCATGGCGTCGTTAAAGGTGGCGGCCTGGTCTGGGGCGTAACTTGTCCAGGCCGGATTGCTCACGCGACCGATGTAGAGGCCCGCGCAGGGCAGACGATAATCGTTCTGATAGGTAACGCGTTGCATCTGCGCCTTGGCCGTATTGTCCACTTGGGCGGCGGCGCGCGCGGCTTCCAGATCGTCGCTGATTGCCATCCGGAGATCGTCTCGCAGATTGTTGTCCATACCGCTGTTGATGTTGCCGACCGGATTGAACAACGATCCAACAGGCAGGCCTGGCGGTTGCAGCACAAGGTCCCCGAGATAGGCGGTTTCGCCTTCGCGCACTTCGAATGTGAGTGTGCTAAGGCACGCATTGAGCTCTCCGAGACTGCTCAAAGCGTAGCGTCCTGCCGGGATTTGGTAGGTGCTGTATCGGGGGGACCGGAACGGGCCGGCTAGGGTGGGATCTCTGCGGCGTTCATGTGCGAGCGCACGCCAAACGTGACAGTCGGGCGCAGCAAATCGAGAAACCCGCCCTCTGCCGTGACGCGCTGGAACTGAAACGTGTCGCCAGCCACCGGAATGTTCATGGATTGAGAAAGTTGGCTGGCGGAGACAACCACGATCGCCATCCCCGCCTGGTGAGACGCCACATGGCCTCGCGCCACGCGCTCAATCACCCCGGTGGGCTGGGGCGCTGGGGCTGCGGGTCCTGGTGCCGCTACCCCCGCTTCTGCTGATACCGCTTCGACGGACGCTTCAACGGCGTCGGGTTGGATCACCGGCGAATCAACGACCTGCGGCACCGCGTTTTGATAGTGGCTTGCTGCGAGATCGGCGGCGAAGTAATTGCGCTCTGTCTCGCGTTCGTTGCGTTCGCCTGCCGCTGGCGTTTGGGCGGTGACGAGCGCGGTAAAGCCGCGATCTGCCTCGCCGTTGAAACGGGTGCGGCTCCTGTCAGACAGGCGGAAATGGCGATAGCCAAGGGCTAAGGCGCAGTCGCGAAATTCGATCTGTTCAATCGATCCGTTATAGCGCGCATCTTGGATCGCAAACATAATCGAAGCAATGCCGGTTGCCGCGCCAGAAACCACGGGGTCATAAGCGCCGGAGCTTGTGAACGCCATTGCCGATGGGACGTTCGTGTTGATGCTTCGCACGGTTTTCAGCCGCAGCGCTTCCGCGCGACAGGTGGTCAGATCGTTGAGGGACCGCGAAAGCGTGACGCCCGGCCGGTTGTAGAACCCGTCTGCATCGAACCAGGGTGCGAGCGCATCCTGCGCACTCGCAGCAGACGTTACCATGGCGCTCACAACCAAAGCCGCAACGATTTTGCGCATTTTTGCCTCTATTTTGGGGTGGTCGTATCCCGGATGGTGGCGGCAGACAAGTTCGCTGGCGGATCGCTTGCCACGCGCCCAAATCAGGCCTTAGAAAAGTGCGCTCGCCCAGGGCGGGTTGGTTTTTCAGGCTTAAGGCTGAACGCGCCGCGAGGTGACTGTCATGACAAAATCGAAGAAGACGTGGGCTGAAAAGTTGGCTGCCGGCAAGCCGCCGCATGTTGTCGTGCTTGAAAAGCCGTTCGCGGGGGTGGCGGCGGGTCAGAGGCTTGCGATCGCGTCGCCACAGGCCGTGCAAGACTTTGTTCGTGCCGTTCCGGTTGGGCAAACGCGGACCGTGGCCCAGATGCGCGAGGCGCTGGCGACGCATTTGAAGGCGGATGCATGCTGCCCAACAACCAGCTCGATTTTCTTGCGGATCGTTGCGGAGGCCGCTCTGGAGGACATCGCTGCGGGCCGCAAGCCGGCGCAGGTCACGCCGTTCTGGCGCGTGGTTGATCACAAGTCACCGCTTGCGAAGAAGCTGTCTTGTGGGCCAGACTTTGTGTTGCACATGCGCGATCTGGAGGTGGGGGCGGCGGCGTCTGCGCAAGCTGAGGAAGCCCTTGGGGGCTTTGGTGGGTGATGCAGGATTCGAACCTGCGACCCGCTGATTAAGAGTAGATCAACATATAGTATAGCGGCTTTGCGCGATTTGTCATAAGTAACTGAATTTGCGTCTATTTGCTCCTGCTTGCCTTGGCTCGGATTGTCGTCAATTCCTACATCTTGTATGCTCCGGTGATGACCAGGTGATGACCAGAAAGTCGCTCAGGACGGGCTGACTATTCTGAAATCGCCATAGCTCAGCAGCCTGGAGGGCCGGACAATGCGGTTACAGAAGCGCAGCGTGGACGCCGCAGCGCCCAAGGACAAGCGCTATACGTTGTGGGATTCAGACCTTGGCGGTTTTGGCGTTCGCATCGAAGTCAGCGGCGTCAAAAGCTATGTCGTTCGCTATCGGCCTGGCTCCGGCGGTCGATCAGCGCCGCTTCGGCAAGTTGTCATTGGACGGCACGGTGAGCTGACGCCCGACCAAGCCAGAAGGGAAGCAGAGCGCTTGATCGGGAGTGTGCGCCTTGGCGCCGATCCTGCTGCTCAGCGATCAGAAGAGCGCGCGGGCCTCACGGTGCGCGAGCTGGGCGATCTCTTTCTGAAAACGCACGTGGAGGCCAAGCGCAAGCCAGCGACGCTGCGCAACTACAAGGCCTTGCTGAACCAATACGTCTATCCCGCCATTGGCACGAAACGCGCGGCAGAGGTGAAGCGTATCGAGATTGCGCGGCTGCATTTCGACATGGCCCGCGTTCCGCAGCAGGCCAATCGAATGTTGGCAACGCTAAAGTCGATGTATTCGTTTGCGGAAAGGCGAGGGCTGACGGCGGATAACTTCAACCCCGCTCGCCGAATTGAAATGTATCCTGAGAAGGCGCGCGAGCGCTTCCTCAAAACCTCTGAGATTGAAAAGATCGGCGTGGCCATCCGCGCCGCCGTGCAGGGCCGCGTTGCTGATCCACGCCACCCCGGAAAACCTGCGAGCATCACGCCCTTTGCGGCAGCGGCATTGCGGCTGCTTATGTTCACAGGATGCAGAGTCAGTGAAATCATCAAGCTGCGGTGGGAGGATTATGACGCAGAGCGCGGGCTGCTCATGCTCCCGGACTCAAAGACGGGCCGGAAAGTTGTTGTGCTGAATGGGCCTGCCGTCGAGGAATTAGAGCATCTGCCGCGATCCGCCAGCAACCCCTTCGTCATTCAGGGAAAAAAAGCCGGTGCTGCGATGACGGACATTGACCGCCCTTGGCGCATTGTCCTTCATCACGCCGGGCTGAAAGGCGTGCGGCTTCATGATCTGCGCCACACCTTTGCATCCGTCGGCGCGGGCGCGTCTTTGGGGCTGCCTATTGTCGGCAAGTTGCTCGGGCACACCCAGGCCTCGACAACCGCTCGATATGCCCACTTGGATTCCGATCCCCTGCGACGCGCCAGCGAGCTCATCGCCGGCCGGATTGCTGCGTCCCTCGATGGTGGCCAGGAATGAAACTTTTAATGTGCTTGACTGCGTGTAGCTTGAAAGCTACATTCTGCCCATGATCCCGATCATCGAAACTGATCGATATCGGGTTTGGCTTCGCGAACTGCGTGATCGCCAGGCTGTAGCGCGAATCAACACGCGGGTGATGCGTCTGCGGCGCGGAAATCCTGGCGATGTGGCGCCGGTGGGCGACGGCGTCAGCGAACTCCGGCTGATGTTTGGGCCGGGATATCGCGTCTATTACGCGATGCATAACAACATGCTGATCGTGCTCCTCGCCGGTGGCGACAAGAGCACGCAGCCAAAAGACATTGAAACCGCGAAAGCGCTGTGGCGCGATTTTCAGGATCAGGACGATGCCTAAAGTCAAAACCAGGCCGCACGATGTGGCCGACTACATCGAAACGCCGGAAGACGCGATTGAGCACCTGCGCGCGGCTTTTGAAGATGGCGATCCGTCGATCATCGCCGAAATGATTGGTGCCGTCGCTCGCTCCAAGGGAATGAGCCAAGTTGCGGAAACGGCAGGGTTGTCCCGAGAGAGCCTTTATCGCGCGCTCAGCGCGCAAGGAAACCCGACGCTGGATACGACAATGCGCGTTCTGGAGGCGCTGGGACTTCGCTTGAGCGTGGAGAAAGTCGGCGGGGTGTAGGGGCGGGTTATCCCATTTGCGGACCTAAGTCGCTCCCTGCCTGTCAACGGACAGTGGATTTCCACCACCTGAATGGACGCTACCCGCCCCGGCTCCGCGCCCCCAATCAGCGGGCGGGCGACCTCAGTGCAGTTTCAGCTTCGGCCGGATGATCTGGTTCACATGGCCGATGGCGATCATCATCGCCCCGCGCAGCC
>JBMOEW010000065.1:0-9899 GCA_049314555.1 Caulobacterales bacterium
CAACACCGGACAAATCGCTTGCTACAAAAATCGGACATATCCCGTGTCACCGACATATCCTGGGCGATAAGGTGACGGACGACACCAATTGCAATAGAATGCAAATACGAAGGCCGCCATGTCCCCAACGCTTGCGCAAAACCTCATTCAAGCTGTCCCGTTCTTTCAGGTCCGCGACATGGCGAAGGCGCTCGCCTTTTATGTCGACGGGCTGGGCTTTGAGGTGACGCTGAAGTGGACGCCAGACGCGCCCGATCGCATTCGCTGGTGCCGCCTCGAAGCGGGTAGGGCGGCGTTGATGCTGCAGGAACTTTACCCCACAAGCGCGCTGGCCGAACCCCGCGGTGTTGGCGTGTCGGTGAGCTTCATGTGCTACGACGCCCTCGCCATTTATCGAGCCGCAATCGCCAAGGGCCTCGCGCCGCAAAAACCCTTTGTCGGCAACGAACTTTGGGTGGTGAGCTTCTCTGATCCGGACAGTTTCAAGATTGACTTTACGAGCCTAACAGACGTCGCAGAAGACACAGAGTACGACCCCGTCGCGCATGGGTGATCGACGAAGGTTGGCGCGATCAAATCGCAAACCTGCCAGGCGAAGGCGATGCGGTCCTCCGGCGATTTTCAAACCTTGCGCCCGGGGCCGGTGCAGATGGCGGAATGGCTGCTTCTGGAGCAGGCAAGCGCCGGACTGCTCTGCCCTCAGACGAGCGAGCCGAACGCATCAACTCGTGTGCGGCAGCCTGCACCGTGAAAGTGTTTGAGACTCTCCCGCCCCGGATCTAGAGCTGCGCCGGAAATGTCGAAGGATCTTGATGCCACGCTCACCCGGACTGTTTCCCGATCTGCGTGTCCTGAACCCCAAATCGGAAATCGAGTGGTTGGTAGGCGTGCTAGGGTTTAAAACGCACTTCATTGCCGAGCATGACGGCCAGATTGTGCATGCCGAGTTGCGGATGGGGGAACACTTGCTTTTCCTTCAACCGGACAAGGCGGACGACGCCTACGGCATGCATAGCCCGCAATCACTCAATGGCACGAACCAATGCGTGTGCATCGCCGTAGAGGATGTTGAGGCCGTGGCGGCGCGGGTTCGCGCGGCACAGGGCGAAATGATCACGCAGCCGCATGATACGCCCTATGGCGCAAGGGAATTTTCCTGCCGATCGCCAGATGGGCATGTCTGGTCGATCGCAAACTATTGGGGCCAGCCGTCGTCAGAATAACCATCCCGTGCGCCCAAACACAGGCAGGAAGATCGCTGCTGAAGTCGGCGGTCGAAGTCCGCCCACGGCCGTAGAACGCCTTCGAGAGCAATGTCCCCCACCAGACGATTTCGCCCTATGCCCGCAAGGGTCCGTTCAGACAATCAAATGTTTGCCGTCCGGGGCTTGGAATGGGCTGGCCGGTGTGTTCATAGGTTGGGGCATTTTCGATCAGAGTGGCACGTGCCCAATTATCACCCAAAGGGAAGCGCTTGGCACTGTCGCCGCGCAGTTTTTACCTCAGAATGAACGGTTCCGGAGCTTTCCCTCATAATCACGTTTGCCGAGCGGCACGCCCCGCGAGCGCAGGATGTTGTATGCTGTGACGGCGTGGAAATGAAAGTTGGCCAGCGCGGAAGAAAGAAGGAAAGTCTCCGCCGTAAAAGCATGTTGTCGTGCCTCCCAGGGCCGCCAAGAGCGATCATTGTCGTCGAGCGGGCGATGGAGGGTAATGTTTAGCGGCTTGCCGGCCCAGCCATTCACTTCGTCGGGCGTGAAAGCCTCTAAGGCTACGACCGCTTGGTCCACCAACGCCTGCAGCCCGGCGTAAGGCATCGCGCCGATCAGCGCCGGCGGCGCGAAGATAACGGTTTTTACTGCCTCAAGCCCCCAAACGGCATGATGCGTTAGGGCTTCGATTTGGAAGTGAAACGGCGACATGTCTGCCATCAGTCTCGCATCTACGAAGTCGTTCGGGTCGGCCCGCGCGTGGAGCGTTTCTTCGCCTGTGTCAGGAAATGACCGGCCGGGCATGTATAGCGATCGTGCGCGGCGTGATAGACAAAGTCCTGGATCGTGAAGCGCCCGCGCAGGGCACCGCCGGAGGTTTCCGTTTTCGGCACGATCGGCGCGACGCCCGCATCGGCGCAGGCGACGATCTGGTCGCCGCTGTAATAGCCCCGATCCACAAGCACGGTGATCGATCCATGTCCGCTCGCGTCGCGCGCCTTTTCGCCCATCGATGCAAGCTGCGCCCGGCCTCGCGCTCGAGGCGTCGGCTGGATGCGACGGCGTTGAGCTAGCCGTAGAGGTTGAGCTTCAACAGAACCCCGGGATGATAGCCGGGCCGCCCGGTGGCGCTGGGATCGACACTATCGAAACCGAGAGCGCGGAGATCCAACGCATCCACAAAAGCGTCGACCGCGCGCACCGGATTATCCTCGGCGACAAAGTCTTCGAGGTGCGCTGGAAACAGACCGCCCTGATCCCGCGCCGCGCCTTCCACAAACCGCTTCATCGACCGCCTCCCGCGTCGCGACAGGAGACTGAACTGCTTCGTCGTTTTCACACGACAGCCTCGGCCCTCAATGGACTCTGCGCATTTCGCCGCTGTGCGAGAGCATGTGTCAGCACCTTGCGGACCATGGCAGGCCGTTTTGCGCATTTCGGGTTTTCGCTTTTGGGCGAGATCAGATAATTGGAAGCGTTGCCTGCTTCGGGAGCGTGCAAACCTGTCAGCGCGCCTCGTTAGTTCCGGCTGCCAGGACGTGTCTGTAGTCATGAGAGGAGTGCGTAGATGCCTAATACCGATGCGGCTAGAGCTAGTCTGGAACAACAACTCGCGGAACTTAAGGAGCGGCAGAAGCGGATCTCCGTGGAGCTCGCTGAACCCCTCAATCGCGACCTGTCCGAGCAAGCGGTGGAGTTGGAGGACGATGAGGCCCTCGAAGGACAGGCCGCATTGATCAGCCGCGAGATTGCCTCTGTGAACCGGGCGCTGTTGCGCATCGAACAAGGTAGCTATGGAGAATGTGTGCGCTGCGGCGATCAGATTGCTCCCAAGCGTCTTGAGGCGCGTCCGGAAGCCGCGCTCTGCTTCGCCTGCGCTAGCAGCGAGCGGTAACCTTCCGGCATAGTCGAGCGAGTGCTCGATTGACGCTTCGACGGAGCGTGTGCGCGGCAGTGACTGTAATCGGCGCTCTCCGGCCCGATCGGTCGGGAAGGTCGAATGGCAGCTTTGCGATCTCGTTCGCGCCGGTCCCCGGGAACGGCAGCGATGGGCGTTTCCCACTATTCCCGCCGCGCGCCCCTCAGACACCCATGCGTCCGCTTCCCAAACACAACCTCATCCCCTAAGCCCGTTGCGCACGCCCCCACCCCATCGCAGTATCCCCAAACTTATCTTCCCCCTGAAAATCCGGGTTAGGCTCATCTCATCTGCACCGATATCGGGGATGAAGCGCTCTCCCTTCAAGGTGTGGGGTGGTTTGGTGGAAAGCCTAAGGGCGAAGCGGTCCGTAGGCGGAACACATCGAGGGTAAGCCCCCGTGCGAAAAAGGGGTCGTTGAAGGGTCTGTCTAAACGCGCGTCAGGCAGGCAAACCACGCGGCGGTGGCTGGGCTGATCGAACCCAGCACCATCCGGATACAAACAAAAACGGCACAGCCGGACCAACCCGGCCACCGCCGCTCCCCGATTTGCCCCGCACGGCCAAAGCCGATGCGGCCCTTGGTGTTACGCGCAAAGCGCCAAAGCGAGCTTAGCCCGCCTTGGACTTCGCCATCCGCTTGCGCTCGTTGGGATCCAGATACTGCTTGCGCAGACGGATCGCGGCGGGGGTCACCTCCACCAGCTCGTCGTCGTCGATCCAGGCAATCGCCTGCTCCAACGTCATCCGCCGCGGCGGCGTCAAGCGGATCGCCTCGTCCTTGCCGGAGGCGCGCACGTTGGTGAGTTTCTTGCCCTTCATCGGGTTCACTTCCATGTCGTCGCCACGGCTGTTTTCCCCGATCACCATGCCCTCATAAACGTCTTCGCCGTCGCCAATGAACATCGTGCCGCGCTCTTCCAGGTTCCACAGCGCATAGGCCGAAGAGGCCCCGGCATCGTTGGAAATCAGCGCCCCGTTGCGCCGCCCTGGAATTTCTCCCTTCCACGGGCTCCACCCATGGAACAACCGGTTCATGATCCCAGAGCCGCGCGTGTCGGTCAGAAACTCGCCGTGGTATCCCACAAGCCCCCGCGCGGGCCCATGCATTACGATCCGGGTCTTGCCCCCGCCGGAAGGCCGCATGTCCTGCAGCTCGGCTTTGCGCTGGCTCATTTTTTCGATGACGACGCCGGTGAACTCGTCGTCCACATCGATCACAACTTCTTCGATCGGCTCCAGCGTCTCGCCGTTCTCTTCCCGCAGCAGCACCCGCGGCCGCGAAATCGAAACCTCAAAGCCCTCGCGCCGCATCGTTTCAATCAGCACACCGAGCTGCAACTCGCCCCGGCCCGCCACTTCAAACGCGTCCTTGTTGTCGGTTTCGCGAATGCGGATCGCCACGTTGCTTTCCGCCTCCCGCATCAACCGCGCACGGATCACCCGGCTTTGGACCTTTTCCCCGGCCCGGCCCGCAAGCGGGCTGTCGTTGATCGCCACCGTGATGGCGATGGTCGGGGGATCGATCGGCGTCGCCGGAATCGGCGCAGACAGCTCCACCGAGCCAATCGTGTCCGCCACCGTCGCGTTCACAAGGCCAGCGATCGCCACGATGTCGCCAGCTTCGGCCGTGTCTACTGGCACCCGCTTCAGCCCGCGATACGCAAGCAGCTTGGTCAGGCGGCCCTTTTCCAGCTCCTTGCCGTCCCGCGACATCACCTTCACCGGGTCGCCCACCCGCGCAATACCAGATTCAACCCGCCCCGTGAGCATCCGCCCGAGGAAGCTGTCGGAATCGAGCATCGTCGCCAGCATGGCAAACGGCTCGTTGATCCGCACCCGCGGTTCGGGCTCCGGCACGTGCCGCACAATCGTGTCAAACAGCGGCGCAAGGCTGTCGCGCGGCCCATCCAACGACAGGCTCGCCCAGCCCTCGCGGCCAGAGGCGTACAGAATAGGGAAGTCCGCTTGTTCGTCGCTCGCTCCAATCGCCAAGAACAACTCGAAAATCTCATCGAGCGCTTTGGTGGCGTCCGCGCCGGGCCGATCCACCTTATTCAGCGCCACAATCGGCCGCAGGCCGCGCTTCAGCGCCTTCGACAGCACGAACTTGGTTTGCGGCATCGGGCCTTCGGCGGCGTCCACCAGCAGCACGCAGCCGTCCACCATCGACAAGATCCGCTCGACCTCGCCGCCGAAATCGGCGTGGCCTGGCGTATCCACCACGTTGATCCGAGCCGGCACATCGCCCTTTTCCCAGACAATCGAGGTGCACTTCGCCAGGATCGTAATTCCGCGTTCTCGCTCCAGGGCGTTGGAATCCATGGCACGTTCGGCGCGCGCTTCGTTCTCGCGGAACGCGCCGCCTTGGGTGAGCATTTGGTCCACGAGCGTGGTTTTGCCGTGGTCAACGTGGGCGATGATCGCGATGTTGCGCAACGCGAGGGCGGTCATGGGGCGGCTTTCAGGTTAACGCCGCAAGTTTTGGTGCGGCGCGCAGGGTGTGCCCGCGGTAGCGCCAAGACGCAAGCCTTCCCCCCCGTTCTGGCGGCATTTTCCTTTCGCAGGCGCGGCGCCATAGCGTGACAATAGCGCCTCCTAAGCCGATCATGGTGCAGCGCGACATAACATCAGCGCCTCTAGGAACGCGAATTCACAAGGGTTTTTCGGGTGCGACCAAGGGGTGCGACAGCATTAAGCGCGTTTTTTTGTTGAACATTCCGCACTGCACACTATACTCTTTTTTGTTGCGACGTTTAGCGACGTCGCCCGCCCTATCGGGCGTTTCCTCCCTACATGACTCGCCCCAGGCTAACCCCTGGGGCGGTTTTTTTGTGGGGTAGGGCATCGCAGTTTGTGTGATCCGCTGGCCGCTTGTGAGGGTTACCGCAGCGTATCGTGTAGGTTCGCAACGCTCAGCGCGGTACTCAAACGCGTGATATCCGCCTGCATCCGCTCAAACCGTGAGGAGCGCGCCAACGTGCGCTCGTCCATGTAAAGCCCGCGGTTAATCTCCACCTGCAGGGCATGAACCCCCGCCAGCGGCCGCCCGTGCAGCTGCGTCGTGTACCCCCCGGCAAACGGCGCGTTCCGCGTCACCCGATACCCCATCCGCTGCAGCGTGGCCTCAACAAACCCCGTCACCGAAGGGTGGCACGAAGCCCCAAACCGGTCGCCGATTACGATATCCGGCGCCAGCGGCCCTCGGGCACAGCTGGGCATCGAATGGCAATCGATCAGCACCGCACACCCAAACAGGCCTTGGGCCTCAGCAATCAGACCCGCCAGCATCGCGTGATAAGGCGTATGCACGTGGCTCAACCGAAACTGGGCTTCCGCCGCCAACAGCTTTCGGGGGTAAATCGCCTGCCCATCACCGGCAACCCGCGGAATAACCCCAAGCCCCGCTTGCACCCGCGGCGAGCCCCGCAACACCGCCTCCGGCAGCTGATCCCCAAACATGTCAGGATCCAACTCTGCCGGATCGCGGTTCACATCCACATAGGCCCTGGCGAACGTGGCACACAGCAAAGGCGCCCCAAACCCGGCCACACACCCAAACAACTCGTTGACATAGGCGTCTTCAGACCGCCGCAGGCTATGCAGCTGAAGGCGCGTGGCGCGCATCATGGCGGCCGGGTAAACGCTTCCGCTGTGGGGCGAAGCAAAGATCAGGGGCGTGGTCCGGCGTAACGGCTCCACCAGGCTAAAGGGATGCTCCAACGGCCCATCCACGCCAAGCTCAGGCGCTCCGGCAGCGCTTTCCTCTGGGCAAACCCCTTTTGAATCTGGCGAAAGTCCATCCATGGTTCAACCATGCGCAATTCCTTGCCGCGCCGTCAATCTGGCGCGCCATGCACGGGCGCTGACAGCTGCTTGCGGCCGTCAAGCAAGTATGATGAGGCGCGAAGTAGCGAAAACACTGCTTTTACCTTACTGTGCTAGCTCTGCGTGCATCGAAAGGCGCAGAACGGAGCCTAGAACCCATGGCGCGCATCTTATTGGCGGAAGATGACGACTCGATTCGAGCGTTTCTCACGGCGAATCTCACCCGCGCTGGCCATGCGGTGGACTCCTTCGGCGACGGCGAGGAGGCCTGGACCGCCCTCCAGCGTGCCAGCTATGACCTGCTGTTAACAGATATTGTCATGCCCATCATGGATGGCATTGAACTGGCCCGCCGCGCTGCCGAAGTCGATCCAGCGATGAAGATTGTTTTCATTACGGGATTTGCAGCGGTGGCCCTCTCCCAGCACGCCCAAGCCCCGAGGGATGCAAAGGTGCTGTCCAAGCCCTTCCATCTGAAGGACCTTGTCCACGAAGTTGAACGCGTCATCGCTGCCTAGTCGAAATCGCTGGCCCGTCCTGTCCACGGGTTCGGTTCCGCCGCTTTATGCAACAGGCACAAGCCAAGGCGTAGATTGGCACTGATGCTGCTCGAGGCTTGTATTGAACGTGGGTGCGCACGGCGCGTCGGAGGAACTTGCGTGTTGGCATGCAGCTAAGGCGCGGGGCGTAGAGCAGTTCGACGAGACAAAGCGGCCAAAGCCAGCACTCAAAAGCAGGACGTGGTGCCCCGCGGAATCGAGCGCTTGCGCTGTCAAACGCAATTCGGTATCGGGTTGTGCTTGGGGCGGCTGTTCGGGCCGCTTGAGTCGCCGCCGCAAGGCGTCGACCATATCCAACGATCTCAATGCATTAGCAGCGGATCGGGCGCGTAGCTCAGCGGGAGAGCACTACGTTGACATCGTAGGGGTCACAGGTTCGATCCCTGTCGCGCCCACCATCCACTCCCGAGTGGATGGAAACTCAGCCAAAGCCTTGAACGGCAAGGCCAAAGCAGCGGTTCTAAACCCCTGATTTCGTGCGTATTGTAGATTTCCCGAAAACGCCAGTTTCAGCACCGTCCGCTTGCAGTCCAAGCGTCCCGAACTCCATAGTTTCCAAGGGTTTGCTAGAAATTCGAGAGCGGTTCTAAGTGACTGATCGAAACTGCGCAGCGGCTTGCCCGATTTCTCGATCCTCTCCGCCAATTCCAGCTTCTCAGAAGTGAGAAGGACGACACGCTCTTCCAGTGCGTCTGCCACGGCTTGCGTCTTCGCCTGGACGATCCGATCCAGCAGCGTGCTGATCTGACGTTCGGTGTCGGCGAACTGCGCCCGAAGCAGATCGAGGTGTTTCCCGCTGTCGGCGCGAAGCGCTTCCCAGCGGCTTTCGAACATGGCGGTCGCCAGGCGGAAAAGGCTTGGCGATGGCTCCAGCGTTTTCAGCAGCGCTTCAAACTCGCCCTCAAGCACGTCGCGCTTGATGGACTTCCCATAGGCGTCGCATGCGCGATTGTGGCACAGATAGTAGGGGTATTCCGCGCTGCGCCCCTTGCTCCACGATGCGGTCAACGGCGAGCCGCAGGTGCAATGTACGAAGCCACGCAAGGCGAAGTCCGCGCTTATGTCCTTGCGAGCGGGTGCGCGCTTGTCACCTTTAAGACGCTCTAAAATCTTGTGATGGGTCTCGACGCTGATGAGCGGTTCGTGCTGCCCCTTGCGAAGAGAGATGCCCCAATACGGTGCGGAGACGAGCCCCGCATACATCGGGTGCTTGAGCATCCCCACAACGCGGGTCTCATTGACGCGATTGGCGCGCTTGCCACTGCGATTTCGCGGCCACTGCGGGTGGCTTTCAAGGAAGCGCTGGACCTCAGCGGGGATTTCAAACCTACGCGAGGCGTAACCCTCAAGTGCTTCTCGCGCGATCGAAGCCAACGGCTCGTCGGGGAAAAGCATGTGCCCGTTGCGCTTGACCTCTTTGTAGCGGTAGCCGATCGGAGCGTTGGTTACGGCATAACCGCGCTCCACGCGCGCGATCATTTTTTGAATCGCTTGGCGACGGAGTTGCTCGCGTTCCAACTCACCACCAGCGACGGTGATCGTTTCGTGGTGTCTGCCTTCGGGCGAGTCATCGAATTTGAAATTCGGGCTGGCGACAACGGCGTGGTAGTCGTCGAGCTTATCGCGAAGTTCCCAATAGAAACGCGCGCGGCGCAAGAAGCGCTTGAGGTCGTCAAAAATCACGACGTACCGCTTGGCGCGATTGGCCTTCAGATGTTTGAGGACCGCCACCATGCCAGGGCGCGTCAGAAAATTATGAAAGCCGGATTTGCTATCGAAGAACACCGCCTCGACGGGCACACCGATTTCCTCGGCATACTTGCGGCAGCGATGCTCTTGGCTGCCGTTTCCATCGCCAGACAGCTCCTGCTTTTTTGTTGAGACGCGGCAGTACAGAAGCGCAGCTTCCACTTTTTGGTATCTCACGAATCCTCCTGCTCTAGCGGTTCAGCGGTCGCCGCTTCCAAGTGATGTTGAATATGAAGATGGAAGGAGTTTACCTCATCTTCCTCTGGTTCTGAAGAAGTTTGTGCCAGCTCCGGTACCGCGAAATGGATGGAGTTCACAGGCCATCCAAGTTCAGCGAAAGCGCACATGATCTGCCAGAGCGCGCGCAGCAGCTCGTCTTTTTGTGCCTCGTCCATATCGAATTCGCTGAGATACGGACGGTATTCTTCTAAATCGACAGTCATCCCGAAACTCATCCTCAATCCTGCGCGATTTTCTGCGCTCGTTTCAGTTCGGATTGAGTGTAAGAGGCGCGCATCTCGCCTTGGGGGGATGCGCTTGGCTTCGCGCAAACAATGCGCCGCCTATACTTCCATTATTGTCGTGCGTCATGTGAAATTGCCCCCTCGGCGTCACGAGGAATTGCCCCCTCCC
>JBMOEW010000066.1:0-9849 GCA_049314555.1 Caulobacterales bacterium
AACACCGGACAAATCGCTTGCTACAAAAATCGGACATATCCCGTGTCACCGACAGCTTCGTCTGCGAACCGTGGTGAGTTCTTCAACGGCCTGCTAGGCTGTGAACCATGCGGGTACTTTTTGTTGACGATGATGCGATGAACCGGCGTGTTGTCCGCGACATGCTGAGCGTTGCCGGGATCACGCTCGACGAAGCCGCAGACGGAGCGGCTGGTCTGGAAATGGTGGATCGCGAAGAATTTGGCGTGATCTTGATGGACCTGCGCATGCCAGGCATGGACGGCATGGAAGCAACCAGGCGCATCCGAGCCCGCGACGATCACAAGGCAAACTGGCCAATCATCATCGTCACTGCAGATACATCCATGGACATACGCGCAAAGTGCATGGCGCAGGGCGCAGACGAGGTTCTGATGAAGCCCGTTGCCATGCAGCCGCTGTTGAAGACGATGGCGGCGATGGTTGCGGCGCGCGCCAAGCAACGAACCAAGACCGCTTGATCGCAAACCGGGCTTCGCGCCATCCAGCCACGCCGATTGCGGCGATTGACAGCCTTTAGGTTCATCAATCCGGCGAAACCAATTCCATTGATCGCCAAATGGGAGAGTGGCAGCCAGAAAACGGCTCAACGCGAAGCAGTCAGCCATCGCCAGAGCGCAAGCGATCCGGTATACGCGCCCATGAATTCTCCTATGCTACCTCCCAAAGCCGTCCCCCCCGTCCTCGGGGAGGCGTTATCCAAACGCGGATACACCACACTAACCGGCGTTCAGACGGCAGTGCTCGCCCCAGAGCTCAGCGACCTCGACCTGATTGTCTCAGCACAAACGGGCTCCGGAAAGACAGTGGCGTTCGGCCTGGCCATGGCGAAAGGCCTGCTGGCTGGAGCCGAGCGCTTCGACAGGCCCGCAGACCCGCTGGCTTTGGTCATCGCGCCGACGCGGGAGCTGGCCCTTCAAGTCAAAGGCGAGCTTGGATGGTTGTATGGCCCGGCCGGTGCCGTCGTCGTTTCTTGCGTCGGCGGCATGGATCCCCGCGATGAGCGGCGCGCCCTTGAACGCGGTGCCCACATCATTGTTGGCACCCCAGGGCGGCTGGCAGACCACATCCGGCGAAATGCCTTGGTTTTGGAGTCCGTGCGCGCGCTGGTTCTCGATGAAGCCGACGAGATGTTAAGCCTTGGATTTCGCGAAGAGCTTGAGTTCATTCTTGGGGCCGCCCCGCGCTCGCGGCGAACCCTCATGTTTTCCGCCACCATGGCGCGCGGAATTGAGCCGCTCGCCCGAACGTTCATGCGCGATGCACAACGCGTCAACACCGTTGGCGAACACAGCGCCCACCAAGATATCAGCTATCGGGCCTTGGTGGCGGCAGCTTCCGACACGGAAAACGCGATCTTCAATGTCCTGCGCTTCTACGACACCACGGCGCTCGTGTTTTGCGGCACGCGCGAAGCGGTAAACCGGATGACCAGTCGACTCGCGAACCGCGGCATGTCGGTTGTCGCGCTTTCCGGCGAGCTGAGCCAAGCAGAAAGAACCCATGCGCTTCAGGCCCTGCGCGATCGCCGCGCCCGCGTCTGCGTCGCCACCGACGTTGCGGCCCGCGGCATTGACCTGCCAGAGCTGGACCTCGTGATTCACGCCGATTTACCCAAGGGCCACGAAGCCCTCTTGCACCGAAGCGGTCGAACCGGTCGAGCCGGTCGCAAAGGCGTGAGCATTGTCATCGTTCCAGATCGGGCGCGGCGGCGCGCAGAACGACTGTTTGACGTTGCCAAAGTGCGCCCTGAGTGGGGCTTACCACCATCGGCCGATGACGTAGTGCGCCGCGACGATGAGCGGCTCTTGCGCGATGATCTGCTTACGGACGCACCTGATCCGTCTGAGCAGCGCCTGATCGAGGCGCTGTTGCAAGCCCATGCCCCAAGTGCTCTAGCGGCAGGCTTCCTCCGATTGCGCCGAAAAGGCATGGCAGCGCCTGAAGACCTCGAAACGGTTTCCTCCGAAAAGTCCGCGCGTTCCGCCCGTGAGCCGTCCTCCCGCGACAGCTTCGGGCCAAGCACTTGGGTGCGCCTGTCGATTGGACGTTCTAAAGGCGCAGAGCCGCGCTGGATCTTGCCACTCCTGTGTCGGTCCGCGGGGCTCACAAAGCGCGATATCGGCGCAATCCGGATTCAGCCACACGAAACGCACGTTCAACTGGCAGACGGTGCAGTTGAGGGCTTCTTTGCCGCTTTGGGTCCAGACGGCATGGTTGAAAAGTCCATTCGAGCTTCGCTGCTGGGCGAGACGCAACAAGACGAGCCAAGCTGGCAACCGGAGCGTCAAACACACAAGTCGCCCCCGGCCATAGAGCAGCCGCCAAAGGTTCAGCGCCTAAGACCCAAAAACAAGCTGAAGCCTCTGCCCAATAGCGCGAGACCCGCCCACCCCAAGGCAAAGGCCCGGCCCCCAAAGCCGCGCAAAGGCAAGTCCTAGAACGGCGTCGCGTGCGCTGCGCCTAAACCCACACAGCCTAAGTATCGAAACTGGGTCTGCGACGAACGACGGCTTCGCTAAGCCACAGGAGACAGCGACAGACTGTGGGCGATCAGGCTGCCTTCTTTTGATGCACAACCGGTGCGTCAAGAAACGCGCGCATGATCGGCATCACCTCGGGCGCCTTCGAGACGAGGAACAAGTGCCCACCCCCCTTGACGATGTTCAGCTGAGCATTCGGCAATAGGCGCGTCAAAATCTTCCCATTGACCAAGGGAACGAGGCGATCACGGTCGCCCATCATCACAAGGGTAGGGGTCTTAACGAGCGGTAGCCAAGGCGCACTGGTCCATCCAGCCATCGCCGCGAGCTGAAAAGCATAACCGATCCGCGACGGCTCCGAAATACGCGCCACATGTGGGCCTGCTTCAGCGGGATCGTCCCCATAAAGAGTCCCAAAGTGGCGCTTCATATATGTTGGGTCCATGTAGCGTTCCGGGTGCGCCATCTTTGCGATGGCTTGCCAGTCTCCAGGCACCATCAACGCACCCGCTGTGGTCGCCGCAAGGATCATGTGTCCAACGCGCCGGCCATGTTGGAACGCAAACTGCTGCGCCATACCGCCGCCCCAAGACACGCCCATGACGTCCACCCGATCGATCCCGTAACGGTCTAGCAGGCGCGCCGCCAACCGAGCCATCATCCAAGGTCTGTAGGGCAAGAGCGGAGAAGGCGATCGCCCTACACCCGGCATGTCAAAGGTCACGATTGCTCGATCCATAAACCAATCGGCAAGCGGGGTCATCAGTTCGATGTTGGCGCCAATCCCATTGAAAAACAGGATCGGTAATGGCGCAGCGGTGTCCTTCGTCGATTTGGGGGCGGCCCAAAAAGCGGCGCGCACAGTACGTCCTCCCACCCGGACCAACTCGATCGTTGGCGTGCGTGAGGTTTCCGGCGAGTTCTTCACGTGGATTTGCCTTTCGATTTGCGCGCCCGCTTGGGCTTGCCGTCTTCCAGAGCGTAGACCCCAGGAGCGGCATCGCCTGGCGGATACGACTTTGATCCAACTTTTGCCGGAGCCTTCTTGGAGGTCCCAGACCGAGCCACCAACCAGGCCTGCCAATGTGGCCACCAACTTCCTTGATGCTCCGTCGCGCCGCCCATCATCCAGGCATCTACTTCGACGGGCGGTTTGTTTGGGTTACGATAATACTTTGCCTTCGGGTTACCGGGGGGATTCAGCAGAGCTTGGATATGTCCGGAGTGGGACAAAATGAACTCAATGTTTTGGCTACCCAACATCTGGGTCGTGCGATAGCATGCTTTCCAGGGCGTGATGTGGTCTGTCACGCCGGCAACGATAAACACGTCTTGTGTAACCTTGGTGAGGTCCAAAGCGTGCCCGGCGATCTCCACTTGGCCTGGGTTGAGAAACGGTTGCTCCTCGTAAATGCGTAGGTAGTCGGAATGGAGTTGGGCTGGAAGGTTTGTTGAATCGTTGTTCCAAAAAAGAACGTCGAAGGGGGGAGGATCCTCTCCCAGAAGGTAATTGTTGATCACGTAGTTCCATACGAGATCGTTTGGCCGGAGCCAGGCAAACGTCCTTGCCAGGGAAGCGCCCTCCAGAACGCCTTTTTTTGCGCTTCGGCGGCGGGCCATTTCGATTCCGTGTTTTGAAACCAGCGCCCCCACTTCACTGTCTTCTGCACGCGGATCAAGCACACAAACCATCATCACCGCAGCGTTGATGCGCTTGTCGTTGGCGGCCGCAAGCTTCGAAAGCAATGTGGCGGTGGTGATGCCCCCGCTGCACGCGCCAGATACATTGATGGTTTTCGATTTCGTGATTTCCATTATCACGTTGGTCGCATCGATCAGGCTGTCAACATAGTCCGAAAGCCCCCAATGCGCATGCTCAGCCAGGGGGTTGCGCCACGACACGACAAACACTTGAATCCCTGAATCCAACAGGAATTTCACGATGCTCTTTTCCGGTGTCAGGTCGTTCACATAAAACTTATTGATCTGTGGAGGGATAATCAGGAGGGGAACTTTATGGACTTCAGGTGTGGTGGGTTGATATTGCACCAACTCCATCATCTCTGTCTTGTAAACGACGGAGCCCTTAGATGTCGCGATATTCTTACCAATTTTGAAGGGGCGCGTATCCACCTGACTGACAACGCCTTGGTTCTCCGTCATGTCCGTATAGGCATTCTTCAGCCCCCGGATGAGAGACCCGCCGCCGGTTTCGAACGCCTTCTTCACTGCCGCCGGATTGCCTATCAGCGAATTGGAGGGCGACAGCGAGTCCATCAGCATCCCAAGAACGAAGTTGGCACGGGCCCGTTCCAGCTCATCGAGTTTTAAGTCTTTGACCCACGCCCCAACGCCCTTTTGAACGGCCAGGTAGTACTGCAGCCCAAACCGATAAAGCGGGTTCGTTTTCCAAGTTGGGTCCAAGAAGCGCTTGTCCCGAGGATCCGGTTGCAACTCGCTTTCGTTCTTAAGGATTTTGACAACATCCTCGCCAAACGATTTCAGGTGTTTTGCGGCGGTAACTGGCTTGCCGGCAGTTTCCCGCAGCATCACCGCTACAGCACCCAACAAATCCTCGCGCGCCAAACCCACGATGGGGTTGAGCGCCACCACGTTATCGCCAGCCGTTCCCGCGGCGTCGAGCTTCGCTTTGACCACCTTCTTGTCCTCCCTCGCGGCCTGATCCGCCGTCCTTGCCTGCATCAGCAGCAGGAACAGTCAGCCAGCCTTTCTCTTGTGTTTTTGCAAAGGAAAGCTCACGCTTTAACGCAATCATGTCAATCGAATGCGCCTTGAATTGGTGATGAGCACGAAGGACCGGATCCTGAAGGGGGCATTGGCCCTGTTTAACGCTGAAGGCTACGGCCAGGCGAGCGCCTTAGATATTGCCACCGCTTTGGCCATAAGCCCAGGTCACTTGTACTACCACTTCAAAGGAAAGCCCGAAATTGCGCTTTCTTTATTGGTCCTCCACGAAGCCGACATGGTCATGATCCTTGCGGCGTGCGAACAAGACGTGGCGGCTGCAACCGATCCCCGAACGACCCTTCAGACTTTTCTGCACATCCAGCTGGAAGAGATGGAAGACTATCGTTTTCTCTACCGGGAGTTTGCTTCTCTTGCCCGAACAAACAACGCGATCGTCGCTGGGTTAACGCGGCTGGCCAAGCGCCAGCGTGAATGCCTCACCCGCTGCTTGGACGGGCTAACGCCCCCTGGAACAGGCAACCTCGCCGCAGAAGCGATCCAGCTGGGGCTTTGGGCAATGCCCGGCCAGATGGAGCTTTTGGGAGGCGAGCTAGACCCCAAAACCCGCGCTTCCGCGTCGGCCTCCAGGCTGATCGCACTCCTCGACATCATGGCCGGCAAAGCGCCTGCGCCCCCTTCGCAGCGAAAGGGGCGCAAACGGAAAGGTTAACCGGCTTTGCGCCGAGAAGCAGGCTTTGTCGCAGGAGCGCGCCGCGCCACCGCTTTGGTGCCTTCGGTCTTGACCGTTTTCAGGGCTTTCACCTCAGCCGTCAGGCTGGCAACTTGCTTGGCCAGTTCTTCGACTTTTGTGTTCGCAGCGCCTGGCATATAGGCAGCGTAGGGGGCGAGCTTTTCGCTCATCGCCTTGCTGACCGCCTCGACCCGCGCGGCGAGTTGCGCACGACGTTCAGCGCTTGTCTTTTGCACCTTGTCGGCCATGTCCAAGAGGGTGTGCGCCGGTTCGCTGGTTGCGATTTTCGACTTCACCATGTCTTCCATGATGGCACCGCGCGCAACCAAGTCATCGAACGCCGCTTGGGCCTTGTCCGAAAGCTTGCCAAGTCCGCCTTGGGCTTCGGTAAAGAGCTGACCATAGGCACCAACGCCAGCGAGCCAGATTTTGCGGGCAACATCGTCGCCGCCGACCGGTGCCACAGCCGCAGCAGCAGCCTTCGCCACTTTTGAAACAGTCTTCTTCGCTTTCAGGGCAGTCTTACGCACAGCCATCTTATGTCTCCTAACTCGTAGGCACCTACTGCGCCATTGCAATCCGAATACAGGCGACAATTTGAAAATGCATTCTAACCCCAACCAAGCCTTCGCGGCCTCTTCAACGGCTGTTCAAAACAGGCCCAAGCCAAACTCCAGCCTGATGGATACAAAGCCCGATCAGCCCGCCAATGAGGGTGCCATTGATCCGTATGTATTGAAGGTCTGGCCCGACGCTATCTTCCAGTTTGGAAACGATCGTGCGGCTGTCCCAGCTGCGAATAGTGTTGGAAATCAAGCCGGCAATATCCGCCCCATGGCGTGCCGCCAGTTCAGCCAAGATCATCCGCACCTGCCGGTTCAAAGATTGTATGGCGGCCTCATCGCGCGATAGAGCGTCTGCCAACTGCGCAATCGCGACGGCAAGCCCTTCGCGTGTTTGTTCCAACGCCACGCTCGTTCGGACCGCAGCGCGCGTATAGGTCCAAAGCGAGTCCAGGTATTTGACCAACTGCGGATGGGTCAGAATTTCCCCCGCGATCCGCGACATTTCTGCCTGCAGTGCGGGCTCAAACTGAAGATCCTGCGCAAAAGCTTGCAGTTTGGCGGTAATCCGCGCGCGTGCGGGGTGATTGGGGTCGCGCGCGATTGCCAGAAGCGTGTCCTCGATCGACGCGATAAGGGCCTCCGAGGCGCGCGCATCAAGCGCCACCATGCGCCAAACCCAGGACGTGCGTGCCCTTACCTGCGATCGGATCGCCGGGCCATGTTCTTCAAGGGCCTGCCAACCCTCCTGCAGTGCAGCGTCCACAAGCGCCTGGTGTCGCCCCTGGTCGGTCAGCGACTGCAGCGCTTTGCCAACCAAGGACGCCAAGCGGGCGTCGCTTCCGAGCGCCGCTGCTTGCTGCTGAAGAAAAGCCCGAACCGCGGCATCATCCAGCATATCGAGCACGGCGGGGATCGTATCCGCTAAGCCATCGGCCAGCTTGCGCGCAACGACAGGTGTAGACAGATAGCGCGCCCATGCGCTCACCAGATCCTCTTGCGCCAGCCGAGCCGTAACAACGCCGGGCGACAGAAAGTTGTCCGCTACGAACGCCCCCATAGCCTCCGCAATCCGCGCCTGACTGCGCGGAATGATGGCCGTGTGGGGAATGGGCAGTCCTAAAGGTCGCCGAAATAGGGCAGTCACCGCAAACCAATCTGCTAGCCCGCCAACGAGTGCAGCCTCAGCAAAGGCCTTTGCGTAAGGCCACGCCCCCCCTTCGTCCAAATGCCCAACAGCGACCAGATAGGCGCAGGCCATCAAAACCAAGAGAGCACCCGCAACCAGCCGCATGAAAGGCAGCGAACTGCCCCTCGGCCCCGCAACCAGCTTTGGCTTTCGATCAGGCCCTATAGCAAAAGCCCTCCGTCGGTGATGATCGTCTGCCCAAGAACATAGGCCGCAAGCGGCGAGGCAAGAAACAACGCCACCCCCGCAATGTCCTCAGGCGTGCCAAACCGACCGAGCGGAATCCGCGCAATGGTGTCCGCCGCTCGTGAGGGGGTGTCGGTTGTGACTTTGGTGAGTTTGGTGGGCACAAAGCCCGGCGCGATACCATTCACCCGGATGCCTTGTCCTGCCCAGGCCTGCGCCAAAGTCCGCGCCAAACCCACAGCGCCCGCTTTGGAAGCATTGTAAGCTGGGTTGCCCCGGGTGGCATGGAACGCCGCCGTTGAGCTGATGATTATCAGCGAGCCTTTGGACGCCGCCAGCATGGGCTGAAACTTGAGCGCGCATGCCATGACGCTCATCAGATTGACTTCCATGACCTCGCGAAAGCCGTCCATTTCAAACTCGCCGCGGCCATAGCGCACCACCCCCTGCGACAGCACCACAACGTCGACGCTGTCAAACGGCGGTTGGTAGGCTGCAAGCGCCGCGGGTTCGCTCATGTCAACCTGTGCATAAGTGAGCCCAGTAAGGTCGCTGCCTTCCTCTGCATCATAGTCATCCGCGCTCAGACGAGTGCCCCAAACATGCACGAAAGCCCCTTGCACCCGGAAGCTTTGCGCCACGCCGTTGCCAATGCCGCTGGAGCCCCCCACCACGAGTACGGTCTTGCCTGAAAAATCTAGCGCGTGCGTCATGACAGGACCTCCTTTAAGGTAGCGCATCTACCGCTAAGCCTCTTGTTCGTCACTGTCGAGGAAGCGACCGCAAGCGCACCAAGAGGTTGCCAAATTGGCTTCATTGCCCATATCGCCCACACAGCGAGTGGGCATGTGTTCGAAGCCTGCCAAACACCGCCAAGTCAATACAACGCGCTGCAGGCCATGCGCAGTGCAGCGATACCCGAGCAGGAGTGGGGCTCTATGGAATTTCTGACCACAGTTTATGCGGGCCAGCCAATCTGGCTATGGTTCGCGTTCCTCAGCTTGATTGGCTTTTTGCTATGGGTCGATCTTGGCCTTGTAAACAACAAGGATGAAGTGGTTTCGGCCAAGAAAAGCGCCATCATGTGGGGCTGTTTCGCGGCCCTTTCGGTTGTGTTTGGCGCTTATGTCTATTGGGGTTACAGCCCAGATCCGCAGTATTACAACAGCCCGGACAACCTCAATCAACAGGCGGTCATTCAGTACTTTACGGGTTATCTGCTCGAAACCGCACTTGCCTTTGACAACATTTTCGTCATCGGCATGATATTCACGTTCTTTGCGGTGCCCAGAGAGTATCAGCATCGCGTTTTGTTTTGGGGCATCATCGGCGCAATCGTTTTCCGCGCCATCTTCATTTCGCTTGGCGCAGCGATCGTCAACGAGTTCACTTGGGTGCTCTATATCTTCGCGGCGTTCCTCATCTTCACTGGATGGAAGATGATCTTCGGCGGCGATCACGAAATGAAGCTCGAGGACAACATCATCCTCAAGTTCGTCAAGAAACGGATGCGCGTCACAGAAACGATCGATAACCACAACTTCTTCGTCAAGAAGCCGCATCCAGTCACCGGACGCCTAGTGCTTTGGGCGACGCCGCTCTTTCTGGCCCTGATCATGGTGGAGGTGGTGGATATCATTTTCGCTGTCGACAGCGTGCCAGCGATCTTTGCCGTTACCCGCGATCCGTTTATCGTCTACACGTCGAACATCTTCGCGATCCTCGGCCTGCGCTCAATGTACTTTATGCTCGCTGCAGCCGTCGAACGCTTCAAGTATCTCAAGTATGGCCTGTCGCTGGTCTTGGTGCTGATTGGCGTGAAGATCATCTGGAACTTCTTGCTCCACAAAGAACTGAAGCTGCTGCCCTATCTGGAGCCGCATTGGTCTTTGATCGCAACGCTCACGTTCCTTGGCGGCGCGATGGTCTATTCGTTCATCAAGACCAAGG
>JBMOEW010000067.1:0-9313 GCA_049314555.1 Caulobacterales bacterium
ATCCCCGGCAACCGGGCGATCAGCTTTTCGCCGTCAATCTCTTATGGCCTCTATGAAGTGAAAAGCCTGGAGCAGGGGCTAGAGTTCGCGCCTTGGGTCAAGGTGGGCGAAAAGCTCGCTCTGGCCGACAAGCTGGCCGAAGACGTGTTGAAGGCGGCCAAGGTCGCGACATGGACGCGTATGGGGAAGCTCGATCCCTCAGGCGTTGTCTGCGCCCATCCCTTCGCCGGCCGCGGCTATGACTTTGAAGTTCCCCTCCTCTCAGGCGATCACGTAACAGACGATGCCGGCACCGGCTTCGTCCACACCGCCCCCGGTCATGGCCAGGACGACTTCGCGATCTGGCTCAAATCCGGCTTCAGCCAGAAAGACATCCCCTTCACAGTGGATGAAGAGGGCCGCTACACCAAAGAAGCGCCTGGCTTTGAAGGGCTTGCGATCCTCAAATTGGAAGGCAAAGACCAAGGCAAAGACGCCGACGCCAACAAGGCCGTGATCCAGGCCTTGATTGACAGCGGTAACTTGCTGGCACGCGGCACGCTGCGCCACTCTTATCCCCATTCCTGGCGGTCCAAAGCCCCGCTCATCTTCCGCAACACCCCCCAATGGTTCATCGCAATGGATAAGCCATACTGGGACGGCAAAACCCTGCGCGAAGTGGCGCTGAGCGAAATCGAACGCGTCGATTGGGGCCACGCGGGGGCCAAAAACCGCATCAAGGGCATGGTCCAGGATCGCCCAGACTGGCTCATCAGCCGCCAGCGCAATTGGGGCGTGCCGCTTGCCATGTTCGTCCACAAAGAGACCGGCGCTATTCTCCAGGACGACGCCGTCGATGCCCGGATCATTGCCGCAATGGAGGCGGGCGGGGCCGACGCCTGGTGGGCGACGGACGCCCAAGAGTTCTTAGGGCGGGACCACAAAGCGGCAGACTACGAGAAAATCGAAGACATCCTCGATGTCTGGTTCGACTCCGGGGCCACGCACGCCTTCGTGCTGGGTCAAAAACAAGCGCACCCCTGGCCGGCAGACCTTTATCTTGAAGGCTCAGACCAACACCGGGGCTGGTTCCAGTCGTCCCTTCTTGAGGGCTGCGCAACGCGCGGCCGCGCGCCCTTTGATCAGGTGCGCACCCATGGGTTCACCATGGACGAAGAGGGGCGCAAAATGTCGAAGTCCCTCGGAAACGTGATTGAGCCACAGACCATCTTCAAGCAATACGGAGCAGAAATCCTTCGCCTGATGACCGCGAGCGTCGACTACGAAGAGGACCAGCGCTTCGGCAAAGGGCTGACCGACGGCAGCGCCGAAACCTATCGTAAGCTGCGCAACACGCTGCGCTATCTGCTCGGCGCGCTTAAAGGGTTCGATGAAGCAGAACGTCTCTCAGACACAGAACCCATGCCGTTCCTGGAAAGCTGGCTGCTGGGGCGACTGACGCAACTCGACCACACCGTGAAGGAAGCCTACCGCGCCTATCAATTCCGGGACGCCCTGACCGCCGTTGTCGAATTCTGCAACGTCGATCTGTCGGCATTTTATGTCGATGTGCGCAAAGATGCCCTCTACTGCGACATCCAGACCAGCCCGCGGCGGCGCGCCTGTCGCACGGCACTGCACGAAACCTTTGAGCGCTTGACCGCTTGGCTGGCCCCCATCCTGCCGTTCACCACCGAAGAGGCCTGGGGCTGTCGCCATCCCAACGCGGGCTCCGTCCATCTGCGTACCTTTCCAGAAACGCCAATGGCGTGGGCGAACCCTGACACCCAATCGGTGATGGCCATCTTGCGCGCGGTTCGCGCGATGGTCACAGGGGCCCTTGAAGTGGAGCGGCGCGAAAAGCGGGTCGGATCTTCTTTGGAGGCCGCACCGATCCTCTACATCCCAGATCCGGCCACGGCTGGGTTGGTGCGCTCGGTGGACTTTGCCGAGCTGTGCATTGTCAGCGCAATCACGGTTATCGAAGGAGAAGCCCCGGCCGATGCTTTCCGGCTGGCACCGCATGATCGCAACGGTGTTGTGCCCGCCTTGGCTACAGGTAAGAAGTGCGCCCGCAGCTGGCGGATCGCCCCCGATGTGGGCACAGACCCCCGCTACCCCGATCTCTCGCTGCGGGATGCTGAAGCCGTTGCTTGGTGGGATGCGCAACATGGGCAATAAAGCAAACATGATGCGATTTGGTTTGATCCTGGCGGCGATCGTTTTCTTGGCCGACCAAGCCTCTAAGTATTGGGTGCTTGAAGCGTTAGCTTTTAGCCCGCCTGGATGCTTGGAGTCTTATCTCGCTCACGTGCCAGCGCACGCAAGCTGCGGTCGAATCCCGCTTGTTCCGCCTTTTTTGACGGACCAACACACATTCAGCCTGACAATGGTGTGGAACACGGGCGTCAGCTTCGGCATGTTCCGGGCAGACGATGGCATAGGCCGTTGGATCCTGGTCGCGATGTCGTTTGCGATTTCCGGCGTCTTCATCTGGTGGATGCGATCGGCCACCAGGACCCTTCAGATCGTGGCCCTCGGCCTGGTCGTCGGCGGGGCCTTGGGCAACGTGATTGACCGAATTCGGTTCGGTGCCGTGGCAGACTTCTTTGACTTCTCCGGGCTTTACTTTCCCTGGGTCTTCAATGTGGCGGATGCTGGCATAACCATCGGAGCGTTGCTGCTTTTGCTGGATTTTGCGCTGAATGGTGAAGATAAACCCGCCGCTGTGCCGCAGAAGCGCCAAGATCAGGCCCCAAACGCGGATTGAAAGGCATCTGCGTTACCCCTTGGCTTGCGCGCCGTGGGATTGGTAGAAGACCTTAGATCAAGGAGATTCCCGCGATGTCGTTTACACCGATCGCCAAGCCGCTGACCCTGGTTGCGCTGATTGCAGCCACCGCCGCGACTTCGGGCTGCGCGTCGATGCGCCAAACCCTCGGCGCAGAAAAGATCGCCCCGGACGAGTTCCGGGTGGTAACGAGCGCCCCCTTAACCGTTCCGCCTGACTACGCCCTGCGGCCACCGCGTCCGGGCGAAGCGCGTCCGCAAGAGGGCGGCGCAACTGAAGAAGGCCGCCGCGCCTTGTTTGGCCAGGACCTCGGTGCCACCGCCACCCCAGGCGAGCGACAGCTGGTTTCGAACGCCGGCGCAGAAACCGCCCGTTCCGATATCCGCGATGTGGTTGACTTTGAGGGCGCGGCCATCGTTCACCGGAATGAAGCCTTCGCAACCCGCGTGATCGAGTTTCAAGGCACAAACGCTGCCGCTGGGCCGGCCCCAACAACGGCGGAACAAGAAGCCGTGCGTCGTTCCACAGGCGGAGAGCCGGTGGTTATTGAACGGCGCGGCAACGGCGAAGTGAAGCTGCCTGGCAGCTGAACGCGCCAGGGTAGGCGAATTTAGAAGGGGTGCGAGATGGGGCGAACGTTGAGTTTTCGGGCGTTCGCTCGAACCGTGGCTTTGACACTGGCGTTGGGCGGTAGCTTCGCCGTCTCCGGGGTGTTTGCACCGTCATCAGCTTATGCGCAGACGGCTCCCGAAAGTTTCGTGCTCAGAAACGGTATGCAGGTGGTGGTTATCACAGACCGGCGCGCCCCGGTCGTGACACACATGGTTTGGTATCGCGTGGGCTCCGCCGATGAAGCGCGCGGAGAAAGCGGCATCGCGCACTTTCTTGAACACTTGATGTTCAAAGGCACGCGCCGGGTAGCGCCTGGTGAGTTTGACGCCATCATCACCCGCAACGGCGGCGACCACAACGCGTTCACCAGCTACGACTACACCGCCTATTACCAGCGCATCGCCCGCGACCGTCTAGAACTGGTGATGGGGCTGGAAGCGGACAGAATGCAGAACCTGCGTCTGCTGGAAGAAGATGTCCTGTCTGAGCGCGACGTGATCATCGAGGAACGCCGGCAACGCACCGACAACAACCCTGCCGCCGTTCTGCAAGAGCGTATGCGTGCGATGCTCTATCCCCACCACCCCTATGGCACGCCGGTGATCGGCTGGCTGCACGAGATGGGCCAACTAAGTCGCCAAGACGCGTTCGACTTTTATCACACCTGGTACACGCCAAATAACGCGATCCTGGTGGTCGCAGGCGACATTGACGCAGCCGAGCTGCGACCACTGGCAGAGCGAATCTACGGCAGGCTTCGCCCCAACCGCAATCTGCCTGAGCGGGTCTGGGTAACCGATCCCCCAGCCATTGGCGCAATGCGCGTGACCCATTCTGACCCCAAAGTTCGCCAACCTTCGTTTAGACGCTTCTATCCCTCGACGAGCTACACATTGGCTGAGGGCCGTGAAGCACACGCGTTGGATGTCGCAATAGAAGTTTTGGGCGGGTCCGAAACCAGCCGGCTCTATCGCGCGCTTGTCCAAGAGCAGGGCATTGCGGTGAGCGCCGGCGCATTTTCGGACACATCAGGGATCGGTGGCGGATCGGTTGGAATAACCGCGACCCCCGCTGAAGGCGTAACGCCAGAGACCCTTGAGGCAGCGGTCGATGCTATCGTCGCACAATTCCTCGCCGAAGGTCCGACACAAGCAGAAACTGTTCGCGCGCGGCAAAGCCTGGCCGCCAGCGCGATCTATGCGCGTGATAGCCAAGAGAGCTTGGCAAATTGGATCGGTTCTTCTTTGGCGGAAGGCGAAACACTGCAGGAAATCATGGCGTGGGCCGACAACATGCGTGCGGTGACGCCTGAAGAAGCGGCCGCCATCGCGCGCCAAACGTTGCGCGTTGATAATTCGGTCACAGGCTGGCTCATGCCAAGCCAATCTGCCGACGGGGAGCAAAGCCAATGAAACGCACCTTTTTGGCTGTCGCTCTCGCTCTCTCCGGCATCATGGCCGCAACGCCAGCGCAGGCCCAACCGCGCGCCCCAGCTGAGACCCGCGCGGAACGCGGCGTCCCTGTTCGCGAAGTGGTATCGCCGGGCGGCATTCGCGCTTGGCTGGTTTCCGACAGCACCGTGCCGATGATTGTGCTGAACGCCTCCTGGCGCGGCGGAAGCGCCGGCGAACCTGCACGGGTATCCGGTGTCACCGGCGTCATGGCAGACCTCATGTCCGAGGGGGCCGGAGACCTCGATTCCGCTGCATTTAATGTGCGGGTTGAAGAGCTGAACATGGGGCTAAGCTTCAGCGCGGGCTGGGACTTTATCGGCATGGGTCTGACCACCCTGACCGAAAACCGAGACGCCGCCTTTGCCCTCGCCCGCACCGCGCTAACCCAACCGCGATTTGATCGCGAACCCCTGGAACGGGCCAAGCGCCAGCTCGCGGTAAGCATTCGCCAGCGCGAAACGAATCCCGGCTTCCTCGCCAATTTGGCCTTGGATCAGGCCCTGATCCCAGACCACGTTTATGCAACGCGCCTGAGCGCAGAGGGGGTTGCAGCGATTGATCAGGCAGCCCTCCGCACCCGGCGCAATGAGCTGCTAACCCGGGCCACCCTGCGTGTGACCGTGGTTGGTGATATTGACGAGCAAACACTGCTGCCGCTTCTGGATCAATTGTTTGGCGGGCTCCCAGCGGGGACACCACCGCCTGAAACTGCCCAAGCCCAAGTCCGCGACCCAGCGACAGTGGACGACATGATCGTGCGGCGGCTGCCGCAACCCCAAAGCTTGGTGTTGTTCGCGGCACCTGGGATCCAAGACGAAGATCCAGACTGGATCCCGCTTCAAGTGGCCAACTTCATCGTTGGCGGTGGCGGTTTTGCCTCACGCCTGATGCAGGAAGTGCGTGAAGAAAGGGGCTTAGTTTATGGCGTGAGCACAGGCCCAAACGTCCGTGAAGCATCAGCATTTGTGCGAGGCCAGGCCCAGACTGAGAACGCTGATGTTCCCGAAGCAGTTGCAACAATAAAAGAAGTCATGGGTCAATTGGCGCGCAACGGCGCAACGCAAGAAGAAGTCAATGACGCCATTCAATACCTGACCGGTTCGTTTCCACTGGATCTGGACTCCAATGTGAAGATTGCCGGCACGCTATCGAACTATCAGCAGTCAGGCCGTCCGATTGACTACATAAATCAACGCAACGGTCTGATTTCGCGGGTGACCCTTGCGGATGTAAACCGGGTGCTGGCCCGCCTCTATGACCCTGCCAATTTCACCTTTGTGGTTGTTGGCGAGCCCGAACAAGCCACTGCAGCCGCTGGATCCCCATAAGCATCAGTTGGAGCTTGTGGCGTGGCAGGCCCCGGTCAAGACCAACAAACGGACCTGACGTGCCGGCCTCAGGCCTTGCTCCATTTGCCGCGGTTCACGGCCAACGTGATCCGCTCGTGGGCCGCTTCGACATCAGCCCACTCGCCGACGCTGGCCATCTTGCCTGGCTCTAAGTCCTTGTAGTGGGTGAAAAAGTGGGCGATTTGCTCGATGAGGAGGGGGGGCAGGTCGGTGTATGCGCGCACGTTGGTGTAAAACGGGTTGAGCTTATCGACAGGCACCGCCAGGACCTTTTCGTCAAAGCCCTTTTCATCCGACATCATCAACACCCCGACAGGGCGCGCCCGAATAACAGCGCCAGGAACGACCGGCGTCGGGGTCACCACCAGGATATCAATCGGATCCCCGTCTTCAGACAGCGTATTTGGGATGAAGCCGTAGTTGGCAGGGTAGATCATCGACGTGTGCAAAAAGCGGTCGACGAACAAAGTGCCAGAGTTCGGATCTAGCTCATATTTCACCGGCATTCCGCCCTGCGGAATTTCGATAAAGGCGTTCACGTCTTCCGGCGGTTTATTGCCTGGGGGAATTTGCTTCACGAGCATGATCGGCCCTCATCGATGTCACGACCCGCCAATACCACGCGGTTGCTGTGGATGCGAACGCGAAAAGTCGGGGGTTTGGTCGTCCGATTGGCCAGCACTGCGAGACATCTCGTCATTCGCCTCACCAAGAGCTAATGCCTCCAGGATCGTTTGCATGAGCAAGTCAGGGCGGATTGGCTTGGCCAAATGCTTGACCATTCCAGCGGTATGACAGCGTCCGATCTGCTCGGGTAAAGTGTCCGCGGTAAGTGCGATGATCGGCGTGGCCACATTGGGGCCCGATCCACGCCGAATTTCGCGGGTCGCCGTAAGTCCGTCCATCTCTGGCATATGAATGTCCATCAAGATGAGATCGTAAACTTGCGCCTTGGCAAATCCGATCGCTTGTGGGCCATTTTCCGCAAAGGTGGCTGCAAGCCCGAACTGTTCCAAAATGGTCTTCAGGACGAGCCTATTCATGGCGTTGTCGTCAACAGCCAAGATGGAGATACCTTGCTGATCATTGCTCGCGTAAGGGCTGGCCGTCAGCTCCGATTGAGGCGACTGGGCCGCATCCAGTGGCAAGGCGAGACGCAGCGTAAAGGTCGAGCCAGCGCCGACTACAGACTCGACTTCAATAGCCCCTCCCATCAACTCAGCGAGATCCTGCGAAATGGCAAGACCAAGACCTGTGCCCCCAAATCGACGAGCAATGGATCCATCGGCCTGGCTAAACTTATCAAAGAGGCGGGCAATCTGTTCTTGGCTGATCCCGATGCCGGTATCACGCACACGGACTATGAGATCTGCTGTTTGATCGCCGCGCGCCTCTGCCTGAACACCAATGGCAACCTCGCCAGAGTGTGTAAACTTGACGGCATTCGACACCAAATTCTGCAAAATCTGGCGCAATCGCAGGGCGTCACCAATGACAACCGGTGCCTGCTCCGCATCGACTTCAACTGACAGAAATACGCCCTTGCCGTTCGCAGACGGCCGGAACAGCTCTCCAACACCACAAACGAGTCTGGCGAGGTCAAACGGCTCAGCCTCCAACCTGAGGTGCCCAGCTTCGATCTTGGACATATCGAGAAGGTCATTGAGCTGCGTCAGCAAAACCTCGCTCGCCTCCTGGATCAGGCCCACCATCGCCACTTGCTGATCGGATAGCGAGGTGCGTTGCAGCGCTGCAGCCATTCCGATCACACCGTTCATCGGTGTGCGGAGTTCATGGCTCATCGTCGCAAGGAATTCAGTCTTTGCTTCACTTGCCGCTTCAGCCTTGGCACGAGCCAATTCAAGTTCGAGCTCTTGCTCTTTGCGATGCGTGATATCGCAGAGTGTGCCAATGACCTCATCTTCTTTTGACGGACGCCAGTTGACACTCACCCATCGCACGTCTCCAGTTTTGGCATGAACAACCCGCAGATCGTGCCCGTCCCCCTGCATCGAGTCAGGCCTAATCCGCAGCGCTTCCTTGGCCCTTTCAACATCCTCGGGATGTACGAGCTTCCAAACCCCATCGTTCGTTGTCGCGTTGTTGAAGGGGGCACCAAACATCATTTCGACTTCTGGCGACGACCAAACTTCAAAAGTCCGTGTATTCATGCCCCACGCGCCGGCTTGCGCCACACGCAGCGCCTCAGACAGGCTGGAGCGCGCGGCTTCCGCAGCGTTTCGAGCCGCCTCCAATGCGATCGACTGCTCCTTCCGGAACGTGATGTCGGCAATGACTCCAACGACCTTCCTACGGCTATAAAGACGCCAGCTCACACTCAGCCAATGAACCTGGCCCGTGGCCGGGTGGATGATGCGCACATCGCTGCTTTCACCCTGACCCGTTACCCGCGCGATTTCTTTGGACATGCGCAACGCGGGCACATCGTCTGGATGGACGATCCGCCAAATGCCGTCGACCATTTCCTGGTTGGTGTAAGGAGCGCCAAACAGATGCTCGACCTCCGGCGACGACCAACACGTCTGAGTGTCCAGTTCAACGCCCCATAGGCCTGCCTTCGCGGTTCGCAGCGCCTCCGTCAGCATTTTTCGCGCTTCTTCAGCAGCAACGCGCGATGCGTTCAGCGCGAGCTCCTGCTCTTTGCGCGCCGTGCAATCCACGATCAAACCGACCAGATGATCCTGATCTATCCACCGCCAACTATTGGAAACCCATCGGGTTTGGCCATTGCGAAGGACAATCCTGAACTCGATCCCAGTGCCATTTTCGCCTGCAAATCCGGCTTTTTGGGCACAGCGCAACGCGTCGCGATCCTCGGGATGAACGAGGCACCATATGCCATCCTGCAGGGTCTCAGCACTGTAGGGCACGCCAAACATGGCGTCGAACTCCGGCGATGACCAAGGCGCGCCAGCGCGCCGATCAAAACCCCAAACTGCGCCAGCAGTAGATTCCATGGCTTGCGCCAGGATCAGGCGCGCTTGCTCCGCGCGCGCACTTGATAGCGCCAACGCGCGCTCTTGCGCCTTTCGGCTTGTAACATCGGCAAGGACCCCTCTCTGTCAGGGTAGTTGTCCGGCTCTTCCATTTTGGTCATCATTTTCAGG
>JBMOEW010000068.1:0-8858 GCA_049314555.1 Caulobacterales bacterium
CTGAGCCTGAGCCTGAGCCTGAGCCTGAGCCTGAGCCTGGGCCAGTGACCAGATTTCAGCGTCCTTGGCCTGGGGCGAATGAACTACCGCTGCGTGTTCGGCCTCGTGGCCTGCGGCGCGCAGCCAGTCCTTCATCGCGGGCGGCAGATTGGTATCAATCAGAAACCGCACCGTTCAGGCGGTCACGACGGGGTGGTCGTAGTGCCGTGCGGCGTCGGCGAGGACGGCCAATATATCGGCCTCCTCCAGATAGGGAAAAGCTTCCAGGATGTCAGCGTGGGTCATCCCCGTGCCGAGCATCTCGAGAGCCTCACTTACCGTAATTCGCATCCCGCGGATCGTAGGGCGGCCGCCGCGGACGTCTGGGAGGATTGTGATACGTTCCATTTGGGAACGGTATCACACCTTCAATTATCCAAAAAGCTCCGCAGCTTCAGCTTCGGCTGCGTGGGCTTCGGGGTTACGCCGCGGGCTGTGGCGGCCTCACCCCAGCTCCAAGTGATAGCATCGATTGTGTGGCGAAGGCGCATAGTCCCCAAACGTGTCGCCGGCTTGGAAACCATGGCGGACATAAAGCGCCACCGCAGGCTGATAAACATCGGTGGTGCCGGTCTCAAGGCTCACGCGCCTAAGGCCCCGCAGGCGCGCCTCGCCCAACAGGTGCGTAAGCATTGCTGTCGCAGCACCTTTTCGCAGGTGTTCTGGTGCTGTCCGCATTGACTTAAGTTCCCCATGCTCCGGGGTCAGAGTTTTCAGGGCCCCCATCGCGACGAGCGCGCTGCCCTCATAGGCCACAAACAGGGCAATCTCCGGCTGGCGCAGGGCATCAACACCGAGCGCAAAGCTATAGCCCTCCGGGGAATTGGCCCGCGCTTGACCAAGATGGAAAGCGATCAACTGATCAAGGCGCGGATCTGAGAAATCGGCGGCCCGGACATCAAATCGCATCGTCACTGCCGTCTTCCAAGTTCTACAAACCGCCGCAACGCGACCAGATATCCCGCGTCCACCCGCCCTCAATTATCCAAAAAGCTCCGCAGCTTCCTTGACCGGCTCGGGTGCTTAAGCTTGCGCAGCGCCTTCGCCTCAATCTGCCGGATCCGTTCGCGCGTCACGCTGAACTGCTGGCCCACTTCCTCCAGGGTGTGGTCCGTGTTCATGCCGATCCCGAACCGCATCCGCAGCACGCGCTCTTCCCGCGGCGTCAAAGACGCCAGCACCCGTGTGGTGGTTTCGCGCAGATTGGACTGGATCGCCGCATCCACCGGCAAGATCGCAGACTTGTCCTCGATGAAGTCCCCGAGGTGGCTGTCTTCTTCGTCGCCAATCGGCGTTTCCAAAGAGATCGGCTCCTTGGCGATCTTCATCACCTTGCGTACTTTTTCGAGCGGCAGACCGAGCTTTTCCGCAAGCTCCTCTGGCGTCGGTTCGCGCCCGGTTTCGTGCAACATTTGGCGCGACGTGCGCACCAGCTTGTTGATCGTTTCGATCATGTGCACGGGGATCCGGATCGTTCGGGCTTGGTCCGCGATCGAGCGCGTGATCGCCTGTCGGATCCACCACGTGGCATAAGTGCTGAACTTGTAGCCGCGGCGATACTCGAACTTATCAACCGCCTTCATCAGGCCGATATTGCCTTCCTGGATCAGATCCAAGAACTGCAGCCCGCGGTTTGTGTATTTCTTGGCGATGGAGATCACCAAACGCAGGTTGGCCTCCACCATTTCTTTCTTGGCCTGCCGGGCTTCCCGCTCGCCCTTTTGCACGGCCGAAACGATCCGCTTGTATTCATCGATCGGCACGCCGGTTTCTTGCGCCAACACCGCGATTTCAGAGCGCAGGTCCTGCACACCCTGGCGTTCGCCGTCGATAAATTGCGCCCAAACCTTGGAGCGCGCCTTCACGTTCTCCACCCACTTCGGGTCAAGCTCGGCACCCATATAGGCGCTGATAAAATCCCCGCGCGGCACACCGTTGGCTTCCGCCAGGCGCATCAGGCGACCTTCCAGGCCGATCAACTTGCGGTTGATGGTGTAAAGCTGTTCCACAAGGCTCTCAATCCGAGCGTTGTTCAGCTTCAGCTTCTTCAGTTCTTCGGTGATCTTGTTCTGCCCACCGGCGTAGGCCGTCTGCTGCGACTCGGGCAGCGCCTTGCCCTTCAACCGCAGATCGATCCGCTTGTCCTGCAGGGCACGGAAACGCTCGAACTCTTCAGCGATGGTATCAAGCGTGCTCATCACGCCATCGCGCAATTCCGCTTCCATGGCGGACATGGAAATGGCGGCTTCGTCGTCAAACTCGCTGTCGTCGCCTTCGCCTTCCGGTTCAGCTTCCGGCGATGCCTCAGCCTCGGTGGCCGGCACCTCCGGCGGGGCCACCCCCGGCGTGGTGCCCATTTCGGCCCCGTATGTGGCTTCCAGATCGATGATATCGCGCAACAAAATCTGCTGGCTACGCAATTCATCGCGCCAAACCATGATCGCTTCAAACGTCAGGGGGCTTTCGCACAGCCCTCGGATCATCGCATCGCGACCCGCTTCTATCCGCTTGGCGATGGCGATTTCGCCTTCCCGCGACAAAAGCTCCACCGTGCCCATCTCGCGCAGATACATCCGCACCGGGTCGTCGGTGCGATCGGCGTCTTCGCGGGCGTTGGTCACCGGCGGTTTGCCGTCCTCGCGCACGACCACCGCCCGTGGCCGGTTTTCGTCCTCCTGCGCCTCGGCTTCCTCTTCGGATTCCACCACCGAGATGCCCATCTCGCTCAGCTGGCTCATCACATCTTCGATCTGATCGGCGCTCACCTCCTCTGAGGGCAGCACCTTGTTCAGCTCGTCCATGGTGACCCAGCCGCGCGTTTTGGCGGCCTTGATCATCCGCTTGACGGCGGTATCGGAAAGATCGAGCAGCGGCGCCTCAGGCGCGTCCTCTTTCTCCTGGGTTTCACCGTCAGTTTTGCTCATGGGCGCGGCTTTCGAACGATCGGAAGGGGCGGTCCGGGTGGGGGTGGGGCGGCGGCTAATCGTCAGCTCCATCTAGCGTTGCTTCGCGAGCCGCACGGGCGGCACGAAGTTTATCAAAGGTCATGGCCTGAGCGCGAGCGATCAGGTCATCGTCAGACTCGGCCAACAGCAAGTCCTGTTCCTGCGCGCGCGTGCCCCCATCCACCGTTTCGCGCAACAACCGGGCGAATTCGGCCCGTGCTGAAGCACTTAGCGGCGGCTGTGAGCGGTCGCGCACAGACAAACGCACCTGCGCCCGCCGCGCGACGCGCGCACGGGTGGCTCCCGGAGCCTTAATCAACTCCGGCGGTTGCACTTCCTCAGCGGCGAGTGACATCCGCACCGCCTCCGCTTGATCGTCCTGAGAGCCTTTTTGCTCCAGGGCCATGACGGGGAGATGGGGGACGCGTGCGGCAACGTCAACAGCACCGATGTCGTTCAATGCATTGATAAGGCATTCTCTGTCACAGGCCTGCCCCTCCGCACACAAGGTCAGCAGCGTATCACGGATCAACGAAAGTCCACGATCCTCGATCAAAAGGCAGGCCAAATCCTCGGCGTGGTCGGCTGCAAGAGCCGCATGGTCAATGGCAGCGCCCAGCATCAAGGCGATGTCGTGCTGCGTCCGACCCCCGAGGCTTGCCTTCAGCGCCGCCGTTGGGCCCTGCGCTGGGAGTTCTCGAAATCCACCGAAACCCTTGCCACCCTTGGGCTTGCCCTTGGCAACGAAAGGCGCGCGCGCAGCGCCCGGAGGGGCAGTCCCGCTGGCGGCGGCCGGACGCAAAACGCCGTCAGCCTTGGCCAAAAGCTCCCGCAGATAAAGCCCGCGGGTATCTTCATCCTGGATCAAGAAGGCGGCCTTCTTCAAGCGCGCCTTGAGCCCGGCTTTGGCCTCCGGGGTGGTGAGGGGTTTCGCCGAAACTTCCTGCTCAAACAACGCCTCCACCGCAGGCTTTGCGCTGGCCAACAGGGCCTTAAGCCCTTCGGCGCCGGCCCGGCGGAACACATCATCGGGATCTTCGCTCCCGGGCACCAGCACCAGGCGGATGGTTTTTTCCGGCCCCACCTGCGCCAACGCCATCGCCAGCACCTTTGCAGCCGCCCTCTGGCCCGCCAAGTCGCCGTCGAAACAAAGGGTTGGCTCCGGTCCCGCCTTCCAAAGCAGGGCGAGCTGTTCGGGGGTCAGCGCAGTCCCGAGCGGTGCCACACCCGGCAGGCCCGCCCGCTCCAGCGCGATCACATCAAGATACCCCTCCGCCACGATCAGCCCTTCGGCTTTGCTCCGGGCGAGGGTTTCCCGCGCACTTTTGAGACGGTAGAGCGTCTGGCCCTTTTGAAAGATCAAGCAGTCCGGGCTGTTGATATACTTGGCTGGCGCATCCTTTTGCAGAGACCGCCCGCCAAACGCGATCGGCCGGCCCTGCGCGTCGTCGATCCGAAACATCAAGCGCCCGCGAAAGAAATCGATCGCGCGCTTGCCGTCCTGCGGCGGCCGCGCCAGACCCGCCGCCACCAGCTCGTCCAACGAAAACCCCTGCCGGCCAAGGGCATCGATCAGCAAGGTCCAGCTATCCAGCGCAAACCCGATCCCGAACCGCTCCCAAAGCTCCGGCCCAACGCCGCGACCAATCAGGTAGGTGCGCGCCTCCGCCCCGGCAGCAGACTTCAGCCCCTCGGCAAACAGGCCCGCCGCCGCCGCCGCTGCCGCCAGCGCCCGCGAGCGCTTGCGCGCTTCAACTTCGGAACGATCGTCTTTCTCGTCCTCAGGCAGGGGCACGCCAGCGAAGTCGGCCAGCCGCTCGACCGCCTCAGGAAACGTCAGCCCCTCGAACTTCATCACCAGATCAAGCGTGCCGCCGGCCTCGCCGCAGCCGAAGCACTTGAACGTGCCCTTGTCTTCAATGACGTGGAAGGAGGGGCTCTTTTCCCCATGGAACGGACAGCAGGCCCAATAATCGCCCCGCTGCGGCTGGGATTTGCGCTTATCGAAGGCCAGCTTCGTGCCGGCATAAGCCGAAATCGACGCCCTATCCTTGAGCGTGCGGAGAAACGCATCTGAATAGCGCATCCGCCCCCCCGAAACTTCTCAGCTACCCGGTACACTGATTCGCGCAGTCAGATGGTGCCGCAATTTGGCCGGTTTGTCCGGTGATATCGGCAAGAGTTAAATAATCGCAAGGAGTTGTCATGCGTTTGCTTGCCGCCGCTGCCCTGGCCGCCGCCGCCCTCGCCCCCCTGGCGGTTACGTCCCCTGCCGCCGCTCAAATGCCGGGAGAGCACCGTATGGGTCCTGTTATTGAAGGCACAGTCTTGAGCCTCAGCGCGGAAGGGGCGGTCACCGCGGCCCCTGATCAGGCGACCGTCAGCCTGGGCGTGGTCACTGAAGGCCAAACCGCAGAAGCCGCGATGCGCGCCAACGCCACCCGCATGACCGGCCTTGTTCAGGCCTTGCGCCGGGCAGGCGTGGCCGAACGCGATATTCAAACCACGGGCCTCTCGGTCAACCCGCAATACATCTACAACGCCAACGAACAGCCCCGGATTTCCGGCTATCAGGCCAACAATCAGGTCACCGCCCGCGTCCGCGATCTCAACAACCTGGGGCGCACCCTGGACGCCGCCGTCGCCGCCGGTGGCAACACCCTCAATGGCGTAACTTTTGGCCTGCAAAACCCAGACGCCGCCCTCAACGACGCCCGCCGCAGTGCCATGACAGAGGCCCGCGCCCGCGCCGCACTATATGCGTCTGCATCCGGATTGAGCATTCACCGCATCATCTCTATCAGCGAGGGTGGCGGCTACACCCCACCCATGCCCATGCCGATGATGGCCCGGGCCATGGATATGGCGGAAGGGGCCCCCACCCCCGTCGCACCCGGCGAGGTGCGCACTCAGGTTCAAGTCAACGTGGTATTTGAGCTGCGTTGACCCCAAACAACAGGAAAACGACATGCGCGGATATTGGATGGTGGCGGCGCTCGCAGCCTTGACGCTGGCGGCGTGCTCAGAGCAGGGCTCAATTGGCGCGCCACCGACAGCCGAGCAACAAGCACGGCGGGCAGCAGAAATCGAAGCGCAGGCAGCCAACGGCTACACCCTTGAGGTGTTTGAGTCTGAAGGCGACCATGTCTACGTCGTCTCCCATCCCCAAACGGGCCGCCAAACCGCCGCCCGCGCCCACGCCGGTGTGGCAAATCTGATGGATGCTGACGAGGCGCGCACGCTCTTGGGTGAACGCCAGTCTGCGATGGCGGTGCCGTCCCAAGAGGTGCTGAACTTCTCCGTCCCCGGCTTTGCTTTTGCGGTGAAGGCGGATGGCAGCGAAAGCGAGAACGCACAGATCGCCCTGCAAATCGCCGGGCAGTCCGTGAACATCAACGCTCAGGGGCCAGACGGGGCCGGCAGCGCTGTGGTCAGGATTACCGGTGCTGACGCAGATTCCGCCCGTGAATTCATCACGAAGGCCGACGAAATCGATCCTGGCGTGCAGCAACAAATGCTGGACGCGCTGCAGCTCTAGCGCCAACCCACGCGCAACGAGTGGCCACTGCCGTTCCTTAAAGCGCGACGGCGGTGGGCATCGGCTGGCCGGCAAAATGCGCGTGCAGATTGGCCATCACCATCCCCACCATCACCTTGACGCTGTGTTGGGAAGCGCCCGCGATATGCGGGGCCAAGACCGTGTTTGGCACATCGGCCCACAGCGACGGCGGCGTAGGCTCCTGCGCAAACACATCAAGCCCGGCCCCCCCGAGGCGTCCGTCCTTCAAGGCGGCAATCAGCGCGTCTTCGTCCACCACCGATCCGCGCCCCACATTGATCAGCACACCCTTCGGTCCGAGCGCCTCGATCACAGCCTGATCGATCATGTTCTCGGTGCCGGGGTCTGGCCGCAGCGCCAAAAGCAAAACATCCGCCCACCCCGCCAAAGCGATGAGAGACGGTTCAAACGGGTAGGGCGCACCGGGCTTTGGTCGCGGCCCAGTCCAGCGCACCTCCATGTCGAAGGCCTCAGCCCTTTTGGCCGCGGCAATCCCAATCGCCCCCAAGCCTACGATACCCACCCTCAACCCAGAAAGCCCCCGTGGCGCCACCGGCATCGCTGGCATGCCTTTCCAGCTGCCATCGCGCACCATCCGGTCCCCCAGCACCAGATTGCGCTCCACAGCGATCAACAGCCCGATGGCAAAATCAGCCACATCAGTGGCGTTGGCCCCTGGGCAATTGCCGAGCTTTATGCCGCGCGCGCGGCAGGCCTCCAGGTCAATCCCGTCATAGCCCGCGCCAAACGCAGCAATCGCCTCAAGGTTCGACAGCGCGCCGTAAGCTTCCGCCGGCAGCCCGGTCGACCCAATCACCACCGCCGCGCGCACGTCCTTCGCCGGCCCCGCCAGAAACGCCTCTAGGGCTTCCGGTGTCCGCGGCCAGGTCACCACCTCATAGCTGCCACGAAACGGATCGATCAGACCGCCAAGTCCGGGATGGGCAAGGATGGTGGGCTTTTCAGGCATGGGGGCTCTCCGGATCAGGCGGCGCGTTCGCGCATCATGGTCGCAAACCGCTCAAACAGATAGAGGCTGTCCTGTGGCCCGGGGCTCGCCTCAGGGTGATGCTGAATGGAAAACACCGGCTTACCCGAAACCGCGAGCCCACAATTAGAGCCGTCAAACAAAGACACGTGTGTTTCCACCACGCCAGGCGGCAGGCTCTCGCGGTCCACCGCAAACCCGTGGTTCATCGACACGATTTCGACTTTGCCCGTGCTAAGCTCTTTCACAGGGTGATTGGCCCCGTGATGACCCTGCGCCATCTTCATCGTCTTGGCGCCCAGCGCCAGTCCCAGCATCTGGTGGCCAAGGCAAATCCCCATCACCGGCATCCCGGCATCGACCAGCGCCTTGATCTCTTTGCAGGCATAGGCACCGGTGGCGGCTGGATCGCCTGGCCCGTTGGACAACACCACCCCGTCCGGAGCCATCGCCATAATCTCATCCGCGGTGGTCGTTGCCGGCAAAACGGTAACCTCACACCCCATCGCCCCCAACGCCCGCAAGATATTCCTTTTCACCCCATAATCGATCAGCATAACCTTGAAGACGGATGGGACGTCCTTCACCCCGTCCGGCCACTGCCACAGCCCTTCGCGGCTTTGATAGCGTTGCGCGGTTGTGACCTCCTTGGCCAGATCAAGCCCAACGAGGCCCGGCCAGGCACGCGCGTGCGCCACCAGCGCTTCGCCATCGATGCCGCCCTGCGGGTTGTGCGCGATCACCGCGTTTGGCATGCCCTTTTCGCGGATCAACGCCGTCAGCGCGCGGGTATCGACCCCGGCAAGCCCAATCACGTTGCGCTTGGCCATCCACGCCGAAAGCCCTTCGGTTGAGCGCCAATTGGCGGGCGCAGTGGGCACAGCCCGAAGAATTGCCCCGCGCGCCGCCGCGTGTGCGGCCGGCGAAGACGCTTCGACGTCATCCCCATTGGTGCCCACGTTGCCGATGTGGGGAAAGGTGAAAGCGACGATCTGCGCCGCATACGACGGATCCGTCAGAATTTCTTGATAGCCAGTCATGGCCGTATTGAAGCAAACTTCGCCAACGGCCTGGCCTATCGCCCCAACGCCGATCCCATAGATCACCGTTCCGTCGGCCAGCGCCAGCGCCCCAGTCGGTGCCTGCGCCGTGCCAGACAGGGCTCGCGTCATCCCGATCGCTGCAGGCGTCGTGTTCCTGGCCATGTACACCTCCCAAGCGAACAAACGGCCGGCTGTTAGGCGTCGCCGCCCCGTTCGTCAATGGCTGAACCCCGCCATACCCCTGTGACATTCGTCATGGCATATCAAATGCGGTTAATTCTTAT
>JBMOEW010000069.1:0-7621 GCA_049314555.1 Caulobacterales bacterium
CCCTGAAAATGATGACCAAAATGGAAGAGCCGGACAACTACCCTGACAGAGAGGGTCGGGCGAATATCTCCCGATTGCCGAAATCGTAGCCGGAAGGTGAGCAGGCCTAAAGGTGACCAGCCTCAACCTCTCCGGCGTCCGCCGCCTGCCACTCGTTCGGCAGGCGGTGTCATCGTCGGTTCTGGCCCCGCATGAGGTCAATGCCGCGATCCGCCTGGAAGAGCCGGTGTACCGCGTGCTTGTGCGCCTGGATGCACAGTCGGTGCGCGCCTTTGGCGTCAACCACCCTTTGCAGTCCGGCATGGCGCTGACCGCAGACATCGTCCTGGAAGAACGCAGTTTTGCAGAATGGCTGCTGGAGCCGGTGCTGGCCGTGCGCGGGCGGCTTTGAGCGGAATTCGGATCATCTGTAGACGGACGCCCTGGGTGTCTGCGGGTGGGTTTGGGAAGCCCAGGGCGGAGGGAAAGAAATGAGAGAGTTGAGCGAGGCGGAACTGGCGTTGGTGTCGGGTGGGACAGGACTGGACGGAGAAGAAAATCGCGGGGGCGCTCTTGCGGATTGGTTGGGGCGTTTTTTGGCCGATCAGCGTGCCCAAGGCCTTGCTGGCTTGGTCGCATGGGACGATGACCTCGCTGTGTTGGCGGCAGAAGATGGTAGGTCGCCGGATGATATCATTGTTCCCGCGCCGCACCGAGACAGCACCGGCCCCGCCTTCACAGCCGATTCGGTGAGACTTATGTTGGCGCAGGTTGAAGACCAGGCGCTCAAGCAGTCGCTTTCGGATCTATTGAACCAAAGTACCTTGTGGGGAAGTTTTCAGACGGTCCAAAGTTGGTCTACGTATCAACAGGATACGCGAAATGAAGGTTATGAATATGGTCCGCCAATTCAAATGAATGACTATACAAGCGCTGACGGCCGCCCATTTGAGCAAGTCTATCCTCCCGGTCTTTACCAAGTTGAGTTCACGCCGCTGGTGCCGGGTACTGGTGTTGGTGCGGGTGAACACCGCCACTACGTCTACGTCCCGGCGAATGGAGGCCCAGCTCAGATTATTTCAGGTAATGAGAGGAATGGCAGGCTAACGGTGATCATCTCCTTATTGGCGGGATCCGATCACGACCTCAACAGTGCCGCAGGACGGAATTCCATGGATGTTTTCCGTCTTGACGTGCGGCCGGGGGAACTCGGAGCCATCTGGTCTGCCATGAGCGACTGGGCCGGAATAATCAACGACACAAACCTAAACTACGACATTGTGAATCAGAACAGCAATTCGGTGTTCCGCACTCTGACGGATCTTTTCGGCCTGCGTGTGGACAATTTTGGGCTAGCCCAAGGCTTCGACAATAGCCTTGTCGACGAGGTGCTCACTAATCCGCCCATTCCAAGCTCTTGATCGCGAAAAATAGCATGGGTGCACCATAAGTATAAACATACGGTGTGCCCTTTTTTGCTTTGGAGAATTGCATGCGCGCACACGTCTTTATCAGTCTCGCGATGGCGCTCGGCTGCGCACCAGCGCCGTCGGCCGAAACCCAGCGGAGCGACTTGCGTGTGCACACGCAAGTAAGAGAAAGTCAAGGTTGGCTGCTAAGTGAAACAATTCTGGAGAATGTCGACGCCGAGGGGGCGGTTCAAATGTTCGCGGTAAGTGAAGATGTTATCTTTGCAATCGTCAATGGCGTTCTTTTTCGTGTCAGCGTCGAATCTGCGAGTGTCTTGCCGTTTCCAGAAGGTGAGCGCGCGACAAATGTTCTTTCGGTTGGGACAAGCAGGATCGTCCTCGCGCGGCAATCCGAAGGCGCGCGCACTGAAGACGGCGAAAGTTTATCTGTTTACCTTATAGAGCATTTAGACGAAGTTCCCGCCATCCTGCGCCCGATTGGCAGCGCATCCATGTGCAACGTAGTCGACGCTACGCGGGTGGCGAATTCTGTCGTATTGATCGACGCCTGTGGCGAGGTTGTACGCCTCCACCATTTTTCTGAAGATCAAATCGGCCATGCGATCTCGATGACCGTAGAGGACATGCGCAACAATAGCGAACCCCGGCGCGGAATCTGGACGGCTGCTTGGCGATTGGAGGCGTTCGAGCGCGGTCTTGTTGCGGTTGGTCCTGCACCATTGGCAGCCTGTGGTTTCGGGCTGCGGGCAGTCGAGATCAGCTACGAAATGCAAGTTAAAAGCGAAACAGAGGTTTGCCTGGCTGAACTCAATCGGCGGGAGGCCGACTTGCCTCCATTCGTATTTGCAGAGTCAAGGCAGGGTTTGATCATTGCCGGCCGATACGTCACGTCTCCTCGGATGACCCGGGACGACTTGCGGTCGCCCCGAGACAGCGAGCCTGGAGCCTTCCAGAGCACTGTGTTTCAAGGCCGGATTGCCTCGGACGGCCAAGACAAAATTGCGTTCGCACTTATCACACAGACGGAGGTGCCATATAGCTCAGAAACGGCCTGGACCTTCGGCAAGCTTGGCGATGAGGTGTTGGTGCTTGAAGGGCGACGGAATGACAGTAACCCAAGTCCGGTTTACACCGCATGGGACTGCTCGGGGCCACGCTCAACAGACCAAGATTTCCGCGCAAACTTCATTCTGCGCGATTTTGCCAACAGAACCTTGGCGACTTTCGAGGCGACCCCTGGTGGCATCTTAGAGCACCTCTACAACACGCTTTACTGGACACCCGTAACCTTGGGAACCGGAGCGCCCGCGTTCGCCGTTCAGTCCCCGCCGCACCAAGACGGCTCCTGCATGCCGACCGGAGGGCATAGACTGCTGATCATGTCACCGATCACACCTGTTGAACCCCAAAGAGGCTAATGCGAACCGATATGTCGCCGCTTCAAAACCTCGCCCCCGCCATACTTTTCAAGCCGGATCGCAAAGTGGCGGCGTCTGCGCCTTATCCGATCACACCTTTAGAACTTGCCACGCACTTCGGGCGCTCTGCCTATCGCCAGCAGCTTTTGAGCGGGTTCCGCGCGTGGCTCTCGGCCCTGCAAAAGGTCGTGTCACCCCAGTTCGTTTGGATTGGCGGAAGTTTCGTGACCGACAAGCCCGAGCCGAGGGACATCGATGCGGTCGTTTTCTATCGCTACTTGGTGCCCGATGTGTCCGCTGCCGACCGCGATAATCTATTGCGTGCGAACACGGAAATCCTGAGTCACACATCGGTAGAGCGCCGGTTCAATGTCGACTGTGCCCTTGTGCCGCTGGACGTCGACGCGACGCAGCTCTTCCACGCGAGCGCTTATTGGGCAATGGTGTTTTCCAATGACGCCAAGGGTGGCCGGCGCGCTTTCTACACGAGGAGTTGCGCCGAAGACGCGGCCTAGCGATTTCACATTGCCGGGGGGCACAATGTCACTTCTCAACCTCTCCGGCGTGCGCCGACTGCCGCTCATTCGGCAGGCGGAAGGCGCTGAGTGCGGCCTTGCCTGCGTTGCCATGGTGGCGGGCTATCATGGCTATGAAGCAGATATTTCAACGCTGCGCCGTCGGTTTTCGCTGTCCCTCAAAGGGGCCACGCTCAAGACCCTGATCGAGATCGCCGCTGGGCTGGGCCTCGGCGCGCGGGCGGTGCGCTGTGAGGTCGAAAACCTGAAAGACCTGCGCGCGCCGGCGATCCTGCATTGGGGCATGACCCATTACGTGACGCTGAAGCGCGTCCGTTCCAACCACATCGAAGTTCACGACCCAGCCGTTGGCCTGCGCCGGGTCAGCCTCAAGGAGGCAGAAGCGCTTTTCACCGGCGTCGCGCTTGAACTCACGCCCACGGACGGCTTTCAGCGCAAGCGCGAGAAAAACGTCCTCAAGCTCTCGACCCTGGCGAAGCTCAGCCCACAGACATTCGGTGCTCTGGCGCAAGCGATGCTCTTGTCACTGATCATCGAGTTGTTTGTGATCGCCTCGCCCTTCTACATGCAGCTCACCATCGACCAGGCGGTGCTGAAGGGCGATCTTGATCTGTTGGGCGCACTCGCGATCGGCTTTGCGCTCGTTTTGGTGTTCAATGTCGTGTCGACCGCTTTGCGCGGCTTGACGCTTCAGTTTGTCTCCAATGTGCTCGCCTTCGAAATGCAGGCGCGGGTGTTCCACCATATGGTGCGATTGCCCCTCGATTGGTTCCACAAGCGACAGGTGGGCGACATCCAAAGCCGCTTCAACGCGATCGATCCTATCCAGCAGTTCATCGCCAATGGGGCCATCAGCGCTATTTTGGATGGCGTTCTGGGCATTTTCGTCCTTGGGCTGATGTTCTATTTCTCGGCCACCCTCGGCTGGATCGTGCTCGCCAGTGTTTTGGTTTATGCCGCGCTTCGCATGGCGATGTTGGACCTGCAACGCCGCGTCGCAGGCGACTTCATCTTGGCCGATGCCAAAGAGCAGACGCGGTTTCTGGAAACACTCCGAGCAGCCCAAACCATCAAGCTTGGCGGGCATGAAAACACCCGCGAGGCGCAACAGCGCAACGCCATCGCCGCCACCATTAATGCCGGGATCCGCTCGGGCAATGTGAGCATTGGGTTTGGCGCGCTCAACCAGCTTTTGTCGGGAGCCGTCGATGTGGCCGTCGTGTTCCTGGCGGCCCACATGATCATCGCGGGCGAATTCACGATTGGCATGATGACCGCCTTCATGGCCTACAAGGGCCAGTTTGTGCAGCGCATAAGTGCCTTGATCGAAAACCTGATCAGCTGGCGCTTGCTGGATGTACAATTGGAACGGCTGGCCGATATCGCCCTTCACCCGCGCGAGCCCCGCATCGACGAGGAGGGGAGCGAAAGCGCGGTGCAGGGCGGCATTGAGCTGCGCCGCATCGTGTTTCGCTATGCCCCCGGTGAACCGGAGGTGTTACGCGGGGCGGACCTGCGGGTCGCGCCGGGCGAGTTCGTCGCCATTGCTGGATCGTCCGGAGGCGGCAAATCCACGCTGTTGAAGATTCTCGTGGGGCTTTATCAGCCGTCCTATGGCGAAGTGCTGATCGACGGCAAGCCGATGATGGCTTGGAGCCCGCGCGCACTGCGTGCCCAGATCGGCTTCGTCGCCCAGGACGACAGCCTGCTGCAGGGCTCGATCGCTGAGAACATCGCCGGCTTTGACGAGCAGATCGATATGGGCCGTGTGCGCAGCGCCGCCGAAGCGGCCTGCATCGCCAAGGATATCGAGGCCATGCCAATGGGCTACCAGAGCCTTGTCGGCGACATGGGATCGACCCTTTCTGGCGGCCAGAAACAACGCGTGTTGATCGCACGTGCCCTGTATCGCCAGCCGCGTATCCTGATCCTAGACGAGGGCACCTCAAACCTGGATGTGGAAACTGAGCGCGCGGTCAATGCGGCACTTTCTCAGCTTGCCATCACCCGCATTGTCGTGGCCCATCGACCCGAAACCCTGCGTGCCGCCGGGCGGATTGTGGCCCTGCATGGGGGGCAACTGCATGAGGTGCCGTCGGCTGCTCAATCCAGTTTCCAGGCCGCGAGTGGGCCAAACGGACCGCCAACATTTTAGGGGAGGAGGCAGATGCGTGAACTGAGCGAGGAAGAGCTTTACGAGGTTGTGGGAGGCGTTCGCGTTGCCGACACCTCGATCATGCCAGCGCTGAGCACCGCCGCCCCACCGCAGGCCTATCTCACGCCGCGCCAGGCGCAGTGCCTCGCCTGGGTCGCGGCGGGCAAGACCAGCGCGGAGATTGGGGAGGTCCTGGGGCTCTCGCCGTTGAGCGTGGACACCTACATCAAAGGTGCCTGCAAATCGCTGGGCGTGCGGTCTCGGTGTGAGGCCGCGACTGTGGCGGAACGTCGCAAATTTGATGATGACGGACACGAGGGCCAAAGCCCTCAAGACCAAGCGGCGCATGGCGAGATCAAATGATTCGCGTCTGTCAATATCCTAGATCTAGGATATTGAGCGGTGAACCCAGATCGCAAATGCTCCGTGCCGAGGTGGATCGCACCTCGCAAAGTAAGGAGCAAGGCCATGCGGGAGTTGACGGATGCAGAGTTAGATTTCGTTTCTGGCGGCCGCAAAGAAGATGACGGCGAAATAATCGTGACTGCATATAGATCCAAGCTAGCAGGCGGCGCATTAACTTCTGCTGATTTTGCACCGCCGATTGACGCAATAGATGGAACCACGGAGCATCAGACGCTGGAAGAGGACCCCGTTCGTTGTGACCCATTTAGCATCCTTGAAGGACTGGACATCACTGGTACGCAAGAAACCGCCAGGACTGGGGCCGAGCGCGAAGCAAATGACAAAAGAACCTTTGATGCTCGGGATGTCGATACAAGTGCGCCGAAAGAGTTGTGGTATGACTGGATGAGATATGGTGGTCGCAATGTGTTCACAATGAAGGATGGATCTAAATGGATGGATACTAACGGCAATGGCGTGCCGGACATGCATATGAGAAATATCGACGGTGTTTGGTGGGGAGACTACAACGAAGATTCGAATGAATATGAGATGGACTTGTCTCGGTGGACAATAATCTGGCGGACGGACTGGTAGGGGGATGTGAGATGCATTTGCCAAGCGTAACGAGTGCCGCCCTGTTAGTGTTGGTGGTCGGGTTGCTCATTCCAACTCTGCGACGTGCGCAGCTTCCTGCCTGGGTGGCGCTATGGGGACTTTTCGTCGTCACCATTCCCTTTATTCTGTTGGCCGCGCTGCTCCGCTTCCCAAAACGCGAGGTTCCGAGTTGAATCACACAGAATGACTTTGTGCTCTTGGGTGCCCCGTTCACCGTTAGCAACACCTGCAGGGGCGGCAGTGAGGTGCCCCTCGATTGGTCCCACATTTGAAAGAAGAGTCCTCCAGTAACGGGAAAGCTCTCAAATGCGGGACCAGACGGGGGCGTACCAATGACTCGGAACAGACTCATTTTCTTCGTTGCGTGGCTCGTCGTAGTTAACGTGTTTGTGCATTGGATACTGAGTGGCGATCGACTTCGTCCGGTAACGGACGATCTTGTCGCCTATTTGCAGGCCAAAAGCGCGGGATCCACAGTCACACTCAACAGTCCTGGCGGCTTCGCTGACCCAGCCTTCGCGGCCGCCGATGTGATTGAGCGCCGCAGGCTAACGTTACGGATTAACAAGCAATGCTTGTCTGCTTGCGCAGACATTTTACTCGCGGCCGCACACACGGTCGTGCTTGATGAAGCGGTCGTCGGCTTTCACGGTAATCCGGCCATGTTTGATGCCTACCGGCAATCGCTCGGCTTGGGGCACACGATGCATTGCACGGCGGCCTGGGGGCAGCGTTTTGAGGCCCTGTATCGGAGGCAGGGCCTCAATGTGGAGTTTTGGCGCGAAATGGTTCGGCGCATGCCAGATAACGTGGTCGAGCCGATGCCGAATCGAGAGCTTTCCCCCGGATGTCCGCGTATTGGCATGCGTGGACCCGTCGCCTATTGGCTGCCAACGTCAAGCCAGCTGCGCGATCTGTTGAGGCTAAACTTTACCGGTACTCTGTGTGCAGACGATCCGATTTGTATTCGCGACAGGCTGCCGCGGTTGATCGGTCGGGGACGATTGGTCGTTGTAGGTGATGCGCTTGTGCAAACATGATGTTGTTGGCGTTGTGGGTAATCCCCCTGAAGATCACGGG
>JBMOEW010000070.1:0-7594 GCA_049314555.1 Caulobacterales bacterium
CCTGAAAATGATGACCAAAATGGAAGAGCCGGACAACTACCCTGACAGAGAGGGCATGGCGGCCAGCGCTGGAACAATTTGCCGGGCGGCACGTGCAAGGCATCGTGCGCGGCCAGTCGATCTCTTGGGGCCTCTGGCGCGGACGGACAGTGGGCCTGCCGCCGATGTAACATGGCGATTTGGAAAGCAGCGATTCTAGCTGACCAACACCCCATCCGCGCGCACCAGAAGGAAGTCTTTCAATCTTTCGCGTATCAGCAACTTCCTCGCTTCCACGAACGCCTCGAAAGAGTCGATCGTCCAGAGTTTTTGGTCTGTCGGGATGAGGTGAGCCTCAAGGTACTTGGCCGACTTGTCGGCAAACCACTCTTGAGGAGACGTGTCATTTTTCTGAGTAAACCCATTCTCGAAAGCTGTGAGCAGCATGCAGTTCGCTAACTGATCTCGCTCAGGCTTCTTGTACTTCATCAGCGTGTTTCTGCCACTTTCCGGATTTCTCATCCGAACTCGCTTCAATTCCGACTGCGGGAAGATGTGATCAACTTGCGGCATGTTCCCATCAAACAGGGGTGAATAATTGAAATCCCGGTAAAGCAGATTGAAGATCAGATGAACGCTCTTTGAACCGTACCCTTGCTCCCACAATCGTTCTTCAGAAAGCTCGACCGACTTCCCTCGGTTTCGGATAAACTCCAATACCTCTGTCGCGACGAAGCTTGGTTGTTTGCGAAGATGCTCAACGATATCGTCGATCAGCTGGTCAGGAGAACTATTGAAGGTGCCCGACAGCGACGTTCGCAAAATGTAGGTGCCAAGGTCTTTCGTTCCGGGCCACAGCGCCTTGTTATGAAATCGAAAGTATATCAGCGGCATAAGCACATTGTAGGACGGAAGGGCTTTGTCGCATCGAATATATGTTTCAGACTGAAGCCGGTCGGCGACATCCTTTATGCTCTCGGATATTTTAGCCCACATCTCTTCGATTTCTTCTCGTACCCCATGATGGCGAAATTTATTCACCTCGTATCGAGCACCTCGATCTAGAATTACTAGGCAAGCTTTGAGGACGAAATCCCGGTCAAAGGCGAAGCCGGAGCGGTTCAGATCTTCGAGAAGCGATTCCATCGCCTCATTGGATTGATCCCAACTCGCGCTGAGCAATGAGAAGAGAAGGTCGGATTTGCCGAGAATGGTGCCGCCGGAGTTGGCGCGGATGAACACCTCCACAACATCGTCTTCCGAATAGAGGTCGGCGTTCTCGATGCTATCGAGCTCCTGGTAGACGATGCCCTCGTCCGAGTGAAATGTCTTAAATGCTTGGCCCAAGATCGCGCTCACCTTCGAGCGCATCGCGTCATCCAGCTCTAGCGGGCAGTCCCGAAGCAGTTTCTGAGCTTCAGTCACGGGATCACGCGTGCTGAAAACTATGTCCTTGAACTTCACCCAATAAGCGCGCGCGCGCCCCTTTCGGAACTGAAGAGGTATTCGATCGAAATCGTCTTCGGCATTAGCCCTGAAGGCGAATTGATACTTGATATCCTCCGGCGCAGATGCCTCGCCGCTGAGCATGTTCAAGTAGAGTTCTTTGCCCTCGTAACTTCCGCAGAGGCCGATGAATAGGCTTTGCAGCCTCTGCTGTCCGTCAAGGACAAGCCCCTTCTTGGCAGCATTAATGGGTACAAAAAAATGACTGAGTTGAGCAGAATGGGTTGCACGGTAATTGTCTATGAACTTTCGACATTTCACTTCCGCTTTGGTCTTCCAAACAAGAAGCGTACTGATCGGGTACTCGCGCATTATTGAGTCAAAAAGTCGGCATGTTTGATCTTCGGTCCAGACAAACGGGCGCTGAATGTTGGGTAGCCAAAAGCCACCGTCTTCCTCGGCGTTGTTTAGGACCTTCACAATTTTTCTGAGCGATTGCTTCGAAACCCTCATTGCCACCCCTTGTCCAAAATGCCGCGAATTGCCCCTCAACGTATGCGCGAGTTGAACCACCAGCAACGAGCGAAAAAGAGCCCCAACTTGAAGGCGGCGCTGTGGGGCACCGGGAGGTAGCTTTGCTTCGCTCAATCCGACCGGCGGGTGAGAGTGAGCCGAATTGCAGGGCGCACCCAGCCCGTTGGACAAGGAAAGCGCCACGGCGTAAGGCCTAAAATGCGCGGAGCCAGCGCACCAACCTGATCGTGGTGTTCCGATTGCCGAGGAACCATATCGAACCCGACGGGTGCACGTGGTCGTCTCTTCGATTCCCTGCGCTCCGATGAGCGACGAAATCGGATTGCGCCCTTGGGTTCGAGTCCGCAAATGGAACTCGAACTCCGCCCCTCACGACCAAGGATCAGCGACGCTGATCGGCAGGCCAGCGAAATCGGCGACGTTGCGCGTGGCAAAACTTGCCCCGTTTGCCATGGCGATACCGGCGATCATCATGTCGGACGGCGAACTGCCGAGACCCAGACTCTCCCTCAAGGCGCGAAACTCGCCCGCGAGTCGCCCGGCCTGTTCGTCCAGGCCCAGTACAGGCAATGCCGGCGGCCCCAGGATCAACGCATCGTACCGTTCCATGAGGTCTGAACGGCGCTTGCCATCAGGCAGTCTGGCAAGACCAAACACGACCTCTGAAAGGGTGACTGCACTTGTCGCGAGGGGCGTTGCACCTATGCCTTCAAGCCAGGCCCGCACCTTGGGATCAGGAACCGGCCGCATGAGCTCCGACACCACATTAGTATCGAGCAGGATCATTCGTCTGGGTCGAATGTCGGCGGCGTCCGGTCAGCCGAACGCGAAGGCAGAACGAGGTCGACGCCCTTCGCGCTAGCAAAAAGCGCGCGGGAGCGTGACCACAGGTCGGCGGCTGTTGCACCGGCCACCGTCGCGCGCAGGATCGCGCGCGCTTCCTCCTCCATGGAACGCCCATTCTGCGCTGCACGGACGCGCAAGCGCTCTTTGGTGTCCTCTTCCAGGTTCCGGATCGTCAGGCTGGCCATCAGCAGACCGTACGGCATGATGGCGTTGATTGCAACGCAATCATTTTTCGTGTGTGTCCGTATCCTTCGCCGCCCGTTTCAAGTCGCCCTCGGGACTCGAACTCCGCCCAAACACGGACTCGAACTTCTCAGCACCGGCTTGACCCGGGCGAGGTACTAAGTTTAGTACTGAGTCGTGGTACTAAATCGACCGATATGGCGAACAAGAAACGCTTTAAAATCAACATTCCGCCCTGTGGATAACTCAAATCCTCTTCTGGGCACCATTTGTTCTATTTCCACCAATTTCCGGAATGCCGCGGAACTCCTCGGAAAGCGTTGGTGGAAAAGGATTTTTCGAGCGGAACGCGGCGAAAAATCTCGGAAGCTCCGGGCATCGGGCTGACAGTACAAATTTTTGAAAATCTGTCTTGATCCTGTACAGGCGCGGCCAGCGATACCGCCAAAAGCGCCTCAGGATACTGCCGTGATGCTCACAGACTACATCGTCGAACACGCCAAGCCGGGCCCAAGGCGATCCGCCTCTCCGACAGCCGCGGCCTCTATCTCGCCGTCCTGCCGAGCGGTTCAAAGCTCTGGCGGCTCGATTTCCGCTTCGACGGACGCCGCCTGACCGCATCTTTCGGCCCTTACCCTGACATCAGCCTTGAGGTCGCGCGCCATGCCAATGCCCGCGCCCGAACGATGATCCGCGCCGGCGTGAACCCGATCACCGAAAAGCGCGTGGCGTTGCAGACAGCCAAGGTCGCCCGCGCCACCACGTTTGGCCTGGTCGCCGATGAGCTCTTGGAAAAGCTGGCGCGGGAGGAGAAGGCGCCCGCGACCGTCGACAAGCGCGCCTGGCTGTTGAAGGAGCTCGCCGCGCCCCTGGCGGATCGGCCCGTCAATGCCATCACGCCGGTCGAAATCCTCTCTGTGCTGCGGGACGTGGAAGGCAAAGGCCATCTCGAAACCGCGCGGCGCCTGCGCGCCTCCATCGGACAGGTGATGCGCCTCGCCATCGCCACCGGCCGCGCCACCAGCGATCCCACGCCTGCGCTGCGCGGCGCGATCGCGGCGCCCAAAACCACGCACCGCGCCGCCATCACCGACAAGACCGGCGCCCGCCGCCTGATGCAGGCGATCGACGGCTACAACCGCCCCATTGTGAAGGCGGCAATGCAGGTGATGGCCTATTGCTTCCCGCGCCCTGGTGAGTGCCGCATGGCACGCTGGCCGGAGGTCGATCTTGATGCGGCCGTGTGGATCATCCCCGCCGCACGCACGAAGATGCGCCGCGAACACCGCATTCCGCTCTCCCGTCAAGCCGTCGCAGCATTCCGCACCTTGCATCGTTATTCCGGCCACTGGAACGACCTGTGCATTCCCGGCCAGCGCAGCCACACCCGCCCGATCAGCGAAAACACGATCTGCGTCGCGTTGCGCTCTCTTGGCTTCGCATCAGAGGAAATGAGCGCCCACGGCTTCCACGCGCTTGCGTCAACCCTGCTGCACGAAAACTCGAAATTCTCCTCCGGCGCCATCGAACGCGCTCTGGCCCACCAGGACCCCAACGCCATCCGCCGCGCCTACGCCCGCGGCGAACACTGGGATGAGCGCGTGCAGCTGATGCAGTGGTGGGCGGATTATCTCGATGCGCTGCGCGATGCGGGGGAAGTGAAGCCGCCAGCGGTGCCAACTGCGTCAACCGTGGGCGCATTCCAGGCGAGCATGCGGATCGTCAATGTGAAGTATGGGTGAGCGCGCCGCTTCACCAAACCAGCAGCTTCAAGTTGGGAATGTCTGCGTAGTCGGGGCCGTTCATGGTCACAAGGGTCGAGCGATGGACGAGCGCCTGCGCTGCGATCATCCGGTCAAGCAGCTTACGCCGCGAATAGCCGGCATGTCCGACACGCGAATAGCCGGCATGTCCGACAATAGCTCCATAGGCGTCCGCTGCCGCGTCATCGAAGGCGAGCGCCGGGATCGCCTTCAAGATCACGTCAAGGCGCGCGCGCCGAACGGACGCCTGTGCGGGAACGCGGTAGACGCCACCTTCCAACTCAACCCGCGTTACAATCGACATGAGGACGGCATCGTCGAGTGCGCCAATCTTGGCGGTCACGTCCGCGTTTCCATCCCGGAGATGGATCGCGACATCCGTGTCGATCAGATACGCCAACCCTAAAGGCCTTCCCGCTCGGGAAGCTCTTCGTCGTCACGCCGTTCAATACTCGGCGGCGCTGGCAACGCCCGGAGACGGTCGACCATTTCCGCAATCGACATTTCGGCGGGATAGATCGTCATCACGTCGCCTGAGCGAACAATGACGAGTTCCACGTCATCACCGAAGGCGACGTCCTTGGGGAGCCGGACGGCCTCGCTGTTGCCGCTTCTAAAGGTTCTGGTACGGGCGATGGTCATCGGTTCACCATAGGTCACGGATATACGTGTATATACTCTCGCGCCGCCCGGTTCAAGCGCCGTTTCCGCGTTTGCTTGCGTATGACCGTTTAGCTCCTGTCCGCCGCGGCGATCACGAATAGTGGACGCTTGCCGGACGCTTCGTCGCAAAGCCACGAGCGATGGCCAATAAAGCCGCCCGGATCGTTTGGGCCGTGCTGACGCCTGGTGAGGACTTCAGACAGCGCGCCCTCGTCGTGGCCTAAACCCAACCTCTAGGAAGGGAAATCAGCACTCGAAATTGCAAGGACGATGCGACGTGATGGCGAACCCGGCTCGGCCGGAGGCAGGGAAAGTCCGCGATATGTCAAGGACATCAAACGTCCGAAAACCCGAATGGACCCCAGCCTGCGAAAACCTTCAGGACCAGCGGCCTCTACGCCGCGAACACAGGCCGAACACAGGACCGTACCAAATCAGGCGCGCAAAAACGTCATTTCCCCTTGCAAGGCAGGAACCATCCACACAGGACATATCCTGTGTCACCGACAGAGGCCCTGAAACGGCTTGCCGAGCCTGCAGTCATTGACTAAACTGCAGTCATTGACTGCGTGATTGAGACCCCATGGCGACGATGACAATTCGAAATTTGGATGAAGCTTTGAAGTCCCGGCTGCGCGTTCGGGCGGCTGAGCATGGCAAGTCCATGGAAGAAGAAGCGCGCGACATCCTGCGGGCGGCGCTCTCGACCGATGTTAGCGCGCCGGTTGATCTCGGCAGCGCCATCCACACCCGGTTCGCGGCGCTCGGCGGAATCGATTTGTCGCCTACCACTCGGGAGCCGATTCGGGAGCCGACGGGCTTCGGATCGTGATTGTCCTCGACACCAACGTTGTCTCCGAGGTGATGCGGGCCAACCCAGCGCCAGAAGTAACGGGATGGTTTGCGCGCATGTCGCCTTCTGCCCTCTTCACAACAGCGCTGACCAAGGCCGAAGTGCTTTATGGGATCGCGTTGGTAGCGCCTGGGCGGAGAAGGGATGATCTAACTGCTGCTGCACATGGCATGTTTCAGCAGGACATGGCCGGACGTGTGCTTGCCTTCGACGGCGATGCGGCGAGGCACTTCGCCGATATCGCGGCGAGCCGCCGCCAAGCGGGTCGGCCGATCTCTCAAATTGATGCGCAAATTGCCGCTATAGCGCGTTCGCGCGGTGCAAGCTTGGCAACGCGAAACCTCGATGACTTTGGGGATTGCGGCGTTGCCTTGATCAATCCTTGGACTGCGAAATAAGTACGAAGGGCCACTCTATCGGCATGACGGCCGCCCGCGTGCTCGTTGTCGTCTACACCACACGAGACGATCGCAACCGGAGCATCTCTGCCCGCAAGGCCGAGCCGAATGAAAGGAGGTTCTATCATGAGCAAAACGCTTGATCCCGAGGCTGTGTGAAAACGGCAAACCAGTTCATGCTCCAATGGTGGTCACGGAGACGTCGCATGAGCCGATTTGTCGAAGGCGAACAACGCTCTCAGCTTTCGCTTTTGCCGGCCAGCTTAGATGAATGTGTGGACGCGGAAAATCCCGTGCGCGTCGTCGACGTATTCATCGAAGAGCTCGATTTAGCGGCGTTGGGGTTCTCGGGCCCTGCTGCGACTGGTCGTCCCGGCTAGCACCCTGCCACCCTGTTGAAGATCTACCTCTACGGCTACCTCAATCGGATCCAGTCCAGCCGGCGCTTGGAACGAGAAGCCAATCGGAATGTCGAGCTGATGTGGCTGACGGGCCGCGTTGCGCCTGATTTCAAAACCATCGCCGACGTTCGCAGAGACAATGGCACCGCGATACAGTCAATCTGCTCTAGGTTTATCGCGATCTGCAGCGAACTCGGCCTGTTCAAACACGCCGTCGCCGCGATCGATGGCGCAAAGTTTAAGGCCGTCAATTCGCGCGAGCGTAACTTCACGCGCGGCAAGCTGAAGCGGCGCATGGAGCAGATAACCGAGAGCATCGAACGCTACCTGCAAGCGCTCGACACCGCGGATGCGCAGGAAGGCGGTCGCGCCAAAGCAAAGTCAGCGCGCCTATCGGACAAAATAGCCGCGATGCGCGCCAGGCTTGGCGAACTCCAACAAATCGAGGCGCAAGTGCTTGAGGCACCCGACCTCCAGATTTCGCTCACCGATCCTGATGCTCGCGCTATGGCCACCAACATGCGCGGC
>JBMOEW010000071.1:0-7219 GCA_049314555.1 Caulobacterales bacterium
CTCAAACACGCCGTTTAAATCCGGATCGGCTCTCTACCAAAACCGGGCAGGACCAGTGCGCATCGGCATAGGCCGACCAGGTCGCGCCGCCATCGAGGCTTTGATAGCAATGCTCGGTAGCGACCAAGGGCGGTTCGGACCTCGCGCAGGCGCATAGCGCCGACAGCGTCAACGCAGTCATCAATGCTCGAAACATCATTGCTTCCTTTTCTGCACTCAGCGCCAAACGCGAGTACGCGACCGTCAGGCAGGCGCACTTCTATCTCTCGACTATTGCAGGGCTTGTCCTGCGGCGGACTAGGAACGTCCGCGCCCCGTGCGACGAACTCTTCGTACAAAGCATCCACATGTCCGTCGTCAGATGCTTTGAGACATTTGCCGCCGCAGCGTTGGGAGGACCTGGCTCATCTGGGTTTGTTCCTAAGCGGCGTGCAGTTGGTGCTGCAAGCGGCGATTGGCGATGGTCATTCGCTTGATGCGTTGGCGCTCGGCCAGGATCGCTTCGCCGCGTCCGAAATAGACATCGGCCGGCGTCAAGTTCTGCAGGCTTTCATAGGTGCGGGTGTAGTTGTAGTCGGCGACGAAGGCCTCGATGCGCTGTTCGAGCTCGCCGGGCAGATAGGCGTTCTCGAGTAGGATGCGGTTCTTCATCGTCTGATGCCAGCGCTCGACTTTGCCCTGCGTCTGCGGGGCCGACGTTCGAAGGTGATGGCGGCGAAACCGGATTTCATGCGTTCATGGCGCTCGGCATTGACTTTTAGGGCCCAAACCGGGTGCCCCAATGGTGCACTGGTTTTGGGGCGTCGCTTCCGGTGGTGAGCCTTCCCCCCCTCCCATGAACGGCAGAACGTGCTGGCCATGGGGCACTTGATCTGAAATACGGCAGCATGGTGCCTCGGGCGTTACTTGCGACTGCTCTCGTCCCTGGGGGGGCCGAACTCCGGCTGTTTCAGCGCGGCGACGACTACGCCATCACGCTGGATGATAATGAGCTAATGAGCAGCCGCATGGGGGGCTCGGAGGAGGCGCTGGCGGTGATGGCCTGCGAGCGCCTGCGCAAGGACCAGGCGCTGCGGCTGTTGATCGGCGGTTACGGGATGGGCTTTACCTTGCGCGCGGCGCTGGCGCTGTTGGCCCCACAGGCCCAAGTCACGCTGGTGGAGCTTGTGCCTGAGATCTTCGATTGGGCGCGGGGGCCGATGGCGCACCTGACGGCGGGGTGTCTTGATGATCCGCGGGTGGAGGTGATCGTGGGTGATGTTGGCCGCGAGATCGCTGCCGCACGTAGCCGTTATGATGCAATCTTGCTGGATGTGGACAACGGGCCGGAGGGGCTGACGCGCGACGCCAACGACCAGATTTATTCCACGGCTGGCCTTGCACGGGCGAAGGCGGCGCTGAAGCCCGGTGGCGTCCTGGCGATCTGGTCGGCGACGCAGTCGACCGTTTTTTCGCGGCGTTTGAAGGCCTCCGGGTTCGTGGTTGAAGAGGTTAGCGTGCGGGGGCGCAGCAATGGCAAAGGCCCACGCCACGTGATCTGGTTTGCGCGCTAAGGGACCTGAATGACCGACGAAGCGCTTTTGTTTGGCATGTATGGTGCGCCCCCGGGCGAGCTGGGAAATCCGTCGGCCCATGCGCGCCAGCTGTCGCCGCTTGTTCCGGGATCGGTTGATCTTGGGTCGGCCGATCCCGGCTCGTTTTCCGCCATCACTTTGCTTGCGCCGGCCGGCACGCTGGAGCGCCGGTTTGCCATGGCGCAGGCGCTGTTGGCGCTGGCCGCCGGTGGGGCCCTCACCACGATTGCGCCAAAGGACAAGGGCGGCGCGCGGATGCGAAAGGAGCTGGAAGCGTTTGGGTGCGCTGTTGAAGAGACAAGCAAGCGCCATCATCGCCTTTGTGTGGTGCGCCGGCCAAAGGCGCTCACCGGGGTGGACGACGCGCTCGCTTTGGGCGGGCCGCAGGTGGTGGAGGCGATTGGCCTTTGGTCGCAGCCTGGTGTGTTCAGCTGGGACCGCGTGGACCCAGGCAGCGCCCTGCTCGCTTCGCGCTTGCCGGCGTTCACCGGGCACGGGGCTGATCTTGGTTGCGGCATCGGGTTTCTTTCTTTGCATGTCCTGAACTCGCCCGCCGTTGAGCGGTTGGATTTGATTGATATCGACCGGCGGGCGATCGATGCAGCGGGCCGCAACGTTGTGGACCCGCGGGTGCATCTTGTGTGGGGTGATGCGCGCAGCGGGGACGGCCCGGCCAAGGCGCTGGACTTTGTGGTGATGAACCCGCCGTTCCATATGGCCGCGACAGAAGACAAGGCGCTTGGCCAAGCGTTTATTGCCGGTGCTGCGCGGCGGTTGCGCCCTGGTGGAGCGTGCTGGCTGGTGGCCAACCGGCACCTGCCCTATGAGGCGGCCCTGACGGCGGCGTTCAAGTCCGTGCGGCTCGATCATGAAGCCAACGGGTACAAGGTTTTCGAGGCCAGGGCATGAGCAAGGCGGCGACAGCGCGGATCGACCGGTTGCTTGCCAACTTGGGCTATGGGTCACGCCGCGACATCGAACGGATGGCCGCCGGCGAGCGGGTGGTTTTGGACGGCCGGCCGGTGGAAGATGTAAGTGTCCGGATCGCTGTGACGCCCGATTTGCCAAAGCGCCTTTTGGTTGATGGCGATCCGTTGGATCCTGTGCCGGGTTTGGTTGTGGCGCTGCACAAGCCTCTTGGGGTTACCTGCTCGCACAAGGAAGCGGGTGCTTTGGTGTTTGACCTGCTGCCGTCCCGGTGGTGCCGGCGTGAGCCGGTGATTTCCGCCGTGGGGCGGCTCGACAAGGACACGTCGGGCCTGTTGCTGATGACCGACAACGGGGCTTTGCTGCACCGGATTATTTCGCCGAAAAGCCATGTGGCGAAACGCTATCGTGTTGACCTAGCCCGGCCGCTCAAGGGTGACGAAGCGGCGCTGTTTGGGGCCGGTGGGCTGATGCTGGAAAGCGACGACAAGCCTTTGTTGCCGGCGGCATTTGAGCCAGTGTCTGAGCGCTGCGGCTTCCTGACTTTGCACGAGGGGCGCTACCACCAGGTGCGGCGGATGTTTGCGGCCGTTGGCAACCACGTTGAGGCGCTGCACCGGGACCGGATCGGCGGGCTTTATTTGCCGGACGACCTGCCCGTTGGGCAGTGGCGGTTGCTGGACGAGGCTGGGATCGCGCGGATCTTTGCTTAGGCCTCCTTGCGCACCGAGACGTTGAGTTTGGCGGGCTGGACGGCACCGGAAATGCCGGAGACGGGCTTTGGCGCATACGGTGCTTCCAAAGAGGCAATTTCTTCCGGCGTCAGGGTGACTTCCAAAGCGGCCACCGCGTCGGCCAAATGGTGCTGTTTGGTGGCACCGACAATTGGCGCGGTTACGCCCGGCTTTTGCAGCAGCCACGCCATCGCCACTTGGGCGCGGGACACACCACGCGCGGCGGCCAATTCTGCCACCGCTTCAACAATGCTGCGGTCTTGCTCTTTGCTCTTGGCATAGATCGCCTTGCCGAACTCATCGGTTTGTGAGCGTTCGGTTTGCTCGTCCCATTCGCGGGTCAACAGGCCGCGCGCCAGGGGGCTCCAGGGGATCACCGCGACGCCCATGTCTTGGCACAGGGGCAGCATTTCACGCTCTTCTTCGCGATAGATCAGGTTGAGCTGCGGTTGCATCGATGCAAACCGCGTCCAGCCGTGGAGGTCTGCGGTGTATTGAGCCTTGGCGAACTGCCAGGCGGCCATCGAGGATGCGCCGAGGTAGCGCACTTTGCCCGCCTTCACGATGTCGTGCAGGGCTTCCATGGTTTCTTCGATAGGGGTTTCGTTGTCCCAGCGGTGGATCTGGTAGAGGTCGATGTGGTCGGTGGCGAGCCGCTTGAGGCTGTGATCGACCGCCTGAAACAGGGCCTTGCGCGATAGGCCGCCGGCGTTGGGGGCGTTGCGCCAGCCGATGAAGCCTTTGGTGGCGATGACGATTTCGTCGCGGCGGGCCATTTCCTTCAGGGCCCGGCCGGTGATTTCTTCCGAGGTGCCGGCGGAATACCCGTTTGCGGTATCAAAAAAGTTGATCCCCGCTTCCAGGGCCTGTCGGAAAAATGGCCGGCTCTGGGCTTCGTTCAGCGTCCAGGGGTGGGGGCCCCTCGCCCCTTCGCCGAAACTCATGCAGCCCAAGCAAATGCGCGAAACTTTCAGGCCTGTTCGGCCCAGATTGACGTATTGCATCGCGGTTTCCCAACTGACAGAAAAAGGCCCCGCCGGCCGCAGTGGCTTGGGTTTGTGTGCGACTTTGAAGCCGGACGCGCCCTGCACCAACAAAGGGGTAAAATGGTGCCGCTTGCGTGACTCGAACACGCGACCCCCGCATTACGAAAACGGCAGAGGCGTTTTTGAACGAGATGGCGCGGCTCGTCGCAACTTGTAAAAATCAATGTAAATCAATGAACTATGGAAAATCGCTCTTGCCTCCGCTCATTTCTGACGCCTAAGATTTGCCTCTGAGTTGGTAGCACAGTGGTAGCACGGCGCGCAAAAAAGTTGACGCCTCACGCGCAGCCAGCCGCAACGGAGTGCAGAAATGGCGACCGCGGCGTCTAAAGCCAAGCCGGTGAAGATTACCAAAAGCGTGGTCGACGCCGCCAAGCCGCGAACCGGCGAACTCCGGATTTGGGACACTGAGTTGAAGGGCTTCGTCCTTCGCGTGCTCACCTCCGGCTGTAAGACCTACGCAGTCAAGTATCGCGTGGGGCCGAAACAGCGTTGGTTCACGATTGGCGAGCACGGCAGCCCGTGGACGCCAGATCAAGCCCGCGACAAGGCGCGTGAGATCATCTTCAAAGCGCGCCTTGGCGAAGATTTGCAGGCCGTGAAGGTCGAGCAACGCAACGCCGTTTCGATCAGCGATGTGATCGATCTCTATCTTGAGCAGGGGCCGAGCGATCGCCCCAATAAGCGCGATAGTTCCTGGGTGCGGGATCGGATGGACTTGAACAATCATGTTCGCCCGCTGATCGGCGACATCGCAATCAAGGCGCTGAAGCCGAACCACATCAGCCGCATGCAGGCCGACGTATTCGCGGGAAAAACCGCCAAGAACGTCAAAGGCGGTTTTCGAACCCGCTACATCGTCAAAGGCGGGCCGGGCGCGGCGGCGCGAAGCGTGGCGAGTTTGTCGGCGATGTTGAGCTGGGCAATTCGGCGCGACTTCATCACCGACAATCCGTGCCAGCGCGTGGTGAAGCATCAGGCGAAATTCCACGCTCGCTTCCTCACCGATATCGAAAACGAGCGCCTTTGGGTGACTTTGGAAACGATGGAAAGCGCGGGGAAATTGTCCAACGAGGCCGCCGACATCATCCGATTGCTCATTCTCACTGGCGCGCGACGTCGCGAAATTTCAGAACTGCGTTGGGCCGAAGTGAGCTTCGAGCGCCGCGTGCTCATTCTCCCGCCTGAGCGCACAAAGGCTGGCGGGCGCAATCGTTACCGCACGATTCCGCTTTCCCCTTCAGCCTCGGCGTTGCTGCAGCGCCGTCGTCGGCACGGCGAGTTTGTGTTTTCGATGCCAAGCGCCGACAAGCCGATCCAAAACCTTTATGACGTTTGGCAACGCGTCAGGAAGGCCGCGAACATGGAAGATGTTCGGCTGCACGACCTGCGCCATACTTTCGCGTCCATGGCGCTTGCGGCCGGGGCACCTTTGGCGAGCGTTGGCCGCGCCCTCGGACACAGCAGCGCCTCTTCGACCCAGCGCTATGCCCACCTGCGCGACGAGAGCGCCTTGGCGGTGGCTGACTTGGTAGATGCGGTTATTCGGCAGAGAATGGAGGAGCGATAGCGCGCAGAACGACGCCATTGCCCGTCTGTTTTTCTGTTCGGCCTGAAAGAGCCCGTTTTTCCGTCCCGGCCCACCTTTCGAAGCCCGCGGCGCGCACTCGAGGTCAAGGCCGGCGCGTAAGCGCCGTCCGCTAGGGCGTCGCCTTGAGGTCGGCTGAAATCTAAGTAGGCTCAAGAGGCGGCTGCACAGGTGCAATCGTCTCGACAAGCAATTGGGGGGTACAATCCGATGGAAGCAATTGCTGTCGCTGTTGCAGCTGCCGCTGGGTGTGCCGATGCTGTGACAACCAAAATTGCATTGAAGAGAGCAAATTTTGAAGAAACTAACCCCCTCGTCAGATTCCTATTTGCGAAACTTCCGTGGCCCACATTCATCCTCGTGATGATTACAACATGCGCCGCTCTGTGCGGACTTTCGCTTTTTGTGTTCGGTCCGATTGGCCAAATCGTCGTCGCGGCTTTACTATGGCTCCCGACAATTCATAACTTGCGAGGCTTGCATAGGTGAGCGTGACCTGCCCCCGGAATTTCAGGAATTTCAGCAATTGGCGCGTGGGCGGCTGCAATTTATTCGGCTGGTTGTCAGCAAGGCAAAGAAGGGGCGGAGCGCGACAATAGGAACGATCAGAAGAAATTGGCGTCTGGTTCTTCCAATCAGACTCTGCACGGGACGAGCGTATATCCGCTCGGCCCGGAAGATGCTGAGCTTGACCGGCAAGGGCAGCGCAATCGTCGTCGCGCCACGCAAGCGCCGCGTAGCGTGCGCAATTGCTTCTTTGCGGACGAGAGAACTCAAGCGCCACATCCAGACGCGCAGGTAGCAGCTTGCAGCGCGTCGACAACTGAAAGCGAAAACACTCACGCTCTTTTGAAGACTGACCCGTGAGCATCCTCACATTCGCTTGATGGGATTTTGTGTGCGTTGAAGTATCTGCAGCCCGATAGGTCGGCATGGACGAATGGCGGCTTTACGAACGCGTTCGCGCCGGTAAGCGGAAACATCGTCTTTGGGCGATATTCTCTCCCTCCCGTTCGAGCGCGAAAAGCTTCGAGATTGCGCCGGAACTCCCCGTTGATGGCGTTTGCCCGCCGGCGAGTCAGCCGATGGTGGACCTCGGTATCCTCATGCCGCCCAGGGATGACGAGGCCTTCGTTGAGGTCCGTTATCTCAAGCATCGACTGAACCCGCGACGCCCGTTTTGTTGAGCGTTCTTTGCCGCCGGCTCTGCACAGATCCCGGACGTGAGCGCGGTGCGCCGGTGGCGAAGAACGCTCAACAAAGCCGACACAGCCATAGCATTTACGCGAACGGAAGCTTTGTAGCGACCTTGCCACTCAGCCCGGGACCGGATCCGGCTCTAACTCGCCG
>JBMOEW010000072.1:0-6436 GCA_049314555.1 Caulobacterales bacterium
CTGTTCACCGCTGCGTCGAACTCAAGAGACAGCGAAGATTATTCTCCAAGCTCAGCAAGAGCCGCCAGATCTGAAAGTGCATCCGTTCCTCACAGAAATTGACTACGGTCCCGACGAAAACCAGCCGGAAGAGGCTGTCCGCGCGAGGCTCGGCGCGGCCCTAGATCGATGGGAGCAAGACGCCATTCCCCCGAAAGATTGGCTCGTTGAGCCCAATGCAATTGCCACCGGCTGGCGGGCCCTATTTGAAGCCGCACCCAGCGGGCAAACCAGCCTCGTGGTCACCAGCAATGGCGTCGCCCGGTTTGCCCTATTCGCAGAGACCGCCACCGCATTGCCAAAGCTCAAAACCGGTGCCTATGGCGTGATTGAAGTCTCGCCCGAAGGCAAGGCAAAGCTCATGTCCTGGAATATCCGGCCATAGCCCCGCGCAAACGCGCCGAGGCCAACATCTAGAATGGCGCAAACCGGGCCATCGCCGCAATCTTGGCCACAAGTGCGCGGTCGCGCGCCTCCGGCGGGGTGATCAGGGCAAAGTCCAAGCACGTATCGATCGGTGAAGCCAACCGCGGCGTATTTCGCAGGTGCAGCACAAGTTGGCCCAACAGGCGTTGGGCAATGTGCGCGTTGCTGGAGAGTACCTCCAGCACGTTGGTGACGCTCACGGCCTCAACTTCCTCATGCCAGCAATCGAAATCCGTCACCATGCAAACGCTCGCATACGGCATCTCCGCCTCCCGCGCGAGCTTGGCCTCCGGCATGTTGGTCATCCCGATGACATCGCACCCCCAGCTCCGATAGAGCTTGGATTCAGCAAGGCTGGAAAACTGCGGGCCCTCCATCGCGAGGTAGGTGCCGCCCTCGTGCGTTGGTGCCCCAACATCCCGTGCCGCCTGCGCGGCAAACCCCGCCAACCGCGGACAAACCGGATGGGCCATCGACACATGCGCCACCAGCCCCGCGCCAAAAAACGACGTCTCCCGCGCGTGGGTGCGATCAATGTATTGATCGACCATCACGAACGTCCCCGGCGCGAGCTCTGCGCGCAAGGACCCGCAGGCCGAAAAGCTGAGAACGTCCGTGCAACCGGCCCGTTTGAGGGCATCGATATTGGCGCGGTAATTGACGTTGCTGGGCGTCAAGCGGTGGCCGCGGCCATGGCGCGGTAAGAACAAGACCCGTTGCCCATGCAGCGTGGCATCAAAGATCTGGTCAGACGGGGCACCCCAAGGCGTCTCCACGGTTCGCCACCCCCCCTCTAGGCCCTCAATCCCGTAAAGCCCAGATCCTCCAAGGACGCCCAGAACCCACTCAGACATTATCCCTCCGACCAACTGCCTCGCTGCCACCGATCAAGCTGGCCGGGGAGCACGCAGCCAGTTCCTCAAGCCAAACCGTCGCCGCCGCATCGCTAGGGGCCCGCCAATCCCCCCGTGGCGACAAGGCCCCCGCCGATGCCATTTTGGGCCCATTGGGAACGGCGGAGCGCTTAAACTGGCTGGTCTGAAAAAACCGCTTGATGAAGACGCCCAACCAATGGCGAACCTCCTCATAGCTGTAGCCACGTCGGTCGCGGTCCGGGGTGCCTGCCGGCCATTGGCCTTTTTCTACATCCGCCCACGTCGCGTTCGCAAGGAACAGCACTTTTGACGGCGCATATCCCCGGCGCACCAAATAGTGCAGCGTGAAATCGTGCAGCGCATAGGGCCCAATCTGCGCCTCCGTACTTTGCGGCGCGCCGTCCGCCGCAGCCGGCACCAATTCTGGCGAGATGGTTGCCGCAAGTACGGCCTCCAACACAGCCGAAGTCTGCGCATCAAAGGTGCTGTTGCGGGCCACATACGCAATCAATTGCTGGATCAGCGTCTTGGGCGCGCCGGCATTGACGTTGTAGTGGCTCATATGGTCGCCCACCCCGTAGGTGCACCACCCAAGCGCCAACTCAGACAAATCCCCAGTCCCCACCACCAACCCGTTTTCGCTGTTTGCCAAGCGAAACAGGAGGTCGGTGCGCAAGCCGGCCTGGACGTTCTCATAGGTGATATCGAAAACGGGTTTTCCGTCGCCAGCCGGGTGGCCAATATCCTTCAGCATTTGGCCGGCGAGCGGGGCGATGGAAACCTCGCGCGCATCTACCCCCAGCGCCCGCATCAACCGCCAGGCGAGGTCCTTGCTCTGGGTGGACGTAGCAAAGCCAGGCATCGTCACGGCCACGATATCGCTGCGCGGCCGCCCAAGGCGATCAAAAGCGTCAGCGGTAACCAGGAGCGCGTGCGCAGAATCCAGGCCGCCGGAAATGCCGATCACCGCCCGTTGGACGCCCGCGCTTTCCAGTCGGGTGGCGAGCCCCGCGACTTGGATGTTGTAGCCCTCGTAGCAATCTGCTTCCAGGGTTACAGGGTCGTCCGGCACGAAGGGAAAGCGCCCGTAGCTGCGCTGCAGCGGCAACGGCCCTTCGGGCGCGAGGACCGGCAGGCTGATCCGGCGCACCGCGCCAATCGCTGCATAATCTGCAGCCTGAGCATCGCGGAAGGTCGATAGGCGCCGCCGCTCGCCCTCCAAGCGCGCGACATCGAGGTCTGCCAAAATCTTCGCCCCGCCCATCGCGAAGCGCTCCCCCTCGGCCACTTTGTCCTCCAGCTCAAACGCAAGAAGTTGGCCGTCCCAGGCAAGGTCGGTGGTGCTTTCCCCATGGCCAGACGCCGCATAAACATAGCTCGCCACACACCGCCGCGCTTGCGCTTCGACCAGAAGCGCGCGCTCGCGGGCTTTGCCAATGGTGATGTTGGACGCTGACAGGTTCAAAAGCACCGTGGCCCCGGCCAACGCCAGCCGCGTAGACGGCGGATCTGGGGCCCAAAGATCCTCGCAGATCTCAACGCCAAAGCACGCCCCGTGAAGCGCTTCGGCCACAAACAGCAACTCCGCCCCAAACGGCACCTCAAACCCGGCAATGCGCGCCGTTTGGAAGGGCGTGGTGAGGCCCGAGGCAAATTGGCGGCGCTCATAAAACTCGCGGTAGGTCGGCAAATAACACTTGGGCACCGCCCCAACGACGCGCCCGCCAGCAATCACGAGTGCGCAGTTGTAAAGCGCCCCCGCAAGGCGGATCGGTGCCCCCACAACCATCGCGGCGCGCAAGCCTGCACTGGCCGCCGCCAAATCAGCGATCTGGGCCTCCACCTGCCCTAAAAGCGCGTCCTGCTGGATCAGGTCGTCGATCGCGTAACCGCAGAGTGAAAGCTCGGGAAACAGCGCGATCACGGCGCCGTCGTTGTGGGCCTCCTGGGTGCAGGCAAGGATTTGGCGTGCATTGGCGGCGGGATTGGCAGGGGTGACCCGCGGCGCAAAGGCAGCGACCCGCACAAAGCCATGCGAATAAAGCGATTCAAATACCCGAGCCGCCCCAGGTTGAGGCGCGTTGCCAGCGTGCGAGGTGTCTTTTGCCATTCCTGCAATGTCGGCGGCGTCGCAGTCCCATGCAAGCCTGTTCGTTAAGGCGCGGGTGCGTTCGCCAATCGCCCGGCCAAACACAGGCGAAAGCATAGCGCTAGGATCGCGTTTTTGCTATCGCACCCTCTCTAGGAGAATCTGAATGGATGCGACGATAGAAGCCTCAGCCCTGCGGCCGTTGGCAAACGCCGTGCGTGCGCTCGCGATGGACGCGGTGGAAAAGGCCAAATCGGGCCACCCGGGCATGCCGATGGGCATGGCCGACGTCGCAACCGTTCTGTTTGCGCGCCATTTGAAGTTTGATCCAACCAACGCCCAATGGCCAGATCGCGACCGATTTGTGCTGTCGGCCGGTCACGGGTCGATGCTGCTGTATGCGCTGCTGCACCTCTCGGGTTATGAAGACATGACCCTTGAAGAGATCAAGCAGTTCCGCCAGTGGGGCTCCAAGACCGCAGGCCACCCCGAATACGGCCACGCACAGGGCATCGAAACCACAACCGGACCGTTGGGGCAGGGGTTTGCCAACGCCGTCGGCATGGCCGTCGCCGAAGCTCACCTTGCCGCCCGGTATCCCGATCTGGTGGATCACCACACCTGGGTGATCGCGGGCGATGGATGCCTGATGGAAGGCATCAGCCAGGAGGCTTTAGGCCTGGCCGGCCGCCTCAATCTCAAAAAGCTGATCGTTCTGTGGGACGACAACCAGATCTCGATTGATGGTGCCATTGCCTTGTCAGACGTCACAGACCAGAAGGCCCGCTTTGAAGCCTCTGGCTGGGGAGTCCTGACCGTCGACGGCCACGACGCCCTAGCCATAGACGCGGTTCTGCACCAAGCCAAAGCCAGCGACAGACCAACCCTGGTCGCCTGCAAAACCAAAATTGGCTATGGGTCCCCCAAGAAAGCAGGCACCAAATCCGCTCACGGCGAGCCCCTAGGCGCAGAAGAGCTGGTTGCAACGAAAGCGGCCCTGGGCTGGCCGCACGGACCGTTTGAAATCCCAAATGATATCCGCACCCAGTGGGCAGCCATCGGCGCGCGCGGCAAGGCCAACCGCCAAGCGTGGGAAGAACGCCTGAAAAGCAGTCCAAATCGCCAGGCGTTTATCGCCGCGATCGATCCGCAAATCCCCGCGCCAGCAGAAGCAGCGCTCCTCACGCATGCCGCCAAAATGGCGGCTGAAAAGCCTGCGATCGCCACCCGCGCCGCCTCCGGCGCAGCTTTGGAGGCCGTGTTTGCGAGCTGGCCTTCCTTGATCGGCGGTTCGGCAGACTTGACCGGCTCCAACAACACCCTGGTGAAGGGCACCCCGGTCTTTGCTGAAGGGGCCTATGACGGGCGCTACATCAACTATGGCGTCCGTGAACATGCGATGGCTGCGGCCATGAACGGCATGGCTTTGCATGGTGGAATTGTTCCCTATGGCGGTACATTTTTGTGCTTTGCCGATTACGCCCGCCCGGCCATTCGCCTGGCAGCCCTGATGGGCATCCGCGTTGTGCACGTCATGACGCATGACTCGATCGGGTTGGGCGAAGACGGCCCCACCCACCAGCCTGTGGAACACTTGGCGAGCCTGCGCGCCATTCCAGGCCTCAGCGTGTTTCGTCCGGCAGATGCTGTGGAAACCGCCGAGTGTTGGGCCCTGGCGCTGGCCGAGCCAACCGTCCCCGCGGTCATCGCTTTGTCTCGTCAGGCCACACCAACCTTGCGAGACGACGCAAGCGAAAATCTAAGTGCCCGCGGTGCGTATGAGTTGGCACCTGCGCAAGGCGGCGAGTGCCAGGTTGCCCTGTTCTCAAGCGGTACCGAGGTTGCCATCGCATTGGCAGCAAGGGATTTGCTTCATGCATCCGGCGTGCCCACCCGCGTGGTATCGTGCCCGTGTTTTGAGCTCTTCGCAGAACAGGACGAAGACTATCAGGCAACCCTGATCGGCCCCCCGGAAGAGCTTCGCATCGGCATCGAAGCAGCCATCGGCCAGGGCTGGTGGGAAACCTTTGAGATCGATGCGTTCGTCGGCATGGATAGCTTCGGAGCCTCCGCCCCAGCCAAAGACCTCTATACCCGGTTTGGCCTGACGGCGGAAGCAGTGGCGGAAGCCGCTCAAGATATGCTGCGCGCCCTTGAATGAACGATGGCCCTGCATCTGCAGAAGCGCACGCGAAGATGGAGCGCCGCGCCCTTGCAGCCACGGGCATGGCGTTACCGGTCATCGGCTTTGGCGTCTCCGGTCCACTTGGCACGCCGGCAACCTCGCAACAGGAAGTCACCCGCCTCGTTGAAGCGATGTTGAACGGCGGGGCAAATTTCTTTGACGTCGGACCAACCTATGGCATGGCAGAGCAGCGCCTTGGCGTAGCCTTGGCCGCAAGACCCCGCGCGTCGTATCTGGTTTCAACAAAGATCGGCACCGTGCGCCACCAGGGTCGCCTGACCAAAGACTACAGCCCCGCGGGCTTGCGCAGCCAACTTGAAGCCAGCCTGAAGCGCTTATGCCTCGATCACGTCGATATCGTTTTCCTGCATGGCACACCGCCCGAGGGGATACAGGCACCCGCTGTAGCCGACATGCTCCAAGAGCTGAGGGGAAGCGGCCTCACCCGCGCCATCGGTGCAACTTTGCGCACGCGAGAAGAGTTGAACGCGTGTCTTGACGACCCGCTCATTGACGCCATTCAAGCCCCCCTTTGGCAGGGGCCAGCACCTGATTGGCCGGGCCTTGCTAACGCCGCCGGTAAAGCAGCAATTGTGATCGAGGCAATGCGCCCGGGCGTCTCCCGTGGGGCACCACGGTCTGGTGCCGATCTTTGGTATGCGCTGCGCGCCGCCCGCGATTGGGCGCGTGGAACACGGTCAACCGCGGTCTCAAAGTCGCCTTTGGACCTCCTCAATGCCGCACTCAACACTGACGGGGTGGCGTGTGTGCTCACAACAACGACGCGGTTGGCACACGCCAACGCAAATCTGGCCGTAGCGC
>JBMOEW010000073.1:0-6177 GCA_049314555.1 Caulobacterales bacterium
TCATCCCCGATGTCGGTGTGGATGAGGTGAGTATGGCGCAGGTTGTTCAAGGGGAGGATAAGTTTGCGCGGGTCTTTGGCCGGACCTACGCTCTTGGACCGCATGGGGGTGAGGCTGTGCCCGCTTTGATCCCGGGGATCGAATCGCCGCCGCACATGAACGACAATTGGACCGGCGCGCGAGCAGGCTTGATGCGACCGCCTGTGTATCGCGCGCGGCAGATCGAATGAGCACCTGGGTTGCGTCGGCTGCGTTTTTGACACGAGATGCCGGCAGGCCCAGGCTCGTTCAGTTCGAATGAAGCTGTGATTGCAGAGCACCAGAGTTGTACCGAGGAATCTTGGAGCGCCACTTTCGGCTTCTCACAGCTGGAGGCGGCGTTGAGGGACGAGGCTTTTAGTGCCTATTCTGATGGGAACCTCTAAGTATAGCTTTTGCTGCACCCTCAAAGTCCCAAGATCAGGTCCGCGATGGCTCGTGCGGCGTCTTGCGGGGTGGTTTGGGTTGTGTCGATGCGCAGATCGGGCGCTTCTGGGGCCTCGTAGGGGCTATCGACGCCGGTGACGTTTTTCAGTAACCCGGCGCGGGCCTTTTGATAGAGCCCCTTGGTATCGCGCTTTTCCACCTCCGCGATCGGCGCATCGACGAAGACTTCGATGAATTCTCCCGCGGGCATTTTCTCGCGCGCCATTTGGCGCTCGGCCCGGAACGGGGATATCAGCGCGACGATTACGATCAGCCCGGCATCGGCCATCAGTTTGGCCACTTCTGAGATCCGTCGGACGTTTTCCACACGATCGGCCTGACTAAATCCCAGGTCGCGGCTGAGGCCATGGCGCAGATTGTCGCCGTCCAGGACCACGGTGTGTTTGCCAAGGGCGTGCAAGCGCTGGTCAAGGAGGTTGGCGATCGTGGACTTGCCGGCCCCGGAAAGCCCGGTCAGCCAAACCACCCGCGGTTGCTGCAGTTTGATGGCGGCGCGGGCGGCGCGGGTCACGGTGAAGTCTTGCCATTGGATGTTGCTGGCGCGGCGCAGGCCAAAGTGGATGAGGCCGGCGGCCAGGGTGGTTTTTGTGACGCGATCCAAAAGGATGAAGCCGCCCATATCGGCACCGTCCTTGTACGGATCGAAGGCGATGGGTTGATCCAGGCTGAGGTTGCAGACGGCGATATCGTTTAGCGCCAACGTGTCGGCGGCGCACTTTTCCAGGGTGTTGATATCAACCTTGTGTTTGATCTTGGTGATCTGGGCGTTGGCGCTTTGGGTGGCGAGCTTGAAGGCGTAGGTACGGCCCGGCAGCAAGGGTGCCTGGTTCATCCAGATCAGGGTTGCCTCGAACTGGTCGGATACGCCGGGCGGCTGATCTGGGGAGGCAACAACATGGCCGCGGGGGCAATCTTCAGGGTCTGAAAAGCACAGGGTGACGGATTGACCGGCGATCGCTTGCGGGCAATCGCCTTCATAGGTGACGATCCTGGCGATTTTGGTTTTGCGCCCTGAAGGGGAAAGCAGGACCGTATCGCCTTGGCGCACACGGCCTGCGGTGATCAGCCCGGTGACGCCGCGAAAGTCTGGGGTTGGGCGATTGACCGCCTGCACCGGCATGCGCAGGGGTTGATCGTGTGGGGCCTGGGGGATGGCGTCACTGGCTTCCAGATGCGCCAGGAGCGTTGGCCCCTTAAACCAAGGCGCTTTGGGGCTGGGCGTTACGATGTTGTCGCCGCCCAAAGCGCTGATCGGGATGGCGGTCGTGAGGCGATGACCCAGGGTTTCGGCGAAGGTTTCAAGCTCTGCCACGATGGCGTCGAAGCGGTCCTGCGACCAGGCCGCCAGGTCCATTTTGTTGACCAGTAAGACGGTGTGTTTCACGCCAAGCAGGGTTGCGAGATAGAGGTGTCTTCGGGTTTGGGTGAGAACGCCTTTTGAGGCATCCACCAGGATCAAAGCGGCATCGGCGGTCGACAGACCAGTGATCATGTTGCTGGTGAAGCTTTCGTGGCCGGGGGCATCGATCAGCACGAACTGGCGGGTGGTGGTGGTGAAGAAGCGATACGCCACATCGATGGTGATGCCTTGCTCGCGCTCGGCGGTCAGGCCATCGACCAGAAGCGCAAAGTCCAGGTTTTCGCCCTGGGTGCCGAAGCGCTTTGAGTCTGCTGCCAGGGCTGCCAGTTGATCTTGGGTGAGGCCCTTTGCCTCATAGAGCAAGCGCCCGAGCAGGGTGGATTTGCCATCGTCGACCGAACCGCAGACGATGACGCGCAGAACGTCCTTGCGCTCGTGGTTTGCGAGGTAGGCCTCGATGTTTGTGGCCAAGGGATCGGGGTTGGGGCCTTCGGGCATTAGAAGTACCCTTCCCGCTTCTTGTGTTCCATGGACGCTGTTTGATCGTGATCGATCAGCCGGCCTTGGCGCTCAGACTGGGCGGCGGAAAGCACCTCTTGAATGACCTGCTCAATGGTTGAGGCTTGGCTTTCGATGGCCCCGCTCAAGGGATAACAGCCAAGCGTGCGAAATCGGATCGACCGCTCCACCACCTGCTCGCCCGGCGACAGGGGCAGGCGTGCGTCATCCACCATCAGCAGGGTTTCACCGCGCTTTATCGTAGGGCGCGGGCGGGCCAGATACAAAGGCACAATCGGGATGTTTTCGCGCAGGATGTAGAGCCAGATGTCCAGTTCGGTCCAATTGGACAGGGGAAAGGCCCGCACGCTTTCGCCGTCTCTGGTGCGGGCGTTGTAAAGGCGCCAAAGCTCTGGGCGCTGGGTGCGGGGATCCCAAGCATGGGCTGCGTTGCGGAAGGAAAAAATCCGTTCCTTGGCGCGGGACTTTTCTTCATCCCGCCTGCCCCCGCCAAAGGCCGCATCGAAGGCACCGGCGGTAAGGGCTGCCTTCAAGGGCTCGGTGAGCATCAGGCGCGTGTAATCTTTTGTGGGGGTGTCGAAGGGGTTGATGCCTGCTATGGCTGCTTCGTCATTGTGGTGGACGATCAGGTCAAGTTTCAGGTCCTTTGCGGTTTTGTCTCTGTGGGCGATCATGTCTGAGAAGTCCCAGCCGCTCGCGATGTGCAAGAACTTGAAGGGCGGAGAGGCCGGATAAAACGCCTTCAGCGCCAAGCGCAGCATGACAGAACTGTCTTTGCCGATCGAATACAGAAACACCGGGTTTGCGGCTTCTGCCACCACCTCACGCAGGATATGGATCGCCTGCGCCTCCAGGTGCTGGAGGTGGGTGAGGCGTTGGGGGGTGATGGAGCTTGTGGGCATGAGGCTCTAAATGCGTACGGGCGTGACCTCTAGCCATAAGGGGATTGGCCGCCCGCGCAAAGCCGTGGTGCCATCACTGTTGCGGCGTTGGCGGGCGCACCGCGTTCCAGTTGAACAGAAAATTGCGGTGCTCGGCCCAGGTTTGGCCGTGCACTTGGCCGCCATCGAGGCATGCCGCCGTGTGATACGGGCCTACACCGTCCGTGGTGCGGAAGCTGACGCAGGTGCGGCCGCGATCGGCTTTCCAGCGACCCGCCTCGATTTCGGAATTATAGAAACTGCCCGTGACAACGCCGCCCGCTGCCAGGGTGAGGCTCATGGGTTGGGTGTAGGGTTGGGCGGGGTCTGTGGAGAGATCAACCACCCAATCGCCGCTCAAGCCGGCGCTCCCCACCGCCTGCGGGGCCTGTTCGACGGCGGCGGGCGGCGTGGCGCAGGCGCTGAGCGCTGCCACCGCCAGAAGCATCACAAATCGCACGGGTTTCTCCACTCTGAATGATCTTAGTGCGGTACGGCCCGGATGCGGGGCCGGATCACAGGCGGGCTGCTTGCGGCGTGCCAGCGCTTGCGGCTTTAAGGGGCGTTCGGGTCTTCGCCCTTTTTGCGCCCGCCGCGACCGATGGTGAGTGCTTTGAGCACGCCGCGCAGGGTTTGTACCTCTTGCTGGGTCAGGCGGGCGCGCAGAAACGGCGAGCGGAGGTTTTGCTTCATCAGGGGGGCTTTGTCTGGCGGATGATAGAAGCGGCCACGATCGAGCTCGGTTTCCAGATGGACAAAGAAGTCTTCCAGCTCCTCGTGCGTGGCGGGGGGGCTATCGGGCTGCGCCATCCAGGGCGGTACCGGGGCTTGGCTGCGGGCTTCGCCGATCATCGCGGCAAACACGGCAACAGCGTTGGCCAGGTTGAGGCTGGCAAAGCCTGGGTTGACGGGATAGGTGAGGATGATGTCGGCGCGGGCCACTTCATCGGTGGTCAAGCCCATCGCCTCTGCGCCAAACAGCACAATCGGACGTTCGCCCGCGTTGATCGCGGCCATCACGTTTTGGGCGGCCTCCCGGGGGCCCCAGACCGGTTTTTCGAGCCTGCGGGGCCTGGCAGTCGCAGCGATCACCAGGGTGGCATCGGCGATGGCGTCAGCCAGGGTCCATTCCACCCGCACATTGTCCAAGACGAGATCCGCGCCAGCAGCCACGGCCTGCGCCTTGGGATTGGGCCAACGGTCGCGCGGCTCCACCAGGCGCAGCTGGGTGAGCCCGAAATTGAGCATCACGCGGGCGCACGCGCCGATGTTTTCGCCCATCTGCGGGCGTACGAGCGCAATCGCTGGCCAGGGCTCTATGGTGGGCGCTGGCATATCGGGGGCTCTTGTCATGGGGCTTTAGTTCCATAAAAAGGCATACGCCTTGCCGGCCTTTCGATGCTATGCAGTCGGGAAAAGATGGGGTTTTGCGTCATGACAGATGTGTTCATCTCCTACGCGCGCAAGGATCGCAACCGGGTTCGGCTGATTGCGCATGCGTTGGCCGCTGAAGGCTTTGCGGTGTGGTGGGATCCAGAGATCAAGCCCGGCGCAAAATGGAACGAGGTGATCCGCAAAGCCTTGGAAAGCGCGGGCGCTGTGGTGACGGTGTGGTCCAAGACGTCTGCCAAGTCCAACTGGGTGTTGGCGGAAACCACGCACGGCTCCAACCGGCAGGCGCTGGTGCCGGTGATGATCCAGCCGTGCGATCCACCGATCCCGTTCAACATGGTGCAATCGGCTGATCTGACTGAGTGGCGCGGCGACGGCAACGACCCGGTGTGGATGCAAACGCTGGAGCGGGTGCGGGCCTTGGTCGAGGCCAAGCGGCGGATGCTGGCGGCCGCCCCGCCTCCGGGGGAGGCTTATGGGGCTGAGCGCGCGGCCACTGGGGCTGGAGGTTCGGGATCTGCAAGCGGTTCTCGGCCAATCATGGATGCGCAATTTGAAGAGCTGCACTATCGGCCCGGCGCGCGCCGCCAGGGGCCGCGTCTGTTGCGGATGGTGGCCAGTGGTGTGGTGGGGGCGGCGGTGCTCACCGCAGGCATTTGGGCAGCGCCTGCGGTGATCGATGCCGTACAGACGCGCACTGCTGCGCCCACCGCCCCTGCACCGTCTGTGACGCCCGTTTCGCAGCCAGGCAGCGATAGCCCGCCAGCCTCGACCGAGCCAGTTGCGCCGTCTGCGCCGCCGGTGGTGGACAACGCGGTGCCCTCTCCTACCGAGCCGCCGGCTGCGACACCGGATGTGCCTGCCCAAACCACGCCGGTACCGCCGCCAACGCGGGGACAGCCCCAGACACCGCCGCCGCAGCAAACGGTGGATGCGACGCCGCAGCTTGATACGTGCATCAATCGGCTGGTGAGCTTGTGTCGCAATGCCACCGGGCCCGCCACTGGGTTTGCGGCCGATGGGCGGCTTTCCGGTGCTGAGCGCAGCTTTCTTGATGGCCTCATGATCAACGCGCAAGCGCCCGTCAGCGCCGACGCGGTGAACGCTTGCCAGGGCGTGGTGCAGGCCCGCAGCGCGGCGACCAGCGCTCGACAGCGAGCCACTGTGTTTGATGCCGCGTGCCGGCAGGTGAGCTTCCCGCCCGCCCAGCAACAACCGACCCAGCCGACCACCGATCAACCGGGGCGCACCACCTTCCCCACCCGCGAGGTGATCGACGCCATCACCCAAAGCCGGCCGTCAACCACCACGCAAACGCCGCAGCAGCCGGGCACGCAGCAGCCACCGACGCGCCAACAACCGCCGACGTCTGTTGGCCAGCCTCGTCAGGAAGGGCCGATTTCGATGCGGCTGCGGCAGACGTTTACGCTGGATGCGGACACAATGCGCGAGGCCCGCGAAGGGGCGGACGTGTTCTTCCAGGCTTCCACCGCCACGGAA
>JBMOEW010000074.1:0-6110 GCA_049314555.1 Caulobacterales bacterium
TGGGAATGAGTGGCTCAGTGCCACTGAGCTTTCAATTTTTGGCGACCCGGAAGTCTCGGCTCCTGCCATTCATTCCTGTGCCCAGCGGCTCTCGATGTGGCCGCGAGTCAATGTCTCCGAGCGACCGGCTCTGGAAAAGACCATCGAATGGCTTCAGTCCCTCAAAACCGGTCAAAAACTCGAACCCTCCGAGTTGAAGCGGATCCGTTCCGCTCTCCACCGCGAACCGTCGCGGATCTGGCACTCTTGCGGCCACTGGGTCTCGATCAATGGCACCTGGGAGCCAGTGGATCGCTTGAAGTTCCGGCTCACCATGCAGGAACTCACCAAATTTGGCGACCTCACTCCGACGGTGAAGCGAAAAACCGCCGACTTCCGCATGCTGGCCGAAGAGAACACTCAGATAGAGCCCTTCGTTCAGTTTCGCAACCTGTCCGAAAGTGTTGAGTTTCGAGTGACCAGCTGCGAGGGGGACGTGGCGACTGCATTGCCCGACTGGCTGGACGAACTCGCCGCTGGTCTCTGCCGGATTCGGTTCACCTCGGAGGAGGAGACGCAACGCATCCGAGACATTGGATCTCGTCTAAGGGAGAGCCAATTCCGACGGTTTCGCCGCATCGAGATTACGCCTTATGTGGACGGCGACCCCGCCGGAGAGCCATCATCACCAAAAGCAATCTGGGCAAATGTCCAAGTGTATGTTGCGGATTTGCCCGCGTCCCGAATCCACAAGGAACTGGTCGACGAAATCAGCCGGCCCTTTGGCAGCGTGGGAATCACTGCCGCAATCGCCGCCTGTGTCGAAAGGGAGCGTGACTTTGTCACCGATTACCTGACAACAGAGTTCACTTTGGATTCGGAAACCGTTCCGACCAGCGCACAAAATCCTGGCCTCAAACCTTCCTCGACCCCTTCCTCGAATGGGGCCCCTAACCCCAACGATTTGCCGCCGGAAGATGAACCCGCGGAAGACGGCGAACCTGAGTCGAGTGACGAGGGCTCTGAACCGAATGGGGAAAAGTCTGGTGGAACCGACGCCGGGCGCTCGCGAGGATCATCCAAGCCGCACGAACCTTCCCTCATGGAACGCTACGCCCATCACCGCGGCTTTCATTGGGAACCCCAAGCAGGGCGGTTTACCCATCGTGATGGCCGTTGGATCGGCAAGGATGATCAACCCTTTCATTGGGCGGAACATCGAGCCGATGGAATTCTTTCAAGACGGTTATGGGTTTGCGACCAGCGTCTATCGAGGGGCATTGAGGTTTCCCACGAGTTGTGGCAAACCATCAAGAAGGAGCCCGAGTATACGGCGATTGTCTCGATCGGCGAAGACGATAAGCCCATCGTCTTGACCGGCTTCCAATTGATTGAACAAAAAGGCGCTGGCATCCTCGCCGTTTACCCTGCGCGCTATCGCCTACTAGCGACAAATCTTACTTCCCTAGAACAGAATCTATGAATACCTGGCAATCTATCCTTGCAGCCTCTAATTCCACTCCGAAACGCGTTTCCCGTAAGGTGTTTTTTAGCTTCCACTATACGCCGGATGTCCACCGTGCTTGGGTTGTCCGAAATTCGTGGGTCACCAAAGAGGATCGCACCGAAGCGGGCTTCTTTGACTCCTCGGTGTTCGAAGCAAAGCAACGCGAGAGTAAAGATGCTCTAAAAACCTTCCTTCGCGACGGAATGAAGGGCACGACCGTTACCTGCGTTTTGATCGGAAGCCAAACGGCAGTGCGCCCTTGGGTCCGCTACGAACTTGTTCGTGCGTTCGAGCGCGGGAACGGGTTGTTCGGAATCCGTATTCACAATATCAAAAACCTGCAGAAGGTGACGACTACAAGCGGACCAAACCCATTTGATCATCTTGCCTACCGCGTCGAGGGCGAGCGCGTGTACTGGCAGGAGCGAAACGGCGAAAACTGGGCCGCATACACCGAAGTTCCTTCTATGGCGCTCAGCGATGTGGCTTACGACCTCAAGGGTGAGTTGCACCACACGTTTTCTTACCGCTTCCCGGTTTACGACTGGGTGAACGAAGACGGTTTCAATAATCTTGGTGCATGGGTGCAAGAGGCGGCCACGCACGCCGGAAAGTGAGGAGGACAATACTATGAGTGGAATCAGCAAAAAGGAATTCGTTCGTCGCTACTCGACCAGCTTGCTTGAGGGAAACGCCGCACTCTTTGCAGGTGCAGGGCTTTCGATCCCAGCTGGATTCGCAGATTGGAGAAAACTCCTGAAGGAAATCGCTGAGGATCTGAAACTCGACATCGAACGTGAGCACGACTTAATCGCTATTGCCCAGTTTGAAGCCAACCGCAAAGGAACCCGCGACTCGCTCGATGAGGCCATCGTCAGACAATTCGATCGAGAGGCTACGCTGACCGAGAATCACAAGATTATAGCGCGCCTGCCGATTGATACGGTGTGGACAACCAATTACGACAAGGTTTTCGAGCAAGCTTACCGTGAAGCGAACAAGCGGGCTGACGTTAAGATTGCAGTGTCGCAATTGTCACTTCGAGTGCCCCACAGCGACGTGGTCCTCTTCAAGATGCATGGAGACGTGGACCATCCGCACGACGCGATTCTGACGAAGGACGACTATGAATGCTACGAGGTGGAGCGCGGAGCCTTCACGTTGCAGCTCTTGGCGGACCTGCTTTCGAAGCGGTTTCTCTTCATTGGGTTTAGCTTCACTGATCCGAATATTGACTACACCTTCAACCGCCTCCGCCGCCTGCTCAACCCACAGCGTCAGCAGAAAGCGACGTTGAAGGAACACTACTGCATCCTCAGACAACCTCACTTGGACGACTATACCCATCTCCCGGTCAGTCCTGAGGAGAAGGAGCGCATTTTCAAGGCAGACTCGGCGAGGTTCGCACATCGTGTGAGCGATATGACCCGCTTCGGTGTGCAGGCGGTGGTAATCGAAAAGTATGAGGAGATTACGGAACTGCTGACAGCACTTCAGCGGCGCGTTGGGACGCGAAGCGTTCTTATCTCTGGAGCTGCACACGACTACGCCCCGATGGGGCAAGAACGACTGGAGTCACTCGCTGAAGACCTCGGCCGCCGCCTGATCGAAGAGGGTTACGACATCGTGTCCGGTGTCGGAAAAGGGATCGGGGCTGCCGTAATGGTTGGCGCCCACCGCGCACTTGGCCGGCCAGACGCATGTAGGATGGGACAACGCCTCAAGCTCTTTCCGTTTCCCTACTGGCACCCAAAGGAAGACGAGCGAAAAGCCTACTACGAATCTAATCGCAAGGAGATGGCTGCTCAGGCCGGTGCCAGCATCTTCATCTCTGGTAACAAGCTGCAGGGGTCGGACGTGATTGAATCTCCCGGGGTATTTGCAGAGTTCGAAGAGGCAAAGAAGAACCAGCATTTCATCATTCCCATCGGTGCCAGCGGACACGCTGCCAAGCGGATTTGGGATGAGGTTGTTGCTGATCCCGCACGTTTCTTTCTGGGAATTGACGTAGAGCCGGAGTTGGAAACTCTCGGAAGTTCCGCCAGCACGAATGACAACCACATCGCCGCAGTTCTGTCCCTTCTCCACAAGGTCAGCAACGTCTTTGCATAATAATCTACAGTATGGCCTTTTTTACAGAATCGAAACTACGCCAGTTCGCCGCGTCCCGTGCGATGGAGCGGCGATCTGCTCAATTCCTCTTTGAATCGAAAGAAGCAGCGCCGCTGACGGTCTTCCTGTCTCACAGCCACCTCGATCGGGTTTTGGCAAAAGGGATAGTCATTCACATGGGCTCGCTCGGTGTTGAGGTGTATGTCGATTGGAATGATCAAAACATGCCACGCGAGACAAATCGCCTGACGGCATTGATGATAAAGCGCCGGATTCGTGAGGCGAGCTTGTTTGTGATGCTTGCGACCAAGAATGCCTTGGCGTCGAGATGGGTACCTTGGGAGGTGGGTATTGCCGACGCTGCGAAGGGGCAAGCGCAAGTCCTGATCATTCCGGTTGCTGACTCTCTCGGGGTGTTTCGAGGACGGGAATTCTTGCGCCTATATGGGCGCGTTGAGATTGCCGACGACGGAGACAGTGCGGTCTTCTTGCCGGGCAAAAATGCAGGCGGAGTGGCTCTCGAAACCTACATGGAAGCACTCGGAACCTAGAATCACGCCTCAACCATGAATCCAGACCGCATATATTCCAACTACCGGGACGACGCGCTCGCGCAGAAAATCGGCGCTGCTGAATACACGACCTTCGTCGCGATGCCTTTTGCAGACTCGTTCAGTTACCGCTACAAGCTGGTGCTTGAGGAAATCATCCGTGCAGCAGCGAATCGGGCAACAGAACTTAAACTGGCCCGAAGACCGTTCGCCGCTCCCCAAATTGTCAGTGACGGGACGCCTGGAGCAATTGCGATTTCTGACAAGATCGTGGAGGACATTCTTTACAGTCACCTCTTCGTAGGAGACATGACGCTGAATAATCCAGGAGCAATTCTCGAAGTGGGCATCGCGATGGGGCTAAAGCCGAATAAGCAGATAATCCTGATCACTCAGGGGCCATACGAGGAGCTGCACTTCGACATCAGGAACAACAACGTCTTTTCCTACAACGGTGCCGATGCGGTGGAAGGACTCGCCCAACGTTTTATTGCCGCTGCTGCGTCGTTCGAGGAAGATGCAGATCGTCAGATCCGATTCATCCAGCGTCGGCTGAGCCCGGACGCAATCGCAATCCTCAATGTGTATGGCCGATTGCAGCGAGATAATTCAAGCGGATCGCTTCATGCGGGTCTTGCAACTCACGTCTTGGGTGCAGACAGACCTGGAGAGAGATTTGATGCAGCCACAAGGGAGTTGCTCGCTCACCGTCTTATAGAGACAGACTGGAAAACAAAGGCCGTCGAAGGCGGAGATGCATTCGGCATGCACGCAACAGAACTCGGATGGGTTTTCATCGGGCAGAAGTGGCCGGAGATCGCGAGGCAGGAGCCCCCACGCAAATGACCGCACCCTACCGCAAAAAACTTATCGAAGTCTCGCTGCCGCTGGAGGCCATCAACCGGGAGGCGGCCAGGGAGAAATCCATCCGGCATGGGCATCCGTCCACGTTGCATTTGTGGTGGGCTCGTCGACCTTTGGCCGCATGTCGCGCAGTTCTGTTTGCTTCTCTGGTGGACGATCCTTCATCCCGCCCGGATTTGTATCCGACGGTCGAAGCCCAGGAGAAAAAGAGGCAGGAACTTTTTCGGCTCATCGAGAAGTTGGTGAAGTGGGAGAATTCGAACGACGAAACCATTTTAGCTGCGGCCCGCAAGGAGATCATGCAGAGCACCGACGACAATCCACCGCCGGTCTATGATCCGTTTTGCGGTGGCGGTTCCATTCCGTTGGAGGCGCAGCGGCTCGGATTAGAGGCTCATGGCAGTGATCTTAACCCAGTTCCGGTACTTATCACGAAGGCACTCATCGAATTGCCTCCACAATTCGCAGGACGCCCGCCTATTCATCCACCGGAGGCAGAGATGGACACGGCCAAGCAGGTAAAATCCAGTCGGAAAACACAAGGAATCCACCTTGAAGGACTTGATCGGGAATGGAAAGGCGCGGAGGGATTAGCCGAGGACATACGATACTACGGTCGCTGGATGCGAGACGAAGCCGAGCGGCGTATCGGAGACCTTTACCCAAAGGTTCAAGTCATGCGTGCCGCTGACGGGACGTATTGCCACGCCACGCATGAGGAAATCGCGGCGAAAAAGGCGAAGGAGGCGACCGTCATCGCCTGGCTCTGGGCCCGCACGGTCGTAAGTCCGAATCCGGCAGCTAAAGGCGCGCACGTTCCACTCGTGAGGTCGTTCTGGCTTTCGACGAAGACCGGAAAGAAAGCATGGGTAGAGCCGGTTGTGGATAGCGCACAGATGAGCTATCAATTCGAAATTCGCACAGGCGCAGGCGAGCCACGCGTAGGCACGGTGAGCCGGAATGGAGGCGAGTGTATTCTCACCGACAGTCCGATACCGCTCGACTACATTCGTGCCGAAGGTAAAGCACGGCGGATGGGAGCACGGTTGATGGCAATAGTTGTAGAGGGAGAGCGGAGTCGCTTGTATCTGCCGCCC
>JBMOEW010000075.1:0-5824 GCA_049314555.1 Caulobacterales bacterium
CTTGTAAAGTTCCATTTTGGAACAATCTGCGCTGGGGGCGTTTTGGGGCGTGCCGACGATCCAGGAGACAGACGATGCGATTTGATCAATGGGACAGCTTTGCGGGCCATCCAAAGCCTGCAATGATCTGGGATGGCTCATGATCACACACATATCGACATTGGCTCTGCCCTTGCGGCTGCCACGACGCATTGTTCTGAGGTCGGCGAAACACTCACGCCCCTGCGGCGACGGGTTTTGGAGCTTTTGCTGGCACGGAGAGGGCCCGCTAAAGCCTACGATCTCCTTGCCGACATGGGTGACGCTAGTGGCCCAGCAAAGCCGCCTTCGGTTTATCGAGCGCTAGAGTTTTTGGTCCGTCTTGGGTTGGCCCATCGTCTGGAAAGCGTGAATGCATTTGTTGCCTGCGATATTGGGTCTTGTGCGCGGGCCAAGATTTTCCTGATTTGCGACCAATGTGGCCAGGTGACCGAAGTTGACGCTGGGCATGCTCAGCTGGACATCGAAGAGGCCGCTTTGCGAGATCAGTTTGCGATCAAGCGTGCAGTGCTTGAGGCTAGCGGTCTTTGCCATGCCTGCAGGAGTGCTGCGTGACTGGGAACACCACAACGGACGGCTCGATTGCGCTCTACGCTGGTTCTGCGAACACGTGGGAATGCGATGAGATGGGCCATCTGAATGTGCGCTTCTATGTGCGGCGCGCGATGGAGGGGCTTGGCCTATTGGCGCTGCGTCTGGGCATGGGGGGCATATTTCGAACAGATGCCCGTGCGACGCTCACTCCAATTGATCAACACATTCGCTTTTTGAAGGAAGTCCGGGCCGGTGCACCGCTGACGATGGTTGGCGGGGTTTTGGAGTGGTCTGTCGATGGCGGTGTCATTTACCAGGAACTGCGCCATGGCGATGGCACGCCGGCGGCAAGTTTTCGCACGGTCGTGGCGCATGCTTCGCCCAAATCGCTGATGCCCTTTCCCTGGCCGAAACGGATGCATGCGGACCTAGAGGCGCTGAAATGCGCTTTGCCAGCCCATGGCGCGGCGCGATCGATTGACCTCAGCGTCGTTCCTGCAATCGCCACTCTGTCTCGGGCGGACAGTCTTGGGATCCAGCAGGTGGGTGCGGGCATTGTTGCGCCTGAAGACTGCGACGGCGCAGGCCGGATGCGGCCTGAACTCGTCATCGGCCGGGTTTCTGACGCTGTGCCCAATTTGCTTTCTGGGTGGAGAACCGCAGTTGGCAAGGCGGCTGCCCATGCAGACGGGCAACCGCTCGCGGCGGGGGCCGCCGTTCTTGAATATCGTCTGGCCTACCGGCGCTGGCCCAAGATCGGCGACGGTGTTGTCGTTGGGTCAGGGGTGATCGACGTGCAGGCCAAAACCCACCGCCTTGGGCATTGGCTGCTCGATCCATTATCAGGCGAAGCTTGGGCAACCTGTGAAGCCGTTGCGGTGGTATTTGACCTAAAGGCTCGCAAAGCCATCGCCCCGGCGGCGGCGCAGCGCAAGGCCCTTGAGGCTCTGATTGTCCCTGGCCTGACGATCTAAGTGATCAAACAAGGTCGCGAAAGCGGTTGTTTGGCGCGGACTTTATGATTGCGGTTTCAATCACAGCACGGGCACGATCCGGGCGTTCCATAGGCAAGGCGTGGGTTGCACCCTCGACCGTTGCCACACGCACATTTGGGCGCAGGTCCGTCATTCGATCGGCGCACGGTGGGGGGCATGTGGACCCGTGTTGCGCACGCAGGACCAGTATCGGTTCGTGGGCATTCATCAGTGCCCGCCATGGGTCATTGCGTTGGGCGGCGAAGGTAGCGGCCTCATAAGCCGGGGCGCAAGTGAGCTGAACCTTGCCATCTGGGCCTTCCGCGGTTCCATCCTCGACGTAGTCGCTCAACATGGCCTCGGAGAAGCTTTTGAAGATTCCCCGTCCGGTGAGGGCGCGAACTGCATCCTCTTTGCTTTCGAAAATCGAACGACGGCGGGCGGCAGCGCGGGCAATGGGGAATGAATAGCGCGACACCAGAGACATGCCCGGGGCTGCATGCAGCGCATAACGAGCCGGTGGCATAATCACCGGATCGATTAACGCTAGGCCGCGAACCAGATCTGGACGGGCACCGGCGACCAAAAGACCAACCGTTGCCCCCATCGAGTGGCCGGCAAGAGTTAAGGCTGCCCGCAGGTGGTTATCCAAAAGCTCAATGACATCGTCGCGGTGGCGATTCCAGGAGGCATAGCCAAATCGGCGGGCCGGAAGACGCGAACGGCCATGACCGCGGAGGTCGACCGCCATGACATGAAACCGTTCGCCGAGCGGGGCGAGCATAGTTCGGTAGGTTAGGGCGTTGAATCCAGTGGCATGGAGAAAGACCAGATCGGGCGCACGGCTGGCATCTCCGAAAGCGATCCCCGCCATCGTGCCGCCCGACAGCGGGAACTCAACCCGCCGCATCGATCCTGACAAGTCTGTCATGACTTTCAACATTAACGCGCCCCGGCCACGTTGCAACGGCGCAACGCTGCACCGCGACGTCTATCTGCCGAACACGCGCCGGAGGAGACTTGTGGTGCGGCGAACTGGGTCGCTGCGAATTGCTCGCTCCTCATCCGCGATCAGGGAAAATGCGGCATCCAATGCCCTGCTCACGGCGAAGTCGATCAGCTGGCTTCGCAAGTTCTGTGCCGAGCCGGCTAAGCCGTTGCGTTGCAGGGCGTTATTGAGGGAGGTGAATGCGCCGGCCCCTTCAAGGCTGCTTTCCATTGAGGGGCGCAGGGAGGCGATCAATTCATTTTCGGTCCGTGATCTCAGATATTGGGTTGCGGCATCGTTTGGCCCTCGCAAAATCCCCAAGGCGTCCTGCAGCGTGATGGAGCGAACTGCATTTTCAAGGAGCCGCCGTGCGGCGGGCATCGCGCGTTCGGCTCCGCGGTTCACGCGCAGTTCCAGATCGTCAAGGGGCCCAGACAGCCCGATCGGGCGAAGCGAGCGTTGAACACTCGCCAAACTGTTTGGGAGCGGGATGCGCACGCGGGCGTCCCCCCAAAATCCGTCTACGCGGCCGAGGCGTGCGGTCACCGTTTGCGACGCAAGGCGAAGCGCTTCTCTGAGGCCCGCACCCGCGTCAGCCTGCGTCAAGGTCGTGGCGGTCTGTGAATTCTGGGCTAATGCCGCTGTGCCCGTTAACACCAATACCACTCCGCCTAAGCTGGCAAGCAAGCTGCGGCGCGTAGCATTTGACATTGCAAGCTCCCTTTTTTTCGCAAGTCTTTGGTGCAAGCTTGCGCACCCTTATAACCGCTGCAGCGTGAACGACATACAACGGAGGCTGACACACCATGACCTATAGCTGTTTTGAGGTCTTGATCGAAGGCGCTGTGGCGCATTTGCGGTTTCATCGACCTGAGGCGATGAACACCCTCACCCGGGCCTTTTGGAGTGAGCTGCCGCTGGCGGTCCGGGATATCTCCGATAATGCCAAGGCCCGCGTGATCGTGATCAGTTCCACGGGGCGGCACTTTACCGCCGGCATGGACCTCGACGTGTTCTTGAGCCCAAGCGCTGTTACCGGCGGGGATAGCAAAGACCCTTACGTGCGCAATGAGGCTTTTCGTCATCACGTGCATTCGCTTCAGGACACATTCAACGCCTTGGACGAAGCTCGGATTCCCATTCTGGCAGCGGTTCAAGGGGGGTGCGTTGGAGGCGGCGTTGACATGATCAGCGCCTGCGACATCCGCTATTGCACCGAAGATGCGTTCTTTGTGATCCAAGAGATCAACATTGGCATGACGGCGGACGTCGGCACGTTTCCGCGGCTGTGCAAGCTGATCCCCGAAGGTTGGGTTCGGGAGATGGCATATACCGGCCGTCGGCTATCCGCCGCTCAGGCTCAGGCCATTGGCCTGGTGAATGCGCTTTATCCAAACCACCAGGCGCTCGTGGAAGGCGTATTGGCAACGGCTCACGAAATTGCGGAAAAGAATCCGGTGGCGATCGCTGGCAGCAAGGTGGCGATTAATTATGCCCGCGACCATTCCATTCGCGACTCGCTTGATTTCTTGGCGACGTGGCAAACCGGCATGTGGGCCCCTTCGCACATGGCCGAGGCATTCGCCGCAAAGCAAGAAAAGCGCACCGCTGCGTTTCCAGACCTGGTTCCAGTCAAGAAAAAGATGTAGATTTTGGTTAATTTCATTTAGCGTGGCTTAAGCAGTCTATTTACCCCTTTGCGGGCATACACAGAAGTCATACTCTGTGGATGCTCGCGAAGCATGCGATTACCATTTTCCTTTTCCCTGCATGCCCTGTCTGTATTGCAGAAACTTGTGCTGCTTTCCCTAGTGGCGCTGGCACCGGCCGTTGCCTTTTGCCTTGTGCTGCAGTCTGTGGCGCACAAATCGATAGAGCGGACAGCCGCCGAGATCGACGGGACGATCTATCTGGATTCGATTTGGCCCATCGTCAGTGAAAACGCGATGGTAACGGCTAGATCTCCTTCGCCGAAAACGGCGGAACTCCTGCGCAACCTGCGAGCGGCGAATGCTGCGTATGCGATCCGTTTCCAGGTTGAAGATGAAGCTGAAGCCCTCGTTGCGGTTCTTGAAGACCACTCCCTCGCTCCGGCCCTTCGCAATCGTGAGATCCGGCAGCGCGCCAATGATTTGAAGCGTGCGGTGGGGGATGCCTCATTTCTGTTTGCCGAGCCCGAACTGGTTAGCCACTACGCTGTTCATTTAATCATTTTTCAGCTGCCGGACCTTTTGACGACCGGTGAACTGCTGCATGATTTGGCTAGCGACCAAAGTTCACTGTCTTCACCGGCAGCCTATCTTGCGTTGGGGCAGATCAAGGCTGCGGCCCTGGCCGTTGATACAACGCTGTTGCGTTTTCATCGCGATGTCGGGTCGGAATTCCAGTCCGAACGATTGCGGCTCGCGGGCGAAAAGCTTCAGGCAACGCTTGGCGCGCTGGAGTTCGCAGACCCTACTCAAGAATATGCCTTGGACGGTACCGTTTTGCACATTGAGACTATGCGTGCCCACCTGACGGAGGTCTCAAACGCGCTATGGGTCAGCACAAATGGCGAATTGCGGCGTCTTTTGGAGACCCGCCTGCAGAACGCGCGCCGACAGTTGCATTTGGCCATGCTGTTGACTGCGCTTTCGCTGATCGCGAGCGGCGCATGCGTCATTGTATTGGCTCGATCCATTGTGCGACCACAGTCCAGACTTGCCCAGACCATGCGGGCTATGGCGAACGGCGACACGCGGTTTGCGGTTCCCTACCGACAAGCGCCGGGCGAGTTGGGTGAAGTTGCCCGCGCCGTTGAGGTGTTCCGCTGCGCGTTGATTGAGCGACAGATGCTCGAGTTGGACTTGGCGCTCGAACGTGACGACCTCGAACGACGCATTGAGATGCGCACCTCGGATCTTGCCGCTTCGATGGATCGCGTGCGTCGATCCCAAAATATCGTTCAGCAGGCCCTGCGCGCCGCTGGCGCAGGCGTTGTCAGCCATAATCATCGCACAGGCGAAATCTGGTGCTCACCGGAATACATGCAAATCATGGGGTGCCCTTTCGAACCGGAAACGTATCTGTCGATGTTGCATCCAGACGATCGACACCTGGTTGCGCAAAAAGTGGAAGTTGCGATCAGCCGGCGAAATGGAGACGATCTAGAGTTTCGGTATATTCGTCCTGATGGCGTAACCATTTGGATTAACGCGCGCTGGGTGTGGGCTGATCAAGACGAGTTGGTCGCGGTCCCGGTAGCTGTCAAAGTAGTTGTCCGGTTCCGCGCGATTTCCTTTAGCGATTA
>JBMOEW010000076.1:0-5525 GCA_049314555.1 Caulobacterales bacterium
TCTTCCAGTTCGATTTCCTTGGCGACGGTGACGCCGTCCTTGGTGGTGCGCGGCGCGCCAAAGGACTTTTCGATCACCACGTTGCGGCCCTTTGGGCCCAACGTGACCTTCACGGCGTTGGCGAGGATATCCACGCCCGCCAGCATTTTTTCGCGCGCGTCAGCGCCGAAATTCACAATCTTCGCAGCCATTGCGATGTTCCTTCATCTAATCTTTGAGCCGTCAGGCTCGCGGTCGTTGGGGCAAAAGTGGCGGGCTTAATGCCCGCGCGTGTCACTTGCCCTTTTTCGCGGCTTTGCCTTCCAGCACGCCCATCACGTCGCTTTCTTTCATGATCAACAGCTCGTCGCCGTCGATCGTGACTTCCGTGCCAGACCATTTGCCAAACAGGATGCGGTCACCCACTTCCAGGTCCATCTTGATGCGCTCGCCGTCTTCGTCGCGCGCGCCTGGGCCAACAGCAACCACTTCGCCTTCTTGAGGCTTTTCCTTGGCAGTATCTGGGATGATGATCCCGCCTTTGGACTTTTCTTCTTCCTTAACGCGCTTTACGAGCACGCGATCGCCGAGCGGACGGAAATTCGCCACGACTGACTCCTTTGTTGCGGTTGAAATGGACGTAACTGCCGAGATCGGCGCGTTTAGCACTCACCTGCCTCGACTGCTAACGGGCGGGAGATAGGCGCTTGTGCCGGAAGCGTCAAGGCTGCCGAGATCAATTCCGCGTATCGAGAAGAGGTGAGTTGAGGCGGGTGGGGCACCAGCAACGTTAAAAACGCTCGGCCTTAAGGCCTGAAGGTGCCCCACCAGATCTTCAGGTCGGGCAATAGGGGTCCGCTGGGGGGGACGGGTTGCGGTTGCGGCCAAGCATCCCCCCAAGCGCTCGTCCCGCCATGCCGGCACCGGGGATCCCCGTAGCCCCACCGATAGCTTCCCCGACCGCTGAGCCGCCAGACTGACCCTGCTGGCTTCGGCGCGCCTGCGCGCGTTCCTGGCACCAAGCCTGTTGGCTCATGCCCGAAGGCGGAGCCGTTTCGGTGAGGGGGTCACGGGGCATCGCGCCGGCCATATCGGTCATCCCTGCCATCATGCTGCGGCCAAGGCCATCGACGCTCACAGAGTTGAGGCGCACCTTGGCGGCCCAGTTCTGACGCCATGGGGTGCGCGGATCTGATGGCCGGGCGGGATCGACAAAGTTGGCTTCTGGTCCAAAGGCGGTCATGAACAACATGCCGCCGCGCTCTTCGTCGGAACTGCCGACGCCCATGGCGCGGGCGGCCTCCAAAGGCACAGTGCACTCGGTTGTTGACGGCGCAAGCAGCACCCGTTCGCGCACCAGTCGGGCCGCTTCATCCGGCGCCAGGAACTGCATGACGCTCGCGTCCCAGGTTTGGACCGCACTGGACGACCAATAGACCATGTCACCTTCGCGGTCGCCCTGCGCGAAGGCGGCCAAGGCATAGCCGGTTGCGCGGGGAATGGCGCTCCAAGCCAATCCGACCGAACCAGAAGGGTTCGGCGCATTTCGGCTAAAGGCAATCGGGGCCAAAACATCGTAGTCAGACGCGAGGCTGAAGCGGATATCCGATGCCATTGATGAACGGACCCGGTGATCGCCGACGATGCTACCGCCCCGGGGGATCGTTGTATTAGATTCCATCATGCCAAAGCGCGGCCCAAACGCAACAGAGGGCCACCCGCGCTCGGACGGCGGGTTTGGTGTGCGCGCCGCCGTGACCCGGCTTTCAAGGCCCGCTGGCATTTGCCCCGCTGCGACGCGGGCGAAATCAATGACGATAGGTTGGCCGCGCCCGGCGCGCTCACCGCAGCCATAAAACAGGAACAAGCGGCCGCGAGGTTGTTCGAAGTCGTCGCCGGGCGTCCCGGGTTCTCGCGGCACGTCGCCGTTGGGGCCAAGGCGTAAATCCGGACCAAGGCGCGCCGCCGCAGGCACGGTGTGGGTTGCTTCAACCCCGCCGCGGGTGGGACGATCCTGCGAGGCGATCTCCAGATTGAGCGTCGTCGAACTGGCCACACCGCCCCGCGCCATGGCTAGGGCGTCCATGCCGCCACGCATTCCGATCATGCCAGAGCCCGTCGTCGCGCTCATCCAGTAAACTGTGCGCGGCGCCACAACTTCCTGTCGATCCTGTGCCAGGGCTAGCCCAGAGACGCTGATCAAAAGAGCTGCAACAAATATGGACGCGCGCATTGGATCACTCCTTTGTGGACATCACTACCTCAGCCGACGCGGCTTACGTGCCAGCGCATGGAGCCATGCCACTAAACTGCACACGCAAGCCAAGCTCGGGCTGTAACCGCGGTCACATGCCAGCGTCGATCCAAGCCGCCAAACGACCGATCCCTTCTTTAACCTCATCGGTGCGGCGCGCATAGGCAATCCGAACCCAACGGTGGCCATCGGTTTCGCAGAAGTCGACGCCGGGCGTCATGGACACCTGCGCCTGATGCAGCGCCCGGCGGCAAAACTCCAAGGAGTTTTGGCTGTGGTCGCTTATGTCCAAAAGCAGATAAAAGGCACCATCCGCCGGCGCGGCGAGGCTAAGGCCAAGCCGCGGCAGCGCCTCCAAAAGCAAGGCCCGGTTTGCGGCGTAAACGGCCAGCCGCGCCTGGGCCGGCTCGTCCTCGTCGAGCGCGCCAAGCGCTGCCTCCTGCGCGATCGCAGGTGGGCAGATAAAAAGATTTTGCGACAGACGTTCAATCGCAGGAATGATGGACTGAGGCGCAACAATCCAACCAACCCGCCAGCCCGTCATCGCCCAATACTTAGAGAAGCTGTTGACGACTATGGCGTCAGGATCGACAGCCAAAGCGGTCGTGCAATCCCTGCCATAACTCAAGCCATGATAGATCTCATCGCTGATCAGCGGAATGCCACGGTCGCGGCAAGCCATAGCAAGGGAGGCAAGGTGCGACTGATCCAGCATCGCGCCAGTGGGGTTAGCAGGGCTCGCAATCAAGGCTCCAGCGATTGGGCCGAGGCAGGCAAGGTGCTGCGGGGTAAGCTGGCGATGGTCATCGAGGCTGGCCTGCGCAATCGCAGCCTCTAGCCCAAGACTGGTAAGGATGTGGCGATAGGGCGGGTACCCAGGCGCCGCCATCGCCACCCGGTCGCCGGTTGCAAAAAGCGCCAGAAACGCCAAGAGAAAAGCACCCGATGCCCCCGCAGTGATCGCAATCTGATCCGGCGCGACAGAAACGCCGTACCGGCGACCGTACCAACCAGCGATTGCTGCCCGGAGCGGTCTCATGCCCAAACCTTCCGTATACCCAGTTCGCCCCGCGGCCATGGCCTGCGCCGCCGCAGCAAGCGTTTTCGGTCCAGGGCCCTCAAACGGCTGGCCAACGTCAAACCGCACAACCTTGAAGCCCTGCGCCTCCAGCTTGGCAGCTTCGCGCACCATTTCCATGGCCAAGAACGGACGGATCGCAGATCGCGACCCCGGTTTAATCCTGGACGTCACCCCGCCAAAGCTTTCTCGATGGCCGTTATCATTTCTGGGCCCAAGGGCGCAGCAGACGACGGAAATCCGTCCAAAAGATCGCCGGTTTTGCCGATCAGGAACTTGTGAAAATTCCAACGGGGCAGGGCGTTCTCGCCGGCTTCCCGCGCAACCCATTGGTAAAACGGATGGCGGCCCGCCCCAAGGATGTCGACCTTCGAGGCCATGGGGAACGTGACCTGAAAGCGGCTTTCGCAAAAGCTCAAGATCTCATCCTCAGACCCCGCCTCTTGGCCGCCAAAGTCGTTACAGGGCGCGCCCAAAACCACCAGGCCCTTGGACTTCTTGGCGGCAAACAACGCTTCAAGATCGCGATACTGGCTGGTGTAGCCGCAGGCGCTGGCCACATTCACCACCAACACCGCAGATCCGGCATAGTTCTTCAAGGCGATCTCTTCGCTTGGGCTTGCCAGCTTCCCAAAGGAAAAATCATGGGCCGTTACCATTAAGCGCTCCGTATTTATAGGGAATGGCGGATCAGTGGGGCAAACCGAGGGTTGGCCCGGTTCAACTCGTGCCCACAGCAAAATCCGAGACAAAGGGATTGGTCTTTCGCTCCCACCCAAACGTGGAAAGGTCCCCGTGGCCCGGCAGGAATCGAACATCGTCGCCGAGCGGAAACAACTTCGAGCGAATCGAGGAGACGAGGGCGTCAAAATCGCCCCGTGGAAAGTCTGTGCGACCGATCGAGCCTTTGAACAAGACATCGCCCACAAACGCAAAGCGCGCCGTTGGCTCATAAAACACGACATGTCCTGGCGTGTGGCCAGGGCAATGATGAACATCAAACCGAGCTTCGCCAAGTTCGACAACATCGCCGTCCTCAAGCCATCGGTCCGGCACGCAGGGCTTAGCATCAGTCAGTCCATAGCGCGCACCCTGGTCGCCAAGCCCAGCCAAGAGCCAAGCCTCTTCTTTATGTGGGCCTTCAATCGGCACCCCATAGTGCGCTGCCAGATCGGCAGCGGCCCCCGCATGATCCAGATGGCCATGCGTCAGCATGATTTTCTCTATGGTAACACCCTTTGCCTGTGCCGCGGCAATGAGGCGGGGAATTTCCCCACCGGGGTCCACAAACGCCCCCTTCCTCGTTGCGGTGCACCAGACAAGGCTGGTGTTCTGCTGAAACGAGGTCACAGGGATCACGACAATTTGGATCGGCTTGCCATCATTCATGGGGCCACTTCTAGACCGCAACCACAACGACTGGTAAAGCCCGTTCATGCATCATCGCCCAACCCTGCGAATTTGAAACCCGGCCCGCGTTGAGCGAATATCTCCGCGGGACCGGGTAGCCAATTGCACAACCACCGCATTTTTTCCCGGAGACCGTCCGATGGCCGAAAAGGCACAAGAGGGCCGCGATTATCGCGAGACCCTGTTTCTTCCAGAAACTGATTTTCCAATGCGCGGAGGCTTGCCGCAAAAAGAGCCGGAAATCCTTGCCCGCTGGGATCAGCAGGATCTCTACGGCCAGATGCGTAAAGCAGCCTTGGGCCGCAAACCCTTCGTGTTCCACGATGGCCCCCCCTACGCCAACGGCCCGATCCATATCGGCCACGCCCTGAACAAGACGCTGAAAGACCTGGTCGTGCGAAGCCAAGGCTTCCTGGGCTTCGATGCAGACTTTATCCCCGGTTGGGACTGCCACGGCCTGCCCATCGAATGGAAGGTGGAGGAAGACTTCCGCGCCAAGGGCAAAAAGAAGGAAGACGTCGATCCCGTCACCTTCCGAAAAGCCTGTCGAGAGTGGGCCGGAAAGTGGATCCCCCTGCAGCTTGAAGAGTTCAAGCGCTTGGGCGTCAACGGCGATTGGGCCGGCCGCTACGAGACAATGAGCTTCAAAGCCGAAGCTGCCATCGCCGCGGAGTTCCACAAAGTGGTGCGCACCGGGCTTGTCTATCGCGGCTCCAAGCCCGTGATGTGGAGCCCGGTGGAGCGCACCTCCCTGGCCGAAGCCGAAGTGGAGTATCAGGACAAAACCAGCCCCACGATCTGGGT
>JBMOEW010000077.1:0-5070 GCA_049314555.1 Caulobacterales bacterium
TGCACTTCACGCCGACCAGCGCGTCCTGGCTCAATCTGGTCGAGCGCTTCTTCGCCGAGATCACACGAGACCGCATCCGCCGCGGCGTGTTCACCAGCGTCGCCGCCCTCGAGGCCGCCATCGAGACCTATCTTGCCGAACACAACAAAGCGCCTAAACCCTTCGTCTGGACCAAATCCGCCACCGCCATTATAGCCAAAACCCGCCGCGCCCGCGCAGCGCTGGACGCGACAGAACGCGGGAACCAAGCGTCAGACTCGGAACACTAGGCGACGTTGCTTGCCGTTGCACTTTGTCATAGTGCTGGCTGAATTGGCCGGAGCGATTAACCCGTTGGCGCACTTTTGGGGGCTGAGCCTTGAGCTACGTTTTTGTTTCGTATTTTCGAGAGGACGCAAAAATTGTTCGTGCGCTCCTCGATCAATTCGACAGGGACGGAGTGCCTTATTGGATAGATGAAAGTGGAATAGAGTTGGGGGAACAGTGGCGTGCGCGGATTGCTAAAACAATCGAGCAGGCCGGCGCATTCTTGTTGTGCATATCGAGTTCATATTGGAGCCGGCCGAATTCGTATGTACACGAAGAGCTAGGCATCGCTGTCTCATACGCCGCGAAATTGGACCCCTCACTCCAATGGATATTGCCATTCGTGATTGATGAATCCGGCATTCCAAGCGTAAATATAGGCAAGGATCGGCGTCTCTCAGATCTTCATGCGATCCGATTGAAGCACGATCGCAAACGAGCCTTCGGGGACTGTGCAAGAGTTGCGAAACAGATTGTACAGTCGCCCGGTTTCAATCGGGCCAGAATTGAACTGCGCTCCGAGAGTCTTGAGAAAAATCCCTTCATCAGTGTTGACGGACGACTCCTGTGCCGGGATGGTTCCTGGCTTTCCGTCGCTGACTACAAGCGTGAATTTGATAAATGGTTTAATGCGTTGCAAGTTGAAGTGTTTGAGCAAGAGCGGAAGAGGCCGTTTGAAGATATATTGACCGTATTGGAGCCGAACTCGCGCTTAGAGTTTTCAGTGGTGCCGGGATCGATTGAATTGAAAATGTCTGCCCTAAATCGGGAAAGGGTTGACCGTTACGGCGTTGGTGGTTGGTATGATAATGATTCCAACTTGCTGCAATTGAGGGTAGCTGCACGAGAGAGGGTTTCATTCTTGGTGCGCGAAACTCCGCGTAGCGGATTTCTTTGGCGAAATCGTCCCGTCCCGAATTACTACTACCTTACGCGATCGTAATGGAAACGTTTGCATGATCCCACCACGGAGCCTGTCGGATTAGGAAATGGCACTCTTCGACGAGTTTGATGCGGTGAAGTGACGGGGCCCGAACGGAAGGTCTTGAGTGCGGTCTCATTTGGTCGATGCAAAACAATCAGTTCGGATTCGAAACCGAATGGTCACGTGATCGCCTCGATGCCGAAGCCGGGCGATACCGTAGCGTCCGAACAAGCAGTGCTCGGTTCATGACGAATGACAGTCTCCGGCGATCTGGTGCCCGATGCGGTTCGGTGCCGACTGGCGGGGTCGCTACAAAGCTTCCGTTCGCGTCAACGTCATGGCTGTGTCGACTTGGCCCTATTCAGCCCGTGACGATCATTCGGATTTTGCCCGGATTGCACCTGGTCCCGGCGTCGACACCACATCTTGAAGCTTTAGCGAGGCGTGGCCACGGACGCAGACAACTTGGGTTTGGACGCGGGCACCGCAGTCCTTGTGGCGAACAAGCAAGGGCGCGCGGACGGCGTCGTTGATCCAGCGATCGCCCCAGTTCAGAAGTGCAATAATTGTGGGGAGGAGATCCTTGCCCATTTCGGTTAGCTGGTACTCGGGGCGCGGCCTTTGCCCCTCCTCGCGATACTCGGTTCGCTCCAAAACGCCGTGCTCCACTAGCGACGTTAGCCGCGCGCTGAGGAGATTGCGGGCGCACCCAAGCGCCTGCTGGAACTCGTCGAACCGACGCAGCCCGAAGAAGGCTTCCCGGAGGATAAGCAGGGACCATTTCTCCCCCACGATCTTCAGGGCGCGGGTGACGGAGCAATTTTCCGCGGAATAGGCAAGGCGGGCTTCGGCGGGCGTCATGAGTTCACGCTTCGTGTGGTTGAGTTGACAATCAACACTTAGCATGAGATGGCTGAGTTGAAAAACGTTACTCACCATGACCTGCGGTAGCCAAACCATGCCAATGCTGGACGCCTACATCCCCGAAGGTGCGTTGCCCCGGGAGGCGGAGCAAAAGCTTCTCGCGGACCTAACCGATCTTCTCCTTCGCCATGAAGGGGCCGACCCTACAAGTCCGCAGGCGCGTTCGCTGGCTTGGGTGTTCTTGCATCGCCCGGAATGTGTTTTTGTTGCGGGCGCGCGCGCTGAGGTGCCGTGCTACAAGTTCATCGCTTCCGTGCCTGAAGGCCTCTACACGCCCGAGCGACGCCAAGCGATGGTCGAGGCCGTGACAACCGCTGTACTGGACGCCGAACAAGGCCGAAACCCATGCGACCCGATGCGGATTTGGGTCTTCGCAAATGAGATTCCTGAGCGGACATGGGGCGGGGGCGGACGGATCGTTGGACTTGCTGACATTGCCGGATTCGTGCGTGGCGAGAGAGAGGGTGCCATTTATGCGCGCGCGGTGCTTGCCCAGCGCCGGCGCGAAATGGTTGAAAAACTGGGCCTGCACGAGAGCTAAGCGCCAGAGCCCGTCGAAGGAGTTTGTCCCAGGCATTGTGGGGATGCACAGGCGCTCTCGGTATCTTGGTGGCGCTCGCGCACTCCGTACTTGGCGAGCGCAATGTCTTTGGTCCTTTGAAAGCGGGCACAGATGCCGGCGCGATCCTGCGCCATAAGACGTTTCAGCGTCTATTCTGGGCTTTCTGGCACTTCCCGTCATTGGTTTGGGCTTTGTTCGGCGCCCTCGCCATTGGCGCGGCAATTGGGCAATGGTCCATGGGTCCCTTCCTTAATGTCGCGATCGGGGTCTTCAGCGCGTCGGGAGCCGTAAATCTCTGGGCGAACCGGAGCATTTGTCTTGGGTGGATGCTTCTCTTTGCGACGCAGGCGCGTTGGCGGGTGGGAAGGTCTTCTAGGGCTCGCTGTTGCAATTCGGTGAGATCATGTCGCATCACTGCAGGTGCGCTGAGCTGCAGCTTTTGATCGACTAAGACGTTCCTCGAACCAAACCTCCGAGGGGGTTGAAGAAATTATTGTAAGGCAATAATAGATTATTGTCTTACATGAGGAGTCCTGAAAATGACCCAGGCAGCGGCAGCGCCTCTTGAGCGGGCGCAGCAACTGGCCGGCGGCGCGGCGACGGTGGCGGTGGTTGGCGCAGTCCTGATCGCGCTGGCGGCGGTTGCGGGCGAGGTCGATCCCGTGATCACGACGCTGCGCAATCGCGAAGTGACACCGGACCTCCAGGGCATCGCCAACTTGATCAAAGCGGTCGGCGTGTTTTGGCTGATGGCGCTGCCGAGTTTCCTGCTCGCGGGCGCGCTGCTTGATTTGAGCAAGGTGCTGGATGAATACGGCAAGGGGCAATTCTTCACGCTCAAAGCCAGCGTACACGTCCGCAAAGCGGGCGAGGGCGCGATTTGGGCGTTGGTGTTCAAGATCGTGGCGTCGCCGACGATCGTGAGTTGGATCACGCAGGAAGGGCGGGGCTTCATCTGGCAGATGGAGGCGTTCGATATTGGCCTGATCGCCTTCGCCGCCTTCGTGATGGTGCTTGGCCGTGTGCTCGAAGCGGCGGCGAAAATCAAAGCTGAAAACGATGAGATTGTATGATGAGCAAAGTTGAACGCCGAGTCGAAAAAGCCCGCACGCAAGCGGGCCAGATGCTCGTCATGAATTCAGTCTTGATCCCACTGCTGGTCGCGGCGGTCGGGCTTCCTTTGATCGGCGAGCTTTATCTGGTGACGTTCGAGCCTGCGCCGTGGGCGGTGGAGCTTGGCGCAGCGATTTCAATCGTGATCAAACTGCTGAGCTATGCGCCAGCGATCGCCGCGGCGGGCGCGGTCATCATGCTGCGGCCTGTGTTCTTCGAGTATCACGCGGGGCGCTTTGTCTCTGAAAAGGCCAGTCGTGCATTCCAGTTCGCAGGCCTGTTCGCGCTCGCGGCTTTCATGTTGAAACTGCTCATCGCACCGCTGGCGATTTCGCTCCTCGGCGGCGTTGCATTCGCCTGGCGCTTCGACCCGGTCGATCTGGCTCTGATGGTTTTCGCAGCCTCGGTGATGATGATCGGCAGCGTGCTGGAGGCGGCGGCAGCCTCGCTCAAAGCCGAGAATGATCAGATCGTCTGATGCGGATCGTCGTCACTCTCGACGTGATGCTCGCGCGTCGCAAGATGAAAGCGAAGGATCTTGCCGAGCGCGTCGGCATCACCGAAGCGAACCTGTCGCTGCTGCGCACCGGCAAGGTAAAGGGCGTTCGCTTCGAGACGCTGGTGAAGATTTGCGAAATTTTGGATTGCAAGCCGGGCGATTTGCTGGACGTGGAACAGGGTGTGGCGGCTGAAGGTTCTAAGGACGCCGAGCTTTGATCGCTTCCTGTCATTCCGGGATCGCGAAGTGAGGCCCGGAACTTCAGGCCGCTAACACCTTGGCGGTTCAACGCTGCGCATCGCCTCGGAGTGTGTTCGTGACCAATGTCGCATGTCGGCGATGCTCCAGCCTTGCGCTGGTGATGTCAATGAATGACAGCTGAGGCGACCCTGCTCGCCGCCGAAACCAATCATCGGAGCCAACCTGGCCCCTGTGGCCAATAGCCCTTTTGTGCTGATTGTCAGCGTTGGTCACCATGGTGTAATCCTTGGGACTATGGAGCCTTGACATATAGCTCTAAGGACTACCGTTTTCTGGAAATCGAAAGCGGCGATTTGTGTCTACCAAACCAAGGAATTCGCTCGCTTCGCCCGCAAGGAGAGGATGGGCACAAAGGCACTGCTGCAGGCGGCTCCTGACGCCGCGCAAGGACACTTCCACGCCGATTTGGGCGGGGGTGTGTTCAAACTGGTCTTCCCCGGAAAAAGTGGAGAGCGATCCTCCTGAAATTTGCTAGGAGAT
>JBMOEW010000078.1:0-4995 GCA_049314555.1 Caulobacterales bacterium
CGCCGCGCACCACCAAGGACGGCGTCACCGTCGCCAAGGAAATCGAACTGGAAGACAAGTTCATGAACATGGGCGCTCAGCTCATTCGTGAAGTGGCCTCCAAGACCAACGACGAAGCCGGCGACGGCACCACCACCGCCACTGTTCTTGCCCAAGCAATCGTTCGCGAAGGCATGAAGGCAGTTTCGGCTGGCCGCAACCCGATGGACCTCAAGCGGGGCATCGAGAAGGCTTCCGCAGCTGTCGTGGAAGAGCTGAAGAAGCGTGCCCAAAAAGTGAAGGGCTCGGAAGAGATTGCCCAGGTTGGCACCATCTCTGCCAACGGCGACAAGGACATCGGCAAGTTCCTGGCGGACGCGATGGCGAAAGTCGGCAACGAAGGCGTCATCACGGTTGAAGAAGCCAAGAGCCTCGACACCGAGTTGGAAGTCGTTGAAGGCATGCAGTTCGATCGTGGCTATCTGTCACCGTACTTCATCACCAACGCGGACAAGATGGATGCCGTGCTCGAAGAGCCCGTGATCTTGCTGTTTGAAAAGAAGATCTCGTCGCTGCAACCGATGCTGCCGATCCTAGAAGCCGTGGTTCAGAACGGCAAGCCGCTGTTGATCATCGCGGAAGATGTGGAAGGCGAAGCGTTGGCCACGCTGGTGGTGAACAAGCTTCGTGGCGGCCTCAAGGTTGTGGCTGTTAAGGCGCCAGGCTTCGGCGATCGCCGTAAAGCCATGCTTGAAGACATCGCGATCCTCACGGGCGGCCAAGTGATCTCTGAAGACCTGGGCATCAAGCTTGAGAACGTTGATCTCACGATGCTCGGCAAGGCGAAGAAGGTCGTTGTGAAGAAAGACGACACGACGGTCGTTGATGGCTACGGCGACAAGAAAGACATCCAGGCCCGTATCGGCCAAATCCGCAAGCAGATCGAAGACACCTCGTCTGACTACGATCGTGAGAAGCTGCAAGAACGCCTCGCGAAGCTCGCCGGCGGTGTTGCGGTGATCAAGGTCGGCGGCGCGACGGAAGTGGAAGTGAAAGAGCGCAAGGACCGGGTTGACGACGCCCTCAACGCGACCCGTGCGGCCGTGGAAGAAGGCATTGTGCCAGGCGGCGGTGTTGCCCTGTTCCGCGCGGCCCAAAAGCTGAACATCAAGTGCGAAAACGAAGATCAAGACGTTGGCGTTCTGATCGTCAAAAAGGCACTGGAAGCGCCGCTGCGCCAGATCGCCGAGAACGCCGGTGTTGAAGGCTCGATCGTGGTGGGCAAGCTGCGGGAGTCGAAGTCCGAGACTGAAGGCTTCAACGCGCAAACTGAAGAGTATGTCGACATGATCAAAGCCGGGATCATCGATCCGGTGAAGGTCGTGCGCACGGCCCTCCAAGATGCGGCCTCGGTTGCCGGCTTGATCATCACCACCGAAGCCTCGATTGCTGAAGCACCGAAAAAGCAATCCGCTGGCGGCGGCGGCCCAGGCGGCGGCGGCATGGGCGGCATGGGCGACATGGACTTCTAAGTCCAAAAGCCAAGTGCATTCAAATGGGAGGGCGGGGCTTTGGCTCCGCCCTTTTCATTTTGAGGGGCGGCAAGAGCCAGTCCGTCAGCGCGCGCCGTTGAACACCACGTCGATCTGGGGCGCGGCAAAAGCTGCCATGCCTTCTGGATCGAGTTTTTTGAACCAGCCCGCTCGCCACCCGCGCAAGTACGTGCCCATCAGCATATCGCCGAGCACCGCCAAATCTGCTGTTTCGCCGATCTCGCCGCTTGTTTGCGCTTCTCGCAGCAGGGCGAACACAAACCCGAAGGGAGCCGCAATGGCAGCTTGGCTGCCGGCCTCCATTTCTGCTGACCACGTCCAAGTGGCACTTATCTGGTGCATGAGCATGGCGTGGCGGTCAAAGTCGTAGTCATAAGCCGCGGCAAAGGCGGCCTTCATTTTTGTACGGGCGTTACCGGTCACTTCGGCGAGGGTGGCGTTTAGGCGTTTGGCAAGGCCGTCGTACCGTTCGAAAACAATCGCTGCCAGGATATCTTCTTTACTTGCGAATGTTGTGAAGACGCTTCCGACGGAGACCTTCGCCAATTGAGCGATCATTCGGATGGTCGTTCGTTCATAGCCAGGATCGACAAACAGCACCCGCGCAGCGCCGAGCACTTTATTGCGCGTTTCGAACTTTCCTGCCTGTCGAACTTTCATGAACCTATTCGTTGAATGAGTTCAGCGAAACGTCAAGATGACAACCCCGGTGATCCGCTTGCATCAGAGGTTTGGGTAGCTAAACCGACAGGACCAATTGATCGCTGCTGGATTCACGCACATGGCCCCCACACATACTGGCCCAACCGCTTGGTGGGAGAAAGACACAACGCCCGGATTTATTCTGATCGGGGCGGCTATTGGGTCGTTCCTCTTATTGAACGGGCCGCTGACGAATGGGTGGAATGCCTTTCTGGACGCGCCAATAAAACTGCAGGTTGGCAGCTATGTGCTGGAAACCTACACGCGCGGCTTTGTCAAAGACGCCTTGATGGCGGTGTTCTTCTTGTTTGTTGGGCTCGAACTTAAGCGCGAGTGTATCGAAGGTCCTTTTCGCAGTGCGCGTCAGGCCGCCTTGCCCGCGCTCGGTGCGCTTGGGGGCATGGCTGCTCCGGCGCTGATTTACGTGCTGGTGGCGACACACCTGCATCCAGACGCAAGCGAGACGTATTTGCGCGGGTGGGCAATCCCTGCGGCGACCGATATCGCCTTTGCGGTCGGGGTGTTGTCCTTGCTCGGGTCACGCGTGCCGCTGGGCCTGCGCTTGTTTTTGCTGGCCTTGGCTATCGCCGACGATTTGGGAGCGATCCTGGTTGTGGCGTTGTTTTATTCGGAGCCACCGTCGGCTTTGCCCCTCGGTATTTCAGGCGTGTTGTTTGCCAGCCTGGTGACATTGAATCTGCGCGGTGTGAAAGCTTTGACGCCCTATTGGGTCCTGGGTGTGTTGCTTTGGTTTGCGATGGCAAAGACCGGCATTTCGCCAACGCTTGCAGGGGTGCTGACCGCCCTTACGCTGCCGATGTATGGACCGAACGGCAGCAAGCCACTCGTGGCGGCGGAGCACGCGTTAAAGCCCTACGTTCAGCTTGGCATTATGCCAATCTTTGCGCTGGTGATGGCCGGCGTTCCGTTGGCCGGCGTCGATGTGGGGATCCTCTTTCATCCGGTCGCGCTTGGAATCGCTGCGGGTCTTGTTTTGGGCAAGCCGATCGGGATCGTCACGCTGGCCTACATCGGTTCAAAGGTGTTGAAGCAGTCGCTGCCCTGCCGATTTGGCTCGGTGGTTGGGGTGTCGATGGTCGCGGGGATTGGCTTCACCATGAGCCTGTTTGTTGGGGCGTTGGCGTTCTATGGCGACCCTGCCCTCGAGGCACCGATCCGGTTGGGTGTGCTGGGGGGATCTGTGATTTCTGCGATCCTTGGACTGATCGTCTTGTCGATCTTCCTGCCAAAATCGCGCGAGACCCCCATGAACCCTGAACTTGCTGCACAAGAAGCGGCGGCAAGTGATCAGGGGCTGATGGAAAAACGGCACTGACAATCAGGTCTTGCTTGCGCTGCGCGCGGGCGGGACAGTCACGCCTGCACCTCTAAATCCCTTCATTGAGCCGGGGCCAAACCCATGCCGGTCGCGTTTGTCTTGTTCGGCGTCACTTTGATCGGCGTCGCGCTTTTGCATCGGCGCGCTTTGAGCGTCGCGTTGATCGGCCTTCTGGTGATTACCCTCCATGCGCTGACGTTTGGCACATTGGCACCTCAAGGGGTGGCCGGGCTTTCCAATCATCTGCGCCACGAAGGGGTGACAATCGCAAACTTGTTTTTGCTTCTGACTGGGTTTGCGCTCTTGGCTCGGCATGTGGAGGAAAGCAAGGTTCCCGACGCCGCTCCAAATGTTTTGCCTGACAGTTGGGTGGGCGGCGTTCTGCTCCTTGTTGGCGTGTTCGTGTTGTCTGCGTTTTTGGACAACATCGCCGCTGCGCTCATTGGAGGCACAATGGCGCGCCACGTGTTTCGCGGCAAAGTTGGCGTTGGCTACCTTGCAGCCATTGTCGCAGCTTCCAATGCCGGCGGCGCAGGCAGCGTGGTGGGCGACACCACTACCACCATGATTTGGATCTCTGGTGTGTCGCCACTTGAGGTGTTGCACGCTTATGTTGCCTCTGGGGTTGCGCTCCTGATTGTGGCTGTGCCGGCGTCTTTGTTTCAGCAGCGCATTGGTCCGATCATCAAGCACACGACTGGGGTGAAGGTCGTTTGGACCCGGATTGCGGTCGCTGGTTTCATTCTGGTGGCGGCGGTGTTGGCCAATGTGCTTGCAAACCTTTATGCGCCGAGCCTGTCGTCTGATGCGCCGGTGATTGGGCTGGCTGTGTGGGGCGCTATTTTGGTTGCAGGCGTTTGGCACGCGCCGGATCTCAGCGTATTGCCGAGTGCCGCCAAGGGCGCTGTTTTCCTGTTGGCTCTGGTGCTGTGTGCTTCGTTGATGCCGCTCGAGGCTCTGCCGGATCCGAGTTGGCAAACGACGTTTGCGCTTGGGGCGATTTCATCCGTATTCGACAATATTCCGCTCACCTCCCTCGCCTTGCACCAAGGGGGGTATGATTGGGGAATGTTGGCGTTCGCGGTTGGGTACGGGGGCTCCATGCTGTGGTTTGGGTCTTCTGCTGGGGTCGCGCTTGCTGGCATGTACCCTCAAGCGAAATCTGCCGTCGCTTGGGTGCGCGAAGGGTGGTTTGTGCCGGTTGGCTATGTGGCGGGCTTTTTTGCTTTGCTTGGCATTTTGGGATGGCAGGCTTAGCGCATTTGCAACAAAAGTGTCGCTGCGGTTTTGCGTCCGCAAATGCTCTAAATCATAAGCTTAGGCCGCTTTCAGACGGGAAACCGGACTCCACTTTCCCTGAAAGCGGCCTAGCGGTTCATCCGAATACCGACAGTAAGACTGCGGGGGGCTCCGGGGAAATAG
>JBMOEW010000079.1:0-4813 GCA_049314555.1 Caulobacterales bacterium
AGAGCACCTGATTTGTAATCAGGGGGTCGGGGGTTCGAGTCCCTCTGGCGGCACGTTGGGGCTCATGTGCAAGCGACCAATCACTTTGCGCAAACGAAAAGTCCGAGGTCGTGTTTGAAAGGGTGCCGCGCCGCCATGCGCCGACGATAGAAGCACATTTGCATGCTTCAACTTCGACGACACGAACAGTCATTCCTTTTTGCGCCTTAGCCTGGCCCGATCACCGCCTACACATCGCCATTAGTGCGGCGAATCAGGGTGGAAAGCTCTTCAAAATCAGCTTTCGCGACGGCCAAGAGCGGTGGCCGGACCCCGCCGCAGGACCGTCCGACTACCTCAAGCCCCGCTTTAATCATCGAGACGGCATAACCCCGCCCCCGGTTACGGATCTCAATCCACGGCAGCACGAAGTTCCGCAGGGCCAGCGCCACAAAGGCCTGATCATCGCGCCGCACCGCGTCATAGAAAAGCAGCGCCCAATCCGGAGCGAAGTTGAAGATCGCGCTCGAGTAGGTACTCACCCCCATCTTCAAATAGGGCGTTGCGAAGGTTTCAGCCGTCGGCAATCCTCCGATATAAACAAGCCGATCTCCCAACGCGCTGACGATCCGCGTCATGAGCTCAAGGTCGCCAACCCCGTCCTTGAAGCCGATAAAGTTAGGCCACCGCGCAGCAAGCCGGCTCAAGGCCTCAGGCCCCAAAATCGCGTTGTCTCGGTTGTACATAATGACGCCAAGACGGGTCGCGGCGCAGACGGCAGCGACATGCGCCTCTAGGCCAGCCTCCGAACTGTTCACCAAATATGGCGGCAGCAACAGAACCCCATCAGCCCCAGCACTTTCAGCGGCTCTCGCCAACGCCACCGCCATGGCAGTCCCGTAGCCGCACCCTGCAATCACTGGAACCCGCCCGTCGGTGACCTCAACCGCTGACTGAACGACTGCTGCGACCTCCTCTAAGGTCAAGGAGAAAAACTCTCCCGTTCCACCTGCGGCAAACAATCCTGCGATCGGTCGCTCCAAGAGCCAGGCGCAATGGTCCTGGTAGCGTGTCAGATCAAGACCGCCTTCCCGATCAAACGCGGTCACCGGAAACGACAAAAGTCCGCGCCCCAAAACGAGCGCCAATTCATCTGGAGAAAATCGAGCCATAGCCGCCCCCCGCTGCAAGGCACCTGACGCCCCATTGCAAACCACCATTGCATGGAAGAGACACCGGTGTCATTTCTGTTTCGCAAGACGTTCACGATCCCCATTTGAGGAGCAGGCGATGAATTTGTCCAGAAGGGCTGTGCTGGCGGCGGGAGCCGCGGCACCCATTCTCTTCAACGCCGAAGCCCGTGCACAAACTCTGCCAAGTGCGTCGGCGCGCGGCTGGGTGCAAGGAACACTCGGCGGTGCCGGAGGGGCAATTGTGCAGGTCACGACTTTGGCACGCGAAGGACAAGGCAGCCTCGATGCGGCCCTGCGAATGGAAGGTCGCAGGATCATCGTGTTTGAGGTCGGCGGCGTAATCAACCTGCAAGGGGAATCCCTAGCAATCCGCAATCCCTTTGTAACGATTGCCGGCGAAACCGCCCCAGGAGCCGGAATCACGCTGACCGGCGGCGGCCTTCGCATCCTAACCCAGCATGTCCATGTCAGACATCTGATGGTGCGTCCCGGTGACCTGGGCCGTCCGCCCGAGAGCGGCTGGGAAGTCGACAGCCTAGTTTGTGAGCGGGAGGCGGCAGACGTGCTTGTTGAGCACTGCTCGCTGTCTTGGGGCACCGACGAAAATCTCTCGGTTACAGGACCCCGCTTTGCCGGCGAAACGCCTGATGACTGGCGCCAAGGCACAGCCAAACGCATCACCTACGCTCATAACATCATTGCCGAGGGACTCTCTCACGCCACCCACTCCAAAGGAGAACACTCCAAAGGCAGTCTCATCCACGACAATATTCAAGGCGTGCTGCTTTACCGAAACCTCTATCTTAGCAACCGGGAGCGAAACCCCCTATTCAAGGGCGGGACGCAGGGGGCCGTCGTAAACAACCTGATCTATAATCCAGGTCGCAGGTTCCTGCATTACAACCTTCATGCGCGCGAATGGGAAGGAAAGGCCTATCAGCTCGGCCGGCTAGCTGTCGTCGGCAATGAGTTCCGCGCCGGACCTTCGACGCCAGAAGAGTCTTTCGCAATCGCCTTGGGTGGAGAAGGGCCGCTCAGCCTTTATGCGGCGGACAATCTTTGCTCTGCAATCGACGGGGCTGCGCCGCCAGCACCCTTTGGTCGGTTCGGGTCAGGAGAGGCCACCTTAATCGAGGAGGATACACCTTCGGCTTGGCCAGAGGGCTTGGAGGTCTGTGATGCGGCCGAAGCCGCTGCCTCAGTGCTCACTTCAGCCGGAGCCCGCCCCTGGGCGCGCCACGCCATTGACGCCCGCTTGATCGCCGAGCTTTTGGAGGGGCGAGGACAGGTCATTGACAGCCAAAGCCAAGTTGGCGGCTACCCTGCCGATGACACCGTCTATCGGCCCTTCGAGCCCGCGGCCTGGGATTTGGTTTCAGGCCGGCCCCAGCGGCAGAGCCCGATATGACACGCGCCCGAAACGAGCCTCCCCCTGGCCTGCGGCGTAAAGCGAAGGCCTGAGGCTCAGGAAGTCGCCCATTGTATTGTGGTGATAGCCCGAAACCTCCATCTGCACGCCAAAGCGCTTCCAGCTCAGCCCATCAAGGCTGTGGTGGATGGTGACAATGTTTCGGTCGTTCCGCAGGCGAATGGAAAGTCGCTGCCCAAGGCCCTCCGGCGCTGCGCTTCGGCGCTGCAGCCCATAACGGTGCATGACAAGACCACCTTCGCGAAACCCAAGCCCCGCATAGAGCCGCCGATTATAGAAGAGGATGAGACCCGCTTCAGTTTCGGCATCGATCTCGATCTCGACCTCAACTTCATATGAAAGATCGCCGCACACAAAGCTCAGCGGCGAACAATCACTAGGCGTCGTGCCTTTGGCTCTCATCGCCAAGCCGAATGCGCCGCGCCGCAGGCGGATGCTTTCATCCGGTTCCGGATCATAGAAGCGCCACTGGGTACCCAACCTATCGGTGGAGAAGTCGTCGCTAAGAGGCGCGCCATGCGGCCGAGGCGGACCCGGAAGCGGTTTGCGCAAGGGGCGCGACAGGTCTCCGCCCTCGGCGGTGAACCACCCGTCTGCTCCCCACGACACAGGCTCAAGAAGCGTCTGCCGGCCGAGCGTCCAGAAGCCGTTCTCATAGCCGTGATACATAAGATACCAGTCGCCTTGCGGCCCTTGCAAAAGGCTTGCGTGGCCCCTTGACCACCACTTCTCGCGGGCGGATAGGGTGCGGATCAAGGGATTGTGCGGACAATCCTCCCACGGACCATCCAGCGTCTCCGCCCGGGCTGCGATCACCATGTGACCGGTGGGCGGCCCTGCGGTACCCCCAACCGCAGTGATCATATACCAGTAAGGCGCGCGCCAAGCGATCTTAGGACCTTCCGGCGAGAAGCTCTCCACGGTCCATTCTTGCGGATAGCGCCAAGGCTCGTAGACATGCTCCACCGGCCCTGCAATGGAGAGGCCGTCATCGCTCAGCTGCACCCGATCCCCGCCGCTCAGAAACAAAAAGCGACGGCCATCGTGATCGACGACGTGGCAGGGGTCGATGTGAGCGCGAAGGCCCAGATCAATCGGATCGCTCCAAGGTCCCTCGATCCGCTCGGCGTGAATGACGTAGATTGAGCGATAAGTGCGCGTCCGCGCCGGGATGTAGAGAAAAAAGCGATCGCCATGTTTACAGAGATCGGGTGCCCACACCGAACCGACAGGCTGGCGCAGAGCCGCGCCAAAAGGCGTCCAATTCACCAAATCGTCTGATCGCCAAAGCGTCAGCCCCGGATAGGCGTCGAACGAAGAGAATGTTGCATAATAGACTTCCCCGTCGCGCAATACCGCCGGATCCGGATAATCACCAGAAAAAATCGGGTTTAAATAGCGACCGTCCCCGAGGTCTGCCCGGCGTTGCCCTTCGGGCCCTTCACCCCAACGCAAATGCTCAAACATCAAACCCGATGGGGCGATGTCGTACTCATTCGAGCGTCCGTCCCCGGAAGCCGAAGCGCAACCAGCGGCGGCCCCCGCGAGAAGAACAGCCCGCCGCGACGGCCCGCTCCCCGGCATAAAACCCTCCAAGTTCGCCCCCATACGAGATGAAAAAGAGACAGGTCCGGGCGCACCAAGCAACCCAGACCCGCCGCTCAAAGATCAGTGGGAGAAGCGAATCCCGAACACAAACTCTCGGCCGGTGTGTTCATAGTTGTTTGAATTGCGCCTCGCAGAGTTGATCCAACGTTCATCGTACTGGTCAGTCAGATTGATCCCCTCAAACGACAGGCTGACTCGCTCGTTGAGATCATAGCTGGCTGAGAAATCGACATTGACTTGTTCCGACTTGCCTTCAACATCGTTTCCGTTTTGCGCAGGCACGAGCGTCAAGTATTCGTCCCGATAGGTCGCAGAAATCCGCGCTTCGAAGGGCCCCCGCTCATAGTAGAGGGTAGCGCTTGCCGACCGTGGGGACTGCCCAACGAGGGGCTGGGTGACCGTCGCGCCGGTAGCCGCGTCGATGATGTAGCTAACCTCGCTTTCGATCTCTGTGTAGTTCAAGAGGCCACCAAAGCCATCTAATGGCCCCGGCAGGAAAGAGAACGGCGTTTGCAGGGTTACTTCAAAGCCCGTCAGGTCCCCACCCTCGGTATTCACGAACTGGGTCACCACGAACAAGTCAGCCGGAGTTACCCCAGCGGTT
>JBMOEW010000080.1:0-4662 GCA_049314555.1 Caulobacterales bacterium
TGAGCCGGTTACACCGCCAGCCGCCCCAATTTCCACCACTCAGGTGGACGTGACCAGGCGTCACGCCCTTATGGCCCCAGGCCACGGGACCCTGACTTGGGTCCCAAGCGCCATTAAGTCATGCAGGTGAGGTGATCAAACTGATGCTCTCGGCCTGTCTGACCGGGCGCGGCTTTTTTGCGCAATCGGCAGCGCGAACCGGCATCGTGTGACAACGAAGGCTTCCTCGATCGTAAAATCCGCTCATTAAATGGCCTCAAATGGCCTCAAAGGGCCTTCGCCGCGCCGCCTGGAGGACCGCGGCGTGCAGCTCCCCCCTGGCGTCCCTTCGCCAGACCCGACTATATAGCCCTCATGACTACCTTGACCGTCACTCTGCTGTTGACTGGTGCTGTGGCTTTCTGCGCCAGCGTGGACGCCCAGGCTGAAGTTTTGGAGATCCGAGCTGACGGGAGTGTGGTCGTTTACGAGGGTCCAACGACCCGCATCGGCGATCAAGCTCAAGCAATCGCCCCCCCCGCTCCGCCAAACCGTGGGCGGGCCACTGCCACGCCGTCGGCCTCCACCGCCACATACCTAGCTCAGGCAGGAGCCCACCAAGAACTGAGTGCAGACCTCTTGGAAGCGGTCGCCTACGTCGAATCGCGCTTTCGCAACGACGCGGTCTCCCCGCGCGGTGCCCGCGGCACCATGCAACTGATGCCCGCCACCGCCGCTGAATTGGGCGTCGATCCAAACAACGAAGCGCAAAACATCCAGGGCGGTGCCCTCTATCTGCGTCAAATGCTGGAGCTGTTTGACGGCGACATCACGCTGGCGCTGGCCGCTTATAATGCAGGCCCGGCGGCGGTGCGGCGCTATGGCGGCGTGCCACCGTTTACAGAGACGCAACGCTACGTCGCTGCCGTTTTAGACTATATGGCCCAAATCGCAGGCCCGGAGAGCGGTCAATGAAAGCCGAACGCAAAACCGCAACACAAATCGCCACCAGCATCTCAGCAAACCTGGCAATAGGCCTTACGGTCGCGCTCGCGTTTCCTGCCCAAGCCATCGCGCAAACGATTGTCACTGACCCACGCGGATCAGGACCCATCCTTGCTGCGGTCAATTGGATCCAGGGCACGCTCCTGGGCAACGTGGCAACGGCGGTCGCGGTTGTGGCCGTAGCGATCGTGGGCTTCATGATGCTCACCGGCCGCATGAACTGGCGCCATGGCATCACGGTCATCCTGGGATGCTTCGTTCTGTTTGGAGCAGCAGCCATTGTCTCTGGTATTCAGGCCGCCGCAAGCCTAGCCCGGTGAAGCATGGCCTCCCTTGACCGCGACATTGTGTTTTCCGCCCTGACGCGCCCTCAGATGTTTGCCGGCGTTTCCTACAGCTTTTTCGTCTTGAACCTCGTGGTCACAACAGAAGTCTTTTTGATCACAAAGTCGTTTTGGGCGATCCTTGCCGCTGTGCTGATCCACTGCATTGGGTATGTGCTGTGTGCCCGCGAGCCCCGCTTCCTGGATCTTTGGATCTTGAAAGTGAGCCGCTGTCCCCGGATCAAAAACTATGCGCGGTGGGGGTGCAACTCTTACGCCCCATGACCCGTGGATCGTCGCCTTTCGGCTCGCCTGCGGCCCAAGCGAGGGCAGCCGGGCGCGAGCAATCCGGGGCCTCAATGCTGCCCTTTGCCAGGCATTTGGACAACATCACCCTTGTGACCCGCGATGGCATGCTTTTGCAGACCATCCATCTGCAAGGGTTTCCGTTTGAGACCGCAGACACAGAAGAATTGAACTATCGAAAGGCTGTCCGAGACACGATCCTGCGCAGCCTCGCAAGCTCACGGCTGGCGTTGTATCATCACATCATCCGCCGTCGCGCTGACCCAAATATGGAAGGCAGCTTTTCCAATCGCTTCACCCGTGCCGTAGACACCGCGTGGCGCGGTCGCATGGCCACCAAAAAACTCCTTGCCAACGACCTGTTTCTAACCCTCGTGCGCCGCCCCACCCAGGGCCAAATGGGTTGGCTGGACAGCCTCTTGCAGGCCGGCACCCGCAACGATGCCGCCGCAAATTACGCCCGCGAGCGCCGCGAACTGGACAGCGCCCGCGAAAGCCTCCTGGCCGCCCTCGCCCCTTATGACCCCCGCGTCTTGAGCGTCTACGACGCCCCAGAGGGCACCTGCTCAGAACCGCTAGAAATGTTTGCCTGCATCTACAATGTAGAATACCGGCCCGTTCGCCTGCCCTCGGGCGATATCTCGCAAGCCATTCCCCAACGCCGGATTAGCTTTGGCAAAGAGGCCTTCGAACTGGGCGAAACGTCGCAGCAGCGGGAATCCTTCGGCGCCATGATCGCCCTCAAGGAATACCCGCCCCACACCTCACCCGGTCAGTTCGATGCGCTGATGCGTCTGCCCCATGAGTTGGTGCTGACGGAAAGCTTCGCCTTCACCGATCGCCAGACAGCGCTTGACCGCATGAATCTGGCCCTGCGCCGCATGCGCGCCGCCGATGATGACGCCCGCTCCCTCCAGCGCGACCTTGTACAAGCAAAAGATGACCTCTCCGCCGGTCGGGCCGCGTTTGGCGAACATCACGTGACGGTGCTGGTGCGGGCCGATGAACTCGAAGCCCTGAACGAAGCCGCCGGCGAAATCCAAGCCACATTTTCGGAAGTGGGCGCGATTGCCGTGCGCGAAGACGTGGCTTTAGAGCCCTCGTTTTGGGCCCAGTTTCCCGGCGCATTCAAGTTCATCCCGCGTCGGTCATTGGTGTCGTCAGCCAACTTTGCCGGCATGGCGAGCTTCCACAATCATCCCCTGGGGCGCGCCCAGGCAAACCATTGGGGCCCTGCGGTCACGGTTCTGGAAACCACCGCCTCCTCCCCGTATTACTTCAATTTCCACCGCGGCGATCTGGGCAACTTCCTGATCATCGGCCCGTCCGGCACCGGCAAAACGGTGCTCCTGAATTTTCTCCTGGCCCAGGCGCAAAAGTTCAATCCGCGCATTGTCTTCTTTGACAAAGACAGGGGGGCCGAAATCTTCCTGCGGGCGATGGATGCGCGCTACGAAGTGCTGCGCCCTGGGGTGGCAACCGGGTTCAACCCCCTGCAATTGCCAGATACCGCAGCCAACCGTCGCTTCCTTCAAGCCTGGTCCGCCAGGCTTTTGACCAGCCATGGCGAAGTGCTCACCTCAGACGATCTGGCTGTCATCGCCGATGCGGTGAGCGCCAACTTTGAACAGTCGTCCAGTCTGCGCCGCCTGCGTTTTTTCCGCGAGCTGTTCACCGGGCTTCGCCGGCCCTCCACTGGGGATTTGGCGGCTCGCCTCCAACCATGGGTGGGCAATGGCGACCGCGCCTGGCTGTTTGACAACGAAACCGACAAAATCGATCTGACCGCCCGGATCGTCGGCTTTGACATGTCCCAGATCCTGGAAGATCCGCTCCTGCGCACACCGGCAATGATGTACCTGTTTCATTGCGTCGAGCAGCGCTTGGATGGCGATCCTACCATTATCGTTGTTGATGAAGGCTGGAAGGCGCTGGACGACGACGTCTTCGTCGCGCGCATCCGCGACTGGGAAAAGACTATCCGTAAGCGCAACGGCATCGTCGGCTTTTCAACACAAAATGCGGGCGACGCCCTCGAAAGCAAAATCGCCAGCGCCATCATCGAACAGTCCGCCACACAAATTTTCCTGCCAAATCCAAAGGCGCAAGCCCAAGACTACTGCCAAGGCTTTGGCCTCAGCGCCCATGAATTGGATCTGATCCGCACGTTGCCAGACACCTCCCGCTGCTTTCTGATCAAGCACGGCAAAGACAGCGTCGTAGCGCGTCTCAACCTCAGCGGCCTGCCCGAACTCCTCACCGTGCTCGCCGGACGCGAACGCACCGTCCGGCTGCTTGATGATTTGCGTGCCCAACTCGGTGATGATCCCGCGCGCTGGCTGCCGCGCCTTGTGGCGGAGGCGCGCTAGCCATGGCCGTCTGCCCCTCCACCGTCGATCAAGGCATCGTGACGGGGCTGATCAGCACCGTTGATTGCCACATTCGCCTTTATGTCCAGGATTCCTATCGCAACCTCGTAGGTCCAGACACCGTCTTTGCCGCCGCATTCACCGGGCTTTTGACGATCTACATCGCCCTTGTTGGCTATCAGATGCTGCTGGGGCGGGGGGGATTGAAGCTCACCGATTTGCCGGTTATGGCGCTGAAAATCGGCCTGATCTTGGCCTTTCTCACCAGCTGGGCCGCCTACCAAACGGTGTTTTTCAACCTGCTGTTTGAGGGCCCGCGCGAGCTTCTCCGCTTTTTCATCGCCCCCATGACGCAAGGCAGCACAACCTTCAATGGCGATGTCTATGGCGGAGTTGAAACCGCCTACCGGCTCATGACCGAAAGCGCCGCCGCCTATGCCAGACAGGCGGGCAACCAGGCCAATCTCTTGCAAGGCGGGCCAGCCTTGGGTTCGGGCCTGCTTTGGTTCGCTGCCGTAACGATCTTGCTGATCACCGCGGGCCTGATCATCGCAGCAAAGATTGTCCTGGGGCTGCTCCTGGCCTTAGGGCCCCTCTTTATTGGTTTATTTTTATTCGATTCCACCCGCGGTCTCTTCGATGGCTGGCTTCGCACCACAATAGCGTTTGCCTTTGCCCCG
>JBMOEW010000081.1:0-4551 GCA_049314555.1 Caulobacterales bacterium
CGCCCGCCGGCCAGCCTCCCGCACCGCCAGCACATCCATGCCGTCGACCAACTCGCCTGGGATCTCAAAGCTAATGCCACGCTTGTGAAGTTCGGTTTCTGCGGACGCCCTCTGCACACTGGTGCCCATCGCGTACTGATTATTTTCGACGATGTAGATCACCGGCAGCTTCCACAAGCTTGCCATATTGAAGCTTTCGTAGACCTGCCCCTGATTAGCAGCGCCGTCGCCAAAATACGCAAGGCAAACCTTGCCATCACCGCGATACTTGTTGGCGAACGCAAGCCCAGTCCCGAGGCTCACCTGGGCCCCCACAATCCCGTGCCCGCCGTAGAAACCTTTCTCGACACTGAACATGTGCATCGAGCCGCCCTTGCCGCGGGAGTAGCCCCCGATCCTGCCGGTCAGTTCTGCCATCACCCCTTTCGGGTCCATCCCGCAGGCCAACATATGGCCGTGGTCCCGGTACCCGGTGATGACTTGATCGCCTGGCCGAATGGCGGCCTGCATACCCACCACAACAGCCTCTTGGCCGATGTACAAATGGCAAAACCCGCCAATCAGGCCCATGCCGTACAACTGACCCGCCCGTTCTTCGAAACGGCGGATCAACAGCATCATTTTATAGTATTCGACCAACTCACGCTGATCGACGACGGTGAGGTCCAAGGCCTGCCCCGTATCACCACCCATGCAATCTGCCCATTCCACCAACAGTATCGAACGCTCGGCGCAACTTAGACGTCGTTTTCGCGCCCGTCCACAAGGCTCACAAACTCAAGGGTTGATGTCGTCAGCCAACGGGCTCGAATACACAAACACCAGCTCGCCGGGCGCCGCAGCACCCAAAAGCGCGCGCGCCCGTTCGTCCAAATAGTCCTTGTCGATCGCGCCCCGCAAGCGTCCCGCCCGCGCTACAAGTTCAGCGCGCTCGCTGTTCAAGGCGTCGCGTTCAGCGATCAAGCTTGCTTCTTGCGCGCGCGTCTCCATGAAGGCCAAGAGCCCGTGTTGCCCAGCGACGGCATGCGTCACCAAATACACGATACCCGCAGCAAGCCCCACCGAGACGGCCAAATTTTTGTGATAAGTCATCATCTTGGTTCCGAATCGGGGCCAAGCTGAATCCTTTAGGTAAAAATACCTTTAACGCGCCCGCTGGCCCCGAATGGTCGCCGCGCCCGCATACTGGGCCTGGTCACCAAGCTGTTCGGCGATCCGGATGAGCTGGTTGTATTTGGCCAACCGATCTGACCGCGCCAATGACCCTGTTTTGATCTGGCCGCAGTTTGTAGCAACAGAAAGATCAGCGATCGTGGAATCCTCGGTCTCGCCAGACCGGTGGCTCATAACGGCCGAATAGCCGGCGCGATGCGCCATATCCACCGCAGCGAGCGTCTCCGTAAGGGTTCCAATTTGGTTGACCTTCACCAGGATCGAATTGGCGAGCCCATCGGCGATACCCACCGCCAAACGCTTGGGGTTGGTCACAAACAAGTCGTCGCCGACCAATTGGCACTTGCCCCCGATCCGTTCGGTCAGGGCTTTCCAGCCTTCGAAATCATCTTCAGAGCAACCGTCTTCGATAGAAACGATCGGATACCGCTCCACCAGCGCGCCAAGATAGTCCGCCATCTGAACGGGTGACAGGCTTTTGCCCTCCCCCTCCAACTCGTACTTGCCATTCTTGAAGAACTCAGTGGCTGCGCAATCAAGCGCGAGCATCACATCTTCGCCTGGCGCATAGCCGGCCTTCTCGATGGCGCGCATGATGTAGCCGATCGCTTCGTCCGTGCTCGCCAGATTCGGGGCAAAACCGCCTTCGTCGCCGACATTCGTGTTGTGGCCGGCAGCCTTCAGCTCTTTCTTGAGGGTATGGAACACCTCAGCTCCAATCCGGATCGCCTCCGCCACGCTCGAAGCGCCCACGGGCATGATCATGAATTCTTGAATGTCGATCGGGTTATCGGCGTGCGCGCCGCCATTGATGATGTTCATCATCGGACACGGCAGCACCCGCGCTTGGGTGCCGCCAATGTACCGGTACAGAGGCAAGCCACTCGCCTGCGCAGCCGCCTTTGCCACGGCCAAAGAAACGCCAAGTATCGCGTTTGCCCCGAGGCGTGCCTTGTTCGCCGTTCCATCCAAATCGATCAGTGTCGCATCGATCCGCGTTTGATCTTCACCGTCCATACCAACCAGGGCGTTGGCGATCTCGCCGTTGACGGCCTCAACAGCGTCACGAACACCCTTGCCAAGATAGCGATCCGGTTCGCCGTCGCGCTTCTCAACAGCCTCGTGCGCCCCAGTCGACGCTCCTGATGGGACCCCTGCCCGGCCAAAGGAGCCGTCTTCCAGCATCACATCCACCTCAACGGTGGGGTTGCCACGACTGTCCAGGATCTCACGACCCATAATGTCTGCGATGCCCGTCATATCGGCGTGCTCCGAGCCCGTTGCGAATAAGGAAACGCCCGGCTTGTGGGCCGGGCGCGTTTCGATTGCAAGCGGGTTTCCCCAATCCGGCGTGCCGGCCTCAGTCTTCCTTTGGACGCAGCACCTGCTTACCGTTGTATCGACCGGTCTTCAGGTCGATGTGGTGCGGCCGGCGCAACTCGCCAGACTCCTTGTCTTCGATAAACGAGTTCGCCTTCAGCTTATCGTGTGACCGCCGCATGCCGCGACGCGACGGAGATGTTTTTCGCTTCGGAACAGCCATAACTTCAGGCTCCAGGCGTCGCTACAGCGCACGCAAAAAAACGGAAGCGGCGCTTATGGCGGATCGTTGCCCGCTTGGCAAGCGCCAGCCTTCACTTAAACGCGAACGGTCAGGATTTCGCTGGGGTCCACCTGACCGCTCGAAGCCGACGCAAACGCCTGGGCCACCGTGCCAGGGCCTTCCAGATGGCGCACCTTCAAGCGAGGCCCCATGTAGCTGCAGAAATCCGCAAACGCAGCCCCAAGCGTGTTCTGGAAGCCCTCTGGACCCAACTCCTGGATCAGCCTTCGCGCATAGTCGGGCGCGAAGAACAGGGCCGGTGCCACCCCTGGAAGCGGTTCCTGCGCCGGCGGCGCGGTCCAATGGGTGGCTCCAACGATCGCAGAGTGCACCAGGGAATCCCCAAAATGGCCGTGCACCGCCTGTTTCACAGATGCTGAACCCGCCATATCGACGAGCGCCGTTGGAACCTTTGGGTCCAAGTCCGTAATGGCATCGTAGCGGCATACCTGGTCATAAAGCCCAAGGCCTTCCACAAAACCCACGTTGTTGGCACCGGTTAGCCCCACCACGCGAAATCGCCGCTGCTTGAGCATATAAGCGAGGCCGTAGCCGGTCTTTGAAGACGCGCTGGAAACAAGCACTTGCTTGGCCCCAAACCCATCTTCCTTGACCAGCATCCCGTCAATCAGAAAAGACGTTGTAAACAAAGGCTTCAGCCCAGCGATCATGGCCTCGTTGGCGGCCACATACCCTGGATCGTTCGTAACCCGCGTGTACTGGTTATAGACCGGCGAGAGCACCTGCCGATGCGCAGTCGTATCCATAAAGCCAGCTGGATCTGCGCGGCCAACCTTCACCGTCAAATGGCTGGCGATCGGGAAGTAACCATAGAACCGTTCCCCGACGCGCAAGTCGTCCGACGCGCTCTCCTCAACCACGCCAAAGCCCCATGCAGGGGCCTTACCCTGCCCTTCCGGCGCCGGGAAGAACTGCCAGTATCCAAACGAATCCCCAGCAACCGCGTAGGTCACGGTGTTGGCAGTGATCGCCAACTTGTCGATCCGAAGCCGCGCCTGCCCCGCCGCCAATGGCACCTGCGGCACTTCCACAGCGGCAACTTTGGTCAAATCGGCTTTGGAAATGAGGACATCGTATCCGGACATGGCTGAAGCTCCCGGCCTGGGTTGCGTAAGTGTGCAACTGCCTTACACAAATCACATTACAACGACAGCGCAGAATTGGCCCCCCCATGCCCCTAAAGCGTATTCCTTCTAACGCCTGGTCAAAAATCGCGGTTGGCATTGAACGCCCTGAGGACGTTGTGGTCGCCCGCAATGGCCAAGTCTTCGCCAGCGACCATAACTGCGCCGTGGCAGAAATCTTACCCGACGGAAGCTTCCGCCGCATGGGGCCTAAGGGCGGTGCCCCCAATGGCATCAACATGGACGCGCAAGGGCGCATCGTCATTGCGAACTTCGGCATCTACGACAATCAGCGGGGCCCCCTCCAACGGTTCGATCCAGTCACCGGCGTCCACGAAACGCTGTTGCGCGAAGTTGGGGGCCGAGAGCTCACCAGCGCCAACTATCCAATACTTGATGCCCGCGGCAACATCTGGTGCGCCAACTCCACCCACGCCCCCACCTGGCCAGACGCTTTGGACGGTCGCGCAGACGGTTTTGTGTTTGTCTATCGTCCAGATGGCACCGCCGCGATCGTTGCCGATGGCTTGAAGTTCCCCAATGGTTGCGCGCTCAGCCCGGACGAAAAAACGCTGTATATCAATCAAACCACCGGTGCCGATGTCTTGGCCTTCCCGATCCAGCCAGGCG
>JBMOEW010000082.1:0-4253 GCA_049314555.1 Caulobacterales bacterium
TTCGTTTTGGGGCGCCTTCGTTTTGGGGCGCGGGAATGCCGGGGCTTGCCAAAATTGAAAAACTGTGAATCGGGCACTTGCGCTGGGGGGATAAGCGGTGCATAGAACGCGGCTCGATGCCTCCGTTGGTGGGGGTGTTGAACCTGTCCAAGACTGTTGGTGCCTAGTCAAGGCCTCCCTAAGAGGACCTGGAGCTGGGCTTAATTCGTTTCAGCCAGCAATAGACAGAGCAAAAGTTTCGACGCTTCTTCCGGGGTGACCTGGACTGGGCGGCCGGCGCTTGAGCCTGGGACAGGACGCCGCTTAGATCCGCGGCGCATGCCCTGGCCCGTCGAGCGGCGGCCATGGACGGCGCGGCTGGTTTGCGCGGTGCGTCCGCCACGTCTGGATGGTCCAGGCCGGCGAAAAGGAGACCGCAATGGAACGTGCTGAAAAAGCGCAAGCCGTAGAAGACCTGAAAGGGCTCTTCGCCGGTGCCGGTGTGGTGGTTGCTGCCCACTACTCTGGATTGACAGTTGCGGACATGACGGTGCTGCGCGGACGGCTGCGGGAGGCTGGTGCTGGGCTGAAGGTGGTGAAAAACCGTCTGGCCAAGATCGCCCTCGAAGGCACGCCCGGTGCTGTGGCTGCGGACTTGTTCCGCGGGCCCACAGCCATCGCCTACAGCGCTGACCCGATCGCGGCCACGAAGGTGGCCGTGCAGTACGCCAAGGAAAAAGACAAGTTTGTTCTTCTGGGCGGGCTGATGGGCTCGGTGCTGCTTGACCAGAAAGGCGTGCAGGCTCTGGCCACGCTGCCTTCGTTGGACGAGCTGCGTGGCAAAATGATCGGATTGATCCAGGCACCGGCGACAAAGGTCGCGGGCGTGATTGCCGCCCCTGGGGCGCAGCTGGCACGGGTGATCAACGCCTACGCCACAAAGGATCAAGCCGCATAATCGTCTTGGCCGTTATTTAGCCATACCTGAACAGACCCAAATTGAAGGGGATATCCCAATGTCGAAGCTCGAAAAAATCGTTGAAGACCTGTCCTCGCTGACCGTTCTGGAAGCCGCCGATCTGGCTAAGCTTCTGGAAGAAAAGTGGGGCGTTTCTGCTGCCGCTCCGATGGCGATGGCGATGCCTGCGGGTGGCGGCGGTGCTGCTGCTGCGCCGGTGGAAGAACAGACCGAATTCACGGTCGTTTTGGCCGCGGCTGGCGAAAAGAAAATCGAAGTCATCAAGGAAGTCCGTGCGATCACGGGTCTTGGCCTGAAAGAAGCCAAGGACTTGGTGGAAGCCGCGCCGAAGCCTGTGAAGGAAGGCGTCAACAAGGACGAAGCCGCCAAGCTGAAAGAGCAGCTTGAGAAGGCGGGAGCCAAGGTTGAAGTGAAGTAATTCGTCATTGGTTCGCGCAATGCGTCGTGTGGGCTTTGAGCCTGCATGACGCATTGAGCGGCGTTTGGGCGTGCCGGGGGCGAAGTGCTCGCCTGGTAGGCTTCAGACGCTCGTGATGGCTCGTTCCGCTCGCCGGGCCCTTGCGAAACCGGAGCCTCATGCTCCATTAACCGTCTTGGCTGGTTGGCTGAGTCGGGCGCGGGCGGAAGCTGGCGTTTGCGCGCCGCGCTTGCGGTCCTAATTTGGCCTTGGACCGCCCTGTAAGCGCTGGCGCAAGGGGAGCGCAATGGGTCTGTCGTTCACGGGCAAAAAGCGTATTCGCAAGTCATTCGGGCGCATTCCGGAAGCGGGAGCAATGCCCAATCTGATCGAGGTGCAAAAGAGCTCGTACGACCAGTTCCTGCAGAAAGATGTGAAACACATCGACCGCCGCATGGAAGGCGTGCAGGCGGTGTTCACGTCCGTGTTCCCGATCAAGGACTTCTCTGAGCGGGCAACGCTTGAGTTCGTGTCCTATGAGTTCGAGCAACCGAAGTTCGACGTGGAAGAATGCCAACAGCGCGATATGACCTACGCTGCACCTTTGAAGGTGAAGCTGCGCCTCATCGTGTTTGAAAGCGATGAAGAGACGGGTGCGAAGTCGGTCAAGGACATCAAGGAGCAGGACGTCTATCTGGGCGACATTCCTTTGATGACGGACAAAGGTACGTTTGTGATCAACGGCACCGAGCGGGTGATCGTGTCGCAGATGCACCGTTCGCCCGGCGTGTTCTTCGATCACGACAAGGGCAAAACTCACGCGTCTGGCAAGCTGCTGTTTGCGGCGCGGGTGATCCCGTATCGCGGGTCGTGGCTGGACTTTGAGTTTGACGCCAAGGACGTGGTGTTTGTGCGGATCGATCGGAAGCGTAAGCTGCCGGCGACGACGCTGCTCTATGCGCTGGGCATGGACGGCGAGCAGATCTTGAGCACCTTCTATGAGCGGGTGATCTATAAGCGCACGGCCAAGGGCTGGACCACGCGCTACCGCGCGGAGCGCTGGCGCGGGGCAAAGCCGAATTTCGATCTGGTCAACGCCAAAAGCGGCAAAGTGGTCGCGGAGGCCGGCAAGAAAATCTCGGCGCGCAACGCCAACAAGCTTGCCGAAGAAGGCCTTGTGGACATCCTGGTGCCCAGCGAAGACCTCGTTGAGCGGTACTTGGCTGAAGACATGGTGAACCTGGAGACGGGCGAAATCTTTGCTGAAGCCGGCGAGATTTTGACCGAGCATCTGGTGGCCACCATGGTGGAAGCGGGCATCAAGGACCTGCCGGTGCTGGACATCGACCATCAGTCCGTCGGGCCCTACATCCGCAATACGCTGACCCTCGATAAGAACGAAAACCGCGAACAAGCGCTGTTTGACATCTACCGCGTGATGCGGCCGGGCGAGCCGCCAACCCTTGAGACCGGCGAGGCGCTGTTCAACGGCCTGTTCCAGGACAACGAGCGCTATGATCTTTCGGCGGTGGGCCGGGTGAAGATGAATATGCGTCTTGGCCTGGATACCGGCGACGAGCTCCGCACGCTGCGCAAGGAAGACATCATCGAGGTGCTTCGCACGCTCGTGGGCTTGCGCGATGGCCGCGGCGAAGTGGACGACATTGACAACCTGGGCAATCGCCGCGTGCGATCGGTCGGTGAGTTGATGGAGAACCAGTATCGCGTGGGCTTGCTGCGGATGGAGCGCGCGATCAAGGAGCGGATGAGCTCGGTGGATATCGAGACCGTCATGCCGCACGACCTGATCAACGCGAAGCCGGCGGCGGCGGCGGTGCGGGAGTTCTTCGGCTCTTCGCAGTTGTCGCAGTTCATGGACCAAACCAACCCCCTGTCTGAGATCACCCACAAGCGGCGTCTTTCGGCGCTGGGGCCGGGCGGTTTGACGCGCGAGCGCGCGGGCTTTGAAGTGCGCGACGTGCACCCGACGCACTACGGGCGGATCTGCCCGATCGAAACACCCGAAGGGCCGAACATCGGCCTGATCAACTCGCTGGCGACCCACGCGCGGGTCAACAAATACGGCTTTATCGAAAGCCCGTATCGGCGCGTGGTGGACGGCAAGCCCACCGACGACATGGTGTATTTGTCGGCGATGGAAGAGGCGAAATACAAAATCGCCCAGGCCAACGTGGCGATGGATGCAAACGGCAAGATCGCCGACGATCTGGTGCCGGCGCGGATGAACGGCGATGCGATGCTAATGTCGCGCGATGAAATCGACATGATCGATGTGTCGCCGAAGCAGGTTGTGTCGGTGGCGGCGGCGCTGATTCCGTTCCTTGAAAACGACGACGCGAACCGGGCGCTGATGGGCTCCAACATGCAACGCCAAGCCGTGCCATTGGTGCGGGCGGACGCGCCGCTGGTGGGCACAGGCATGGAAAGCGTTGTGGCGCGGGATTCTGGGGCGGCGATCACGGCGCGCCGGACCGGCGTTGTGGAACAGGTGGACAGCCAGCGGATCGTGATCCGGGCCACGGCGGAAGTGGATGCGTCCAAGTCTGGGGTTGATATCTATCGACTGCTGAAGTTCCAGCGCTCAAACCAGAACACCTGCATCACGCAGCGCCCGATCGTGAAGGTTGGCGACCTCGTGACGACCGGCGACATTATTGGCGATGGTCCGTCTACGGAGCTGGGCGAACTGGCGCTGGGGCGCAACGTGCTCGTGGCGTTCATGCCTTGGAATGGCTACAACTTCGAAGATTCGATCTTGATCAGTGAGCGGATCGTTCGCGACGACGTGTTCACCTCGATCCACATTGAAGAGTTCGAAATTGCCGCCCGCGACACCAAGCTTGGGCCTGAGGAAATCACCCGCGACATTCCAAATGT
>JBMOEW010000083.1:0-4185 GCA_049314555.1 Caulobacterales bacterium
GTGCTCACAACAACGACGCGGTTGGCACACGCCAACGCAAATCTGGCCGTAGCGCAAAGCCGCGGTCGAACCGAGACGGGCGCGCAATCGGCTTCCTAAATCCTCAGTTGGGGCCAACGTGGCGTGGCGAAGACCTTAAAGGGGCCTAAGCCGCAGTTTGGGCGGGTTGCAGCGCATGGTGGTCGCGCGCCAAACTGACCAGCGCCGCCGCCACGAACGCGATGGCAATCAGCCATTCCTGCCACGCCCCGTAGCTGATGCTCCACAACACAGCGAGGGCCCCAAACGACCCCGCCGCCGCGCTCGCGGCCCCTTGCTCGTTGCGCAACGCGCGACCGGCCATCCAGAAACAAACAGCGCATCCCACCGCGGCCAAAAACGCCCCCACAAGGCCAAGCTCAAACCAGATCTGCAAGGGCGCGCAGTGGGGGTGCAAGGGAAGGATCGGGAACGAGAAGTCTCCGATGTGCCCAAGCTCAGCCACAGTGCGCGACGCGTCGAGGCCGTGTCCAAACAGCAGCGCCTCTGGAATGCGCCCCAAAACGTACGTCCAGATCTCCAAGCGCATTTGCCATGACAACGGGATCTGTTCGCTAAGGCCCTGCGAATGCGCGATGAGCTGACCCAAGATCGCGGGCGCAAAGAGGATCCAAAGGGCAATCCCCACACCCATTGCCGTCAAGATGAATTGCGGAAAGCGGTAGGCCAAAAACGCACAGATAATCCCAACGCCTAACGCAATAACGTTGGCATCCATCCCAAATTGGAACGAAAGCAAAAGCGTAAGCGCAACACAGGCTCGCATCACAGCGCGACGCAAGCCCTCATGCCCCGCATAAGAGCCAATCACCCCGAACACCAGCACCACCAAAACCGCGGTCCCCCGGCCGGGGTTGCGCATCAGGGCACCGGTCTCACCGTCTGGCTGCCCCATTCGATTCAGCGCCATATCGCCGAAGGCTTCGATGCACAAAAGCCCGGCGAGCACGAGCACACATCCCGCCGCCAAACCCCGCAGCAAGCCGCGCGGCATCCCCACCAGTTCGTGGGCCGCAGCCATAAACAGCAACCCAAACCCCATCTGAATGAGCAGCTGTAAACCCTGGTGGGTGTCCAACGTCGTCGGCGTAAATGGCGACCAACGCGTGCTGACCGTCACGTAGGCTCCAAACAACAGCAAAAACACGATTGCCGGCCAGTAAGCCTTCACAAACGACCAAATCCGCGCCCCGGCTATGCTCAATAGCGCTGCAAGAGATGCAATCGGCGGCAGAGCGAGCCCCCCTGCAACGGCTGCCGCCGGTGCAAGGCTAAAGAACAAGCCAAGCGGCACCGCCGCCGACCAGCCACGCCAGCCAGAAGTGGCATGCGGCTCCGCTGTGGACTTGGTGTCCGGGCTCATCAAGCGACCTCCCTAAAGGACAATCTGGCGCGGGCACCCTCAAGAAAGGCTTGCCAAGCCAAGTTCTTCACGCAATGCCGCCGCCGCCGCGGCATCGCCCTCAGTAGAGGCAAGCGCAAAGGCGGCAAACGCCCGCAAATAGCCGATTTTGTCGCCGCAATCATAGCTGCGCCCTTCAAACTCGAAGGCGTGAAATGACTGCGTGGTCATAAGGCGGGCCATCGCGTCGGTGAGTTGGATTTCGCCCCCCGCGCCGGGGTTTTGCGTTTCCAATAGACCAAACACTTCCGGTTGCAGAATGTAGCGTCCTGTGATCCGTAGCAGCGAAGGCGCAGAACCCCGCGGGGGTTTTTCAACCATCCCCTTCATCCGCGTGAGTCGCCCGTCTTTTGATATTGGGTCGATGACGCCAAACATGTGGGCTTGATCCTCCGCCACCGGATCAACCGCGATCATGTTGCCCCCGACTTTCGCGTACGCATCGACCATTTGTTTCAAGCATCCCGGAGAGGCCTTCACCAGCACATCCGGCAACAAAACAGCAAACGGCTCATCGCCAACAATATCGCGCGCGCACCAAACGGCGTGCCCAAGCCCCTGCGCCGATTGCTGGCGCACAAAACTGGTCGAACCCGGCGTGAAGGTGGAGGCCGCCACCGCCTCCAACAGGGCAGTTCGTCCTTTGGCCTGGAGACTGGCCTCCAACTCAAACGCCCGGTCGAAATAATCTTCGATCGCACCTTTGTTCCGGCCGGTCACAAACACGATGTGCTCAATGCCCGCTTCGCGCGCTTCATGCACCACATAGTCTATCGCCGGTCGATCAAAGACCGGAAGCATCTCTTTGGGAAGGGCTTTGGTGGCCGGCAAAACCCGCGTGCCAAAACCGGCGACCGGCAATACAGCCTTGCGAACTGCGCGAAAGGGCGTGGTCACGGGCAAATTCCCCTGAATAGAAATGAGCGCGACGTCAAACGATAGACTGACCCGTGGCTCGCCAATCTTTCAAGAAGGCTTCCAACCCCAGATCGGTCAGCACATGGCGATAGAGGGCCCTGAAGACCCCGGCTGGCAAAGTGGCACAGTCGGCTCCGGCTAGAGCGGCATCTCGCATGTGACCCACAGTACGGATCGAGGCCGCAAGGATCTCAGTTTCGAAGCCGTAGTTGTCGTAAATGGTGCGGATCTCGCGGATCAGTGCCATGCCGTCGTGTCCGTTATCGTCCAAACGGCCGATGAACGGGCTGATGAAACTGGCTCCAGCCTTGGCCGCGAGCAGGGCTTGCGTCGCCGAAAAACAAAGCGTGACGTTGGTGCGCACGCCCTTTTCAGAAAGCACCTTACAGGCTTTCAGGCCTTCCATGGTCAAAGGCAGTTTGATCACGATGTTTGGGGCGAGGGCAGACAAAACCTCTGCTTCGATCAACATCTGTGGGGCCTCTGTGGCCACCACTTCGCCGCTGACAGGTCCAGCCACAATCCCGCAAATCTCGCGCAGCGTGGCCAAAATCGGCTTGCCAGATTTGGCGATCAACGAAGGATTGGTCGTAACGCCGTCAATAAGGCCGGTAGCGGCCAATTCCCTCAGTTCAGAGGTGTCGGCGGTATCCAAGAAAATCTTCATGTTGGGCTCAACCTGTAAGAGCGAATCCACAATCAACGCAGCGCGTAACAAGCGCTAAACGTCAGCGATTGTCACCCATCAAGACCGCCAAGAAGCTCGGCCAGACCCTTGACCTCTTGCGCCCGTCCGCGCGGCAAAACAAGTACGCCATCTGGGGTAGCGATGACCATAACATCGTTCAGCCCGCTCACAGCGACGCGGGTGCCGGAAGCGATCACCAGGCAGCCCTCGCTATTCTGGCAAACGGCCTTGCCCTGAACGGCGTTGTGCTTTGCATCCTTGGATGCCAATCGCCAGATTTCTGCCCAAGATCCCACATCCGCCCACCCAATTTCGCACGGCACAACCGCCCCGCGCGTCGTGGACTGCATGATCGCAATATCAAAAGGCGTAGACTGCGCTTGAGAGAACGAAGCGCCATCCAAATACATAAATGACTTCTCGTGACGCGCCGCGCTCACAGCCGCAGTGACGGGTTTGCCAACCTCTGGGACCCGCGCGAACTCTTCAATGACCAGTTTGGGCGCAAACAAGAAGACGCCCGCATTCCACGTGTAGGCCGGATCGGCAAAAAGCTTCTCGGCAACTTCGCGATTTGGCTTTTCAAGAAACCGGGAAATCGCAAAGACGCCGTTAGCGATTGGTGCGCCTGCCTCGATGTAGCCATAGCCCGTCGCTGGTTCTGAAGGCGTAATACCAAACGTGACGATATGGTCGTGCGCGCTGGCCGCCGCCCGGGCAATGGCATCCAAAAAGCTAGCGGTATCTTGAATCACGTGATCTGCCGGCAACAGAAGCACCAGCGCTTCTGGGTCGATCATAGTCCCCAAGAGTGCGGCCACCAGTGCGGTTGCGGCCGTATTGCGTCCTTCTGGCTCCAAAGCGATATGGCTTGGAGCCGCATCGATGGCGCTCAACTGCTCGGCCACAATCGCGCCGTGACGGGCATTGGCGATCACTACGGGGGCGAGAAAACGAATATCTGGGTGCGGCTTCAGGAACCGCGAAACCGTAGCCTGAATCAAGGTGTGTTCTTGCGCCAAAGCGTGGAATTGCTTGGGCCGGTCTGGCGTGGATAAAGGCCACAACCGAGTGCCAGAACCGCCCGACATCACAGCCGGGATAATCTTAACGCTCATAATGATGTCCCTTGAGTTCC
>JBMOEW010000084.1:0-3928 GCA_049314555.1 Caulobacterales bacterium
CTTGAATGTCGGGTCTGCGCTGGAAAGCCGACGTACAGATCGGTGTCGTGAATTTCGTTATCGGGGCAATTTCAGAAGTTCATGGCGATTGCGGCGGCGGCAAAAGCCGACATGCGACGTCAACATGAACCGGAGGCGGGGGCCACGTCGATAGAGCGACGGTTTCACCATCGAGACACTATCCGTCTAGGGCCATGCAGGTTCGCCTTCAGATCTCGCAGCGGCTTCAGGATCGAACACAATTCTTCGGGCGATCGACAGCATGCAGCGCCGCTACGATCCCGACCGTCACCGCGTTACCTTTGTTTTCTTGCCCAGAGCGCCAAAAACTCGTGCGTTGATCACACAGGACAAGGCCGGATGACTTCCCCGGTATAAGATATCGCCGGCCCGCTCCAGCCCGCCTATTTGCGAGGGCAACCTCGCCCTAGAGAAGGTATTGATTCCGTCAACGCTGATATGGTCCAAAGGCGATGCGAGGCATCGTTTTTGTGTCTGAGCTAGCCTCGGTTAAGAGTGTGCCTTGACTCACCTTTGAACCGGCGCCGGTGATTCTCAGAGGCCAAAAAATGTTCGCGATTCTTAGCAAGATCTTCGGGAAAAGGGCTGATCCGGGCCCACGGGACGACCGCCTCGACCCCGATCAGCCTCAGAAAGCTGAAGACAACCCTTCAGTCCGAAGCAAACACCCGGCGCTACCCCCAGCGCCATACTTCACGCATCTTGAGCAGCTGAGGCTCGCCGTTTCGAAGAGGGACTATGCGGCCGCCGCCGCAGCGGCCAAGGCAAGCCTTCCCTTGCTGCGTGCCTGGCTGACAGATCCCCGCGGAAAGGGCAATCGGCTCGACATCCGCATACCGGCATTGAGCCAAGGCGGCACCATGATGGCGATTGTTGGTGACGCCGAAGGTCTGTCGGAATTGACCGCTCTGGTCCGCGACTTCGATGAGCTGAAGCCCTACAGAGAAGCTGCGGACCAACACGTCGCCGACCTCGCTCTCTTCGACCGCATTCGCAAACACATCCGCGCCGAGCCCGGAGTTCTCCAGCATGCGGTTGCTGAAAAGCTTGGCGTCTCGGACGCGCGCCGCGTGAGCCGCTTGTTCGCTTATCTCGCCAAAGCAGGAGACATCACGCGCGCAAAAAATGGGCCCACATATGCGCTCTACCCCTCCGATCATGAACTGCCAGCGGCTGTGGTCGCGACCCTTTATACCGAGCCACCAAAGCCGGGCTCGCATCGGACCGAAGGCAGCGCCACTTCGCCGAGAACCTTCGACGTCAAGAACCTTAACACTTTCCGGCTGCCACCTTCTCCGCAGGCCTGGGAGCGCTGGATTGAGTTACCAACAACCGACGAGGCGTTTGCTGATCCAAAGGGAGCCTGGCGCGAGATCATCGTCGAGACCATACAAAAAGAGCTGCGCCCGGATCCGGCTTTCCGCAGGCACTACAGCACATCCGGCGGAACCCTATCCTTTGACGATCTCGCGAAGTCGGCAGTAGCCCTTGGTGGTCCAGGAGCGGTGATGTTCAGCAATGCCGGCGGCCGCAGACAAACGAGCGCCCGGCTCCGCCGCGACGCATACCCGATCGCGGTTCACCCTGAAGGACGCGGCTTTGCAGCGCTCTCCAAGAGCCGCGTGCTGTCGGTCTATAATGAGCGGCTCGACATCGATTTTGAGACCGATCTTGCCCATGCGCCAGAGATCGCTGCTGTCTCTGAACGTCTCGTCTGGTCCCACGAGGAGGCCAGTCGTGCAATCCGCTGCATTGCCCTATCCCCCAATCGCGATCGTTACCTGTTCACATGCGTCGATGAGGCATGGTGCATTGACCGCGCGGGCAACCGTGAGTGGGGAATTCGCACCCCACAAAAGGATCCGGTGCGCCAGACCGTGCGGATAAGCTTCGGAACCAAATCAGAGATTGAAGAAGCGTTGCTGGTTCTGGGACTCCAGCTGCCGGTCACGCCCGCCGAAATTCAACAACGCTACCGCTCGCTGGCTCGTCAACACCATCCTGACCTGCAATCGGGGAGCGTCGAGCTGATGAAGTCCATCAATGTTGCCGCTGATCGACTGACCGGCCTATCGCCGGAAGAGCTCGACGGCAGTAGCGCTGGCACCACCGAACTGGTGGCCACGCTCATCCACGGCCCTGAGCACGATTGGATTTACGCCACTGCCTTCTCAGCAGATGGCGAGTCTGCACTCGTTGGCACCTATGCTGGCCTCGTTTTGCGCGTCGTGAGAGGTGGCAGACCAGTTGCAATCTATGACGTCGGCTCAGCGCCCGTACGCATCGTCGAAACCAGCAGGTTCCTCTATGTGATGACGATGACCCGCCTTTACGTGCTCGCAGGCGAACAACTCGTGGGTTTGGAAGACTGTTCCCCGAAATGCGATCTCATCGTCAATCAAGGCCTGATCCTGCTCGTCGAAGACAAAGGAATCCGCGTGTTTACCGAAGAGGGGCGTCCAATCGGCCTTGCGTTAACTGCGGCGCCGATCCGCCGCGCTTTCGTCGACAAGGGTGATGTTGTCGTTGAAACCCGAACCCATCGGGCCCGGTTTCGCGAGGCCCAAGTTAAGACGTGAACCGGTTTTGGTGTTTGAGACCATGTGCCGCATTGGGCGGCGTATTCATAGACAATGCGGAAAGTATAACCGACATAGCCACCAAGGCGCGATTGGCGGAGTTGGCCTCTTTTCCGGCACGTCGCGGGAGCACTTCCGATTCTGCGATGACTTGCCGCTGGGCGCTGCGCGGGCTGGCGCTTTGACAAAGCGGAGAGTTTCGGCGGTATCTCGAAGCTTCCCCGCCATCTGGGAAACGGGAAAAGATCGCCAAAGCGGCTTTCGATGCCCAGCGGCCGAAATAGTGGGTCAATCTATCCACAGCTTGGGCGGATTCTCCTATTCATCGGAAGGTGCTGAAAGATCCAGACCCTGCGGATTTGCTAGACGAGTTCTGATTTCACTTGCTGTCGCTTCTGCGTTAAATCTCCAGATTGTTCCATCGTCAAACCTTATGGCCCTCACGTAAATTACGCCCGAGTAGACTTCGGTCAGTGGGAGCCTGAAACCATCACCGGCGGTTTGCCCCGAACCTAGCGGGGACCAGTTTCCGCTATCGGTACCAGGCACAAGCATTCTTCTATTGTAGACAACTCGATTGAAAGGATCGAACAGCAAAATTCCCAATTCAAACGCGCGGACTGGTTGCTCGCCTACGTTTCGCCATTGAGCGTCTACTACGGTTTCAAACTGACGAGTGTATATTGTCCCGAAATCGAAACCTATTATTTCTATTTGACCGGCCGCATTGTTGATAATGATTTCTTCTCTTTGCTCAAAGTTTAGGCTGGGAGAATAATCTCTCCGAGGAGTTTGTGCGGACGCGAGAGTGCTTGCTGCGACTGCTAATAGCGCGGTTATGACTAGAATAATCCTCACTAAATCCTCCTGGGGAAGGGCCACTTTGGTGGGGGATCCGAAGTGGTTGTTCTATGCTGTGAAACTATCGATCTCACCCCCACTTCGGCAACCATACCGCCGCTTCCGCGACAGTCCAAACCTCACAAATGTCTGGACCTCGTGAAATGGCAGCGGGCGGGGTGAACGGCGGCTCTCATAACCGTTGCCAGACGCCTAAAACGGCGACTTCCGCCCCAACCCCGAAATTGTCGCTGCGGCCGAAACGTCCGAAAGCGGCGGACAGCGGAAATCTAAAGTCCGGTTTCGGGCGGCTTTATGTCGGCTGCCTCGAATGTCGTCCATGGCGAAATTCTGTGAATTGGCCCCGGCATAGGCGTGCGGAGAGATTGCTCCACAAAGCCGACACTAGCGAACGAAAGAGCGATGACCGTTGTCGGCGAATAGCGCCCTGTTGCTCGCCATGTACGAACGTCCGTTTGGTGCCCAAC
>JBMOEW010000085.1:0-3735 GCA_049314555.1 Caulobacterales bacterium
TGAAAAATCCTTGCAAATCACGCAAGAATTATCCCACGAACTTTTGATTCGGGACGCTAGGAATGCCGTGACGCGTCATCACCGGACGCTTACCATCCAACTGGGTTGCGGCGTGGCGCTGCGGTCGAAGCGCTTCAAATCGGGTGGTATTGTGATCGGTCGCCGGAACATCCGGACCGCAGGGACGAGATCGTGAGGCACTTCAATGTGAATTACTTGATGCCTCGCCTTCGCGATCGAGAGGCTCTCGCAAAATAAGTCATAGTGGGCCTGCGCCCAACGATAGAGCAAATCCTTGGACATCCCGGCATCACGGGCCAACTCGAACACCAGTGGCATTAGCAACACGTGCCAGCGCGGGCGATGGCGCGACCAGCTGTTGTGCGCATTGCCGGCAATGCCAATCGGCGCATGCCAATAAACATCCAAAAAGCGGCAAGTTTCCAGAATGAACTTGGTCGAAGGAACGCACTCAACAAGATCGTCAAACGGCACACCCGTAAAGGGGTAATTGAACGCTGCAGCGAACAAGTCCGCACGCCACACGATCGGATAAACTGCGGTAAAGAGGTTGTCATGCTGCTGCCCCGCGAGTGTCAGCGGCGCTAAACCACTCGGCATCGGGTTCGGCGCAAGTGGAACACATTCAGCCATCAGATTTTTCACGCTATCGCCAGAGGATAGCGATTCGCGATGGTAGACGCCAAAGTTGACGATCGCCATTGGCAGGCCCGGGTTGGCTTTCAACACGGCAATGATTTCCGCCAAAGCGTCGGCGTCAATGAAGTCGTCATCGCCCGTCACCCAAACATGCCGCGCCTTGAGCACGCTTGAACAGACGCGCAAATTACCAAGCATGCCGACATTGGAGGAAGTCATCCGGAACTCGAAATTCGGATGCCCAAAAAAACGGGCGAGGCGCGGACGGGTATCGTCGGTAGAAAAGTTATCGACCACTATCAGTTGCGCATCAAGCTTGCGTGACGCGATTAAGTGCAACACATGTTCGACATTTTTTTCCACGAAGCGCGCGCGATTATAGGTGGTGATGAGGATCGCGAGCGTGGGCCTGCGCGGCGCGATTATGTCACGCCAACGCGCGAGCAGTGTCGCGTAGGCGCGCTCGCGCATAGCATAAGCGTATCGTCGCCGCTCAAGCGAAATATCGGCCGCCATCGCCTCCGCCAAAGATTGAGCGGCATCCTCGATTGACGGTCCTGTTAGCCAACGATGGGGCAACAGTCCGTCAAAACTGGCCTCAACCGCAGCGTCCAACAGTTTTGAGAAAATGTTTTCATCCGCAGCGGCCCAATAATCGTCGCCGAAAAGGCGATGCGCTTCGGCGTGCGCCCGTTTTGGCTCGTGGATCAATGCGCCGCGCCGGGCGACTGTGAACCGAGACATCGAACCGGGCGACGCCGAGCGCGGCGCGCCAGGACCAGCAAGTTCGCTTATCGCCCATGCCCACTGCTCATCACGCACTACGATCTGGATCACGCCGTTGTCGGCTTGCGCGATATGCACCGGTTCCGAACAAGCGCCGGTGTCGGTCACCGCTTGGCCCGAAAGGCCTTCCTGCAATTTCTCTTCGATTGCGCGTTGCGTTGTCTGCTGGGCCTTGCGCTCCGCGGCGTCATATGCTTGCATTTCATCAATGGTGGCGCGAGCATAATCCGACCACGTCCGAAACCTCCGCGCGCGAAGCTGATCTCTCAGGCGCTCTCGTAGATCCGGTTCCCCGATGAGCCGCTCCAGGCCGTTCGTCAGTGATGCTTTGTTATTGACATCAACTGGCAGGCATCCGCCGCCCTCCGCGATCTCGGCCATCGAGCCGAAGTTGGCGCACAGGCATGGCACGCCCCGCGCCAGGCTTTCCGCGATCGGCAAGCCATAGCCTTCGTCGTATGAGGCGAACACGCTGAACAGCGCCCGACGATAGGAAGCCTCGACCATCTCAGCGCTAGCATAGTCAAAATACTTGATCCGGGGATTGGCTGCGACGAGGCTGTGCAAGGCATCAGCTACATGACCATGCAGCGATCCGTAGATGTGCACCTGCAAGCGTGCTGCGTCCTCTGAGGACGCGCACAGCGCGTTGAACACGCGCAAGGCCTCCACCTGCTGTTTGCGGGGCTCAACGGTTCCGACCATCAAGATCACGTCGCGTCCGGTCTCATCGTCCGGCACGACCAAGGGCGGAGTCTCTGAGTTGATCTCCGGCAGCACGATGGGGCGGATCTGCGCGCTCAGCCGGCGCATGGTTTCCGAGCGATCCCCACCGAGCACGTCTGCGTAAAAATCCACCAGGACGTCGCCGACATGGGCCGAAATCGGCAAGATCAGATCCGAGCGGATCAATTCGGCGACATATTCCTGATGCGGCGGGCGCGCCTCCTGATAGAGCGGATTGGTGATCGGGATCAGGTCGTAGAACACCGATGCGACCCGGACGCCATAGTTATGGCATTGGCTGACCACCCTGGCGAACACGTCATTGCCGTGGGCGCGGTGGTAAGCGATTTCGGGGAACCAAAGCCAAGTATTGGCGGGGTCCTTGATGGTATCTTCAAACCGATACCAGACCCGTTGGGCCATGGTGTGCACCGCCACCCCAGGGGGCAAGGCGTTGCTGTGGAACAACGCCTTCAATTCCTCATGGTCGATGTAACGAAGCTGGCCTTCCCATTCGTCCCATTTCACGAAGTGAACGGTCAAGAAGCCTAGAAAGGCTTTGGCGGCTTCGACCGCCACGCGATGAATGCCAGAGCGTCGCTCTGCTTGAAGCGTAATTTCCACGAACACCAACAGTTCCATGCCAACACTCCTCGCTGCCCCGGCGCGGCTGACGCCGGCCACGCCCAGGCAAGGACGCCTTGCGACACTGAGCGCGCCCCCACATCGATAAAGCCCCGCGGCCCGAACGCCCCACAGTTCCGGCCAAGCCACTGCGCGCATAGGTGATCGCCTTTATCAACGAAAGCAACACTGTCATTCGTTTGCGGCGCAGGATCGCCCGCTATTTGTCGTCAGACCCGGCGGGTGAGGCTGAACACAGAAAACTACGCCGGTCTTGCGGCCGAGATTGGCATGCGCTTTCCGATAACTGACAATCCGCTTAGCCATCCCTTGAATAGGGTGTCACCGAGCGTCAGCGGCCACGAGGCGAACTTCGAGTGGAAGTTGCGCCTTTGGACAATAGACGAACGGCCTCTAAGGATTGTATGCTGCTCGAAGCATACTAGCCTAAAAAACTCATGAGGCTTAGGAAAACAGCTGATGAGCGCGACCTAGCCATCTGATTCGTGGTAGATTTTTTGGGCATCACAACTGAAATCCGCCGCATCACCGGAGGCACCAAACTCACCATTAGAAAGGATAGCGAGCTTCCCTTCGATTTGCCAAGCGTGTCGCGCAAGAAAGCAGGGCTCCGAACTCGGGTTAACGCGGTTTCATGGTTGCACATCCCTTGATTCTCTGGGTGCGTCTTTGATTCGCTTGGGGCGTGGCCATGGAATTCGAGCTTGTTGAGGGCTTTGAGAAATCTCGGCTCAAGTCGCTTTTGGACCATCTCGGCGAGATCGAAGACCCACGCGACCCCTGGCGGGTCATGCATGCGCTTCGGTGTCAACGGCGCCCGAAAATCCGGCCACGGGGCGTTCAAAAAGTGTGCCAGGCGGCGCGCGAAAAACGTGCCACACGGTGCCATTGTCGGCGCATGGAAAGGGCACCCGCGAG
>JBMOEW010000086.1:0-3264 GCA_049314555.1 Caulobacterales bacterium
CGGGGGCAGGCCGCGTCGGAGCCTAAGGCTGTGGCGGCTGCGGTCACGGCGCCGGGGGCGAAAACCACCTGGAGCCAAAGGGGCATGTGGACGCTGTTTGCGTTTGCGCCTTCCATGCTTTTGGTGGCGGCATCTACCCATATCACCACGGACGTCGCTTCAGCGCCTTTGTTGTGGGTTGCGCCTTTGGCGCTGTACCTGCTGGCGTTCATCATGGCGTTCATGAAGAAGCCGCTGATCGCACCGCGGTTTGCGCTGTTGTTCCACCTGGTGTTGACGGTTTCGGCGCTGATCTTGAGCTGGACCTATGTGCAGTGGACCAGCCTTCTGGCGATCACGCTTCTGGCTTTGTTCTTTGGATCGCTGGTTTGCTTGCAGGAGCTGCACCGGCGCCGTCCGGGGGCGGAGGGCCTGACGGAATTCTATATGTGGATGAGCGTTGGGGGCGTTCTTGGCGGGGCGTTTGCGGCCCTTGTTGCGCCGGTGATTTTTGACACCGTGGCGGAATATCCGCTGGCGCTGGCGTTGACGCTGGCTTTGCGGCCCTGGGGCGCGCCGACGGCAAAGATCCTTCTGCGCCTTGCGGTAGTCGCGACGCTGGTCGCGGGGGCGCTGGTGGCGGTTCCGCGGCTGATGGGCATGCCGATCATGCCGGCCTTTGTCTTCATCGGAATGGGGCTGATGCTGGCGGCGATGGTGTGCGTGCAGCGCCATCCCTTTGCTTTGGCCCTGTGCGCCTTGGCGGTGATGGGCAGCGGCAAGGTGTTCGCCAATGCCGACAACATCTATGCGGCGCGGGGCTTCTATGGGGTGATGGATGTGGTCGATACGACGGACGGTGCCTATCGCCTGTTCACCCATGGCACCACGGTGCACGGGGTGCAAAGCCTGGATCCCGCCAGAGCGCATGAGCCGGGCGGCTATTATGGCCCGCTGACGCCGATCGGCCAAACCTTCCGGGTGCTGACGGATGCGGGCCGGCTGGACGATGTGGTGGTGTTGGGCCTGGGGGTGGGCGCCATGAGCTGCTACGCCACGCCGCAACAAAACTGGACCTTCTATGAGATCGACCCGATGGTCGTGGATGTGGCGATGAACCCCGAGCTGTTCACGCTGGTTTCCGGCTGCGCGCCGCAGGCGCAACTGCTGGTGGGCGATGGGCGGCTTCTGTTGCAGGAAGAGCCCGCGGGATCTGTGGATTTGTTGCTGGTGGATGCGTTCTCGTCCGACGCGGTGCCCACCCACCTTCTGACCCGGGAGGCCATGAGCCTATATCTCAGCCGGCTTTCCGAAACCGGGGTGGCGATGATCCACATCTCCAACCGCAATCTGGCCTTGTCTGACATCGTGGGGCGGACGGCCCGGGCGGCGGGTGCCGTCATGATCCAGCGGCAATTCACAAACCCGGTGCAGGAAGGCGGGCCGGATCGGTGGGCGAACCTGACTTCGCACGCCATCCTGATCGCGCGGTCTGACGCGGCGTTGGCGCCGCTGATGGCGACGGGACAGTGGAGCCTGATGTCGCCCTCTGACCGGCCGGTTTGGACCGACGACTACACCAATATCCTGGAGCCGCTGATGACGCGGATGGCGGAGGCCAAGGGCAACTGAGGCCCAGGGCAACTAAGGTCGTATAAGCTCCCAGCGCGTTTTACCTGGGAAGGGCGTCAAAGAAACGAACCAGCGCGTCGGAGAAATCCGGCGCGCTGACCGTTGTCAGGTGGTCGCCGGTGGCCAACTCCAGCTCAGCATTGGGGATGGCGGCGGCAATGACGGCGGGGTCGCCATTGTCCCGGTCGGCGGTGCCGGCGACGATCCGGGTTTGCGGGGTGAAGGCGGCCAGACCCTCCAGGGTCGTGTTCACCTGGCTGCGCATCACGTTCAACGCCACGCCGGCGGACATGCCTGCTTGTTGCCTCATGGCGCGGACCGCCCGGGCGGCGCGGGGATTGGCGCTTTCCTCGCCGTTCAGGATCAAATCCTCAAAATAGGCGCAGCCGGGGGCGATATCGGTAAGGCCTTCCAGGCCCATGCCGCACAGGGGCAGCTTGCCAGGGCGCAGGCCGCGGTCCACCAGGCTGGCGGCGATCCGAGCGCCCAGGGAATAGCCCGCCACGTCCAGGTCATCGATTTCCATTTGTTGCAGCAGGGATTCCACATCCGCGGCCAAAACATCGGGGGGTAGATTTCTTCGGCCTCTGGTTTGGCGGAGCGGCCATGGCCGCGAAAGTCTGGCAAGATCACCAGGCGGCGGCGGCTGGCCAGCCGTTCGGCCAGGCCTGTGGCGATCCAGTTTTACTGGGCGCTGGAGAGGAACCCGTGCAGCAAAAGCGGGGGCCGGCCCAGACCAGTGGTCCGATAGGCCAAGATCTCGCCGTCGAAGCTTTCAATTTCCAAGGTCCAGGCCTCCGGCGGGGGTGCGCTTGCCCCGGCAGCCCAGGCCAAGGCGGGGCCGGCCGCGGCCATAACGCTGCGGCGGGAAAGGGCGAAATGGGTCATGGCATCCGCGCTAGCATAGCGGGGCGGGCTCGGCCATAAGGGGGCGCTTTTCCCCGGAGACCGCAATGTAGGACCGCGTGATGCCGCTTGGCGGCATGTTGAACTTCGGCGACTTCGGCGCCTATGAAACCCCAGACGGGGGCCGGGTGGCGCGGGGCGGAGATCACTACCGCCAGGGCCCAACCGAAGAGCAAGGCGCCCAGAAACTTGGGCGGTGCCAACATCAGAAAGCCGAAGCCCAGATAGAACCACAGCTCATAAATAAGGGGCCAACCCGGCTGCAGGAAAGGCTGGTTTGCGGCCGGCAACAAAAGGATGCTGGCCCACCAACCGGCCGGTTCGTGATCGAAAGCGGCGGGGACGGCGGCGACCAGAAGGACGGCGAGGAGGGTGGCGGCCCAATAGGGCGGGTAGACCCGCAGAACACGGCGCGTCCAAAAGGCGGCGGCGGGGCGAAGGCCGTGACCGGCCGATCGCGTCGTCCAAACCATAATGAAGCCGGACAGGACAAAAAACAGGTCCACGCCAACCCACCCCAGACCGGTGCCTGGTGGTGTCCATCCGGGTCCGAAGTACAGGTCAATGCTGGTGGCAATATGGTGTTTGAGTACACCAATGGCGGCTGCGCCCGGCAACGCTTGAACGAGGTTCAATTGCGCGGGCGTGTCGTTGCCCCTTGGCGCCATCGTGGTGGTGGCGGCTGTGGCCACGCTGAATTTCCCCCAACCCCCAAGAAGTGGCGATTTCCCCGTCGACGCTTAGTAA
>JBMOEW010000087.1:0-2982 GCA_049314555.1 Caulobacterales bacterium
AGTGGCGGGATAGTCTTGCTGCGGGCAGAGTAAAACTTTGCCACTTTGGCCCTTTCTGGCGACAGGGAGGGTGGGGGCATTTTAATCGTGGAACTTTATCGGAGGGTCCGTCTGGCGCGTCGGGGCGGCATGAGCGAACGCGCGGCAGCAGTTCATTTTGGGTTGTCACGCGCGAGCGTGAAGAAGATCATGGGTTTTTCAGTGCCGCCTGGCTATCGGCGCACGGCGGAGATCAAACGGCCCAAGCTGGACGGGTTCACCGGCTTCATCGATCAGTGGCTGCAGGAAGACCTTAGCCGGAACCGCAAGCAGCGGCATACCGCCAGGCGTGTTTTTGAGCGTCTGCGGGACGAGCACGGCTTCACGGGCGGCTACACGACGGTCAAGAATTATGTCCGTGAACATGGCCGGCGCAGCCGAGAGATGTTTGTTCCGCTTGCCCATGCAGCAGGCCATGCCCAAGCGGATTTTGGTGAGGCAATGGTGGTGATTGGTGGCGTGGAGCAAAAGGCGCATTTCTTCGCGCTGGATCTGCCCCACAGCGATGCGTGTTTTGTTCGGGCCTACCCGGCAGCCGTTTCCGAGGCTTGGATTGATGGCCACGTCCATGCCTTTGCCTTCTTCGGGCGGGTGCCACAGTCGGTGCTTTATGACAATGACCGGTGCCTCGTTGCGAAGATCCTGCCAGATGGCACACGCAAGCGGACCAAGTTGTTCAGCGGGTTCTTGTCGCATTATTTTATCCATGACCGCTATGGTCGGCCCGGCAAAGGCAACGATAAGGGCGCGGTTGAAGGCTTGGTTGGATATGCCCGGCGCAACTTCATGGTGCCCATCCCCCGTTTTGCGACATGGGACGCCCTGAATGCCTGGCTGGCAGAGCAATGCCGCAAGCGTCAAGCCGACGTTTTGCGCGGGCACAGCGAGAGCATCGGGCAACGTCTGGTGCGTGATCTTGAGGCGATGATGGATTTGCCCGCATCGCCGTTTGACGCTTGCGATCAGGCCACCGGCCAGGTGAACTCGCAGTCCCTGGTGCGCTACAAAACCAACGATTACTCGGTTCCGGTCGCCTATGGCCATCGTGACGTCTGGCTTCGTGGTTATGTCGATCAGGTGGTCATTGGCTGCGGCGGTAATGTCATCGCCCGTCACCCAAGGTGCTGGGATCGCGAAGACATGGTCTTTGACCCTGTCCATTATCTGCCCCTGCTGGAGCAAAAGGTCGGTGCCCTTGATCAGGCGGCCCCCTTGGCGGGCTGGGATTTACCCGAAGAGTTTGCAACCCTGCGCCGCCTGATGGAGGCCCGGATGATCAAGGCGGGTCGGCGCGAGTATGTGCAGGTCTTGCGTCTGTTGGAGACATTCGAGATGGCAGACCTGCAGGTTGCCGTCAAAAATGCACTGCGGATGGGGGCGATTGGCTTTGACGCCGTCAAGCATCTCGTGCTGTGTCAGGTCGAGAGACGGCCGCCCAAGCTGGATCTGGATGTCTATCCCTATCTGCCCAAGGCCAACGTCGGCACGACATCGGCGGCCAGCTACATGTCCCTGATGCGGGGGCGGGCAGCATGACCGAAGCGCCCCAAATCCTTCTGAACCACCGCCTCAAATCCCTGCGGCTGCCGACCGTTCTGCGAGAATACGGCAAACTCGCCAAGCAGGCTGCGGCAGAAGGACTGGACCACGTCCAGTTCCTCGCCCGGCTGATCGAGTTGGAGATGATTGACCGGGAACGCCGGATGATCGAACGCCGGATCAAGGCCGCAAAGTTCCCAGCCGTCAAAAGCCTGGACAGCTTCGACTTCAAGGCGATCCCGTCCTTGAACAAGATGCAGGTGCTGGAACTGGCGCGCTGTGAATGGGTGGAACGGCGTGAGAATGTCATAGCGCTCGGCCCAAGCGGCACTGGCAAAACCCACATAGCCTTGGGCCTTGGCCTGTCAGCATGCCAAAAGGGCCTGTCCGTCGGCTTCGTCACCGCCGCCGCACTCGTCCATGAGCTGATGGAGGCGAGGGACGAACGCAGACTGCTGCGGCTTCAAAAGCAAGTGGTCAGCCACAAGCTGCTGATCATCGACGAGTTGGGCTTCGTGCCGCTCAGCAAAACCGGCGCCGAACTGCTGTTTGAGTTGATCTCGCAACGCTATGAACGCGGCGCAACCTTGATCACCAGCAACCTGCCCTTCGATGAATGGACCGAAACCTTCGGGTCTGAGCGACTAACCGGTGCGCTGCTGGACCGCCTGACCCACCACGTGAACATCCTTGAGATGAACGGCGACAGCTATCGCCTTGGCCAAAGCAAGGCCCGCCAAGACAAGGCGTAAACCGACACCAACATCGCAGGTATTTGGCCCTCACGGGCCAAAGCATCCGGGCAACCGCCAGCTCTATGAAAAGCGCGGCCGCCCGGATGCTGGCGCTCGCTCACGCGGCAATCTCGCTAACCCCAAAGTGGCAACATTTTGCGCTGCCCTTTGGCTCACTTTTACTCTGCCGTTGACACTTCCAGCCCCTCCAGCCGGGCAAAAGCCAGAACGCGCTGGATCGTTGCCTCCAGATCATGCCCGTGAAGGTGGTGCTGGAACGAGATGACAAGGTTTTGCCGTACACTCAGGTCCTTGAAGATGCCGGGCACCTGAAACTTCACGCTCATCCCTTTGCGGATGCGGGCGAAGGACGGCAGGGTGGTCACATCCTCATCCTTGAAGAGGATGCTGCCGCTGTCGGGTCGATGCGCGCCAAGGATAAGTCGGAATAGGGATGATTTCCCCGCCCCGTTCGGCCCGATCAGGCAATGGATTTCCCCCGCCTCGATGCCGAAATCGATGTTGCGCGCGACATGCACGCCGCCAAAGCGCTTGTTGAGGCCCCTGGTCTGCAGGATCATCGGCGGCCTCCCGCGGGTTGCAGGCGCGCGGCTATCCAGCGCATCAGCGACAGCACCATCCCTTCGGGGGCGAAGAGCACCGTCAGGAC
>JBMOEW010000088.1:0-2956 GCA_049314555.1 Caulobacterales bacterium
GGATCCGATCGTCGAGCCATCGAGTCAGAGTCGACTCGCTTGTCGCTGCAATTGATGAGGTAGCTAGAGGTTGCTTGAACAGCATTGCTTTGGAGGACGTCTCGCTCCGGTCCCGTGATTCTTGGAAATTGAGTTCGTCGGACGCCGCTGGGTCGCTCAATCGGCTTATTCAAGATTCACGTGCTACTCCGATGCACTGGTTTGTGTCGGCATGGACGGCGTTGAACTCAGAAGAGTGGGTGGAGCGACTTCCTGCACGCAGGTGGGTTGACTGGGCGTCTGCAGTTCTGCGACTAGGCGTGGGGCTCGGATTTGTATGGGAGGCTCGCTACTACAGCTCGATAGCGCAGCTTGTGCTTTCGGACGATCCTCCGACGGAAGCGCAGCTTGCCGATGCGGTCGATTCACGCGGTCGATTGATCCACTGGCTTCCGTCGTCGCTAGCGGTCAGTGCTAGGTCGCTGAAAATACAAGCAGCGCTCCGACGTGGGCTCTGGGCTAGCCGGTGGTTTAAGGAACAAGCGCTGCCGCTGGAGGAGATCTCTGACCCGTTGACAGCATTGCGAGCTCTGAATGCGGACTCTTCATGCAAACGATCCTTGTCGGAGCAGCTCGCATCGTCTGGCAATCCACCTGGGTTTTCTAACCTTAGGGAAGCGGTTTGGTATGCGTTGCTTGGCCGACCGGCTGAGAACGACGGGTCAGATCTGTACTCGCTTCTGCGCTATGAGAGTAGGCGCTATCTGGTTGTTGATCCAGGAAGCGAGTGGGCTGCGGTGATGGTCAGCCTCCTGGCGGGGCCGGGGGGGCACACCACCGTTCGAGACCTTGTCAATGACCTTCGTCTCCTCGGGCTTCGCGTCAGCCTGCCGGAGGTTTTGCAGGACGTTGAGCGGTCAGGTCTGGCTGAGCTGGCTGCGGATGCGGATCTGGCAGTCACGCTGCGAAGCGCATTCTGAGAGGGGAACCAATGGGAATTGCACAGTCGCTTCTGGGCGCCGCAATCGGCAGGGCAGTCGCAAAGAGCACCGATCAACGGTGCATCTGTCTTCCTGACGGACTGCCGGCAAAGGTTGCAGACTCGATCGTTTGGCGATTTCGCACTCTGAATCCAGAAGCGGATCCCGATAACCCGGTTGCCGTCCGATACTCGGAAGCGGGGACCGGTCCTGGTGCCCAAGACAATCTGGGAGTCGAATACTACGGACTGGACCATGTGGTGGGGGGGCGTCACGGTCGGAGGCTTGTAGTGGCAGACACAAGTGACGTAGTGGTGCTCGAGTCCCTCAAGTCAACCTTTGTCACGCTCGTAGCTGAGGACTATCCAGTACGCGACAGGCTCGAGCCAGGTGGAGCAGTTGACCTAACGTTGGATGGACTGGCGCAAGCAATCGTGGCCGAGTTGGAGGAAGTGGCCTTACAGGAGAGCGAACTGTCGGGTGCTGTTCGCGACGCCATTGTCCGCTCAGTCCGCTACTGCGCGTCCTACCTAATGGACGCATATGAGTTCAATTCTCGGGACTCCGACGACCGCGGCTCATGGAACCGCGGCTGGTTTCTTCACGTCGATGCTGCGCTGGCGACGCTTGCTGAGTTCATCCGGAATGCGTCGGCTATCGATTTTGAAGCTGGCCCGGACCTCGTCTTCGCTGCGATGGCTCTCCCGCAGCCCAGATCACTTGCTGTGACGCGGCGTGGGCGGAATTCACCATCCTTCGCAAGCGGAAACCAACCAACGAAGTTCGTGCGGATACTCAGAGAGAGCTGGTGCACGGAATACGATGTTCAACTAGCTATAAGCAGGATGGATCTTGCCGGGGCTTCACCGAACATCGGTGACCTTGATTGGAGCGGCCTGGATAGCCGGGTGCCGACGTCCGAGTACTCAATTTGGCTGTTCTCAGGTCAGGGTCGTGATCAGCCCGACTACATACCGTTCCTTGCATCACTTACCGAAGACCAATTTTTTGGCGGCGCCCCCGCGTCTTCCCAACGGTTGCGGGTAGAGCTGTATGGCGAGACTGGCGATAAGGGTGAACCGGCAGCCGGAGTACTTCTTGCGGCTCAGGTGCCCGTAGTGCCGCTCGGGTTCAACGAGACGGAGGCACGTTTCGAAGCATCGATATGGGTGGGAATCGAGGTGCTTGTTGCTGAATTCGAAGAGCCGGGGTTGCTTGCCGCAGCCCAGACCTCAGGCTTGTCGTTCAAGCTCGCTGCCCGGAAGTCCATGGGCTTCGTTGTGACCAGATCTGGCTCGCCTCGGTTCCAACCAGATGATGAGGGAGCCTTGATCTGGTTTGCCGTCGACGTCACCTCGTCAACAGCTGAAGGTGATCAGCACATTCGATGGCCTTCAGGTCCAGCGAATCTGAGGCTCGATCTTGGTAAGAATGACCCGCTTGCGGTGTACCTCGACGAGTCGGCGAGTTGCTCTATCGCTCTTCTCCCTAGCGGCGTTCCAAGCCTAGTGGCGGAAGTATTCGACGTGTCGAAGCCGGAGAAGGCTGAGTCGCTCGAGGTACTGGTGCCCAAACTGAAGAATCTCGTCGAGAGCGGCATTTCGTGGTCGGAGGAAGGGCCGTCGATTGAGTTGCCGGCGAGATCTGAGGCAGCAGCTCACCTGTTCGGTCTTATGGAGCTGGGCGAGGGTGCTGGCGTGCCGCAGGCGAACGGTGATCGTGGCAGCGCCGTTGTAGTCACGGCCTCGGACGCTGGCGCGTCTGTACGGGTGGACAATTGCAGGTTCCCAGTTCTGGCCGAGAGTACTTCCGAGTCTGACTTCCGGTCGCCACTAGTTGCCGCGCTAATGGATTCAAGTCCAGCACAGGGTGCTCTCTTGGATGTTGACGCTGAATCATTGCGCGGCGAGATCGAGGCTTCATTCGTTTCACTTTTTGCGGTAAACATGGAGGATATTCAAGTATCAAATGGTCACGTTGCGTTGCTCGCGGAAGAC
>JBMOEW010000089.1:0-2778 GCA_049314555.1 Caulobacterales bacterium
CAAACCCGCCGCCGCTTGATCCGGATGGCCGTCACCAAGATTCAGGCATAGCTCCCGTCTCCGCGCGAATGACGCTGCGCGCAAAGCCGCGCGACACCTCAAGCTCCTTTACGATCTGTTTAATCTTCTTACCGGCAGCGTGCGCCGCACGCACTTCGACCCGCTTGTCCACGCCGTGCATCCTGATCCCGATCGCTGCTCTCACGCCCAGCGATCGCGCCTAACAGAAAAGGATGAGGGGTCATTTTTCGACGCCGATCACCCCAACGAAGGGGTCAAAATTGCACGCCGGGGAACACGCTGAGCACCTGGGTAAACTCGGTGAGGCGCCACTTCGGGTCCTGCACCCGAAGAAGAGAGTTAATTGCTCATAGCGGGTTTTGAGCGCTGCGGGTAGCGGGCGGCTGGATCGGCCGTAGGCGCTCCGTGCTTAGCCTTCCGGCAAGCTGGTCGCTGGGTTTTCGCGCCCGAGAACGCGCACGATCTGCACGCCGGTCGATTCACAGCGATAGTAGATGGAATGGGCCACATAGACGGAGCGTCGATAGCCCGCGCGGATGTGCTCGACCGCTGGCCAGAGCTGCGGGCTTTCGGCGATCTTCTCGAAGCGCGCGATCAGCCCGTCATAATACTGGTCCGCCGCATTCATCCCGAACCGGTCGATGCCCCACTCATAGAGGCGCTCAAGGTCCGCATCCGCCGCTTCGCTGAGGTGATAGCGGCGATCAGCCATTCAGGGACTTCCGCTTTTTGACGGCGGCGCGAATGTCCTCGGGGCTGCGAGCGCTTATGCCGCTTTTCTCGCCTTCGATAAGCGCTGCGCGAATGGCTTCGACTTCAGCGCTTTCCTGCTGCGCCTTGCGGATCAGATCGCGCAGCACTTCACTGTCGTTCGTATAAGCGCCGCTATCGATCTGCGCCTTGATCCAGTCGTTCTGAGTGTCTGTCAGGGTGATGGTCTTTCGTACCGTCGTCATGGCGGGCCTCCTTCGATGGCATAAAGCATACTATTGATGTAGTATAGCACGTTTTCGCGCGCTTGGGGCAACCTTGGGGAGTGCGGAACACCTCGCCGATCTCAGCTACGACTAGCTCGCGGCCATAACCGCTATCGCCAAAGAGCTTCTGACCCAATTCGCAATTATGGCGGGATTGTGGCGCGCCCGAAGAGATTCGAACTCCCGTCCCCCCAGGTTCGTAGGCACGGGCGTCAGGAGTAAAGCCGCCCCCTCCCCTTCAGACCACCGTCACCAACGATCCGTAGGGGCCAAGCCGAGCATCGCTTGTGATGAGCCGATAAGGCTCGGTCAGCGCCGTCGCCACCAACAGCCGATCGAATGGATCGTCGTGAAAGCGCGGGATGCCTTCGAGCGTCAAAACTTGTGGTGGCGACACCGGCACGATCGTGTAGCCGCTCGCATGAAAGAAACCGAGCGCGTCCTTCGCCGACATTGGCATTTCTTTGGCGCCATGCTTGGCGTGCTTGATCGCGATCTCCCACAGGCTCGCGACGCTGACGAAAAAGCTGGCCGCCGGTTCGTGCAAAAGCGCTCGCGCCGCCTGCGACAGGCGCGGATTATCCTCCACCGCCCAGATGGCGATGTGCGTGTCGAGCAGCAGGTTCATTTCACTCCGCCGTTGAACAAGGCGGCGATTTCAGCATCCAGTTGTGGGTCCGGGGCGGGCGTCTCGAACTTGCCCTTCGCGATGCCGATGCGCGGGCCCTTGGCGACCCGGCCGATCGGCACCAGGCGCGCGGCCGGCTTGCCGTTGCGGGCGATGATGATTTCCTGCTCCGCCCCGCTCTCCAACGCCTCGACGAGGCGGGAAAGATTGGTTTTGGCGTCTAACATGTTGACGGTGGTCATGGGCCGCCGGCTCCAAATGCGATCAGATTGACCAAGATTAGCTAACCGTGTCGGCTCACGTCAAGCGGGCGAAGGCGATCTGTCCAAAGGTGCCTGCCACAGGGCCTGATCCAGCCTGATACTGTTGCGCCCGGATCACACTGGATCGCAAAAATGGGAGCCGAATCTAACGAAAAGGGGGTAGAATTGGGGGTAGAATTTTGGAGTTTTTTCGAAAATCTCATTTATTCACAACGATGTCGAAAAATTGTGCATCCTACCCGGGGAGCCATTTCGCTGATTTTTTACGTTATTTTTCAAGCACTTAGATTCTTTTCCCCTCCTCCGGATCAGCGTTTCCCCTTTTGTGCAGCGTCTAAACGCGAACAAAGGTGAACAGCCGCGACCAGTTATCCACAGGTTTCGACCTTCTGGGAAGCTGTATCAGGCGAGAGTTTCGACCCGGCCTTAGAGCTTTTTCGACCCCGCCAACTCAGGCAACGAATCGAAGAAGGCGTCCGCGGAGGCAACATCGATCAGCGTCTTCGAGCCAAGCTTCACGGCGCGAATCGCGCCGACCCCGATGAGGGCATAGAGTTTCGTCCGACCGATTCCATAGCGATCGAGCGCCGTCGGCACCGACATCAGCTTCGGCCTTTCGCCCCGCCCTGCGCGATTGGGCCGTTCCGTAGACACGCCTGTGTTCGCCATTTTCCTCTCCCCTGCGCCCCCGACCGCCAACGGCCGGCCTCATCGGCTGTGCAAGGGATCTGCTGTTGCGGCGCTTTGCATAGCATTGCGTCGCATCGCGTGGCTTCTGAGAGGGGCGAGCCGAGCTCTTTGAGCTCATCAGCGCTTGGGGTGGCCCAAAGTGAGCCGTTGATGATTCATTTCACATCATCAATCGTCAGCACAATGCGATGTCTTGGCG
>JBMOEW010000090.1:0-2766 GCA_049314555.1 Caulobacterales bacterium
CGGGAGACGAGCGCCGCCGGCTTCAATTAGTGCAAGTCAAGACGGTGCGAAGCAAATTCATCACGCACTTAGTAACATACGTGTGCCGCGCCGTCACCCCATCAAGATCAACTGACTTACGCCGGCGGAGACACCCCAACCGGGCAGCGCCGCCGCACGTCCGCCACCGCCGTCGAAGTCCCGGCCCTTTGCGTGACGATAAACACGTCTGAGCATGCCCCGGTCAGCGGCTGCACGCGCTCACAGCTCAGTTGGGCATCAGTCTGAGGGCTGCAGGTAAACCCCTGCGCGGCCAGATCTGTGCGAATTTCGTTGGCGGTGACACCTGCGCGATAGCGCCCAGCGATCACTTGGCTAAAGCCGGTATACACATCAGCAAAGCTGCCCGTCGGCAAAACCAGGGCCCCGGCGCTTGTCGAGCGCACCATAGGTGCAGGCGCAGTCGTGGTGGCGGGTCCGGCCGTCTGACTGGCCTGAGCTTGCTGGCCGTCAATCCCTTGCCCGCGCATCCACTGGGGGATCTTAATTGTCACGGATTCAGGAAACGAAGTGCATCCCGATACCAAGAGCGCTAACGCTATCGCCGCCCAACGCATCACTGTCGCTCCTTGCGCCAAAAGCCGATGCATCATGAAAACGCAACGCCACCTATTCCGCTACTCCTTTGTAGCGCGCGACAAAACATCACTCGCGGATCAAGCGAGCGCATTTCCTCAATCTGGGGCATGCAAACGGCGCTGTCAGCCCTCAAACGGATCGCGCATCACGATCACGTCGTCGCGTTCAGGGCTGGTGGACAGGAGCGCGACCGGCCTGCCAACAAGCTCTTCAATCCGGCGTACATATTTGATGGCCGCCCCAGGCAAATCGCGGGTTGACCGAACCCCGCGTGTGGACTGGTTCCACCCCTCAAAATACTCGTAAACCGGCTCAACGCCCGCCTGCTCCCGCAGACCAGCCGGCAGGTGGTCGAACGCACGATCCCCAATACGATACCCAACACAGGCCTTGATTTGCTCAAGTCCATCGAGAACGTCCAGCTTCGTCAGCGCAAGGCCGGTGACGCCATTAACGATGCCGGTCTGACGCACCAAAACCGCATCAAACCAGCCACACCGTCTTGCTCGGCCCGTCACCGTTCCAAACTCGCGCCCCGCCTCACCAATCCGCTTGCCGATATCGTCGAAGAGCTCTGTCGGAAACGGCCCTTCCCCAACCCGTGTGGTGTAAGCTTTCGCCAACCCCAACACAAAACCGATCGACCCAGGCCCCATCCCAGAGCCGGCCGCTGCTTGCCCCGCCAGGGTATTGGACGAGGTGACGTATGGATACGTGCCGTGGTCGACGTCCAGCAACGCCCCTTGTGCGCCTTCAAAGAGGATCCGCCGGCCCGCGCGCCTCAATTCGTCGAGCACGCGCCACGCCGGCTGTGCGAATGCCAAAATCTTTGGAGCAACATCTTCCAATGCGGCCAAAAGCTCATCTGAATTCAACTCCGCCAGATCGAGCCCCCGGCGCAGCGCATTATGGTGCGCAAGAAGCCGACCGATCTTCCACCTAAGGGCCTCAACGTCGGCAAGGTCCGCGACCCGAATAGCCCGCCTGCCAACCTTGTCTTCATAGGCAGGCCCAATGCCACGGCGCGTCGTGCCGATGGATTGGCCTTGCCCGGCTTGAGCTTCCCGCGCCGCGTCCAAGTCTCGGTGGAAGGGTAAGATGAGGCAGGCGTTATCGGCAAGGATCAGCAACTCAGGACCGATCGCAACGCCCTGCGCCTCAATGCGAGCGATCTCATCCAACAAGGCCCAAGGGTCCACCACCACCCCATTGCCGATCACCGAGGTTTTGCCCTGGACCACGCCGGACGGCAAAAGCGATAGCTTGTAGGTGGTGTCACCAACAACCAGCGTGTGGCCGGCGTTATGCCCCCCTTGAAATCGCACAACCACATCGGCCCGGTGCGACAACCAGTCGACGATCTTGCCCTTGCCCTCATCGCCCCATTGGGCACCGACCACGGCTACCGATGTCATCGCCATCTCCGATTCACGAGACGCGCGTTTAACCGTCTTCTCAACGGGACGCAAAGCTTCTGACTTTGCTGCGTGGTTGCGGCACTTTTAACGTGTCCGCATAGTGGTCTAATTCGTGCGAAGCGGGCTGGGGTGCAAGTCAAACACATAAGTCGCCTTGGTTCGTGAGCGCAAAAACATGGCTCCTCTTCGCATCGCCTTCTTTGTGAACTGGTTCCCGGTAGTATCGTAGACCTTCATCCAGACCGCGGCGTTGGGCTTTCTGGCGGATGGACATAAGGTCGACGTCTATGCCTTGCCTGGGCATACCCCATCCCAAACCCCACACTGCCACAATGGGACAGCGCTGCCGGCAACGTCCATACGCTAACCGTCGACACCTCCGCAGCATCGTGGCGCACACTGCCGAACACTGTTTCAAGGGCGTTCATGAGCCACAGCATGCGCGCCATTGGGGCCCTTAACCCTCTCGTTCATAAGCGCCTGATTCTTGGGCTGGGAGGTCCGTGAGCGGGAGGGCTCTGATTTGGCGGCGCGGCTGGTGGAGCAGACCGTCTGGGCCGAGGGCTGCATCCTGAAGCCCCTGGTGCTGCACGCTGACAACGGCAGTCCCATGAAGGGTGCCACGATGAAGGCTACGCTCGAGAAGCTGGGCGTGACGCCATCCTACAGCCGTCCACGCGTCAGCAACGACAATCCGTTTTCGGAGGCTCTGTTCCGGACGTGCAAGTAC
>JBMOEW010000091.1:0-2666 GCA_049314555.1 Caulobacterales bacterium
GGCATTGATGAGCATGCCATCAACGATATCAACGGGCTGGGCCATCGACTCTACCTGCACAAACCGATCACGCAATTCAGCAAGGTCGCTGCTGCTGGCCGCACTTGTATCGGAGAAGGCCATGGTTTGGCTGCTCGCGACACTTGGCGGCGACACGCTATTGGTGGCGGCAGATGGACGCTTCACTGCAGCGTCGCCTGCGGCGGCAATCGCCTCAAGGCGGGAAATCGCCCCGTCGCTCCATTGACGCGAGCTTGCCAACTCCGCCTCACTCTGAGCGAGCCGCGCTGTCAGCAACTGTAGTTCCATCGACGAGATCGGCTCAGGATCTTCGGCGCTCAATAATTCCGCAAAGACGCCTGTGGCGCGCATGGACTGCGTGCGGGCCTGATCGTCATGGCGCACAAACTCGTTCGCCCGGGCTGAGCCCACAATGGCTTCGGTGAGCTTGACGGTCGAGAGCATTTCCGCCGGTACGTTCAGACCAGCGGCGACGGCCGTCAATGTTCCCAAAAAGCTCGCGGACATAATCATGCCCGCGTTCGATACCCATTTTGCGGGGACGTTCCGCGCGCGGCTGACCGGAACCGGTGGCGGCGCGGCGCGGGATGGCTTGAAAGTGGGGGCCGGTGCTAGGGCCGCATTTGGTTGCAACGTTACCCGCCGCGGTGCCCGCGTCGAGACAACTTGTTGGGTGTGGACCTGCGGACGCGGGGATTTGGCCGCCGAATTGCGGACAGCACTTGCTACGGAGCGCAGCGCGCTTTCGTCCGCCTCGAAATCGCCAGTCAATGAGACCACAAATCGCGCTTTGCTGTAGAGATCCGGCAGCGCGCTTTCGTCCAAACAAATGACAACGGCGTGAGCCGGCAGCGGTAAAAGGCTGCCGCGCTGCTCGGCCGCCCGTCCCCAGAGGACAACCACGCCCATGGCCTGCCCGAAGGTCACGCGTGCGAGGATCCCGCCAGCAACACGGATCACGGAAATGCCACTCAAATGCGATCTCAGCCGATCCACAATCGCTTCGGCACCGTCACAGTTGAAAATCATGACGTTATGCATGCTGCACACTCTTGCCCAACGGACACCGAAACGCCCACCCACTAAGCGATCGAGCCCAGGTAGCCATGGTCTATTATGGCTGACCCTGATGTGGTGGATCGATACTGCACCTGCGAGGGAAAATCCATAGGAAAAAACGCCCCGTGAGAGGCGCGCTTGACAAGTTGGGCAGGCATGAAGCCTAGCTGCCCTCCTGCGGCAGAGGTTGCGACATCCGTGCGACGTTTACTTACCATCCCTTGGCTGTTTTACCCCGTCGCGGTGATTGTCGCTGCGCTGTTGATCGCGGGTGGACTGCGCCCAGAGTGGCCTGCACCACACTATCCAACCATCGCTGCGAGCCGGCTTGGGCCAACGTTTGTGCTGCACGCGGAGGCGCTTGCCAACGTGCAGGCAGGCAACCAAAACTACACCTACGTGGATACGGATGAGCAGGGCGTTCCGATTGGGGTGCGGATTGCTCGCCGCAGCGATACGCTTGCCCAGGCGGCGCAAGGTGCGCTGTTTGCGTTGTCTCCAGGGGATGTTGCCGCGCTCGCGGGCAAGCCGTGCACGTTGGAGATCTTTTACCGACCGCTCCCAATCACGACGGCAGCCAGTATTTCGGTCAAATGGGATGGCAGCCCAAATTTTGTGCAGGTGCCCATTGAACCGCGCGAGGGGCTCGTTCGGTTGGAACTTCCGGCGGGCGACATCGGTGCAGGGCTTCGGATTGCCCCAGAAAGCGACCTGGCTGACTACCACTACGGCATGGAATTGGTGGAGGTGCGGATTACGCCAGGGGTGGCTGCCCCTATCGGGACGCAATGACGATGGCTGAGGGGCTGCCGCTCAGTGCGGTGGTTGTGACCTTTCATACTGGACCTGTACTTTGGCAGTGCCTGGACGCCCTGTTGGCCTGCCCTGACTTGGCTGAAATCGTGATCGTCGACAATGGAAACCCGGAGGCGGATGCGCACCGGCTAGACGCGTTTGCGCGAGGCAATTCCCAGGTGCGACTGGTTCAGGGGCAAGGCAATGTCGGCTTTGCGCGGGGCTGCAATCTGGGCGCGGCAACCGCTTGCGGGCGGGCGTTGCTGTTTTTGAATCCAGACTGCGTGATCGCGCTGGGGGCTGGGCGCGCGCTTTTGTCTGCGCTTCAGCAACGCAAACGCGCTCCCTTGGTTTTGGGGGGCCGCATTTTGAACGTCGATGGCAGCGAGCAGCGCGGTGGGCGGCGAGATACGATGACCCTCTGGCGGGCGGTGGTGAGCTTTTCTGGTCTTTCCCGCCTTGGGGGCCAATTGGCGCTACTTCGCGACCTTCACCGCGAGCGCGACCCGGTACCTGAACGGCCGATCTCGGTGGGTGCTGTCAGCGGGGCCATGCTGTGTTTGCTGCGGGAGGACTTCGAGCGCCTCGGCGGTTTCGACGAGGGCTATTTTCTGCACGTGGAAGACTTAGACATCTGCCGGCGCGCGCACGAAGCCGGCGGCGATGTTTGGTTTGTGCCGGATGCCACCGCGCGCCATGCGCGATCGACGTCGGACGTGACGACGGTGTTTGTTGAGCAACACAAGGCGCGCGGGTTCAATCGCTATTTCCGCAAGTTTGCCAAGGGCCCG
>JBMOEW010000092.1:0-2520 GCA_049314555.1 Caulobacterales bacterium
CGACCAAGTCCGCCGCGGCTGCCCCAATATGACGTCCACCAAAACCGCTCCGGAGCTTAGGCGACCCGTCTAAGAGCCAACTCTTAGACCCGTCCTTAGCCGCTCATCGGCCCGATCCGTCGTCCGCCCACAAGGCGTGTCACGGCGTATGGGTACGCTTGGCGGTCATGATCAGGCTGTAAATCATCGCGGCACGGGTGCCGCCGCGTTCCGATCCAGCGAAGAGCCATGACTTCCGCCCGATCGCCCTCAACCGTAACAACGCACTCTTCGTCGGTTCCGATGAAGGGGGGACCGTTTGGGGCGTGCTGGCGTCACTGGTGGAGACCTGCAAGCTCAACGGTGTCGAGCCCCACGCCTACTTCACCGACGTGCTCACCAAGATCGTCCAAGGCTGGCCTGCGGCGCGGCTGGATGATCTTGTTGCCGTGGGCATACGTGTGACGGAGCCGCCGCTTACGAAAGAGCGCAAAGGCCATGGGGCCGCCGCCGCGCTCGAAAAGGAAGCAGGCGGCGGCGGCCCCATGGCCGGGCTGGCCGAACACGCAGCTTGAAAATCACCGCACCAGACAACTTCGTTCACAAACACCGATCCGGATGGCCGTCACCAAAATTCAGGCATAGCTCATGTCCCTAATTTGGTGGCGTGATCAGAGGTATTTCGGCTAAAGACCCAATGCCGCTGCATCAGATAAGACGGCACAATGAGCACGAGCGACGAAAGAAGGCCAGCCAGATAGGCATTGTTTCGCACAATCGAGAGAATTGCAGAGATCAGCCCAACATTGAGCAACCACATTGCGATCCAGAAGGCAGTGTATTTAGGAAAATTGGACCAGGAGAACATTTTGAAAACAAGCCTTCCTTGAGTGAGATATCCAAACGCGATTCCCACAACGAGCGCGACCAGCGCGGCCACAGAGTAGCGCAGGCCAAACCACAAACCTGCAGCGTAAAACCCATATGAGAAAGCCGTATTGAGCACGCCGACAAGAACAAACCGGATCCTTTGGTCGATAGGTTCCCAATATTGATCTTTCAAGGTTTTCATTAGTCGCCCCCTGAACGTGGCCAAACCAGATTTTCGATCCGCATTCGCTCTTCCTCGCTCGTCTGGTAATCCCCCGTTTTCAGAAGGTCTGTTCAGTTGGCTGAAGCCGGCATCGAACCGTCCGTCGGCAGCGTCGAGGATTCCTACGGCAATGCCCTCGCCGAAACGATCAATGGCCTTTACAAGGCCGAACTGATGCGACGGCGCGGGCCGTGGCGCTCCTTCGAAACCCTCGAAATCGCCACGCTCGAATGGGTCGACCGGTTCAACACAAAACATCTTTTGCAGCCGATCGGCGATTTCCGCCGGCCGAAGCGGAAGCCAAGTACTATGAAGCCTTGGAGCCACCGGCGCTGGCCGCGTTACTCACGAACGGATGCCTTCAGGGTTCCCGGGGCGGTTCAAACAGACGGCATCTATGATCTCCTTGGTCCCATCGCGAATGTGGTTGAAAAAGGCTCGGGCGCTTTTCAGCATGGCTGTTTAGCGCTTGTTATGCGGCGAGCGCAACGGGGTGAGCGATGGGTTGCGCCAGCGTCTCACACCCATCAATGCGCCGCATCGTGATTTGCCCTGAAGCGACAAGCGCCCAGAACAGCATCGCCGCTGTTTCGCTGCAGGGAAGGACGGTCTGCGTCTTGATGCGTCGTTTGAATTCTTCGTGCAACCGCTCGATCGCGTTCGTTGTGCGCGCGCTTATCCATTGATCAGACGCTAGACGCAGGAACGAAAAGAGATTGTCGCCGGCTTCTTCGAGACTTTTCGCAACCGGCGGGTGCTTTACGCGCCATTTGGCTAGGAATTGACGGTGCTTTTTCACAACCTCGTCCTTCGTCTCGGCGTAAATCATGTTGCGATAATCGGCGCTAATCTCATCGTGGAGGCGCTCAGCCGCCTTCGCCAGGAGATTGCGATGCTTGTGCACCGTGCAGCGTTGGACCGTAACGCGCGGCCAAAGGCCGGCAAGCGCCTTTTCCAAGCCGGGCGCGCCATCGACGATGACGAAATCTGGCGCAGCCAATCCGCGCGCTGACAAATCATCGAGAAGCGCGCGCCAGGCAGCTTCGCTTTCACCACCCATATCTTTGACCGCAAGCAAGATTTTCTGCCCGTCTGCGCGCACGCCAAGCGCGACAAGCAGGGAAATGGACGTGGCCTTGCGATCAACGCGCGTCTTCACCACCGTGCCGTCAAGAATGAGGCGCACGATGTTTTCCTTGCTAAGATCGCGCGCATTCTAGGCGTCCCAGTCAGTTTTCACTTTCCGCCAGGTGCGGCTGACGATGTCTTTGCCGATCGCGCCCTTGAATAAGGTCCCCAGCGCGCGCTTCACGCGGCGCGTGTTCGTGCCCGACAAATAGGCCGAGGCGATGAGCGCATCCACATCGCGTGTGCGCCGCTGATACGCCCTCAATGCGGATTCCGGGCTGATGACGCCCACCATTCCGGGAAATTGACGCCCACCCATT
>JBMOEW010000093.1:0-2439 GCA_049314555.1 Caulobacterales bacterium
GCAGATAAGGCCGAATTTTCCAGTTAAGCGCGGTCCGAAGAAGTGAGGCAGGTCATGCTCCGCGCCGAGATTTGGTAAAAGCTAAAACGTAATGACGGCCAAACTCTTTGTCACGGTATTCGCAGAGCCAAAGGCGAGCCACGGCCCAAAAGACCGCCCTGCAAAATCGGCGCGTTGCTCGATGCTGTTGCAGCGGCTGAGCATTGCGGGCTTTCAGTCTCGATGATGGCCAAGATGCGCTGCTCCGGCAAAGGGCGACGGTTTTTGAAAATCACCGGTGCAGCGGTACGGTATGATCCGAAGGATTTGGATGCTTGGCTGGAGAGTAGGCGGCGGCAGTCAACGTCGGAAAGCCGAAAACCAGTGATCTATTGCTGCAGTTTGCGGTCGCCCCTCGTTTCGCTGCAATTGAAGGGTCTTTATGGGGCTCGCCAAGACGTGGGTCAGTTTTCAGTGTTCACCCAGGCTCAGATTTTCATGTTCGGTGTCGCCGCCACGGTCTTGGAGAAGTTTCGATCCACGCCCCCGTGTGGGGGGCGAAGCAAAGGCGCCTCATTCGGCAGCGGCCTCGACCAAAGGGCATTTCTGCCCTCTGGACACCATCCCAGTGTTTCGCCGCTGGACTAAACCGTCCGCCTGCAATGCCATAGGCAACAGGTTCGCCCAGACCGCAGCGCATGAACATGTCATCCCGGACGTGTTAAAAATGCTTGGTTTTCTTAACACGTTGGCGGGCGGGTCAACCCTGTGACGGCCCAGCTCATGCGCCGTTGCGGTGAATAGAAGACTTAATCACCGCACTTTATGCGGAGATTAATCTTGCAGCATGCGGTGAATCTGGCGCATAATCACCGCAAGAGGTGCGGAGATTGAGCCGGTACATTCACCAACAAGCGGGCTGGCCAAGATTCCGCTGGGACGAAGCAGCGCTCGCCCCCAGGCTCGCCGACGTGCGTCACCGGCAGGGGCGCCTAATCGGGCGAATGGAAGCTCTAGGTTTCAATCTGCGCGCCGAAGCGGTGCTCACCACTCTGACCGAAGACGTGTTGAAGTCGAGCGAGATTGAAGGTGAGCACTTGGACCGTGAACAGGTCCGTTCGTCCATCGCTCGCCGCCTGGGCATGGACATTAGCGCGCTGACACCGGCTGACCGCAATGTCGAAGGCGTCGTCGAGATGATGCTCGACGCCACGCAGAAATTTGCCGAACCACTCACCGACGAGCGTCTCTTTGCCTGGCATGCTTCGCTCTTCCCTACCGGGCGTAGCGGCATGAGCAAGATTGTCGTCGGCGCATGGCGCAACGACTCAACTGGCCCCATGCAGGTTGTCTCCGGCCCCCTAGGGAAGGAGCGGGTGCATTACGAAGCACCGGAAGCCAAGCGCCTGTTGTCGGAAATGACGCACTTCCTCGCTTGGTTCGAAGGCGGGCCAGTGATGGACCCGGTTTTGAAGGCAGCGCTCGCGCACTTTTGGTTTGTGACGATTCATCCGTTTGAGGATGGCAACGGGCGGATCGCGCGCGCCATCGCGGATATGGCGCTGGCGCGTTCAGAACGAAGCCCGCAGCGGTTTTACAGCATGTCTGCGCAAATCCGCGCCGAGCGCAAAGCCTACTACGATATTCTCGAAGCCAGGCAGAAAGCCGATCTCGACATCACCCAATGGCTTTTGTGGTTTCTGGCGTGTCTTGAGCGCGCCATCGAAGGGGCGGAAGTGACGCTTGCCAGCGTCATGGCCAAGGCGCGCTTTTGGGAGGCTATCAAGGATCAGCCGCTAAACGAGCGCCAGCGCGCCATGATCAACCGTCTGCTCAATGGCTTTGAAGGAAAACTCACAACGTCAAAATGGGCGACACTCACCAAAGCCTCGCAAGACACGGCGCTGCGCGACATCTCGGATTTGGTTGAGCGACGCCTTCTCGTCCGCGACCCAGGCCGCGGCCGGAGCACGAGCTATTCGCTTCGCGCAGTGGAGTGAGGCGTGATGGAAATCATCGGCGACGCCACCCACAAATTTGGCGACGACCTAAAGGCTTCTCTCAACGGGGGCGTGAGGCCGTAGCGTCGCCGCCACTGCGGCCAACTTCTCCCCGCCCGACCAACGCCGCCGCGGCTCACCCTTGATGATCTGCACGCCGCCTCCCGACAGCGACTAGTCTAAGACTGCCTCGCTAAACTAGTCGCTCGCCCAGGAGCCCGATCCTACGGCCTAGGGGAAGGCGTCACTGGGCGGATGCATATTTTGCGGGTGGCGGGCCACTTCGGCCAACGATTCCGAGATGGGCCTCGGCCACCTGTTCCGACATGGACGTCGGCCAGTTCATCGTTACGGCGGCGGCCGGGGTTGCGGGATGGACATCGGCCAGCCTAGCGCGGGCCGGACAAGCGGTATGTGAGCGGTTTTTCGGCAGGTTCGCCCCCAATCTTCGGGGGTGTTC
>JBMOEW010000094.1:0-2439 GCA_049314555.1 Caulobacterales bacterium
ATGTGAGCGGTTTTTCGGCAGGTTCGCCCCCAATCTTCGGGGGTGTTCATGCAAGTCCACTTCAAACGCCCCAACCGGCGCCACCCAGTGGACACAAGCTGCTACCCGGACGGCTACCCTGGGCCATTTGGACCAGACATGACCGCTTTGCGACGCGCACACTATTTCCCAGGCCTTCCCAGAGTTTCCCTGAGCCATGCTTCTGCCAGCGTCCTGCCGGCCATGGAAGGCCGGCCCCCAACCTGGTACCCAGCCCTCGCAGGCTTTCCCAGTGTTGCCTGCCGTTTCAACTTTTTTGGTACCCATGTGGTACCCAGGCGTTTTCTTCGAACCGGTCGATCTCTAGAAAACCCTTGGGGGACATGGAGCGGGCGAGGCGATTCGAACGCCCGACCCTCACCTTGGCAAAATAACTTTTTGGCTGCTACCCCGGCTTTCCTGCAAATGCCCAGCGATGCCTAGCGTGATAATTTCTTTGAAAAATATGCATTATTTGCCACAGCCAGCGTTAGACGGCAGTTGCCACGATTTCCGTTCTTCTGCTACCCCGGTGCTACCCCGAGTTTTTTCAAGGTGAGGGTCGCAGTCGAGGGAGCGGAGTAAGTCAAAGGATTTCCTGGGAAAAGTGAGGGTCAGAGGCCCTCAGCAGCCTCCACCCAGAATGGCGCCAGTTCGCCAAGGTGAGGGTCGAGAAGGACGGACGGGACAGTATTGAAGCGCTGACACGAGTTGGAGTTGAGATGTCTGGGACTGCGAGTGTGCGCCTGACCAAGCGCGTGGTTGACAGGGCTGAGCCGCGGGACGGCGAAGACTACGTACTGTGGGACAGCGAGCTGAAAGGTTTTGGCCTTCGAGTCCGGCCAAGCGGCGCGAAGTCATATGTTGTTCATCGCCGGATCGGTAACCGCCAATTCAAGTACACGATTGGCACACACGGCGCGCCATGGACTGTCGAGACTGCCCGAGAACAAGCGCTGAAAGCCATCCTCAGCGCCAGCCAAGCCGGCCTTAACCCTTCGGCCGAAAAGCGTGCAGTTCGCGCGCGTATCACCGTATCCGAATTGGTTGAGCTGTATCTAAGCGAGGGACGCGAAGAAAAGCCGGAAAAACGAGCGCGCACTTGGGAGGTAGAGGCCTCCGTACTCCGCCGCCATGTTGCGCCTTTGCTCGGTTCAAAGATCTGCACAACGCTCACGCCGGAGGTCCTGCGGAAGTGGCAAGCCGACGTCGTGGCGGGGAAGACCTCAGCCGACGAGCGCACAAAAGCGCGCGGCCGCGCGATCGTCACTGGTGGTCGCGGTGTGGCGCCGCGTGCCATGGGTGCATTGTCCGCCATGTTGTCGTGGGGCGTATCGAAGGGCCACCTCGCCGAGAATCCCGCCTTTAAGGTAAAGAAGCTCCCCGATCGTCGACGCGATCGGTTCCTCTCTGAAGATGAAGCAAAACGCCTTTTCGCAACCATGCAAAAATTGGAGCAAACGGGCGAGATTCAACCGACGCAATATGACGCCATTATGCTGATGGCTCTGACCGGCGCGCGCCCTTCAGAAATCATGGGGTTGCAATGGGATGAGCTCGACCTTGATCGTGGCTTTGCTGTGCTTCCGGCAGAACGCCACAAGACCGGCAAGAACGGGCAGCCGCGCATTATTCCGTTGAATGCGGCCGCAGTGAAAATCCTGGCCGAACGCCCGCGTCACACACCATTTGTGTTTCCGGATTCTACCGGCCGGCAGCCGATCAAGCGCGTGCAGGATGCTTGGGAGAAGATCCGACAAGCGGCGGACTTGCCTGACGTGGTTGTCTATACCCTACGCCATTCGTTTGCGAGCTTCGCCATTGATCAAGGGGAGAACCTCTACGTTGTTGGCCGGGCTCTCGGCCACAAGAAGGCAGCGACCACCGAACGTTACGCCCACGTCCGGGATGCTCTCATGCAACGGGTTTCGGAGGGTGTCGGCGCAAAGCTGACAGCGCTCGCGCCGACAGAAAGCGTCGGCGAGGATTGACTTGACCTCGCATCCAACCCGTAAGCTTCGCCACCGCTTAGAACTTTGACAGCGCACACCGATGACCATAAGCGCCGTTTCGAAAGCCGAGTACCGCGCCCTCTACGCCCGCGCGTTTGAGGAGTTCGGGGCTGTGGCCTTGTGGAACAAGGCTCGGCTCGCTGAGCCATCGCCGGAGCATGCGCTGGTGATCGCGCGCGCTCTGCGGATTGATGGGAACCGTGCAGCGCGCGCCTTGGCCGAAGAGATTGAAAGGGCCGCGCGAGCCGCACTTTAAGGTTCAGTGTTGAGTCGTCGCGTCGTCGATCTTGACATCCTGCACCAAAATGGCTATCCAGTAGCCATAATGGAGCCCGTTTCAGAATGGCCGAATATAGCGTCGCAGACGCCAAAAACCGTCTTCCCACTTTGATCGACAAGGCTGAAGCCG
>JBMOEW010000095.1:0-2356 GCA_049314555.1 Caulobacterales bacterium
TGCGGATTGAACGAAGCCGCTACGCGGCAGTGGGTGTGACGACTGGCGTGCGAGGGCCCTGGCTGCATGGATGTGGACGTTGAAAACCCATCCAAGCCCCAGGAGCCCTGCAGATGGCCGAGATCAGCCCTCTACGTCGTCGTATGATCGAAGACATGACGATCCGCAACCTTTCGCCCGCCACGCAGCAGTCGTATGTCTACGCGGTCGCCAAGTTCAGCAGATATTGCGGAGCCTCACCCGATCGACTCGGGCTTGAGGAAGTACGTGCCTTCCAGATCCATCTGATCTCGACTGGAACCTCGTGGTCGGCGCTCAACCAGATCGTCTGCGCATTGCGCTTCTTCTTTGGCGTGACGCTCGGCCGATCTGAGATCTTGAAGCGCATCCCGCATGCGCGCGAACCGCGCAAGTTACCGATCGTCCTGAGCGCGGACGAGGTAGTGCGGTTCCTCGAAGCGGTATCCAACCTGAAGCAACGCGCGGCGTTGACGACAGCTTACGCCACTGGCTTGAGGGCGTCCGAAACGATTTCCCTTCATGTTGACGATATCGACAGCGCCCGGATGGTGATCCATGTTCGGCAAGGCAAGGGCGGCAAAGACCGCTACGTCATGCTTTCACCTCAGCTGTTGACGATCTTGCGAACTTATTGGCGACTGGCCAAGCCGCGCGGGTTTCTTTTTCCAGGACGAGCCGCAGACACCCATGCCTGTGCGTCCACCTTGCATGCCGCCTGTCGCAGGGCACGCATCGCCGCTAGGCTCGACAAGCACGTCACAGTCCACACCCTGCGTCACAGCTTCGCCACGCATCTTCTTGAGAGCGGTACGGATCTGAGGATTATCCAAGTATTGCTTGGACATTCCAGCCCATCGACGACGGCGCTTTACGCACAAGTGGCGACGAGCACGATCGGCCAAACCCAAAGTCCCCTTGAGCGACTAACCCTTGGGGTCGTCCCCGCAGACTGAGCATTGCTCAGAATGCGCCCGTCATTTGAAGTCGCCGATGTCTTCCATCGGCACGGCCACGCCTTTGTCGATGGCCGCGGCGGCCACATCAGCCGGGTGGAACGCCGTGTGATGAGCGCCATACAGCTGTGCCGCACCGCCGCACTCGGCGGTCATATCGAGGTCTGTGAGGCCTGTGGCGTAACGCGACCGGCCTACAATTCGTGCCGCAATCGTCACTGCCCTAAATGCCAGGGCGCCGCCCAAGCGCAATGGGTCGAACAGCGTGCGGCTGATCTCTTGCCCGTTCCCTATTTTCACGTCGTCTTCACGATGCCGGCGCCGATCGCCGACATCGCTTTCCACAACAAGACGGCGGTCTATTCGATCCTGTTCAAGGCAGCTTCAACGGCACTGCGCACAATCGCCGCCGATCCCAGGCATCTGGGCGCCGACATCGGCCTCATTGCCATCCTGCATACGTGGGGACAGACCCTGCATCATCATCCCCACGTCCATTGTCTTGTCCCAGGCGGCGGACCCGCTCCCGATGGAGCCCGCTGGATCTCGCCTCGCCGATCGCGGTTCTTCTTGCCGGTCAAAGTCCTCGGCCGTCTTTATCGACGGTTATTTCTCGACGAACTGGCGGCCGCATTTGCAGCTGGGAAACTCGTCTTCCCAAGCGCCACGGCAGCCCTCGGGGCCCAAGACCGATTCATTGAGTCGATCCAGGGCTGGCGCAAGCTGAACTGGGTCGTCTTCGCCAAGCCGCCGTTCGGCGGACCGGCACAGGTGCTCGCCTATCTCGGCCGCTACACGCATCGCGTTGCGATAGCCAACAGCCGCATCCTCAGCGTCGATGGCGACAGGGTCAGCTTCAGGTGGAGAGACTATCGGGCCAACGGCCAGTCCAAAATCATGACCCTCGGCGGCCAGGAGTTCATCCGCCGGTTCCTGCAGCACACGTTGCCCGACGGCTTCCACCGTATCCGCCATTATGGCTTTCTCGCCAACGGCTGCCGGGTGCGGAAGATCTCACTCTGTCGACGTTTGATCGCCCACGACACGCTCCTGGCCGCAAAGTCGCCTCCGGATCCGCCTGCCAGGACCTCAGCCCCTGAGGGCAGCGCGGCTTCGGCCGATCCGGCTTGGCGCAGAGCATGCCTGTGTTGCGGCGGAACAATGAGGATCGCGATCCGTCTGCCGCTGATCTCACGCCAGGCGCTTACGCCAAGATGCGATACCTCATGAGCGCACCCAAGATGACGACGCCATCCAGACACTACATCAGCGCCGTCCGGACTCATCGCAGGGTGAGAACCCGCACCTCTTTGCAACAAACGGCTTCGCAAAACTCTCAAGCAGCGCTGACGTCGCGCGTTAGAAGCTCCCCGCTGCCAGAC
>JBMOEW010000096.1:0-2353 GCA_049314555.1 Caulobacterales bacterium
TCGCGGCCATGGCGTTGCGTTGCAGCGCCTCACGCGTCGTTTCTGACCCAGCCGCTTTGATTGTTTGGGCGGCGCGCAGCGTCTCCAGATGGACAGCGCCCACGCGCGTCAATCGTCGGATGGTGGATTAAATCACGCTGGTTACCCGCATTGTCTTAGTGCGCTGCTTGTGAAGCGATGAAAGTGTAGAGTTTTCCCAAGGACGTAAACCCACCGCGACAAAGCCGCCGCTGGACGGTGTGAGCAACGTGACCTCAGCGTCGTGGTTACCGCTTGATGGCGACCGCGCTGACATTTCAGCGAGGCCAACGTGTTAAGCAATATTGAACGGCATTCCGAAGTTGCCTCTCAAAAGACGGTCGCCGTACAATAAAGATGTATAATAATACGACCACTCCAGAGATAGTAGCAATCCGCCAGTCAAATGAAAAAGGTAACATTTTCCGCTCCATGCCGCCCTAGCCTCGAAAGGCTTAGGGCGGCCAAAACCACTTTCACTCGTTAATTAAAGGCGCGTTCACCGAGGTAAGTCACGGCTCCAGTCAGCCCGCCAATCATAGCGCCTTCAACCCCCAAAACAATGCCGCCAAGCACCGCACCCACGACCCCTCCGGTCGGTATGGTCACCGGAGCCGTAGTTAGAGCAGAAGGAACGCTAATCACAGCACCAGCTGTTGCACCGATACCCGAGCCGATCCATGCGCCGGTTCCGGCCCCCACGATCGCTCCTGTAAACCCACCTGACATTATAGCTTGTGCTAACCCTTCCGAGGTAATTTGTTTACTGTCTGTCTCCACACTCGCGTAACAGGATTCGGGGGCCAAGGTCCCCCGGAGCCCGTTCCCATCCGTTTGGTTGGTGCTTGACGGATTACAGATTCGTCTTATGCGGGTCACAACGACCTCTTCGTTGTTTGGCTGTCCGCCCGACACCACTCCGATTTCATCGTTCAACAATTCACGCATAGCTTGTTCCCTTTAAGTGAATACAGGCGGGCTGATCAATGCGACCTCCCGTCCTGCCGCCCGAATTGTTTCCGGGCGGTGCGCCACCACGATGCGCGTGATGGAAAGGTCCGAGAGCGCGGCGTTCACCGCGCGCTCGGTATCCACGTCGAGGTGCGATGTGCCCTCGTCGAGGATCAGGATGCGGGGCCGGCGATAGAGCGCGCGGGCGATCATTACCCGCTGCTTTTGGCCCCCAGAAAGGGTTGAACCCATGTCACCGACCAAGCTCTGATAGCCCATCGGCATGCGCTCTATTTCGTTGTGGATGGCGGCTTTGCGCGCGCATTCGCGCACCCAGTCCATATCAATCCGCTCGTCGAAGAACGCGATGTTCTCGGCGATAGAGCCGGCGAGCAGTTGGTCGTCCTGCGCGACCAAAGCGATCTGCGCGCGCAATGCGGCGCGCGACCACGTATTGAGCGGGCGACCGTCGATCAGAATTTCGCCATATGTTGGCTGATAGAGGCCAGTCAGCAACTTCAGCAATGTCGATTTGCCGCAACCGGAAGGACCGACAATCGCCACGAACTCCCCTGCTTCAACCTTGAGCGAGGTATTCGACAGCGTTGCCGGATCGGCGGCGCCATAACGAAAGGAGACATTGCGCGCCTCCACAGCGCCGCGGATTTCGCCCTCAAAGCCGTCGCTGTCGGCGCCCAACTCGCGCGGATGCAAGGCTGCGGATTCCGGAGCACTTCGACCAGCTGTTCCGAGATGGGCGTCGGCCAGCGGTTCCGACATGGACTTCGGCCAGTTCGTCGTTAAGGCAGCGGCCGGTGCTCCTGTTCGTTAACGGCGCTACACCTATCGAAAGGCGACCTTCAGTAACATTTGAGATGCGGCGATGCGGGGTCACATTTGTAAGCCGATTGACAGCCATGCCCGCCCACGCCCAAGGCCAATCCGGCTTCAGCCAAGCACTCATCGAGAAGATCCGCACCCTCTCGCCCGAGAGCATCGCCGAGATCGAGGGTTTCGTCGACTTCCTGCGCGCCCGCGATTCCGACCGCGCATTGACCCGCGCCGCGCTCGCGAGCTCTGAGACCGCTTTCGCCAAGGTCTGGAGCAATCCCGAGGACGACGCCTACGATGCCCTCTAATCCGGGGCCCTCCAATCTTGAGACGCGCAGATAAGACAAATCGCGCAATTGGGGAATTTCCCGGAATCAAAAACCGCCCCGCTCCGTCACGCATATGCTTTGGTGCGTCTATCGTGATCGTTGAATTCGGCGGCTGCTGAAGCGTCGCCGTAGTTTCAACAGGCTTTGACTTGAACACTGGCCGGATGCATACCGTTGGAATGAGCGGTCGAAGTGATCGGAATGCGCAAGCGCGCGCCGGCCGA
>JBMOEW010000097.1:0-2328 GCA_049314555.1 Caulobacterales bacterium
CAGGGCACTTGGACCGGCGGGCGCGAAAAGGCACCGGCTGCGCTGTGCCGCAAGATCGCGATGGCGAAATCTGGCGATTCGATCGAGATCTGGGGCGACGGGCTGCAAACGCGTTCGTTTTTGTATGTCGATGAATGTGTCGAGGGCACGCTGCGGTTGACCCGCTCGGAGTTCTCCGGGCCGTTCAATATCGGCTCGGAAGAAATGGTGACGATCAATCACCTAGCTGACGTGATTGCCGACATCGCTGGTAAAAAGATAATCCGCAACAACATCCAAGGACCGGTGGGTGTGCGTGGCCGCAATTCCGAGAATACGCTGATCCGGGCGACGCTGGGCTGGGCACCATCGCTGCCGTTGCTGCAAGGCCTGGAAAAGACTTACGCTTGGATCGAACAACAGGTCCATTCGAACTCCAAGCCGGGTAAGGCTGCGTAACCATCGCGGCGCTGGATGGCGCAGGACTATGCTCGACACATTGCACAGTGGCCCCTGACCAGGGGCTGCGTGCGGGCGGGAGTGAGTTGTGTTCGATATTGATGCTGTCGTGATCGGAGCGGGCGCGGTGGGCCTTGCCTGTGGGGCGGCTTTGGCACGGCGCGACCTTAGCACCTTGGTCCTGGAAAGTACCGCGGTGATCGGATCGGGCACATCCTCGCGCAACAGCGAGGTGATTCATGCGGGCCTGTATTATCCGACCGGCAGCCTGCGCCATCGGATGTGTGTGGCGGGCAGACGGCTGCTTTATCCTTACTTGCAGGCGCGCGGCGTTGGCCATAAGGCTTGCGGCAAACTGATCGTGGCCACGAGCACCACCGAACTAGCCCAGATTGAGCAAATCTACGCGCGAGGGCTTGAGAATGATGTGGAAGGCTTGTCGCTGATCACCGGGCAAGAAGCGATGGCGATGGAGCCTGCCCTGTCTTGCACGGGGGCGATCTGGTCGGCCGAGACCGGCATAATGGACAGCCATGCCCTGATGCTCGCCTATCAGGGCGAATTAGAAGACCTTGGCGGCCAGGTCGTTTTTGAAACACCGGTTGTTCAGATCACGCCACTTAGAGGCGGCGGATTTTCTGTGAGGACCGGAGGAGCCGAGCCCGCAACACTCACCTGCCGTTACCTGGTCAACAGTGCCGGCCTGATGGCGCACGACATCGCCTCTCGCACGGACGGGTATGACCCCGCCCTTATTCCCAAGCTGTTGTTGGCTAAGGGCTCGTATTTTGGCTTTTCAGGCAAGACCCCTTTCTCGCGCCTGATCTACCCTGCCCCGGTGGACGGCGGGCTTGGGGTGCACGTGACGCTCGATCTGCAAGGTCGGATGCGGTTTGGGCCCGATGTGGAGTGGCTCGACCACGCCGATCCGGCGCGGGTCGATTATCAGGTGGATCTGCGCCGCGCGGATGGGTTTTACGCCGCGATCCGGCGTTATTGGCCGGGACTGCCGGACGGTGCGATCACGCCCGACTATGCTGGGTGTCGGCCCAAGTTGAGCGGGCCGGGTGAGCCCGCCGCCGATTTCCGCATCGACGATGCTGGGGTGCATGGCATCGAGGGGTTGGTGCACTTGTTTGGGATTGAAAGCCCAGGGCTCACCAGTTCATTAGCGATTGCAGAAGACGTGGTACGCCAAATCGCAGACTGAGCTGTCGGGCCTCGCTTCAAAAGCAATAGCGATACTCAATTGGGAATTCGGGGTTTATGCTGGGAAACACGGTTAGCGAAATGGTCGAGGCCGATTTGAAGCGGCCCCGAGAACAGCTTAGGCTGGGCCTCTTTGGCTGAAGCACCCTTCCCGGAGAGACTCTCGATCGCGGGTGCGTCCGGGTTCGTCGGGCGCAGACTGTGTCCGGCAGTGCGGGCGCGCTTTCCGAACGCCAAGATCTTCGCCGCTGGGAGAACCAAACCGCCGCACTTTCTTGGCGACGGGATAAAGCCTGTCGTCGCAGACCTCTTGGACCCAACCTCTGTGGCGGCTCTTTCTGCGCTTCGGCCAGACGTGATCGTGAACGTGGCAGCGCGCTCTTCTGTGGCGCAATCGGTCGGTAGCGGCGCGCAAACTCTTACAGCAAACCTCATCGCCACGCTGAACTTGGCGACGGCGCTGCGCGAAAGGGCAAAGGGAGCGGCGCTCAGTTTCGCCTCCAGTTCCGAGGTTTATGGTGCCAGCTTTCATGGTGTTCCTCTATGCGAGGACGCCCCTTTTGCAACCGCGCAACGCTCACGCCCGCGCGAAGGCTGCAGCGGAACTGGCGCTGCAGGACATTTGGGCCGATCAAGGACATCTCTTCGTCTTGCGTCTGTTCAACCACACCGGCCCTGGTC
>JBMOEW010000098.1:0-2078 GCA_049314555.1 Caulobacterales bacterium
GGAACAGGCGGCTTCGGCCGCCTGTTTTCGTTTCTGGGCGACCCAGGGCGGGTAATTGCCTCTCTGCAGGCTCAAGCTGCAACACAAGGCGGTGTGCGGCGGCCAGACCCGTTTGACGCTGTCAGGGGCTTGACCGATATTGCGGCAGCCCAATGTATCAGAGGCAAGAGGAGCGCTCCCCCATGCTCAACCGGATTCTGACGACCACAGCCATTGCCGCTCTGGCCGTGTCGCTGGCCGCCTGCTCGGGCGGCGAGACGGCTGCCACGGATGCTCCGGTGCAGACCGCGGCAGCGACCCCCGCCGCGATCGACGGGCCGATCACGACGACCTCCGCCGAACCAACGTCGGCCCCGGCGCCTGCTGCTGGAACACTCGATTCCGCTGCGATGGACCATGCCGGGATGGATCATTCGGCCATGGACATGTCGGCGGACGCAAAGCCGGCCCCCGCGCCCGTCGCAATGGAGGAGGAGGAGCAATCGGCGAGCGCGCACGCGCCCGGCATCACCAACCACACGCTGCCGATCGCCAGGATCGCCAACTTCAAGCTCAAGGACCAGAGCGGGAAGGCTTACGAGCTTTACAAGATGACAGACGCCAAGGCGATCGTGCTCACCATGCACACCAAGGGCTGCCCGATCGGACAGCAGCTGACCCCTGACTTCAAGGAGCTGCAGGCGAAGTATGAGGCGAAGGGCGTGAAGTTCCTCATGCTGAATTCGAACCTCTACGACACGCCGGCGGCAATCGCTGAAGAGATGAAGAGCTTCGGGTCGACCATCCCTGTGCTGAAAGACGCCGACCAGAAGGTGGGCGAGCCGCTGGGCGTCGAGCGCGCGACAGAAACGCTGGTGATCCAGCCAGGCACATGGAAGGTGCTTTACCAGGGGCCGATCAATGATCGCGTCACCTATGGCCGCGCCCGGGCCAAGGCGGATCAACAGTATGTTGGCAGCGTGGTGGACGCGATGCTGGCCGGCAAACCGGTGACGCCGTCCTTCGTGGCGCCCGAGGGCTGCATTCTGGTGTTCGACAACCGCAAGGGCTGATAGCCCGCGTACAAGAGCAGGCTGTCTCTGAACTGTGACGCAGCTCAGCTGCCGCTCGCATGCTGACATGGGCAGCTGCGATCACGCTGGCGCTTGCCATCGGATGCACCCGGATCAGGATCATCATACTGGCGGCGCGTACGAGGTCGGGCGCCATACGGGCCAGATGCGTGCAGCCGCCGCTCCGGCGGCGAGGTTTTTCGGCCAGACGGGAGCCTCGATTGGCGTGGCGCTGCCGTCGGCGCTGCTGGCGCAACAGCTGACCTTTTCACGGCGATGCGCTGGTGCAGCGCGTTAACGTCACAGCTCAACATGGAAACGTTGGGCTTCCGGAAGCGTTGCGAGCGGTGTCGTCGGCAGCGCTCCTGCCCGGGTTTCACAATTGCTTCGTGGTTAACGGACTGGGCGGACTGGTACTGCATCAGCTGGGCCTGACGATGGTGGTTCGATCGAATTTCACCGATTGCCTGAAGTGGGCTTTGACCCTGTTTAGCTAGGTTAGCGGCATCGCGAGAGTCTCTCGTAACCGCGGTGTGTGATGGGTGCTGAACGGCTAGCCTGGACGGATCGCCCCAGAAACGTGGAAGCGGGGCGGCGCGAAAGCGATCGCGGACCTGTGTCTGGGGAGGCGATGACGCGGCGGCGGCGGCTGATGCACCGAAGCGGCGTGCGCGTGCTTGCGCGTGGCGTTGACGCCGTTGCCGTGCTCGTCGTGACCGTGGGCCTGTGCGTGGCCGCAGGCATTGACCTGTGGCGTCTGCCACTCGGCATGGCGCTGCCTTTCGTGCTCCTGGCGCCTGCCACAGTGGCGAGTTGCTGGATCGCGGGGGCCTACCGGTTCCGCTATGCGGGATCGGTGTTGTTGCATCTGCTGCGCGCAGCGGCCGGCAGCGCCGCGGGCCTTGGAGCAGTTTTCCTGTTCGCGCTGGCGACCGGATTTCCGATGCCGGCGCTGTTTGCCAATGTGTGCATTGCAAACGCACTGGCGGTGATCGCCCTGCACGCCAACTATCTTGGCGTCGTGCG
>JBMOEW010000099.1:0-2073 GCA_049314555.1 Caulobacterales bacterium
TCGTGTTCGGCGCAGGCAAAGTAGAGTTCCGCTTTGGCGTTGCGGGCGGCCAGATGGGGGCTGTCTGGGGCGTCGGTGACCAGGGCCACGCCATAAAGCGAGGCGGCGGCTGCGACCTGATCTGGGAAGTGGGCGGCGGCGTTGACCGCATATTGGCCGCTCATGCAATAGCCGAAGGTGCCCACTTTGCCTGGTTTGGCGGCGGGGTCGGCGGCGATGTAGGCCAGCCAAGCGCTGGTGTCTTCCATCACCAGGGGGATCGTGAGCGCGTGCATCAACTCAAACATGCGGGCCAGCCAGGGGGAGCCGGGCGATGTATCGAGCGGGCCAAGCTCCATGACGCCGGCGCGGTAATACATGTTTGGCAGCATCACGTAGTAGCCAGCGCTGGCGAGGCGGCGGGCCATGTCGCGCAGCTCTTCACGAATAGCCGGGGCGTCCATGTAGAACAGGATCGCCGGGTGCGGGCCGCCGCGGTCTGGGTGGACGATGAAGGTGGTGCAGGAGCCGTCCTTGGTTTTGATGTCCACCGTCTTTTCGAGCATGGGGGCGTCCTTGGTCCTCTGGGGTTTCGGGTTGAGCTTAATGGCTCCCGTGGCGTTGACAATCGCTATGCGGGGGCGGGCCTTTGCTGCGGCGGGTGGTGACAAAGCCCTGTGGGTCCTGTATACGCCCGCGCTTCCGCTTGCTTTAGGGCCTGCGGATATCCCTGCGTGGGAGGCTTAGGGCAAAGTCCAACCCGGCCGTACCACGCCCCTCTAGCCATCAGAGGATCACATGGCGAAGAAAGTCATGGGGCAGATTAAGCTCCAGGTGCCGGCAGGCGCTGCAAACCCCTCCCCGCCGATCGGGCCTGCGCTCGGTCAACGGGGCCTGAACATCATGGAATTCTGCAAGGGCTTTAACGCCCGCACGCAGGAAATGACCAAGGGCGATCCATGCCCGGTGTTGATCACCTACTACCAGGACAAGTCCTTCACCTTTGAAATCAAAACCCCGCCTGCCAGCTTTTTGCTGAAGAAGGCGGCCGGCATGAAGCCCGGCAAAAAGCCAGGGTCTGGTTCAAAGCTGCCAGGGCGTACGGTGGTGGGCAAGGTGTCCATGGCGCAATGCCGTGAGATCGCCAAGACCAAGGCCAAGGACATGAACTGGCACGATATCGACGCTGGCGCGCGCCAGGTGGCCGGTACCGCCCGGTCCATGGGCCTGATCGTGGAGGATTGAGACCATGGCAACGCTGAACGGACGCAAAACAACCAAGCGCATGGCCAAAACCCATGCCGGGATCGACAGCCGCAAGCTGCACACGCTGGAAGAGGCCGTGCAAATGCTGAAGGAGCGCGCGAGCGCCAAGTTTGACGAAACGATCGAGGTTTCGCTAAACCTCGGGGTCGATCCGAAGTACCCCGACCAACAGGTGCGCGGCGTTTGCAATCTGCCCAACGGCACCGGCAAGACCTTGCGGGTTGCGGTGTTCGCCAAAGGTGCGAAGGCAGAAGAAGCCAAAGCAGCCGGCGCTGACATCGTGGGCGCTGAAGACCTGTTTGAAACCATCAACGGGGGCAAGATCGAGTTCGATCGTCTTGTGGCCACGCCCGACATGATGACGCTGGTGGGGCGGCTCGGCAAAGTGCTGGGGCCGCGCGGCCTGATGCCAAACCCGAAGGTCGGCACCGTGACGATGGACGTCGCCAAGGCGGTGAAGGACAGCAAGGGCGGCGCGGTGGAGTTCCGGGTTGAAAAAGCCGGGATTATCCATGCGGGCGTCGGCAAGTTGAGCTTCAGCCAGGAAGCCCTGCTGCAGAACATTCGCGTGTTCTGCGACACGGTGGTGAAGGCGCGGCCGACTGGGGCCAAAGGGACGTTTGTGCGCAAAGTGGCCTTGAGCTCCACCATGGGCCCCGGGGTGCGGATCGACGTGGGTAGCGCGACGGGGGCCAGCCAAGGCGGCTAAGGCTTGACGATCGTTTTTGAATAGGAAGCGCCCTGGACGGTGACGTCTGGGGCGTTTTCGTTTTGGGGCGTTTTCGTTTTGGGGCGTTTTCGTTTTGGGGCGCCTTCGTTTTGGGGCGC
>JBMOEW010000100.1:0-2025 GCA_049314555.1 Caulobacterales bacterium
GCGCAGGCGCGGTTGGCTTGAGTGCAATCATGGCGGCAAAGCTTACGGGCGCCGATCCCATTATCGCAGTCGACGTAAAGCAGGATCGGCTTAATCTTGCGGCCGAATTGGGCGCTACCCATGGATTGAACCCACGCGAGGGCGGCGTCGCAGCGAAGATTCGTGACATCGTTTCCCGAGGGGTCCAATTTGCGTTCGACACCTCCGGAAACGAGCAGGCGTTTGAAGATGCGATTGGGTGCCTTCGCTTTGGCGGGACGTTTGGGTTTGTAACAGCTCCAGGTTGGGGTGGGAGATTCTCTCTTGCCGGAACGCCGATCGTCGTGCATGCGCTCAACCTGAAGGGGATCGTCATGGGGACGGCTCGGCCTCGTGAGTTTCTGCCGTTCTTGCTCGATCTGAACAAAGATGGCCGGTTTCCCTACGAGCGACTCATCAGGACATACAAATTCGCCGACATAAACCAAGCGCTCCATGACTCGCATACCGGGGTGGCCATCAAGCCAGTCTTGGTCATGTAGATTCATAAGTTTTGCTTCTGGCAGAGCAAAGGCGATCTGGCGCGCACACTGACATGCCGGTTGGCTAAAGTCCTAGTTTCCTGACGTCAGGTGGGGAGGTCCAGAATTGGGGCTGCTGAACTGGCTTGGCCGGCGCTCAACAGCGGGTGTGGAGGCCGTATCGGAGGGCAGGCAAGCCATGACAAAGGCGACTCAAAAGGTTCTCCACCACATCGCGGGACAGTGGTCGGAACCGGCGGCCGGACGCTTCTTTGAGGATCTATCGCCCGAGGACGACAGCCTTTATGCGATGGTGGCTCGCGGCGACGCTGACGATGCAGATAGAGCAGTACGTGCGGCCCAGGACGCCTTCGATAGATACTCAAAGACGATCCCTCTTGAGCGAGAGTCTTGGCTCGCCAATGCGGCAGCTCTCCTCCAAGAACGACGCGAAGAGGTTATCGAGATCATCATTGAGGAGGGCGGCTCACCGCGATTCAAGGCCGAGATCGAAGTTAAGATTGCTACTCAGATCTTGCGTGCTTCTGCTGGCATTCCGCGGCAGGTGTGCGGTCAGACTTTACCCTCGGACTATGTCGATCGAATTAGTATGAGCGTGCGACAGCCGCTTGGAGTTGTGTTGCACATTACGCCATTCAACGTCCCGCTGATTCTTGGGGCGAGAGTGGCGTTTTCGTTGGCGTGCGGAAACACTGTCGTTCTGTTGCCCTCCGAAGAGGCTCCTTGTGTGGGCGCCTTTTACGCGCGCCTTTTCCAGGATGCGGGCTTCCCCTCTGGCGCCCTGAATGTTGTGATGGGCCTCGGACACGAAGTGGGGGACCATCTCACGTCTCACCCGCTCGTTCGTGCAGTGAACTTCACAGGGTCGACGCGGGTTGGAAGCCACATCGCCAGCATTTGCGGCGCGCACCGCAAACGTGTGGTGCTGGAGATGGGGGGGAAGAACCCCCTCGTGATCATGGCCGATGCTGACCTGGATAAAGCGGTTCACGCTGCGCTCCACTCAAGCTTCGCCTTTCAGGGGCAGGCTTGCATGGCGTCAAGCCGAATCTACGTGCAGCAATCTGTTTATGAAAAGTTCCTTCGTATGTTCGCCGATGGCGCCAAGCACCTAGGCATGGGCGAGTTGCGCGATCCGTCTACAATCGTTGGGCCGATTATCAACACGCGGCAGCGTGATCGAGTTCGTCAACATATCGATGACGCGAAAGCCAAGGGCGCCGCCGTGGTGTGTGGCGGAGGTTGGCGGGGCAACCGCTGTGAGCCCACCATATTGACCAACGTGACGGAGGACATGGTTATATGCCGCACAGAGACTTTTGGGCCGGTGACGTCGGTCTACCCGTTTGAGTCTTTCGACGAGGCCGTGACGCTGGCGAATGACAGCAAATATGGCCTCAGCGCGGCAATCTTCACGAGCAACATTCAGCAAGCGCTGGAGTTCTCCAGGCGCGTTCATTCTGGAATGGTGCACATAAATGCGCCAACGCTTGGCGATGAGCCG
>JBMOEW010000101.1:0-2023 GCA_049314555.1 Caulobacterales bacterium
CGGCTCATCGCCAAGCGTTGGCGCATTTATGTGCACCATTCCAGAATGAACGCGCTTAGCGAATTCGAGTGCATGCTGAAGGTTGCTGGTGAAGATCGCTGCGCTGAGGCCGTATTTGCTGTCATTGGCCCGCATCACCGCTTCGTCGAACGACTCAAACGAGTACACCGAAGTGACCGGCCCAAAGGTCTCCGTTCGGCATACAACCATGTCCTCTGTCACGTTCGTCAATATGGTGGGCTCGCAGCGGTTGCCTCGCCAACCTCCACCACACACTATTGCGGCGCCTTTGGCTTTCGCGTCATCAATATGTTGACGCACACGATCACGCTGCCGCGCGCTAATGATCGGGCCGACTATCGTAGACGGATCGCGCAATTCCCCCATGCCCAGGCGCTTGGCGCCATCGGCGAACAAGCTGAGAAATTTGTCGAAAACAGCTTGCTGCACATAGATCCGACTAGAAGCCATGCAAGCCTGCCCCTGAAAAGCAAAGCTCGAGTGAAGAGCGGCATGCACTGCTTTTTCCAGGTCAGCATCCGCCATGATAACGAGCGGGTTTTTTCCTCCCATTTCCAGCACCACACGCTTTCGATGCGCGCCACATATATTGGCGATGTGGCTTCCAACGCGCGTCGAACCCGTGAAGTTCACCGCGCGAACGAGCGGGTGAGAAGTGAGGTGGTCGCCGACTTCGTGCCCGAGGCCCATGACGACATTTAGGGCGCCAGGGGGGAATCCCGCATCCTGGAAAAGCCGCGCGTAGAATGCGCCCACGCACGGAGCCTCTTCTGAGGGCAGCAGAACCACAGTGTTTCCACACGCCAACGAGAATGCAACTCTTGCCCCGAGGATCAGCGGGACGTTGAATGGTGTGATGTGCAACACTACTCCAAGTGGCTGCCGCACGCTCATACTCAGTCGATCGACATAGTCCGACGGCAAAGTCTGACCGCACACCTGCCGCGGAATGCCTGCAGAAGCGCGCAAGATCTGAGTAGCAATCTTAACTTCGATCTCGGCCTTGAATCGCGGTGAGCCGCCCTCTGCGGTGATGGTCTCGATAATCTCTTCGCGTCTTTCTTGCAGGAGAGCTGCAGCATTGGCGAGCCAAGTCTCTCGCTCGAGAGGGGTCGTCCGCGAGTATCTATCGAAGGCCTCATACGCCGCGCGAACTGCCCTATCCGCATCATCCGCGTCACCGCGAGCCACCATCGCATAAAGACTGTCGTCCTCCGGCGAGAGATCCTCAAAGAATCGTCCGGCCGCGGGTTCCGACCAATGTCCAGAAATGTGGTGGAGAATCTTCTGATTAGTTTTAGTCATGGCTTGCCTACCCCCTGATGCCGCCTCCGCACTCGCCCTTGAGCGCCGCCCAAGCCAATTCAGCAGCCCCACTCTGGTTCTCCCACCTGACGCCAGGAACGTCGGAGTCTAGCCAACCGGCATGTCGACGCGCGCGCCACATTGCCTTTGCCCTGCCAGAAGCAAAACTTATGAACCTACATGATCAGGACCGGTTTGATGGTCGCCCCGGTATGCGAGTCATGTAGCGCTTGGTTTATGTCGGTGAAGTTGTACGTCTTGATGAGGCGCTCGTAGGGAAACCGGCCACTCTTGTTTAGATCCAACAAGAACGGCAGGAACTCGCGCGGTCGAGCTGTGCCCATTACGATGCCCTGGAGATTGAGTGCGTGCACGACGACTGGCGTTGCGCCGAGCGAGAATTTCCCCCCCCAAGATGGAGCGGTTACAAACCCAAACGTCCCGCCAAAGCGAAGACACCCAATCGCATCTTCGAACGCCTGCTCGTTTCCGGAGGTGTCAAACGCAAATTGGACCCCGCGGGAAACGATGTCGCGAATCTTGGCCGCGACGCCGCCTTCGCGTGCGTTCAATCCATGGGTGGCGCCTAATTCTGCCGCAAGATTAAGCCGATCCTGCTTCACGTCGACTGCGATAATGGGGTCGGCGCCCGTAAGCTTTGCCGCCATGATTGCACTCAAGCCAACCGCGCCTGCGC
>JBMOEW010000102.1:0-1913 GCA_049314555.1 Caulobacterales bacterium
GCGCGAGGCCCGCGAAGGGGCGGACGTGTTCTTCCAGGCTTCCACCGCCACGGAAAGGGCCCTTGTGCCGCAAAATCGCGCCCAGATTGCGATCCTTGGCCAAGCAGAGCCCAGCTATGCTGCGTGTTTGCGGGGTCGTTATGCAACAGAAGCCGCGCCAATTGGAGACAATCTCGCCGGCCAGAGCTTCTGTGTGCGCACGGCCAATGGGGCGATTGTGGGGATACGGGTGGTTGCGGGGCCTGGCCAAAGCCCAGGTGTGCTATCGCTCACGGGCACCATTTGGACGCCGCCGGGATGAACTGCGCGGGCCCGCAGCGGGCCGGCCAGCGTTTTGCTAAGTCCGGTTGGCAGCAGTGAGATTGGGCGGAAGGTGGCGCGGTGAGCGAACGGATCGCGGTGATTGGTGGCGCTGGCTATGTGGGCAGCCACGCGGCGAAGGCGTTGGCGGCCACCGGGGCCGTGCCTGTCGTGATTGACAACTTAAGTGCCGGGCATGCCCACGCGGTGCAATGGGGGCCGTTGGTTCAGGCCGACATTCGCGACACGGCGGCCTTGGCGCAGGGCCTGCGCGACCATGGCGTGTGCGCTGCCATGATGTTTGCGGCGTCGATCGAGGTGGGCATCGGTGAGCGCGAGCCCCTCGCCTTTTATGAAAACAACGTGGCGGGGATGATCTCAACACTGCGGGCATTGCGGATGGCTGGGGTGGAGTCGCTGATCTTTTCATCCACCTGCGCGGTGCATGGGGCAACGCCGCCACCGCTGGTGGAGACGTCGCCGGTCGCGCCGGTTTCGGTTTACGGGCGCAGCAAAGCGTTCTGCGAGGCGATCATTTCTGATTTGGTGCGCGCGGAAGGGCTGAAGGCCGGGGTGCTGCGCTATTTCAATGCATCTGGCGCGGACCCGGACGGCGACATCGGTGAAGAGCATGAGCCAGAAACGCACCTCATTCCCAACGCGCTGAAGGCGGCGGCGGGCATTGGGGCTGGCCTGACGGTGTTTGGCACCGATTATGACACCCCGGATGGGACCTGCCTGCGGGACTATGTGCACGTGAGCGACCTTGGCGAGGCGCATGTGGCGGCGCTGGCGCATGTGCGGGCGCGGGGCGGGCTGACCACGCTGAACCTGGGCACCGGCCGGCCCTATAGTGTGCGCGAGGTGATCGACACGGTGGAGCGGGTGACGGGGCTTGGCGTGCCGGCCACGTATGCGGCCCGTAGACCCGGCGATGCGCCGGTGTTGACCGCCGACATCAGTGCTGCACGCGCCACGATCGGCTTTGCGCCGCGCTATTCGGGCCTGGATACGATCGTTGCGACGGCGTGGGCGTTTCACCGCAAAGTGTGGGCCAAAGCCGGGCTGATCAAGCCTTAGGACTGCTCGTTGGCGCGCTTGACTAAGGCTGAGGTGGAATGGCCTTCCACCAGGTCGATCAGCACGACGCGACCGCCCGCGGCCTTGACCACATCGCCGCCCACCACGTCTTCCTCGCGGTAGTCCGCGCCCTTGAACAGCACGTCTGGCATCAGGCGGGTGATCAACTCCAGGGGGGTATCCTGATCAAACACCACCACCAGGTCCACGCCCTTGAGGCCCAGCAACACCGCGGCGCGGGCGTCTTGGGTTTGGACGGGCCGCGAGGGCCCCTTTAGGGCTGCGACGGACGCATCGGCGTTGATCGCCACGATCAGGCGATCGACCTGGGCTGCGGCCCTGCGCAACAACGTGACATGGCCAGGGTGCAGCAAATCAAAGCAGCCATTGGCAAAGCCCACCGTTAGGCCTTCGTCGCGCCAAGTGCGGCGGATTTCGGCGGTCTGGTCCCAGGTGGCGGGGGCGCTTTGTGGGGGGGCGGTTTCAACCGGCGCGCGGGCGCTGGCGCGGGTCAGGGCTTGGCGCAGCTCGTT
>JBMOEW010000103.1:0-1909 GCA_049314555.1 Caulobacterales bacterium
GCAACGCTCACGTTCCTTGGCGGCGCGATGGTCTATTCGTTCATCAAGACCAAGGACGACACAAAAACAAAGCAGGCTGAGTAGCCACGGACTAAATGGCTGGGGCCGGCGTCGTGTTGGTCGGCCCCACCATCCCGTCGGTAGCAGCGGTAGCGCGATCAATTTCACCCTGCGCCCAAGCCGCGATCAAGGCCGGGCTTGCCCCCGTGAACGACATCACAGCCTTGGCAATGGTGATGCCGTCGAGAGGGCCACTGTCGACCACAGGACGCATCCCCAAAGAGGCATGACGCGCAGCGTCTTCTTCGTCATGCGCCGCAACATAGCGCACAAGATTTGGATAGCGCGCACGCACGAGGGGCGAAACACCGCTCGAAATCTCAAACCGTGGCGCGCTCACGACAATGGCGTTTGCTGAACCCGCTTGGATCGTCTCCATAAAGCGAAGATCGCCAGGGTCGCCGTAGGTCACGTCGTAACCATCCGCCACAGCAGAAGTGAACCGCTCTGGATCGCTTTCCACAGCGATCACGCGCACCTCAGCAGCGCGCAGTCCGTCAGCAACGCGACGGCCCACTTCGCCCATACCAATCACGATCACGCATGCGCGGGTGGCGGCCAAAGCGGTTGGGGTGGCGGTGGCAGGTTCGCCTCCGGCGCCAGCAGCCTTCGCCGCGCGCCGGCGCGCCAGTGACCGCCCGGCAGCCATGCCAGCACCGGCCGCCAGCGGCGTCGCGGCCAACGTGAGCGCAATCGCACCAATCAAAACCGAGCTTTGTTGCGGCGAGAGGGCCCCCGACAGTGCGGGCAGGGACAAGATCACAAATGCAAACTCGCTACCTTGGCTCATCACCGCACCAAGTTGCAGCGCCCCTGGAAGGCTCCAACCCGACAGGCGCGCCGCCACCCATGTGCATGCGGTCTTGACCGCCATGATCAGCACAGCAAGCCCAATAACCGCTGGCCAGAGTGGCACGAGGGCGTCCAGGTCCACCATCATCCCGACGCTGAAGAAGAAAAAGCCCAACAAAAGCCCGCGGAATGGCTTGGCTTCTGTCTCGATGATGTGGCGATAAGGCGTCGACGCAATCATCAAGCCGGCCAAAAACGCACCGAGCGTCATCGATAGGCCAACGAGCGTGGCCATAGCCCCAAGGCTCAGCACCAAAAGCAGGGCTACCCAGGTGAAGGCCTCCTCGTTACGCGTCGCCGCCAAAAGCGCGAATACCCTCTTCAAAAGCAGAGGGCCAATGGTCAGAGCCACCGCAAACCCCACCCCAGCCATGGCCACCGCTTGACTAACCTGCGCAAGCACCGCACCGGCCCCGAGGTTGGGGCTCGCCAAAGAGGCCCCATAAATCAACAAGAAGACCGCCATCACGTCTTGGAACACCGAGACGCTAATCGCGGTTCGCCCCACAGGGCAGGTCAGCTGATTGCGATCGGCCAACACCCGCGCCAGAACGGCCGTGGACGAAATCGCAAGCGCGCCGCCAACCAGTATGGCAATTGGTATTGCAAGCCCCAACAGCACCCCGATCCCGGCGAACACAGAGGCTGTCAGCAGCATCTGCAGCGGGCCGATGGTCGTCATCACCGCTTTGTTGTCGGCGATCGTCGCGCGTGTGAACTGCATGCCCAGCTCAAACAGCAAAAACGCAACGCCCAGTTCCGCAAGCAACTGCGTGAATTCATTCCGCTCCAACAGGCCAAGGCCATCCGGGCCCAAGAGGATGCCACCAAGGAGGAACCCCACGATGGGCGATGCCTTCAGCGGACGCGCGAGGAGGATCGCAGCCAAACCGGCACTCAGAAGCAGGATCGTCGGTGTCAGCGTCTCCATAGGGCCGTGCAGAGCTATGCCTGATTTTGGGTGACGCGGTGTCCGATCAAGCCGCGTTCGTGGCGT
>JBMOEW010000104.1:0-1899 GCA_049314555.1 Caulobacterales bacterium
CGACCAAAAATCGCCTGGAACAGTCTTTGCAGCCAATTCATGCCCGCTCCCTCCGCGCCTACACCACACACCCTACCCCTAATTGCAGGGCAGTTGCGCCAGATTACCCGTCCTAAGCGACTAGACGCTCGGCGGGCCCTTCAGCCGCTCATAGGCCTCCCGCATCAAGCGCGAGTACCTCTCAACTTGCCCCGGCCCGTTGTAGCCGCGGGCCAAGCCCTCCCAATTCTTCGCCTGCAACTCATCCAACAGGCCGGCGTTGCGGATGAACTGCTCAAACGCCATCAACTGGTGAACTTGGCTTTGCGAATAGCTGGCCACAAACGCGGTCGCGGTGGCGAACCCACAGCGCTCGTAATTGAAGCCCATAATCTGGAACAACCCGTAGCTGGCTGATGCCACCGCCGCTTCGCGATCAAGCGCATAGGCCTGGCGCAACTGCTCCCAACGGCCAGCCTGGTCACGGGGATACCGGGTCCGATCCCAGGTTGGGTAGCTGATGGTTGGGTTGGTGGCGTCAAAGCGCCGTTGGGTCAGCCGCGAGAAAATGTGCGGCTCAAACAGGATGATTGGCCGGCCATCAGCCGCAAAGGCCCCAAGCGGTCCGCTTTCCACCTGGACGATCGCTTGAATGGCCTCACGCTCAGCCCCGAGCCGTGTCGCAGCAGCCGCGAAATCGTCCACCGTGAGCGCAGCCGTCGATTGCGCCCTTAAGCTTTCGAGATACCCATCACCTGGCGGGGGCGGCGGTGCCAATGCCGCATAGGCCCGCGCCAGCGCGCTGGCATAGGCCCCAGACCCGGCTTCACCCTCATAGGCGCGCGCAAAGCCCGCCCAATCGCGCCGCTGGATCTCATCAACCAGGCTTTGGCTGCGCAAATAGCGATCGAAGGCGGCCAGTTGGCGCGCTTCTGAAGAAGAAAGATCCGCCACCATGTCTTGCACATTGGGATAGCCGGCGGCTGCAAAATACCGTCCAGGGATTTGGAAAGAACCCCAGCTCGTAGCCGAAAGCGCGGCGGCCGGGTCAAGCCCATAGGCTTGCTCCAGCATCGCCCAGCGTTCGGCCTGGGTGCGGCCAAGGTTGATCCGGGCCCCTGGCGCTGGCGAGAGCTGTGGATGGCTTGCATCAAAGCGCCCGCCAGTGGCTTCACGGAACCACTGCGGTTCAAACAGGATCAAGGGGCGCCCATCGGCGGCAAATCCGGCCCCAGCGCTTTCCACCGAGATAATCGCCCGGATGGCAGCCGCTTCAACCCCAAGGCTTGCCGCCAGCCCATCGATTTGCTGGTTGTTCAGTCGCGCAGCGTCCCGAGCCCGCAAGGAGACCAAAGAGAAGTCCGCCGGCGGGGGCGGTGCAACAGGTGGTGGCGGCGCAACGGGCGGCGGTGGGGGGGGGGCCGTCGGTGGCGGGGCAACGGGCGGCGAAGGAGCTACCGGCGGTGGTGTTGGTGGCGCAGCCGGTGGCGGCGAAACCGGCGGTGAAGGCGGGCGTGCTGGCGGTGCCGGTGGCGAAGGAGGAGGAGCAGCGCTTCCGCCGCGACGTCCAAACAGAACTCGGAAGAACCCATCCCAGAAGCTCATCTACATCCCCTGTCATCGAAAGGCGCGCCAAAGGCCGCAGCGACCGCGCACACACCAATTCACGTTAACACTCTCCTTAACCGGTCTCGATGCCTATGGGGAGAGATAAACGCGAAAGCCTGTGCCCGCGGTCACGATGCTGCTCCTTGCAAGCGAGCCCGCCACAACAGAAAACGATGCGCAGCCGCGCTCAGACGCGTGCCTTGGCGCAGCGCAAATCACAGGCTACATGAGTACCGCGCCGCCATAGCTCAGCTGGTAGAGCACCTGATTTGTAATCAGGGGGTCGGGGGTTCGAGTCCCTCTGGCGGCACG
>JBMOEW010000105.1:0-1890 GCA_049314555.1 Caulobacterales bacterium
GATTCCAGTCGACCGGCACAAGCAACTCTCTGAGCAGATGGACCGGAGATCTCCACGCTCGAAGGAGTAATGACCGTCTTGAAGTTTGGTGGAAAATTTGACAAAGGCGCGTACAAGATTTCGGGCGGCTTGCACGGTGTCGGTGTGACCGTCGTGAACTTCCTCTCCGAATGGTGCGCGGTGGAAGTCTCTCGCGACGGACACGTCTTCCAGCAGGACTACGAACGCGGCGTGCCGACTGGCCCGGTGAATCGGGTCGGCAAAACGGACAATCAAGGTACAAAAACGACCTTTAAGCCCGACGCTCAAATCTTTCCGGTCACCAAGTTTGACTACAACACCATTCACAAACGGCTGCAGGACTTGGCCTTCCTCAACAGCGGCGTACGGATCAAAGTCCGCGACGAACGTTCGGGGGAAGCCGACGAGTTCTACTACGAACGAGGGATTATCGAGTTCGTCGAGTACCTGAACCGCTCTACCGATGCCCTGCACCCGGAAGTGATTTTCATTCGCGGCGAACAAGACGGCGTCGGTTATGAAGTAGCCGTGCAGTACACCACCGAGTTGACGGAGACGGTTCATTCCTACGTCAACAACATTAACACCCAAGAGGGTGGGACACATGTTTCGGGATTCCGCACGGCACTCACCCGGTCATTAAATAACTACGCCAAAAAGAACAACCTTTTCCCCAAGGACATGAATGTTACCGGCGAAGATTTTCGAGAGGGTTTAACCGCTGTCATCTCGATGCGAGTACCGGAACCGCAGTTCGAAGGTCAAACCAAGACCAAGCTGGGCAATACCGAAGTCGAAGGGATTGTGAACTCTGCTTTCGGCGAGTACCTCAAGACTTTCCTCGAAGAGAATCCGGGTCCATCCAAAATCATTATCCGCAAGGGCATCCAAGCGGCCGAGGCGCGGGAGGCCGCGAGGAAGGCTCGAGAGCAAGTCCGCCGCAAGTCTGTCCTCGGTGGCGCTGGCTTGCCAGGAAAGTTGCGGGACTGCTTGAGCAACGATGTCGACAAGTGCGAGCTCTACCTGGTCGAAGGTGATTCGGCCGGTGGCAGCGCAGAAGGCGGGCGGCTGAAAGAATTTCAAGCCATCCTGCCCCTGCGAGGAAAAATCATCAACGCCTACAAGGCCCGCGAAGACAAGGTGCTCGCTAACGAAGAAGTTCAAAGCATCATCGGAGCGATTCGGATCGGCGTCGGTAGCGATCAGGATTTGAGCAAACTGCGGTATGGCAAGGTCATCATCATGACCGACGCCGACGTCGATGGTTCGCATATCCGCACACTCCTCTTGTGCTTCTTCTATCGCCAGATGAGTCAGCTGATCGAAAAGGGGCACGTCTATGTGGCTCAACCCCCCTTGTTCCGTGTGAAATCCAAGAAAGAAACCTACTACGTCCAGACGGAAGAAGAGATGAAGCGACAACTCCTCCAGCGTGGCATGGAAGATGTCGCGTTGATTACCGAGGATGGTCGAACAATCGAAGGCGAATCCATTCGCCGGCTCTGCACGAATTTGGCGAGCATGGAAGACGCAATTACCGCTCTCGAGAGGCGCGGTATCAATCTGCGGACGCACGCCCAGCGGGTTCAGCTAGAAACCGGGAGGCTTCCCGTCTTCAACGTTTTCCATGGACGCCAGGAACGCTGGTTTGTCACCCGAAAAGAACTCGACGATTTTGTCAAATCCGAAGAAGCCCGCAGCGGCAAGGAAATGTCGGTCGAGCAAACCAGTGGCTCGTCGGTCGGTGGTTCCAGCAAACGCGAAATCAGCGAGAACCGACTTTTAATCAACGAATTCAATGAGGTTAGAACCATCAACACCGGGCTGAAAGAACTGGAAGAGCTAGGCTTCTCAATCGACAGCCTTTGG
>JBMOEW010000106.1:0-1798 GCA_049314555.1 Caulobacterales bacterium
GGCGGACATTTACCGTGCTACGAAAACCGGACATCTTCGCGCGCTATCGACAGGGCGCGCGCCTAAGGGTTGAAGTTGCCAATCCCTGCGACTTTGACAGCGAAATCCGGGGTAGCGGATCATGGCCGGCAGACCACGACCGCTAACGATTGGACGTTTTGACGCGGCCATCTATCCAGCCCAATCCGGTTTGGCGTAAGACTAAGAGACCTTGCAACTCATCGTTGCCGCCTGCACGTAAGGAACGCCAAGCTTGCCTTCTGAAACCCTGAAGAGCCCTGATGTAGCCAATGAAGCGCGCCCATTTGCGACTTTGATCATCCGTCAGCCCGACGACTGGCATGTTCATCTGCGCGACGGGCCCATGCTGTCGTGCGTGGTCAATTTCACGGCTCGACAATTTGCTCGCGCCATTGTCATGCCAAACCTTAGCCCGCCGATTACGACTGTGGCCGCGGCGCAAGCCTATCGAGCGCGGATCGTCGCGGCAGTTGCGCCGGACGCGGACTTTACGCCGCTAATGACATGTTACCTGACCGATAGCATCGACAAAGCTGAAGTCGCGACAGGCTACTCGCTGGGTGTCTTTGCCGCATGCAAGCTTTATCCAGCACACGCCACGACCAACTCTGCGCACGGGGTGACGGACGTCCAAAACATCTATCCGGTTTTAGACGTTATGCAGCGGATAGGGATGCCGCTCCTTCTCCATGGCGAGGTGACCGACAAGCACATCGATGTTTTTGATCGCGAAGCTGTCTTCATAGAGCGCACACTCGCGCCACTCATCCGCGACTTTCCTGCACTGAAAGTTGTGTTGGAACACATTACCACAGCAGAGGCGGTGTCTTTCGTTGAGTCTGCGCCCCGTAATGTGGCCGCTACGATTACCCCGCACCACCTCGATTTCAATCGCAACGCCATGTTCGAAGGCGGCATTCGCCCTCACTTTTATTGCTTGCCCGTCGCGAAGCGAGAGCATCATCGCCTTGCGCTGCGACGCGCGGCAACGTCTGGTTCCGCCAAGTTCTTTCTTGGTACCGACTCTGCTCCCCATGCCGTTGGAGACAAAGAGTCCGCCTGCGGTTGTGCCGGCATTTTTAACGCGCCACAGGCGTTGGAAAGCTATGCGAAGACCTTCGAAGAAGAAGGCGCGCTCGATCGCTTGGAGGGATTTGCGTCAGAATTCGGCGCTCGATTTTACGGCCTCCCGTTGAACGGGAGACGGGTTGCGCTCGAGCCTGTTGCCCAAGTGGTTCCAGACCGACTGCAGGCCCTGACGAGCCACGTTGTTCCATTCCACGCAGGTGAGACGCTCGGCTGGCGGTTTGCTGGACTGATTGACTAGCTTCGCGTTTGGGGCCTCCTTCAATCAACGCCCACCGACTAGGTTCACGCCTTACCGGCAGGCCTTGCGCGATGTTTGAGGAGATCTTCGACTACGCTTGGATCGGCAAGCGTGGAGGTGTCTCCGATACTCGCGACGTCGTCTTCGGCGATCTTTCGCAATATTCGCCGCATTATTTTTCCGGAACGCGTTTTTGGCAGGCTTGGAGCAAACTGGATCACATCTGGTGTGGCGATGGGACCTATTTCCTTGCGCACATGCTTTACAAGGGTGTCGCGGAGATCCGTACTTGGATCTGACCTGCCCCCGGAATTTCGGACCAAAACTTGCTTGAAAGTCGGCCTTCTGGAAAGAAGGTTAAGATGCGCAAGTCACGGTTTACTGATGAGCAGATAGTGGCGATCCTGCGTGAAGCGGATCGCGACAAGCCGGCGGTCGTCGCCAAGCGGC
>JBMOEW010000107.1:0-1776 GCA_049314555.1 Caulobacterales bacterium
CTGAGATTGTCAGCCTGTTGAGGGGGATGTGTGCGAACCCGGTGTCGGTCACAGCGTCATTCAACTCGGTTGCAGCTAGAGGGTTAACGTTCATGGGAAAGCTCCTTGAGCTTCCCGACGGCGAAATGCGCGCCGGGGTCGCCACTTGCGGCGACCCGTTTTCTTCCGCCCGCGCTTAGGGCGTGGGGTCGAGGGCAAGGAGGCGCACGCCGTCCCTCGACGCCGCGAGCGCGCGGGCTATTCGTGCCCCAGAGCCGCAGGGGCGACCGTGGCGCGCCGATTGAAAGCTCAGATTTGGTGTGCTACTGTACTACGATGAAGACGATTACCGCCCGCGCCGCCAATCAGAACTTCTCCAAGGTCCTGGCCGAAGTGGAGCAGGGCGAGACCGTGCTCATCACCAAGAACGGAAAAACGGTCGCGGAGCTGCGCCCCCGCGCCGACGACCCTCGCGAGGATCCGGTCTGGCGGGCAAACTTCGAGCGGATGATGCAGCTGATGCGCGACACGCCCGATACTGGCTATCGGGTCGGGAAAATCACCGAGGACGACAAATACGGCGACGCGCCAGTCTGAGGAGGCGTCCATGCCGGTCCGCGCGACGCTTGACAGCAACATCCTCGTTTACGCAGAGCTGGAAGCGAAACAGACAAAGGGGATCGCGTCGCAACGCGTCATCGAGTTGGCCGCTGCAAATGGCGTGATCGCCAACCAGGCGCTGCTGGAATTTGTGGCCGTCGTCCGCAGACGCTTGCCGACCAGCCTTCCCAGCGCCATCGCGAAAGTGGAAGCGTGGTCGCAGGTGTTCGAGACCGCGCCGACGACTTCGCTCATCATGGCAGACGCGCTGCGTCTGGTTAACGCACATCAGTTTCAGGTTTGGGACGCGGTCATCTGGTCTGCCGCCCGCGCTGCTGGCGCGACCGTGTTCCTGAGCGAAGACCTGCAGGACGGCCTGAGTCTCGACGGCATGCGGGTGGTGAATCCGTTCTTGCGGTCAGAGGCCGAATTGCGGGCGCTCCTTGCTTATTGACGCTACATCATCAACCAGGTCAGCCAGATGCATCGGCGCCGCCAAGACATCGCATTGTGCTGACGATTGATGATGTGAAATGAATCATCAACGGTTCACTTTGGGCCACCCCAAGCGCTGATGAGCTCGAAGAGCTCGGCTCGCCCCTCTCAGAAGCCACGCGATGCGCTGCAGTGCTGCGCAAAGCGCCTCAGCAGCAGATCCCTTGCACAGTCGACGGGGCCGACCGTTGGCGGTCGGGGGCGCAGTGGAGAGGATAATGGCGAACGCAGGTGTGTCTACGGAACGGCAGAATCGTGCAGGGCGGAGCGAAAGGCCAAAGTTGATGTCGGTGCCGACGGCGCTCGATCGCTATGGAATCGGTCGGACGAAACTCTATGCCCTCATCGGGGTCGGCGCGATTCGGGCGGTGAAGCTGGGCTCGAAGACGCTGATCGATGTTGCGTCCGCGGACGCCTTCTTCGATTCGTTGCCTGAGTTGGCGGGCTCAAAAAAGGTCTAAGGGCGGGTCGAAACTCTCGCCTGATGCAGCTTCCCAGAAGGTCCAAACCTGTGGATAACTGGTTGCCGCTGTTCACCTTTGTTCGCGTTGAGACGCTGCACAAAAGGGGAAACGCAAGGGGAAACGCTGATCCGGAGGAGGGGAAAAAGATCTAAGTGCTTGAAAAATATCGAGAAAAATCAGCTCAATGGCTCCCCGGGTAGGATGCACAATTTTTCGACATCGTTGTGAATAAATGAGA
>JBMOEW010000108.1:0-1634 GCA_049314555.1 Caulobacterales bacterium
GCCTACATCGCCGTTTCAACGTTGGCTGGCGCGATCGCGTTTTGGGGCGGGGCGGCGATGCAGCGGGCGATCGGGCCACTGCGATTGCTGGATGCGGCAGGATTGGCGTTTTTCGCCGTGGCCGGCGCTCAAAAAGCGCTGGCGTTCGGCCTCGATCCGCTGATGGCTGCGCTGCTTGGCATGCTCACCGGGATCGGCGGCGGCATTGCGCGGGATGTGTTGCTGGCGCAGGTCCCTGATGTGCTGAAACCCACAGAGGTTTACGCTCTGGCTGCCCTGGCAGGCGCCGGCATCGTGTCGATTGGCGCAGCGCTTTCGCTCCCTGCCGTGCCTGCCGCGATCGCCGCCGGCGCGGTCTGCTTTGGATTGCGCGTGCTGGCGCTGCGGTTTGGCTGGCGTTTGCCGACGGCTCCGAGGCGGAGTTGAGCGGGTTTGGGACTGCAAGTTATCCACAACCTTCATCGGCTGTGGTCCGGTGAAATCCGCCCAAATCCGTTCTCCGACCGTTCATTTTTCGTCCCACGGGAGAGCACCACGCTTTTGAGGCTAAAATTGTCCTCTTGCGCTTCGTCGAGGGCTACGTTAACGGGGTTTTAACGGGGTTTGCTGTTTCAAGCCGCCGGACCACGCCAGAAGGCTATCGCGAAAGTTATTTGATCTCAATGCTTTAGAGTCGGGTTTAATGGGTTTTGGGGCCGTGGCCCACCACGTTGACATCGTGGGGGTCACAGGTTCGATCCCTGTCGCGCCCACCATCCGACAACCGATTGTCCGCCTTGGACTTTCCTCGCTAAATCGATATCTGGTTCGTGTGGACATCGAACTGCTCGGCCAGCTGCGCCATCGTCGTCTCACCGCGCACTGCGGCAACCGCCACCTTCGCCTTGAGAGCCGGGCTGTGGTTCCGGCGGGGTCGTCTGCTCATGGTCACTCCTGCGCTCGGCCATCATGCCGATCTCAGGCAAAGATGCCACTTAGCCCCGTGTCCAGATTTCCCGAGCCGCCTCTCCAAAGCGAAACTAGACAAAGGGCCTAGCGGACAAGGACATGTTGAAGGCAAAGCCAAACCCATCCTGATGGTGAATATCTGTCCACCAACATCCACCCCAGCCCTTTATTTTTTAAAAACCCAAACGTGAGATCGCCCACGACCGGAGGGGCATGCCGATGACAAGCCTGAGTGACGTGCCGTTGATGAGCAACGAAGCGCTGGTACGCCTCTTGGTGGCGGCGATTGGCTATGCTGGCGCGGGAGTGTGCGTACTTGCGGCGCTGGGGGCCCAGGACGGCGGCATCCGTTATCTGATGGCCCTAGGCGCGATCGGCTTTGTTCTGTCCGCGCTCCTTCCGAGGAGCTTTGCCCCGCGGTTTGGCCAGTTCCTGTGCTTTGTTGTCGGCGCGATGACGCTCATGGGCATGGGGGGCGGCATAAAAGTCGACGTATCGCTGTACGACTGGCTCACAATCCTGCCCTTCCTGCTGTTTGCCCTGCTGCTCAGCTTTCCAGGCGGCGCGGTGGCTCTTTTCCGCCGGATGATCCGAGTCGGGCATTAGGGCTTGCTTTCTCCTTTTGGGAGTGGCCGTGGGAAAATCGCGTGGCGTTGGCCCTGAGATTCTTCAGCAGCCGCTGCACG
>JBMOEW010000109.1:0-1587 GCA_049314555.1 Caulobacterales bacterium
TGAAAACGTTGGTGAGCCCGCCGGGATTCGAACCCGGGACCTACTGATTAAAAGTTAGCGTTTTGGGGCTTCACGGGCCTTCTTGCGACACACTCTCAAAACACCTTTACCCCAAGGGCCCCATCGCTTAACACCACATTTGTCTTCACGCAGACCGCCCGTGAACTCTTGCTGAATCCCGTCCGTGTGGTACCTATTTGGTACCTGGGTTTGTCCAGGTACCAAACCTGAAGGGGCCGCCAATGCCGGAAACCGCACGTCTGACAAAGCGGGTTGTGGAAGCTGTCCCGACCCCGCCCAAGGGCTCGCAAATCGAACTCTGGGACATTGACCTGGGCGGGTTGCATGTCCGCGTCATGCCTGGCGGCCGGCGGGTGTATCGGTTCAAGTATCGGGCCGGCGGCCGGCAGGTGATTGTCACCATCGGCGAGCATGGCACGATCACGGCCGAACAGGCTCGTGAACGCGCCCGGGCGCTTGCCGGTGCGGTGGCGGACGGCCGCGACCCCATCACCGAGCGCAAGGCCGCCGCCGAGGCCGCCGCCGAAGCCCGCCGCCGGGCGGTGACAGTTAATCAGCTGATTGACACCTATCTGGAGCAAGGGCCACTGCTGGACCCCGCCAAGCGCGCTCGATCCTGGGAACATGACCGCTCGTGTCTTGATGCGCATGTCCGTGTGACGCTGGGCAAGCTGCTGGCCGCGAGCGTCCGGCGGGGTGACGTGGAAGGCATGGTTGCTGCCATCGTCGGCGGCAAAACGGCCCGCGTCGAAAAGATTGGACCGCGCGCCAAGCGGGTTGTGCGCGGCGGGAAAGCTGCCGCCCGGGCCGCGCTGGTGGCACTCAGCACAGTCTATAGCTGGGCCGAAAAGCGCGACCTGATCGCCGGCAATCCCTGCAAGGGCGTCAAGAAACCACCAGCCGGCAAGCGGGAGACCTTCCTGTCCGACGAGCAGGTTGACCGCTTGTTCGCCACCATCAGCGACATGGAACGAGACGGCCGCATTGCGCCCACATTTGGCGACACGGTGCGCTTGTTGGCATTGACCGGCGCAAGGCGTGGCGAAATAGAAGGGTTGCGGTGGGAAGAAGTGGACCTTCAGCGGGGCGTGGCGATGCTGCCTGCGCACCGCTCCAAAACGGGCCGAAAGACCATCCCCCTGGGTGCGCCAGCATTGGCGATCCTGGCACAGCGCAGGGCCGTCACCGGCACTAGCCCGTTTGTGTTTCCAAGTCTCACGGGCGGCGCTGGGCCGGCCAATGCTCTTTCTAAGAATTGGCTGAGGGTGCGCGAAGCCGCCGGCCTGCCGGGCGTGCGGTTGCATGATTTGCGTCACACATTGGCAAGTTTTCTTGTGGCGGGAGGTGCGTCCCTGCCGATGATCGGCCGCGTGCTAGGCCATTCAAGCGCGCAGACAACACAGCGTTATGCCCACCTACAAGCCGATCCCCTGCGGGCGTTGGTGGACGCAGCAACGGCCCGGTTTGGTGCGCGCCCCGATGCACCAGCTGCCCCCGTGCTTCCACTTAAGCGGCCGGGCAAGCCGTGATATCTTCATCGCGACGCGGCTAGGCTGATCCCCGAAC
>JBMOEW010000110.1:0-1584 GCA_049314555.1 Caulobacterales bacterium
CTGCCATGATGAGCGAAGTCGTCGGCGCGGTCTCGAACACCTGCGACCACGCTTCAACTTTCGCAATGGCGCTGGGAAGGCTGGTTGGCAAACGTCGGCGGACGACGGCGACGAATTCCAACAGCGCCTGGTTGGCGATCACACCATTGGCCGCTGCGAGTTCAATGACCCGCTGCGCGGCAATTCCCTTACGCTGCTTTGGCTCAAGCTCGGCGTAAACGAGAATGTTGCTATCAAGCGTCGCGCGGACCGGCAAAGTAATGCCCCTCAGACCGGCGCGTCGCCGTATTTGTGGTCCTCGGTGATTTTACCGACCCGATAGCCAGTATCGGGCGTGTCGCGCATCAGCTGCATCATCCGCTCAAAGTTTGCCCGCCAGACCGGATCCTCGCGGGGGTCGTCGGCGCGGGGGCGCAGCTCGGCCACCGTCTTGCCGTTCTTGGTGATGAGCACGGTCTCCCCCTGCTCAACCTCGGCCAAAACCTTGGAAAAGTTCTGATTGGCGTCGCGGGCGGTCATCGTCTTCATTGTTCTACGGTAGCGCGGTCTTCTCTTGATTTCAATTGGCGCGCCACGGTCGCCCCTGCGGCTCTGGGGCACGAATAGCCCGCGCGGTCGCGGCGTCGAGGGACGGCGTGCGCCTCCTTGCCCTCGACCCCGCGCCCTAATCGCGGGCGGAAGCCAACAGGTCGCCGCAGGTGGCGACCCCGGCGCGCATTTCGCCGTCGGGAAGCTCCATGGAGACTTCCCATGAACGTTAACGCTCAACCTGAAACCAAGTTGAACGATGCTGTGACCGACACCGGGTTCGCACACATCCCCCTCAACAGGCTGACAATCTCAGACCAAAACATCCGCCGCACCGATCGCAAGGCCGATTTGGAAGCGCTCGCCGCTTCCATCCGATCGCTGGGCCTGTTGCAGAACCTGTCCGTCACGCGTGCCAGTGATGATCGCTTCACCGTCGTGGCCGGCGGACGGCGTCTAGCGGCTTTGAAGGCTTTGGCCAAGCAAGGAGCCATCGCCAAAGATTATCCCGTCCCGTGCCACATCCTCAATGACGCAGCAGCGCTGGAAAGTTCGCTGGCGGAAAATGTGCAACGCGTGGCGACCGACGCCATGGACGAAGTGGACGCGTTCGCAGCACTCAAAGATCGGAGCTTCGACGCCTCGGCCATCGCGCAACGGTTCGGCTGCACCATCCGCCATGTCGACCAGCGTCTTGCCCTGGCGGCTTTGTCGCCGAAGCTGAAAGCCGCCAATCCCAAAGGCGATCTCTCCCTCGACGCCGCGCGGGCTTTCTGCATCGAGCCGGATCACGCGCGCCAGGAGGCGGTGTTCAAGGCCCTGGTCAAACCCGTCACGCATGCCGCCAATGTCCTTGCGCATCTCACCCACGGGCGCATGCGCGGGACGGACAAACTGGCGCGGTTCGTGGGATTGGACGCTTACGAGGCGGCGGGCGGATCGCTGACGCGCGATCTGTTTTTGGAAAGCGAAATCTATGTCGATCAGGGTCATTCAAAGAATCCTTCCGGTGACGGTTTTGATGGCTTGGGCGCGGTCTTCGCGGAAGTTTTCGCG
>JBMOEW010000111.1:0-1580 GCA_049314555.1 Caulobacterales bacterium
GCCAGCGTAAGGTCTTTGTTGCCTACCCAGTCCAGCAAAGTCTGCGCAAGGAGGCGTCCAGTCCGCTCGAGTAGCCACCGGTTGGTTGGAGAAGTGGCGGGATCCTTGATCTTCATCCTGGCGGGATCCTGGATGAATGGCGCGTTGATCGAAAAAGGCACCGGAATTTCCGCGCCTGTCGGCAGCACCACGTAAAGCCGTTGGGGTGCCTTCAGGCCAAGCACGATCTCGATTTCGCATGGAGGGAGGTGCAGGTCCTCCAAATCGGTCAATCCGCGTTCGCTTCGCACCTCCTCCGCAGCATCTTCTGGTAAAGTTTCAGCTTCGGATTGGACGAAAAACAATCGCTCTGTTTCTTCTCCGGTGAGATTCAGGAATTGCGATCTTTCGACCGGTCCATGTTTTGTGACACGTTTACGGACAACAGTTCCATCTATGCTGAGTTCGCGCAGGTTTTTAAAAAACAGCAGAGAGGATGGGCTCTCCGACCATTCGGCAAGGCTCCCCTTTAGCTGATTGGCGCGATTTTTGTCCGCGACGGAGACGCGCACAATTGTCGAGGTCGAACTTGTGGCACTCTCAAGCCATCGTGGCTCAGTAAATCGCCGACGATGGAATGACACAGCCAGTGTCGGTGAAAGGACCTCCACTGCATCGCCAAGGCTGAAGGTCGATTTGAAACCAATGCCGCGAAAACCGATCGTGTGCAGGCTTCGCTTGTTTGAGAAACCAAAGCGGCAGAGCGACGCGAACTGATCCTCGGTAAAATCTGCTCCATCGTGTTCAAAGGTGAAGACGCCATCTACAAATGTGACGCTTGCCCGTTTGGCGCCGGCGTCGTCCGCATTTTGAAGGAGTTCCGAGAGAATAACGCGTGGATATTGCACCTGATTAAACATCTGATGCCATGGGCCAGCGATTTCCCTTTTGCTATCCAGCAGCGCCCAAGTTTCCTGTGCGGAGCGCTGCACCTTCTCAAAATAGTCCGGCGGTTTCATGCGCTTTCAACTGAGTTAATCTTATCCAGAGGAAGAACCACGGATGCGGCGGCAAACTGCAGACCATCGCGAAAGGGTTCCCGGAAGTAGCGCGGCTCTCCGCCTTGGCGGTTCTCGACAAATACCACGGCGAGATACCACGACTCTGGTTTGTTCAAAGCGGTGAGCACCTCGTTGCGAGTGAGAGAGACGGAGGTCGCGCCGGCGATGCGCCCTTTCACTTCGATAAAGCGTAAGTTGCCGGTCTGGGGATCGAGGGACTCGATGTCGTAGCCTCGGTTTTCCGAGGAGACGTCGGTTGGCGTGAACCCATGACGGCGCTCCGCCTCCATTACGGCCTGCATGGCCAACAACTCGACCTCTTTCGACGGTGTACCGTATGACGGAGGCTCCTCGGCAACTCGTGCAGAGATTTTCTCGATGTCGGCAGCTTTCGTAAACCAGCCGACCGGGACGACTAACGCGCCGCCGACAATAGTGGGTGGCAGCGGCACGATGCGCTTTTTCGACTCGAGCCTGGCCATGCGAGTGCGAAGCCGTTCGGCAAGTGTGTCTGCCCGGAGGCGAGCCTGAGAAGCGTTG
>JBMOEW010000112.1:0-1539 GCA_049314555.1 Caulobacterales bacterium
GCCTCGGCTTCAAGCTGGCCGAAGACATCGACATGGGCGGCGGCAAGCGCTGGGTGGTGGTCCAGCCGCAAGGCGCTAAGGGCGTGGCGCTGGTTCTGGCGAAGGCGATGGGCGACCAGCAGGCAATGCTGGGCAGGCAGGCCGGCGGACGCGTCTTCCTCTTCGCGGAGACCGACGATTTCGATCGCGACCATGCGCACATGACCGGTGAAGGCGTGGTCTTCCGCGAAAGCCCGCGAAACGAGCCCTATGGCAAGGTCGCCGTGTTCTCGGACCTGTACGGCAATCCGTGGGATCTCATCGAACCTGCCCGCTAGGCCTCTCCCGCCGCTGCGCCGCCGCCTGCGCAGCGCGCCCCTGCCTGTGAAGCTTCGCAAGACAAGAGGCGCGATCCCAGGGGGACACGAACATGCGGCTGAGGCGTAACACCTCGCGTGAGGCTGCCTTGCGGGGGCGCCGCATGTGCGAAACGGGCGTCATCGGGATCCCTCCGAAGGCAATTCTTCTCCGCCCCGCGGCACACCGGGCCGTGCTGGTCGGTCATCATCCCCATGGGCGGATCGATCAAGGTTTTACCCAGATTTCACTGGCGCGCCGTCCCCAAAACACTAAAATCCGGACAGGCTTGGGAATCAGGTCGCCGGTTCACAACCTGTCGGTGTTGAACCCGCAATTCGACGCCTGAATGGTCTGCGCATTGTTCTGCATTGTCTGGCTGTGTTTCGGGTTTCGGGTTTCGCGGCGGCGCCCTTTCGCAAGAGCGCCGCAGTAACCCGCCCAATTCCCGGTCGCTCCAACGGGAAGCCCCCATGCGCTACACACTTGTTGCGGCACTGTTTTGTTTGCTCGCCGCGTGCGGCGGAGGCGGCTCATCGACCAGCCCGAATGCTGGGGTCGGAACAGCCCCCGCAGCCCCGCCGCCGACAGCATCGGAAGCTGGCCGCCTCCTGACGCAAGCGACGTTTGGCGTTACCGACGCCAGCATCTCTGAGGTCCAGAGCCAGGGAATAAATGGCTGGATCACGGCGCAGCTGGCCCTGCCGCAGCCGGGCCTGAGCCATCAAGCCTTTGTCGATGGCGCGCTCGCAGCCAACGGCGCCGTCAACGCGAACAATTTCTACCAGACCTGGTGGAAACAGGCGATCAGTGAGCCCGACCAGTTGCGCCAGCGGATCACATTTGCGCTGTCCCAGATTTTTGTCATTTCCCTGGCTGACCCCGTTGTCGACACGCGCGGGGCCGCATCCTGGTATGACATGCTGCAGCGCAACGCCTTCGGCAACTTCCGCACGCTGCTGGAGGAGGTGACGCTCCATCCGATGATGGGCCGCTACCTGACCTACCTCGGCAATCAGAAGGAAGACGCTGCCGGCACGCGTACGCCGGACGAGAACTATGCGCGGGAGGTCATGCAGCTCATGACCATCGGCCTGGTTGAACTCAATAGCGACGGCACGCCCCGTCTCAATGGGAGCGAGCAGATTCCAGCCTACACACCTGCCGACATTGCGGGGCTCGCAAAGGTGTTCACCGGCATCA